>NZ_JBMMMZ010000008.1:17187-423629 GCF_049725035.1 Streptomyces sp. XH2 | reverse complement strand
CCCGCCCGCCGAGCGCGCCAAAGTGAGCGCGAACGAAAACGGCTACCGAACTTCCTGGTCGGGGGTAACGTCACGATGAGGCGGGGATCAGTCCGGTCTGCGCGATCGGCCCATCGCGCCGGGGCCGCTGCTCGACCTGAGCCACGACCACAAGCACCCCAGCTCAGCCCGGACCAGGCCGACACGGACGGCCCCCGGCCGGATCTCCCGGAGATCCTGGCGCGCGAGGCGCCGCTCGGGCCCGGGCAGGCCGCCGCCCAGCTCGGCGTGCGCAGGTCCGACTACGAATGGATGCGGCGACTCGGGTAGATCACGCCCGTCTCCTACGGGCGAGTTCCATTCGGCACGTCCAAGGCCGGCGCCGTGACCGTGCCCCGCTTCTCCACCGGAGACCTCGACGCCCCGCCCGAACAACACCCCGAAGCCGACTGGACGCACCTGCGCACATCGGCAAAGGCCGGCGCTCCCCACCCGCTGCTCTTGCGCCCGCGCAGGAGACGGCCACGGCGTAACCAGCTCCGGTCCGGGGCAACGGAGCCGGCAACCCGGACCGGCACTGGGGCGCGGGAGGCTGAGGGCGGCCAGTGCGCGGGCCCGGTCCGTCCTTGGGGGCGATGGGATTCTTGAGGTCGTCTTCGGTCAGGCCGGGATCGCCCTGCGGGCGGTAGCGCCCGGCCCCGGTCACCCGCATCACCAGTCCGATGCGCTGCCACTCCCGCACTGGACCTCCACGATCCGCAGGTGCTCCTCGGCGTCGTAGTCGTCCAGGGCACGGCCGGCCACCTCCCGCTGCTTCTCCAGCATCTCCGCCGCCTCCTGGACAATGACCGCGGCCTCCATGCCGGCGGCTTGCCAGCGGTAGTACGCGACCGACAGGTCGTCGAGCACGGCCGGCGTGCCCAGCGGGTCCGGCCAGCGCGCGGGCAACCCGGCGCAGGCAAGGGTGGTGGGCAGCTTGACCGGCCTGCACCCGGCATCCAGGACCAGGCCCCCGATCGTGTACGCCTCCCGCGATCCGGGAGCCCGAGGGCCTCGGCCTGCTCGGCGGTCAGCGGGAGGGCGACCTTACTGGTGGTCACCGACTCGAACCCGTAACCGTGACCTCGAACCGTCGGCCACAGTGCAGATGCAGCCGCATATCCGCGGCGACCCCCTCCCGGGTGCGTGGCACGCGGTCCCGCAGCGCGGGCCGGATCCGCTGCGGCACGTTGACGACGTACGTACCACCGACACGAATGTCCCTCGTCCGCATCGAGCCCCTCCCACCACACCGTCCAAGCTCCAGCCCCGACGTCCGATGGCCGCCCTCGGTCCCCTTCCCAGCCGGCAACCGGTCCGCAAACCCGCCAAGGAGCCCGCACCGAAAGTCCAAGGCGCAGCGCTCCGCCCCGCCGGCCTGCCAGCCACCCACCACTAAATAGAACATGCATACGACACAAGGGTAAGATTGAGCTGCAATGGCTGATACCTATGACTTCCCCGCTTCGCTCCGCCAGGCGCAGCTCGAACTGCACCAGGTGACCGCCGACCTCGCCGAGCTGCGGCGCCTGGTCCTCACCGATGTGCCACTGCCGGCAAAGCTCCGTTGCTCTGTGAATACGCCTGGAGCAACCGAATGAAGATTTCGTTGCCCAGGTCAAAGCTTGATCACTCGGAAGGCCGCCGTGCTTCCGACACCGCCCTGTCGATCCAGCCGTTTGCAAGTCAGGTCACGGGGACCAAGGCCACGGCACAGTGGGCGTGGTGCAGCACCGAGTGGGTGACAGGGCCGAGTTGCAGACCCAGGGGGTGACGTGGCCGGTGGGCGGCGAGGACGACGACATCCGCTTCGGCGCTCGCCTCGACCAGTGCCCGTCCGGCGCCCCGGTACACGGACTCGGTTCGGACCTCCACGTCCGGGTACTCCTCGCGGAGCACGGCTGTCGCGAACCCCGGCACCGCCGCCTCGCACCTCTTCTGGTCACCGGGGTCGTCCCAGTGCAACTCCGCCGGGGGCAGTACGCCCGGCACTGCCGCGTACTGCCAGGCGTGCAGCACCTGTAGTGCGGCACCGCGCCGCCGTGCCTCCTGGAAGCCGAACCGCACGGCGTCGGTGTCCGCCTCCGAAGCCAGACCGACCAGGACGACGCCCCGGGACCGGTCCCCGTCGCCCCGCACCACGAGCAGCGGGCCGGTGCAGTGCGCGGCCACCCGCAAGCTGACCGATCCCAGCAGAAGTCCCGTGAAGCCGCCGTGCCCTCGTGTGCCGACCACCGTCAGAGCGGCGTTGCGCCCGGCCCGGACGAGGGCTCGTGCCGCCGGTTCGGTGGTGAGGTGTGGCACGGTTCGCAGGCCGGGGCAGCGGGAACGGACCCGCTCGGCGGCGGCGTTCACTCCCGCGCGAGCGGCCTCGTAGAGCACCTGCCCTTGGTCCGGCACCCCCGCTTCGCCCGGCTTCTGCCGCTGGGTACATGCGTCTGCTCCGGCCTTCCGTGCCCCGAGGGCCCACGGCCAGCCGCACAGGATCTCCAGCCTCACGTCGCGCCGTACGGCCTCGTCAGCGGCCCGGTCGAGGGCCCGCAGTGTGGGGGCCGAACCATCGAAACCGACCACCACGCGCTCGGTGGGCGGGGCGTCTGTTCTCGGCATCATGGGTGCTCCAGGGGTGGTTGGCCGCACGCGGCAGGCCGGCAGTGGTGGCGGTCGCAGCAGTTGCGGCGGTCGGGGCGAGCCGGTTCCGGTCCATCGGGATGGCGGTGAGAGGTGTCATGGAGATCGGGGGCCGACGACGTGGCCGGCCTTCGAGCCGTCACGGGTGTGCCCGGCGCGGCGTCAGGCGGCCGTGGCCGCCGCGGGCGGGGTGCTGGTGTTACGGAGTTCGCCCAGGTCGTGCACCACCAGGTCGGCACCGCGGCGGAACATCTCGGTCATGTGGCGAAGGTGTCCGGCCGGCGTAAGACCGATGATCCGGCCGAATTCGCCCCGGGCGGCGGCCTCCACACCGTTCGGCGAGGCGTCCACCACGGCGGTGTCCTGCCGGTCGGCGCCCAGCAGCCGGGCCGCCTGGTGCAGCAGCGCCGGGTCCGGACGGGCCGGCACCTGCAGACGTGCCCGGTCGTCTCCGTCGAGCACCGTGTCCAGCATCGGGAGCAGTCCTCGAGCAGCCAGCAGGCCCCGTGCCCGCGCCGTGGTGGAGACCGCGGCGCAGAGGATACCCCGGCGCCGGAGGTCCGTCAGCAGGTCGCTGATGCCTCGTCGGAAGCCCGTGCCGTAGCGGTGCAGATACCGCTGGAGCATTGCCTGTTGCCGGACAGCGAGGCCGTGGGTGACCGACGTGGCCTCACCAAGGGTGCCGAACCCGAGCCCGCGTGCCTCCAGGAAGGACGTCACCGCGCTCGTGAGGTGAGAGCCGTCGACGAACCATGGCAGTTCCGTCTCCGGGTCGGGCCTTCTCATCCCTGCCCCCGGTGCGCGCTCCTGCAGGTAGGCGTCGAGGACACAGGTCCATGCCGCCCCCTGCACGTGGGCCAGGTCGGTGATGACCGAGTCCGTGTCGAGTACGACTGCCCGGATGCGTTCAGGGAGGGCCGGGCAGTTGCCCGGGGTCTGTTCGGGTGCACCGGCGAACGGGAACATCGGCTGCCTCCAGGGTCGCTGTCAGGGACCCATCACAACGGGGGCCCGGAGTACCGGCCATGGGCCGAAAGGCCCGTGCTTCTGCCGTCCGGCCACGACCCGGTGGCCCGGCCAGCCGGGCTCGGCGCTCGGCGCTCGGCGCTCGGCGCTCGGCGCTCGGCAACGAACGTGCAGGACCCGTCGGCCGTGGGCCTGCCGTTGCGAGGGCGAGGTCATCCGCGGCGAGGCGCACCGTACGACCGGGGACCCATGGCCCCGGTCCCCGGCCCGACCGGCCCAAGCCACGCCCGGCCCCCGGGCGCCAGCCTGATGAGCAGCATCAGGATGCAAAGGAGCCGAACATGGTGGAGCACCGCACGGTCGACGACCTCATGACCCGGAACGTGGTCCGCGTGCGCCCGGACACACCGTTCAAGGCAATCGTCAGGAAGCTCGCGGAGAACGACGTCACGGCCGTGCCGGTCGTGGACGGTGACGGCCGCGTGGTCGGTGTGGTCTCCGAGTCCGATCTCCTGCGCAAGCCCGCCGGCCTGCCCGACCCGTTCGGCCTCCTTCCCCTCCCGCACCTCCGTCCCGCGGAACGGGCGAAGGCCGAGGGCGCGCGGGCCGGCGAGCTCATGACCGCTCCCCCGGTCTGTGCCCGGCCCGGATGGAACGTGGTGGAGACGGCGCGGCTGATGGCGGCACGGAATGTCAAGCGCCTGCCCGTTGTTGACGAGACCTTCCGGCTCCTCGGGATCATCAGTCGTTCGGACGTCCTGCGGGTCTACCTGCGTGAGGACACCGCCATCCGCTCCGAGATCGCACGCGACCTGCTGGAGCGGACCATGGGCCTGGCGCCGTCGGCGGTGACCGTCGCGGTGTGCGAAGGGCAGGTCTCGCTCACCGGCACCGTGGAACCGGAGATCGGGAGTGCGGTCCCCGTCATCGAGCGCCTCTGCCGCTCGGTGGACGGAGTCGTATCGGTGGACCAGCGCATCTCCTACGCCGGAGCCGGCGGGCAGACGGCCGCCCCCCTCCGCGCCAGGACCGGCACACGGCGGGGGCGCTGAGAGGTCCGTACAAGCAGAGCAGCGTCGGTGACGTGACAACTCTCCGCCTTCGACGCAGCGTTACGGAGACAACGCATGCCGAACCGTACGACGGCGACCCCGGCCACTGCTCTCACCCACAAGGAGCTGCGGGAACTGGACGCACACTGGCGCGCCGCGAACTACCTCGCCGTGGGTCAGATCTACCTGATGGGAAACCCGCTGCTCGCGGAGCCGCTGGCTGCGCCTATCTCCGCAGGGCGGATGGATGGAACGGGAGATCCGGCAAACGCTTCAGAAGCGCCCTCACCTCGTCTCTGCTCGCACCCACCCGCGTATCGAAATCACAGTCGTCTCCCGTCTCAACAGCTTCACTCATCAGCGACTGAACGAGGAAGAACTCCTCCCTGGACATCGTCACGACGACCTGAACCCCCTGATCGTCCACCTGCATCGCGTCACCACCCCTCATCTGTGCGCGTGTGAGTATCGTGATTCGGCTTCCCGCTATGATCACCAAGGAGCCGCGACGAACGTCAGCCAGGGGCCCCAGGCCTCTCCGGCAAGGAAGCCGCCGGCCAGGAGCAGCAGCGATGCCCGCACGGCCGTCCATGCGTGTGCTGGCCTGCTTTCGTCCTCGTTTCGCCCCTGTCACAAGCGGTATGCGGCCAGAAGCGGGTCCGCCCAGCGGTCGGAGTGGGAGAGGCCGAGCAGCCGTATCCGGTGGATCAGCTCCTTGGGGGCACCGTGCGACCGGAGCCGGGCCGGGGCGTGCCGGGCCAGCCACTGCGCCAGTTCGCGGCACATGTCGTCCTTGTTGTCCCATGCGCTCCACGGCAGTTCGTCGCACAGCAGGTCGTACTCCCAGTGATCGACCGCTTCGGCCAGGTGCCGGTCGGCTGCAGGATGGTCGGTGGCTTGCCAGATGCTGAGCCAGGGGCCGACGCCGGCGGATGCCTCGGCGCACACGACGAAGACACCATGTGCGGGCGCCACCGGTTCCGGCTCGACCAGGGTGTGCGCCCACCATGCGCAGAGGAATTCGCGCACGGCGGCCCTCTGCTGTGCAGGCCATTGCTGCCACCTTCCGAGGGCGAAGGAGCGTCCCACTTCCTCCGCGAAGGGGCCGGCGTCGACATGACCGCGGACCAAGGCGCGGGTGAACTGGGGCAGGATGCGACGTAGCACCGCTGCATGGTCTTTCCAGTCGCCCGCGGACCACGTCCTGTACAGGAGGTCCGGATCGAGCTCCGTATCCGGCGTCTTCAGCAGCGCGAGCTCTTCCGCGCTGCCCCAGTGGCACACGCAGTTCGACTCGTCGGGTCGTGCGGTCATCCCGCGGAAGGACGTGGCCACACGTGCCAGAGCGGCATCGAGACGCAAGCGCACGGCAGCCGTGTCACAGCTCATGTTTTCAGGTACAGCTCTCAGGACTCCCGCGGGCGCCGGCCCACCGAAGAGCGCGACCTTACTGACTTCCTCCGCCCCGCGCCAGCCTTCACATCCCGGGCATGACACGACCGCCCATCTGCACATCCGACCGCCACAACACCACCCCGATCCGGTCACCAGCCCCAAGACAGAGGCGGGGCCGGCCAAGGCGAGGAAGCCTGGGAGAACAAGCTCGCCGCCCTCCGGCCCTGTCGGCGCGCCACCGGGTCGCCTCGCCCCCCGCCACGACGCCGTGTGGCGCGAGGACGAGACGATGATGCCCGTCGGACAGCACTTGGCCGACCTCTGCAGGAAGGACGGACCCTGGTGTCTCCCCGGGCCTGACTTCCACCGGCTGGCTGCCCTGGACTTGGCGCCCGGTTACATCGCTTCACCCCCTATGGGCTGGGACAATGCCCGAGCTGCTGGACATACGCTTGAGTTTTAACCCCTGACTACGTATTGAGGGTGGATGCGCGGCACGAATGGGCCGGCCGTATTGGTATCCGTCCCGGTTCTTCCCTCTATGTTCCCTCACGCCCGTCCCGGCTCATGGGGCGCAGCCACTATGGCCGACCGCTCCTCGCTGGCCGGCGGGCGTCTCATGATCTGTGTGCTGCCCGTGCGAGGTCTCGGGTTGCCGTATCCACGAGGCCAGTAGCCGAAGCGCCTCTTCGGAGCTGGAGCCTGCCTCTGCGGTGTAGACGCTCAGCCGCTGGTCCGGGTCGGCGGGCAGGGTGAGGGACTCGTAGTTGAGGGTGAGCGGGCCGGCGATCGGGTGGTGGAAGTGTTTGCTGCCGTGCGTGTGCCGGTACACGTTCTGGTCGGCCCACCAGCGACGGAAGTCCTCATCCGCGATCGAGAGTTCGCCGACGAGTTCGGCCAGCAGGGGATCGTGGGGATGGCGTCCGGCGTCGCGCCGGAGCGAGGAGACGATGTCCTGGGCGTGGGTGTCCCAGTGGGTGTACAGCGAGCGGGCGGTCTCGTCGCGGAACATGAACCGCACCAGGTTTCGCTCGCGGTGCGGCAGCGCGTCGAAGTCGGTGAGCAGCGCACGTGCCATCTGGTTGGACGCAAGCACGTCCAGTCGCCGCCCCAGCACGAGGGCGGGGGTGTGCTCGAGGATCCGGAGCAGGTCGCGCAGCCCCGGGCGGACCGGCTGCGGACGTGTCGCCGTGCGGCGGGGCCTGCCTGCGGTGGGCTTGGCGAGCTGGA
Source organism: Streptomyces sp. XH2 (assembly GCF_049725035.1). Classification (NCBI taxonomy): domain Bacteria; kingdom Bacillati; phylum Actinomycetota; class Actinomycetes; order Kitasatosporales; family Streptomycetaceae; genus Streptomyces; species Streptomyces sp. XH2. Next base: position 416,337 of record NZ_JBMMMZ010000008.1, on the reverse strand, counting down.
TCAGATGGGCGTGTTCGACGGGGTCGAGGCGTAGTGCGCGGGAGATGGCGTCCAGTACGGTCTCGGAGACGTTCAGCCGGCGTCCGCGTTCCAGGCGTACGTAGTAGTCGACGCTCACGCCGGCCAATTGGGCGATCTCTTCGCGGCGCAGTCCTGGCACGCGCCGGGCGCCGCCGTCGTCGGACAGGCCCGCCTGGCGCGGGGTGATCCGTGCCCGCCGGGAGCGGAGGAACTCACCGAGAGCTGTGTTGCGGTCCATGCCGTTCACGATAGGGCCCGAGATCGCCCTGGCGGCCCGCGAAAGGGGGACTGGCAGTCCCCCGGTCCGCCTGTCCCCGGGGTGAAGCGGCCCCCCAAGAAGCCGGTCGGCGTCCGATTCCGGTGCTGAAGTGGAACGGGTCGCAGCCGACCGGGGCCCAACCGCCCTGGCCTGCGGCCTCTGTTCGCATCGTATGAAGGGAAATCCTGTGTCGGACTCCAAGACATTCCTGATCACCGGCGTCAGCACCGGCCTGGGCCGCGCACTGGCGCGCGCGGCGTTGGCCGCGGGCCACCGGGTGGTGGGCACGGTGCGCACACCCGCCGACGCACGGGCCTTCGAGGCGCTCGCCGGTGACGCGCACGCCCGCGTCCTGGACGTGACCGATCATGACACGGTGGAGACGGTCGTGGACGAGACCGAGCGCGACCTGGGGGCGGTCGACGTACTCGTCGCCAACGCCGGGTACGGCCATGAGGGCCTCTTCGAGGAGTCGTCGATGGATGACCTGCGCCGTCAGTTCGAGGTGAACGTCTACGGAACCGTGGCGGTGATCAAGGCCGTGCTGCCGCACATGCGGGAGCGCCGTTCGGGTCACATCATCGCCGTCACCTCGATGGGCGGGCTGGTCACCATGCCGGGTCTCAGCTTCTACCACGGCAGCAAGTTCGCGGTGGAGGGCATCCTCGAGGCGCTCGGCAAGGAGGTCGCCGGTTTCGGCATCCATGTCACCGCCGTCGAGCCGGGCAGTTTCCGGACCGACTGGTCCGGCCGCTCGATGATCCGCGCGCCCCGTGTGATCGCCGACTACGACGAGTTCTTCGAGCCGCTGCGCGCCCGGCGCATCCACGGCCGAGGGACCCAGCCGGGCGACCCGGACAAGGCCGCGGCCGCGGTGCTGCGCATGGTGGCGGCCGGCCAGCCGCCGGCGCGCCTGCTGCTGGGCACCGACGCGCTTCGGCTCGTCCGGGCCGGACGCGACGCCTTCGAGCGCGACATGCTGGCATGGGCCGAGTTGTCGGCCTCCACCGACTGCGACGACGTCAGCCGGTCCGCCTGACGTCACTCGACTCGTTGTCGGGGCCCCCGGCGCGGGGGCTCCGACGGCGGCCGTCATCACCAAGCCGGCCCGCTCTTGGTCCACCACAGCAGGACCTGCTCGAAGCCGTTCACGCCACCCAGCGCGGGCTCAGCCACCGTAACGTTCCCCGAGCAGGAGACCGTGCCGGGCGTTGTTCCCGCCCCCCCCGATCGGGACAACCCGGGCCTGGTGCCGCCACGCCAAGTCGCGGTCAAAGAGCCCGATGGGGCCTGTCTTCCACTCCCCCGCACCGGGCCCCCTCGCGCCGGGAACGTCCTGGTCACCGCGTACGAGAGCAGCTCGGCCGGCTGGTCATTGGGGGACCGGGTGGCTCAGTGCATGACGGGGGCGGCATTCCCTGCGCACCGCATCGCAAGGGCGTTCAGCAGGACTCGTACACGTAGCCGCGCTTACCGGCAGGGCTGACCTCTCGATCGCGCAGGGTGATGGACAGCTCCTTCCCCCACGCCTGGCAAGCAGTGGTGAAGTCCTTCCTCCCGTACTCGATGTCGAAGACCCTGCCACCGTAGGCGCGGCCGAATTCGGGACATTCCTTGTACCGTGCGCATTCTTCGACGACGGCGAAGTCGAACCCGATGCGTGTGTGCTGGGGAAGCAGGTCAGTGGTGTTCTTCTGGGCGATCGCCAGGTTCTGCTTGTGTGCGCGGGCGGCCAGGAGGCGAGCGAAGGCGATCGCGTGCTGGGAGGTGAGCTTGCCGTCGGAGCGCTCGTAGGAGTCGAGGTTGTCCGGTTCCACCGCGTCGTAATGCGCCGCGGCGCAGCCGTCGATCCATGGGCCGATGACGTTCATCAGGGCCTCGCGCTTGGCCGGGGTCGAGATGTCCAGGAGGGGTTCGTCCCAGTCCTTGTCGACGATCAGGTGGCCGTCGTCGTTTTTCAGGAGCAGGTCCGGATGCTCCTTCTTCCACCAGCTGACGGCTTCGCCCGGTTGCGTCTGGAAGGCGTTGACGTAGCAAATGTTGTAAAGCCCGTCGGCAGGCCTGGCCTCACGGTCACGGGAGACAGCCCGCACCTTGCCGGCAGGCGGGTACGCGCCGCCGAGCTGGTAGTCGAAGACGGCATCCGGGCTCGGTCGCCGCACGTTCGCCGGGGCATCGGCGTCTGGGCCTTCGGCAGTGGGATACGTGGTTTCCTGCGGGTCGTCGTCCTGGTCCGTTCCCGTGGCAGAACAAGCCGCGATAAAGAATGTGGACAGGACCATGGCAGCGCAAGCGGCGCGGGTACGGAGAAGGAACACGGAGGCACCCTATATTCACACCGGCAGAAGCCCGCCGCTGCTGTGAAGGACCCGAACGGGCCGCCATTGACAGCGTCCGGAATGCCCTGGAGGGCGACCCCTCCGGCAGGGCCACCCACCCCATGCCCGACAGTGAACCGCAGCGCGCGGATCCACGAGTGCGTGCCGTAGGAGCCGCCCCCCCCTCCCGGCGAACGTCTCTTCCGTGCCGCTGCGGAAGCGGGCGAGCACGCCGGTTGCGGTGTCCTCCAGGCGCGTCCGCGCTCTCGCCGAACCGGTGCGTCACGCCCGGCCCGGCCGCCTCATGGAAGATCCGGGCGAAGTCGGTACGCAGCAGCTCTTCGCGGGAGACGTAGCCGCGCCCGGCGAACGCCTCCATCGGCATCTCGGCGAGGCGCCGCTCCCGCGCATCGATCAGTGACCGTCCAGCCGTCCCTTTCCATAAGCAGCGCGAGTGTGTCACCCGCGATTCCGCCGCCGACGACGAGTACATGAGCCATGAGAGCCTCCGGTTCTGCTTCGCCTCTGCGAGGCACGTCTGTATCTCTGCGTCCCCACAGACCCGCCGACCGGGTTAATGCGAGGGATTCGCAGTAGGTTGAGGTGGTGACGCAAGCATCAGGGATAGCCCGCCCCGGAGGCCGTACCGCCCGCACCCGCGAGGCCGTGCGGGCGGCCACCCGCGAGCTGCTGGCCGAATCCACCACCGACGGCACCGTCGAGATCGCGGAGGTGGCGGCCGCTCGGGCGTCCATCTCACCATCATCTACCGGCGCTGGCGCACCGCCGACGGCCTGATCACCGACGCGGTCGTGGACGAACTGGACAGCCGTTCACCGCTCCCTGCCACCGGCGACCTGCGGGCCGACCCGCAGACCTGGGTCACCACCCTGCTCACCGGCCTGGCCCGTCCCGGCCACCTGGCCTTGCTCCGGGCCCTGCTCCGGGCCCTGCTCCGGGCCGGTGACGAGGGGCAGGACGCACGGAGCTTCGCCGAGCCCCGGATCCGCGAAGTCCAGGCCGCCCTGGATGCCGCTGGCGTTACCGCACTGACCTGGACGGACATCTTCGAGCTGGTCCTGGCCCCGGCCTACGTGCGCGCGTTGCTGTCCATACCGATGGACCCGGCGACGGACGCCGTACGACTGGTCGACAACGCGCTGGCCATCCGGTCGGCGCGCGAGCAGCGGGCGGCACAGTGACCCGTCGACGTACCTCTACGATGCCCGGTGCCCGTCTGCGAGAGCTCCGGCCTCACAGAGAGCTCCGCCTCGCGCGAAGGCACCACGCTGCACTCACCGCACCAGGCCAACATGTTGCCCGGGAGACGAACACCGACACGTGATCCTGGTCGCCCGGCGCTTTCCGGGACTGTCCGTAGCCCGGAACGAAAACTCTTGGAAAGGGGAAACCTGGCATGAAACCCGCACCTGAGACAGTCACAGCGTTGGCGCACGCTGAATCCACCTACCGGAGCCTTGCCTTCCATGATTTCAGTGAGGATCTTGCGTTAGGACTCAATATCGGCTTCTACCGCACCTTCGCCGTGCCCGAGATAGCCCAGGTTCTGGTCTCCACCGGGAAGATGACACAGCGAACAGAACTCCGCGCCAAGGCGACCGGACAGATGATGTACCTACTGTTCCGCGACGGTCTGGACAGTGCCCGCGGGGCTGAGACAGTGGCCGCCCTCAACCGGATACACGCCCGCTGGCACATCAGCAATGACGTATTCCTCTACGTTCTGGCCTGCTTCGACATCGCCCCGATGCGCTGGTGCGACGCCTACGGATGGCGGCCTACGACCCAAGACGAGAAGGAGGCTTCCCACACTTTCTACCGCGCTCTCGCCGACCGGATGGGGATCCGCGGCGTGCCACCTACATGGGGTGAGTTCGCGACGTGGATGGACCATTTCGAGCAGGTCCGATTCACAGCCACCTCCGATGCAGCTGCACTGTGGGCTGCCACCCGGGACCTCCTCACCAACCGATTCCCTTCCTCCCTGGGCCCTTTCATCCGCGCGGCAGCCGACGCGCTCCTTGACGAGCCGCTGCGCCATGCCTTCGGGAGTCCCCGTCCCCCAGCCCCCGTACGTACATTGGTGTCCGGCGGAATGCGGCTACGGGCTCGCCGCATCCGCCGTTCCCACACCAAAATTGGCTACATTCCGGCCCTGCCACCATCCGTACGCGACCTTGAATCACCCAGCCCACTGCCTGAAAAGCGATGAGGTCAGAAAGACCCAGAGGCCATGTAGCAGTGGAGAGGCCCTTGTCACCATGGCGTCTCAACAAGACGAGTTCCACGGCGGCTTTCCTGGCAACCCAACACAGGTGTGGGAGGCTGGGTGGCGGGCTCGGTGTGGCGGCGTGCGGTGGTGGTGTTGGCCAGGCCCGATGGACGACGTCAGGCTCCGGGACGATGCGAGGCCATCACTGCCACCAGCCGGATGACCGCATCGGACGACGATGCCAGGCGCAAGGCCGAGCGAGGCCCCGCATTACGCGTTGCACAGCACGAAAGCGGGGCCTGGTCGTACACGGAACAGCAGCCACCACACCTGCTGGTCACCGCCGGGCAGCTCGGCGTCGAGCCATCGGCAGGCGCTACAGCGGCGCCAGGCTGCCCGATGGCCCAGGGCGGTACGACGCAGGGGCGGCAGGAACCACGCCCCGACGGGGAAGCGGTCGGGCGGGCTACCTCGTCAAGGGCCTGAGACAACACTCGGTGTGCGTCCCGCGAGCCAGACAGCGATCCGCTCCTGCAACTCGCGGTCGGCGTAGGGATCGTCCCAGAGCGCGAACCATTCCAGGGCCCGCAGGATGTTCTCCGAGCGGTCCGGTTGGTGCACCGCGAGCACATCAACGCCGGTCTCGCCCGTCGAGGCGCTGATGTACACACTGCTGTCGAGAGCCATCATGCCGAAGCCCGGGTGGCCCGCGTGTATGCCGAGGAACGCCGATTCCGCACCCCGGCCCATGATGTCCCAGTGGTCCAGGAGCCGGACCCGGGTCCAGACCACCGGTGCGGCACGGCGACCGCTGTGCATGTCCTGCAGGAAGGCACGGTGCGTGCGGATGCCCTGTGGCAGTTGGACGAGGAACTCGCGCCGGTGACCGAGAAGACCCGATGAGACCGCGAGCTCGTACCAATCCTCGTTGAGGCGCTCAACGAGCCGTGGGGTGTCGTAGCGGTGGGAGAAGCCGCCGACAATGTCCTCGGTACGGTATCCGGAGACGAACGGCATCGTGCCGTCCGGCACAGCATTCGGAATCACCTCAAGGCCGGCCCGCCGCAGCGGCCGGTACACCTTACGTTCACGCTCCCGGGTACCCACCGGTCATTGTTCTACCAGGGCCGGCGCGCCAAGAATCCCCCGGGCCGGCACTTCTTCGTTTCCCGCCCTCCCGGACCGGACCGGTACTCGGATCAGCCGCATGACCGGATGGGCAGGTCGTAGGCAATTTCGCCGGCATCGTTCTTTGGTCTGCCGGTCCGGCGCCTCAGGAGCAGGCGCGGACCGCGTCGTCCCAGGCGCCGGGGCTGCGGTAGTGGTTCTTGTGCCCTGCGGCGAGCACATGGCGCAGTTCCGCACGGTGCTGGGTGTTCATCGGGATATCCAGCTGGTCGAGGAGGGTCAGGGCGGCGGCAGGTTCCAGGTCGCCGTAGACGTCGTGGAAGCTCGCCCGGAGGCCGCGGAAGAGGGCTGGGTGCAGGGCGGGGAGTCGCAGGGCGATGCGGTACGTTGGTACCTTCACAGGCCAGCGCACCGGGCCCGAGCACTCCAGGACCCGACAGGCCCGGCGGAGCAGGGCTTCCGATGGATCGGCCACCACGCGGTCGATGTCGTTACCGAGCACTTCGGCGAAGGCCGTCGCGGAAGTGGTGTGGTCCTCGAACCAGTCCACCCATAGCGAGTAGGTGACGGCCTCGGCGTCCCTGTCCACCTCCAATCGCCGACGGTAGCCGTCCCACAGCACGTCAGCCGGCAGGGAACCCTCCGAGCCATCATGCGCGAACCGGATCTCGCAGGTGACCCAGTACTCGTCGAGGAGGTCGAGCAGCCCGAAGGCCAGCCGCAGCTGGTCGGCTGTGTCCAGGTCTTCGGCGAACACGTCGCCTGCCCAGGACTGCGCCACTTGGGCAGCGGTGAGCAACTCGCCCGGCTTCTCGTCGCTCACCCACCCGTCGCGCACCTGGCGAACGCCCTGATCTGCCAGCCAACGCCGCGCCGTCTCCACAGCTTGCCTCTCCATTCGGAAAGTATGACAAGTCCCGCAGGAGCCGAACGAAACGGCCCGGCTGCCTCGCGCGCTCAGCCCGCCGGTTGCCGGCGGGTTACCCGCCGGTCCCTTGGCCGCGGTTCCCTCGGGCGCCGTCTTCCTGGCGTGGTGCCAGTGACGCGGTGCCTGGATTCAGGCGGGCGGGCTGTCCAGGAGACGGTGACAAATTTGCGCAGCGTTCCCTGGGTGACCGGGACGACGCCGTGCATGAGCTGGGCTCCTTAGGCGAAGGCCGTACCTGCTGGGGCTTCGGTTACCCACCGGGTTCTCGGCAGGGCATCCGCCCAGCTCGGCTCGTCCACGGAGGAGGGGCTTCGGCGTAAGCATCAGCATGCGGGAGGCTACGGGGGTGCCGGGGAGGAAGTCGTCGGCCTCACCGAGCTCAGTGCCGGTCCACAGAGTCAGGGCTGGAACTGGTGGCGACGTAGAACTGCCCGCCCCGCTCGGCACGGGCGATGTCCACACCGATACAGCCGATACGCCCGGGGGCGGGAACCCGCCCCCGGGGAGGCCATCGAGGTGGACAGGAACGGCATCGCCCGGACCGAGTTCGGTGTGCATCCACCGCGCGGTAGCGGCGAGGGAAGGCATCAGGCAGTGGTTGGCCGGCGGGGCCCGCTCGGCGGCCTGCTGCAGGATCGTCTGCGCGGTGCGGGCAGCTGCCTCGTACCGGAAGGCGTTCACCGGACCGCTCGCTGCGGCGGGCTCGCACCGCGTCGACCGGTCCAACGAGTGCTGGATGCAGCCGATGGACGCCGCCGAGGCCGACGGGCTCACTGAGCGGCAGGTGACGGCCCTGCACGAGGTGGCCATGACGGGCCGGGTCCGGCGCTCGCACCACCAGAAGGCCGAAGGGCTCAACGCACCAGGCAACGCAGGCCATCCAGGCCCTGACCGGGCAGGACTGCTGAACCCGGCGGGACAGACCAAGGCCGCTACTTCGTGGCGGGCCCCGCGTTCCCGGAGAACGTACTGGCCACCGCCCAGCGGCCGCACACCATGATCAGCCCTACGCTGCGTAGGACCCCTTCGTGCCGGTAGTGGCTGCTGGCACGTCCCGGAAATGCGCTGCGCCAGGCTCCCGGTCCGCCCAAGAGCACCTGGCTCCACTTCCAGTAGCCCACGACCACCGGCTTGGCCACCACGGCACAGCCCAAGCCGCGGAGACACGACTGGACCGGCCCGTACAGTGCCTGCCGTATCGTGAGCGGCCAACGGCGCTGGCCTGGTGACCTGCGCATCAAGCCGGAGAATGAGGGTGCCAGCGGGCAGGCCGCGACACCACGTGCCGGCCTGCCCTACGGTCACGCCCAGCGGATTCAGCCCACCGCGCGATACGCCCTCGCGCTCCTGTGAGCCTGACGGCAGAATCCTCGTACGGGCGATCACGTTCGGGACCTCGTTCGAGGCCGGACCAGTACGGACAAGTCAAGCGGCGGTTTCACCGGTGCTGGCGTCGAGGGCGTAGAGGGTCCGGTCGCTGCCGCCGGCCACGTAGACCACCCTGCCGGCTACCGTGGGCACGGCGAAGGAGGCGTCTTTGCTGGTGATGCTCCATTTCTTGGCCCCGGTGACGGCGTTGAACGCGTAGAAGTCCGTGCCGCTGCCGAAGTACACGAGTCCGTCGGCCACCGCAGGGCTCGATGTGTTGTCATTCGTGGGGACGGTGGCGGCGGTCCACTTCGCGACACCGTTTGCGGTGTTGATCGCGTAGAGCTGGTTGTTCCCTCCGTACGCGTACGCCACACCGTTGGCCACGACAGGGGACGAGAATATGGCCCGGTCGATGAGGGAGTCCCACTTCTTGCTGCCGCTGGCCGCGTCGAGAGCGTGGAAGTGGCCCTCCGAATCGCCGATGTAGACCATCCCGTCGACCACAGAGGGGGCCGAATCGAAAGTCGCGAGCTCGGTGGTGCGGTAGGTCCACTTCTCGGTTCCGTCGGCGGCGTCGAGGGCGCGGATGCCCATGCCCGGCATTATGCCGGCCACGTACACCACCCCTCCGGCGACAACAGGAGCCGATCGGCGACCGTTGAACGAATGGGTCCACTTGCCGGTTCCGTCGGCGGCGTTCACAGCGTGGATCTTGGAGTCCCAGCTGTTGACGTATACGACGCCATGGGCCACGAACGGCGACGTGTGGAGAGCACCGCCCGCGGTGTAGGTCCAATTCCTCGTGCCGGTGGCCGCGTCGAGCGCGTACAGGCTGCCGTCCGTGCTCGCTGCGTACACCGTCCCGGCGACGACTGCGGGAGCTGCCGCGAAGCCACCACCAGGGGCGAAGGTCCACTTCGTGGCGCAGGTCGCGGCATCGAGCGCGTACAGGGTGTTGTCGCCGGAGGCGGAGCCGACGTACACGACCCCGTCGACCACCGTCGGCCCGCCGTACAGCACGCCGGGCGCGTGGAACGGCCATTGCTTCCGGTTCCGGTACGCCACGGCGGCGATACCACCGCCTGTGCCGACCGCGGCGACGGCGCCGGCCGCGATCCAGAGAAACCGCCGCCGCGAAGTGCTCCCGTGGTCGTCCTGGCCGCCGTCCCCGCCCGACGGTGCCGGGTCGATCGGGCCTGGCGGGGGCGGATCCGCCACAGGGCGCGGGACGGGGGCCGTCTGCGTCGGCAGGTCGGCCAGCCCGGGGGCGGGGCCCGCCGGGCCCGCGGCGAGCAGGGCGCGCAGACGCCGCCGGACCTCGCGGGCGGTGTCCGGCCGGTCGCGGGGCTCCTTGGCGAGCAGGGCCAGTACGAGTGCGTCGAGCGCGGGTGGGACACCCTGGCGGCGGGCACCGGGCCGGGTGGGAGGCATGTGCAGGTGGGCGTTCATCACGGCGAGCGGCCCGTCGGCGCGGAAGGGCACGTCACCGGTGAGCAGTTCGTACAGGACGCAGCCGAGCGCGTAGAGGTCACTGCGCCCGTCGCCGGGCTCTTCGCGGAAGCGCTCGGGAGCCATGTAGGCGAAGGTCCCCATGACCTTGCTGGGCTTATGCGCCGACCCGACGAACCGGGCGATCCCGAAGTCCAGTACGACCAGCCGGCCCTCAGGGGTCAGCATGAGGTTGGACGGTTTCAAGTCCCGGTGCACGACCCCCGCGTCGTGGGCGGCCGCCAGCGCGGTGGCCACCCGCTCGGCCCACTCCACGGCCACGGCCACTGGCGGCATGCCGTCCTCCACCAGCCGTCTTCCCAGATCCCGGCCCTGGACGTACTCCATCACCAGGAAGAGCGTCCCGTCCACCGGGTCCTGGCCCAGGTCGTGCACCGTCACCACGCCCGGATGGTGCAGCGCGCCGGCGGTGCGGGCCTCACGGAAGAACAGCTCGGCCTCGTGGGCGTCGCCCCCTCGGTGCAGCAGGAGTTTGACGGCCACCCGGCGCTCGATCAGCCGATCCCGGGCTTCCCATACCTCGCCCATCCCGCCCCGGCCGACGAACCTCACCAGTTCATACCGCCCGGCCAGCGTCCGTTCCCCCGCCAACGCCCCGTCCCTTCGCCGCCGTCACCTCTGCCGTACGCCCACGATCTCATTGTCGATCGTCCCGTACATGCCATACGACTCGGTCGGGTGCAGCGGCCGTCGTCCTCCCCGTCAGGCCCATGCGTGGCCGGCGAGGAAGGCGGCCCGCCCATCCCCGGCCGGTTGTTCAGATGATCCCTCGCAGCGGGGCGGGCGCCCGCGGCAGGGACGCTACTGAAGCCTGGCGGGCATTGCCTGGCGGGCATTGCTCTCGACTGTGAGTCGGACACCGGGTTCCGCCAGTGGCGGGTCAGCAGGCCGTAGAGGAGGATGTCGGTCCACCCGCCGGTGTTGATGTTCAAGGTGAACTCGGGGCGCCGACCTTGTGCACCGAACTCCCGGATGAGCGACACATTCGACTGACTGTGCGCTTACGGGCAGCCGGAGTGGGCAAAGCGGGCCGCAGAGGACCAGCACCGGAAGATACGCCGTCGGCTGATCGTCCTTGTCCAGCGAGCTGAGGTAGAGCTCGGCTTGGTCCGGCAGCCAGCCCCAACCGGCTGTCTCCTCCCGAAGCGTCTCCAGTGCATCGGGGTGAGCAGCGAGTTCGGCTCCCCGACCACGCCCAGGAACGCGGCGCCGTCGCCACAGTGAAAGAACCACTGGGGTTCCTGCCACGCGGTGAGGCCGGGGTGTGCCTGTCGACGGCCGCGAAGACCTCCTGGGCCACGTTGTCGCCCAGGCACGTTCCCACCGTGAAGTGGGCGCCGAACCGCTCCGCGGCGTTGCCGTCCGCAATGCGGGAACACTTCGGCCAGGGCCTTCCACAGGCCCATCCCGCCGTCGCCGATTACCAGCTCGGGGGCTCGCATGCCGCGGCGGCGGCAATCACGGAGCAGGTCGGCCCACGACTCGGTGCTCTCGCGCAGCCCCTCGGCCAGGGCGATCAGCTCCTTCGTGCCATCCAGCCGGACTCCCAGCAACACCAGGACGCACGAGTGCACCTACCCGAGCCGGACCTTGGGGTGCACACCGTCGGCCCACGCGCAGTCGAAGTCACGGCCCGACAGGTCGCGGCGTTGGAAGGCGCCATGGTCGTCGCTCCACTGCCGCGTCAGCCGGGTCACCGTCGCGGGTGACCGGCCGGCAGCGCCGCCGAGGAACTGCTCCAGCGCGAGTACGAAGTCTCCGGACGACAGCCCGTGCAGGTAGAGCAGCAGCACCTCCGAGATCTTCGGGGACTGGCGGCACCACGGCGGAAGGATCTTCGAGGAGACCGCTTTCGCTCGCCGGTCTCGTCGTCGACACGGCGGTCATTCACACGGGGCGCGATGACCTCGATCGGGCCGGCGGCGGTGACCACGGTCCGGCGCCGGTGGGGACCGTGGCGGACCACCAGGCGCCGCCCATGCCCGTCATTCTCGGCCGCCAACTCGGCTATGTACTGGTTGACTTCCGCTTCCAGCGCGGCGGCGAGCATCCAGCGTGCACCCTCGCGCATGATCTCGTCGATCAAGGAGCCGGACCCGGTGGAACCGTCGGAGGTGACTACGCTGAGCATGGGCGTGCCTTCCCGACCTGCGCTGCAACGCGGGCCTACTCGATGACCATCACAGGATCATTCGGGAATGTACGCCCCTTCGTGTTCCTCCCGGAACCGATCCACAAGCCCTGAGCGTTGCTCTTGCCGACCGCTGTCCATCTGAGACGAGCTGACCGGAACCCGCCCCTTCACCACCTACCCGAATTCATCACCTACCCGAAGGCGAAGGAATCCCATTGAGCAAGCGGGGTGGATCGGCCCGGTTTCAGAACTACGGCAGAACGCTCAGACCCACCCTGCATCGGCAGGGATGCCTGATCCGCCACGTCGCAGCCAGGTTCGGCGACAGGCCTTCTTGCACACGTTCGAGACGTCACCTCTCCTGGGTTCGCAACCACATGAAGTAGTCATCGATGTCAATGAGTTCATCCCTGGACAGGATAGGAACCTGCCACCCTTCTTTGCGTCCACGCAAAAGGAAATCCTCTGGGAGCCCTGTGCCATAAGTCTCTACATATTCCGCTGCATCCCTGCGCCAGAAGAACACTCCATCACTGAGGATGGCCGTTCCACCAGTTACCAAAAATTCATCCCCCAGCACGTCCTCGGAGTACCCCATAAGAGCAATTATTACAGGGCAGTTACGCAGGTAGGATCCGATGACGGTGCGTTCTGCCAGGGCGATTTCCCCGCCCAGAGCCTCCAGGTCGGCAGCACGCAGGGCGAAGCGTGATTGGCTTGCGATACACCCAAACACGCCCAAGGGAGAAACTCGACGCATCATCCGTCCTCCGTAACTCATCTATCTTTGTCTGCATGTCACCGGCTGGACAGAGCTACCGTAGTACGGCTTCTCCCGGACGAGGTCCGCAATCTGCTGTGGGTGAGTGATTTTCCCATATACCCGGAAGCGACCCTGCCCATCCCCGTGAACTGTGACATCACACACGCCCGTTCCGTGCCGTGGACCGCCCCAAGTTCTGCAGCGTATTCACGTCGTCGCCGATTTCCGTGGCCGTCCGCGTATAGCGGACGCTCCCGCAAGCCCAGGTGAAGGAAGTCGCCTTGGATGTCGAGGACATCTCGGAAAATGCGCCCCGTGGAATGGAAGCGACCCATCTCCAGCAGGTGATCCCGCCGAGACCTGTGACAGCGATCTACCGGGTGCGTTCACCCGCGGCGTGACTGCATACATCAGCGAGCACTTCGCAGCCCTGGTCGCGGAACATCTCAGCCGCCCGGTAAAGGCGGTAGGCGGGACGGACCAGCACGCACTTGTCGACGAAGCCACTAGCCCCGCCGTTCTTACCCCTCAGGACGCTGTAGACATCGCCGAGGCTCTGCCCCCAGGCTGCGGCCGCCCTGAGCGACGACCCGGTGCTGGGGCTGAACGAGACGGCCGTCGCTGACCGGGCCACGGAACACGCCAGTTGTCAGGAGCTGTTGCACCCCGCCTTCCGGAGACCGGGTCACGCCCCCGATCCAGCTCCCGCTTCCGGCCGGGGTGGGGCACTTTCGCCGTCGGGCGCACGAGGGACTCCACCTCCTGGACAGGTCATCTGTGCAGAGATAATCTCTGCACAGATGATCAACCGAACCGGGAGGCCCCTGATGTGGACGTACGAGCACAGCACCGAGACCGACGCCGCGCCCGAGGCGATCTGGCGCCTGTGGGCCGACGTTGAGAACTGGGCGGACTGGAACGCCGACATCGCGAACATCGAGATCAGCGGCCCCTTCGCGGCGGGCACCGAGATCGTCATGACCCCGCCCGGCCAGGACCCGGTACACCTGCTCATCTCCGAGGCCACCGCCGGCGAACTGTTCGTGGACGAGGCCCGCATCGACGGACTGCTCCTGCGCACCATCCACCGGCTCGACCAGGGCGAGCGCCTGCGCACCCGGGTGACGTACCGCATGGAGATCACCGGCACCGGCGCCGACGAACTCGGCCCGCAGATCGGTCCGGCCGTCACCGCGGACTGGCCCGTCACCGTGGCCGCCCTGGTCAAGGCAGCGCAGGACTGATGACCCTCGAACCCGGCGAGAGCCCCGGATTCCTGCTCTGGCATGCCACGCTGCGCTGGCAACGCGACATCGCCACGGCCCTCGGCCCCCTCGGCCTCACCCACGTCCAGTTCGTCCTGCTCGCCTGCACCTGGTGGCTGAACACGCACGACGAGCAGCCCAACCAGCTGGCCCTGGCCCGCCAGGCCGGCACGGACGTCAAGATGACCTCGCAGGTCCTACGCGCTCTGGAAGCCAAGGGCTTGATCGAGCGCAAGACCGACCCCGCCGACACGCGCGCCAAACGGCTGCACGTGACCAGCGCCGGCGCCGAGCTGGCTCCCCGTGCGATCGCCGCCGTCGAGCAAGTCGACGCACACTTCTTCGAACCGGTGGTACGCGATGACGCAGTTGCCTTGCTCGGCCGCTTGGCCCATCCCCCCATCGAGAGAGACACGTGATCGTCCTCTGTCCCGGACCCTGAAACGGCAGCAACAGATCCCGGGCAGGCCCCACCAGACCACGTCCTGGTGTCCGACGGGTGCGGTGCCCGGCTGTCCTCTACGCCGTTCCGCCGCCCGCGGGCAGGGTGATCCATCCGACGCGGAGTGGGCTCAGATCAGGCAGCATTTCTCTCCCGCCGACAGACTGACATCCTAAGGCGGGAGCAACCCCGCCCCTGCGAAGAGGGATTCGCTAAGCGAGTCCTCCATAGGTCACGGTTCTTCCCTGGCCGAGCTCGCGGGCGGTGCGTTCGGCCAGTTCCTGACCTCGCTGATCCAGCTTCCGCCGTCTGGCGTCGTCTTTGTCCTTGTCACGCTCATTCAGGTATAGATCCATGCTGGCGTCGATGTCCTTCGACCACTGGTACAGATCGGCTACAAGGTCATCGGACAGGCCGAGGCCGGCGGCGGGGTCGTCCGGAGCGAAGTCTCCGAAGCCCTCTGAACGGAGCGGATACCACTTGTATTCGCCCTCCGCGGTGAGGTGGACGGGGTGTGATGCACTGCTGTGTGCGTCACCAGTCCAGTGCAGTCGCCGGCATCCCCAGCACACGAACTTCGCCGTGCGGTGCTGTTCGTCCCAGTAGCGTACGACCCACGTGGGTCCCAGGTGCTTCGCCATCGTCTGAGCGAGCTGCAAGCCCTTCTTGACGTGCTTGCGCAGCTCGGTCCGGGAGGCACGTCCTTCTGGTGGGCGGGCTGCAGTCCAGACAGCCAGGCCGTGTGCCAGCGTCTTGGGAAGGTCCAGGTCAGGCTCGTCGATCGGGACAACGCTGGTGAAATCGCCGAGGTCCGCGTCAGGTCCGGCATCCGACATGTACAGGGGCGAATGGTCTGCGCCTCCGGCGCGCACGAGGAGGTGATGAAGTTCGTCCAGATGGCCCATACGGGGTTCGCTCCTACGATGAAGCCGTTGTCGCCTACCGTGGTGGCAACTTGGTGGGCTTTCCCAGCTTAGGAACTGCGGCGATATACATGAAACGGACGGCGGACACTCCCCCGGCGAGCGATGCCCCACCGCCGCCCCTCATGGTGCCGGACGTCACTGCCTTGACACGCCGCATCATCGATCTGGACATCACCGTCGGAGCGCGCCGTGCCGCCCGCACCGCGATGCGGATCCTCAGGGAAGTCGAAGACCGCCCACGCCCTGAGGGCGGCGAAGCGTCCGCTGCACTGGCCGAGTTGCTCCAGGTCGCCGCGTGGACACTGTTCGACGCCGAACACCACGCCCAGGCCCGCCTGCTGCACCGGCAGGCACTCGCTCTGTCCCGCCGGCACCCCGACCGCACCTCCGTCGAGTCGGTCGAGCTGCTCATCCTCTCCGTGATGAGCATGCAGGAGGAGCATCTCGGCCGACCCGACGAGGCCCTGCGCATCTCGTCGTCCGTGCTGGCCCGTACGGACCTCCCACCGCGTGTGCGAGCGATCTTCCACGTACGCGAGGCAAGGGCGCATGCCCGGCTCCACCAGCGTTCGCCCGCACTGCGCTCACTGTGCCAGGCCGAAGAACTGTTCCAGGACGGTCCCACCACGCGGGACCCGCAGTGGGCCTGGTGGTTCGACCGCGCGGAGCTGCTGGGCCATCAAGGCATGACGCTCGCCGCCCTGGGTGATCTCGAGGACGCAGCGGCCTTCCTGCACGAGGCGGCGCTCCCCGGGCCGGGCCCCGCCTACCGCGTACTCTTCGCCACCGAACTGGCCCGTGTCCTCGCGCAGGCCGGCGCCTGGCAGGAAACCGAAGCCAGCCTGTTCGGCCTGGCCGACTCCGTCCCGTTCATCGGCTCCGCGAGAGCCACCGGATCACTGGCAATCGCCCTACGGCACCTGGAACGCGGCCGGCATGTTCCCCGAAGGCTCCGCGACACCGCCCGGCACATCACCGCGCTCCTCGAACAGACCATGGAGACACCATGCGGCCCCGAACCTTTCTCCGGCAGCTGGCTCCCCTCCTCGCCGCCGCGGCTGTCGTCACCTTGACCGGAGCGGACACCGCCCCCACGTACCGGCACGAGCGTTCACCATGGGGACCATCCCCAGCAAGCACGGGAAGCACTTGCCCCATGGCCTGAGAAGGCGTGCTGTGCGGGGAGCAACCCCCATGGTCGGCCTGACCCGGCCGAAGCGGGGCCATCCCCGCGGGTGCGGGGAGCACTCGACGACCAGGGCATTCAGCAACTGAGCGGTCATGGACCACTCCCCCACACGGGACAAGATCAGCTCGCCCGCCACGGCTCCCACCCGACCGCAGACGGGTGAGTGCGGCCTGAGCGGCCAGCCGGTCGCCCTTGCCGAGGCCCTGGAGAAGCGAGCCGTCGGCCCTGCGGGACCCGTGCCTGCGCACGTCCGGCGAACGCACGGGCCCTGGCGGGCAAGTCGGGTTGCTCACCCGGCAGTACGGCCTTCCGGCGGAACTCTGCCAAGAGGGAGACCGGATCGGCGTTCACGACCTCGGGGTGGCTGTCGCGCGCCTGCCAGTGATACGGGCGGCCTGGACACATCCCCGACGTGAGCCTGTCATGCAGTAGCCCATCACGGTAGCCGATGTAATGATGCGTCATATCTGGGTCGGGAGGGCGATGTTGGGCTCGATAATGATGCGGCGCCGGAACCTGGTACGCGCCGGGGGTATCGGTGCCGGTTTGGCGGTAGCCGCTACAGCAGTGCTCATGACGAGCAGCGTCGTGGCGTGGGCGGGCGGCGTAGTCGTGGCTGCCGGGACCACAATTGCGACGAATCTGCTGGTAAAGGCAGCCGATCACGTGCGGCGCTCGCCTCCGCTGTTGACCGCGTCCGTCGAGACGGTGGCAACTGACTACATCGTGATCCCCGACCCTGGGCGGGGAACGACCGATCTGGTTCCGGAAAGCGGCCACGTCGTGCGCGTCACTGTGCAGACCTCGTCCACCGGAGCCGTGGTGCTGTCGAACGCGGTCCCGGAGATCGTGTCCCGCCAGGTGATCGACCCTGGTGCAGCGCGGATGACCCATCAGGGCGTGATCGACGTGCGCCCCTTCGATCTGCGGCTCGACAAGAGGCGACTGAGGCTCAGGCCGAGTGGGGCCTGGGACTTCCCGTTCAAGATCACGTCGACCGAGCCCGAGGTCCTGGCGATCCGCGCCCACACCGTTGGTCATGACGTGCGATGGCGCCTCACGTTGCAGTGGATCGGGCCGGACGGAAGCGCTGGTGAGACGGTCATCGGCGCGGCCGGAGTTGATAGCGAGCCGTTCCGGACCGCCGGGCTTCCCCGGGGAGCGTGACCGCGTTGTCCGCCGAACTGGAGCACGAGCAGGGGCCGGATCTCGCTGAGCTTCTCCGCGTAGGGTCCGAGGCCGCCGAGAGGTACCGGCAGGAGGGTTCGGAGGATGACGGCGACACGGCGGACAGCTGCCTTCGCCAGGCGCTCGACCTCGCTGCCCGGAAAGAGCCTTCGGCAGTCCCCGAGTGCCTGTCGGAGATTGCCGCGTTCGACCTCGCCATCCATGAGCGGCGCGGTAGTCGCGAGGCACTCGCCGACGCCTACTGTCTGATGATCGAAGCGTTCCTTCGGTCCAGGTCCGCCGGCGGAGGCGAGGCGTTCGGAGAACGCATGGACCTGGTGCTCCGGACGGTGCACGGTGTCCTCGATCCCGCTGTGGTCGAAGACGCAGACTGGTTCATCGCCCTGAACCGGCAGCTCCTCGCCCGCCTGGGCGAGCAGGCCATCGTCCTTCGGGAACTGTCGGTCGCCTTGGGCTGGAAGGCGCAGATCACCCAAGCTGAACCGGACATCCTCGCCATGGCGGAAGCCGCCGAGCAAGCCGCGGTCTGGTACCGCGAAGGCCCGGCAGCAGCGACCGTTGTCCGCGCCGCGGCGGACGGCTGGCACACGCTCGGCTCGCGGCAGAAGAATCCCGACCTGATCCGAAGAGGGATCTTCTTCTGGCGAAGGCTCGCCGACCAGGTCGGCGCCGCGTCCGTCGGAGACCTGGCCGAGCTGGCCCTGGGGCTGCTCCAAATCCACTACGAGGCCGCGGACGACGGACTGCGGCGCGAGGCACTCGAACGGCTCGGCCGGCTTCGCGCTCTGGAGGAGCAGGATGGCAGCGCGGACGGACGGCTGGGTGCTGTGGCAGGCACGATCATGTGGGTCCTCCACTGGGAGTACACCCGAGATCACGATATGGGCCACTTCGACGAGGCCATCGACTTCGGCGAATGGTGCCTGGATCGGATTGCCCCCTCGCATCCATCCCGGCCAGGGCTGATGAATGACCTGGCGGACTGCCACTGGGCCCGGTACGGAGACTCGCGTCGGTCGGCCGAGTACGACCGGGCCCATGAGTTGAGCTGTCTGGTTCTGGAACTGGCTGCCCCGGGATCGCCGGCATATCAGAAGGCCGATGCGCGTATGCCCTTGGTGGTACAGACCCAGCGCGGGATGAAGAGTGGTGGGCTGGGTGATCGGGACGTGATCGCTCCCATCGGAATCCTTCACACGTTCAATGGGCCGATACGCCTGCCCGTCGCGGAGTGGACAGCGTCCGAGGCATCACCGGTCATGTGCAGGATGACGTCGGCGTTCGCATCGGCGTTGACGAACGCCCCGGGTACCCGGACAGGACCGGCGCCAAAGGTCATTCCGGCTCGCACACACGCAGTGGAAGTGGTCATCGAGGCACCGCAGCACAGCGAGGTCACCATCGTGGCGCTGCGTATTGCGGTCGAGGCCCGGAATCCGATGACCGTCGCCGACTCGATGGTTTGCCGGCCGGGGCCACTGGAGGTGCATTTCGAGGTTGACCTCGACGAGGAGCCGCTGACCGTCCGGACCGCTGACGGCTCCGATCTCGGCATCCGGGCGCTCGGAACTCTGCCACGCGGCGAGAAGAAGCTCTTCACGCTGATGGCGCGGGCCCGGTCATGGGATATCACCTGGCGCCTTGAAGTGGAGTGGAGGTGCGGCCGACTCTCCGGCGTGTTTGCGTCGCCGCAGCTGAGGACGACAGGCGAGACGGGTTGGCGCCGATTCGACCCGACGGGCAAGGCCGAGTCGGCCGACCCCGGGGGACTCCCCGACATGGCCTACTGATGGAGCATCGGCTGCTTCGAAGACTGCCGGCTTCACGAGCGCGGCCGGGCATGCCGTGCCGCCGGGCCCGATTGGGGAGTCAGCCGGGCAGGCCAGGCAGGCCAGAGCTGTATCGGCTTCGAACGGCTGACCGCAACGCGCCGTCCGATGGGAGTCGTCCTCCAATGGGCTGTGGCAGCGGCCCGGAGTGAGCGGATGCCGTACGGTCGTCGGGAAGTGCCGCAGCGTGCGGTTGCACTGCGGGCAGGCGTCGTCCAGCGGCAGGCGATGCTCGGCGCAGGCGAGGGACCAGCCGAGTCTCCAGCTCAGCAGCCGCCTGCCGCCGCCCTCGGCCAGGCAAGCCAGTAGCGGGAGCCGCGGGCCCGTCTGCACAGATGCCTCGCCCGGACCCGACGCCGCCGGGGGCCGACCACGAGGACCCGCCGGTCGTAGCGAGCCAGGGTCATGGCGTACGCCTCCTTCTCCGTGGTGCCGGCGGACCGGGCGAGGGCCGCCGCCTGGTCCGCATCGAGCAGGGTGACCAGGCAAGCCGTCCACCGGCCTGGACGGGCCGCGAGGCAGCAGCCCGACCGACGTCAGGACGTCGCCCGTAGTGGTTCCCAGCCGGCGGGCCATCGCCTCCCGCCAGGAGTCGAGCGCCTCGCCCGGATGCGGGGCAAGGCAGATCGACGGGGTCCGCGCATACGTCACCGGTTAACCGTCTTCGCAAGCGTCCCCGCCGTGGCCGCCGGACCTTCACGAGGTTGCGGACGCCGTCCTGGGCCAGGTGAGCCACCTGGTCGATCCTGACGTGACCGAGGAGATCTTCATAGAGACACCCGGTGCCGGTGCGGACGGCTCGCTGGCAGCCGCGGGTTGATGAGGGTCATCGGCGAGCCGATGCGGCCACTGGAGTGGATGAACAGCGACCCCGACTGCCGACAGGTATAGGACCGCAAGAGGGCCGAAGGGAAGCGGCACATCCAGGCCGTGTTCGCCCTGGCCCGCCGACGCGTCAACGTAGTCCGGGTCCTGGTCCGTGATGGACCGAGGTGCCAGGCCCACGGTCGGCGGGACGGTATGGGACGGGACGGGCACAGCATCCGCGACCGGGGTGCCGGAGACGATCGCCTCCGGCACCCCGTCAGGCAGCACAGACGCGGGCACTGACATGCCGCGCGTGCCGGGCCCTACCGGGTCCGGGCATCGGAGGGTCGCACGTCCCCGCCTGGCGCGGGCATCGCTGCAACGCCAGCGGGCACTACGGCCAGACCACCCGCAGCCAGGAGCAGCACGGCGTCGACCAGGACCGTGACCGGTATCGGCCAAGCACATGGCACCTGCGGCACTCTGCGGGCCGCGGGCGTACCGGCCGCGCCGGTTCCTGGTCCCGGTGCTCGTCCAAGTCCCGGCATTGTCCCAGCGGCCGCCTTCGGCTGTGTTGGCCCAGTTCGGCTACAGCGCACCTGGGAGACTCTTTGCCAGCACCGCGCTGAGCCCGGGCCAGTGCTCCTCAAGGAGACACGAGGGCGCGGAGCGGCGGCTGGTGGCGGGCTGGCTGTCACCAGCTGGTGATGGCCTCTCCGTTGTGCGGGCCACCGACGCACATGTACATCGGGGGAACCCAGAAGATCTGCCGGATGCGGCCACCGCTGTCGACGCACTGCTGTGCGCTGACCAGCACCTGCGGACTGTCGTCGGTGGTGTCAGCATGGGCGGGCGAGGCGAGCACGGCGCCTGCCCCGCTGAGCAGGATGGCCGCTGTGAGCGTGCCTAAGGCACGGTGGAACCGGTTCATGGCTGAGCCTTCCCAGTGGAAGAGCGCCACCACGGCGGGCGCCCGGTGACGGGGTCCCGGACGGCCAGGCGCGCATCAGAGATCCGGAAGGTGTCTATCCGTATCGTGACCAGACGAACGCCCGGCAGCCAGCGCGCTGATGCGTGGCATGCCGCACCCGCACCCGCACGCTCCCTGACATGCCCCCGTACGCCGTTGCTCTGCTGACAGCCACGCACACTCCCACCGCCCGATCCCCTGCCGGTGCTCCAATGACGATCGCCGCCGGTGCCCCGCCAAACCCCCAGGAACGTGGGTACGGATATGCCACGCGTACCAAGCCAGCCACGACGGCATCGACGGCGGCCGGCGGTGGCACAGCCCCGCGAACGCGGGAGCACCATCCCCAGTCGCCGCACGTGGGCAATGGCCCGGCACCTGTCCGGCTGGGAAGTTGGCAGGCCCGATGTGCGCTGACCCCGATCACATGGTCCTGCCAGGTGCCGAGCCAGAACTCCGCACTGCCACGGCGCTGTTCAAGGCCAGGCGGGCATGCCGGGCCGGCGCCGGGCTGGGCGTGACGCGTCCATGCCCGAGCCCGAGCCGGCTCCGTAGCTCGGCCAAACCACGCGCCGTCCCCCTGCTGCCGGAGCTATTCGGAGCGATCACTTCGATCTGCTCGCCCCGCGGAGGCAGGCCGGAGCCTCGGCGGCGGCGTGCCGGGGAGCCTCATCGGCTCCGGCCCGGGCCGGCGAGCTCGTCCAGGAAGCCGACCACGCCCTCCAGTGGGAGCAACGGTGCGGGGTGAGTGGACGGCTGCCGGGGCGGCGCAGGCACCGGGTGTCCGGGGTTCGGCGCGGATCAGGTCGGTTACGCCGCGCCCGAGAGTGCGGCGGCGGGTGGCCCGCGGGGCCCGGCCCGTGGGACTCCAGCCGAACCGTCCCGCAGCTTCCGTAACGGAGGGCAGCGGGATCGGTCAGCCTGGTTCAGGGAGCAATGCGCGAACCGGCACATGTGCCGCGAGCCTGGCCGCCGTACCGCTATGCCAGCTATGCCGCCAGGCAGTTGCCCGTCTCATGCGTCGTTGAGTCGTGAAGGCCGGGCGGGCGGGGCAAGGATTCGAGTCGGTGGGACGCGGCGGCGATTCAGCCAGAGCGCCCAAAGGAAGTTCCGGCCGGCGCCCTCGCCGGAGGCGGGGCAGCCTCGGCGTGCGGTCAGTGAGCGGCGAGGAGTTCGAGCGTGTCGATCACGCGGTTCGAGAAGCCCCACTCGTTGTCGTACCACGCGACCACCTTGACGTGGCGGCCGTCGACGCGGGTGAGGGCCGAGTCGAAGATCGACGAGGCGGGATTGCCCGTGATGTCGGACGATACGAGCGGGTCGTCCGAGTACTCCAGGATGCCGGCGAGCGGCCCCTCGGCTGCCGCGCGGTAGGCCGCCAGTACGTCGTCGCGCGTCACGTCGCGGGTGACGGTGGTGTTGAGTTCGACGATCGAGCCGACCGGCACCGGTACGCGGATCGAGTCACCCGACAGCTTGCCGTCGAGGTTCGGCAGCACCAGGCCGATCGCCTTGGCGGCGCCGGTCGTGGTCGGCACGATGTTCACGCCGGCGGCCCGGGCGCGGCGCGGGTCGCGGTGCGGACCGTCCTGCAGGTTCTGCTCCTGTGTGTAGGCGTGGACCGTCGTCATGAAGCCGTGCTCGATGCCGGCGAGTTCGTCGAGCACCTTGGCCAGCGGCGCGAGCGCGTTGGTGGTGCAGGAGGCGTTCGAGACGATCGTGTGCACGGCCGGGTCGTAGGCGTCGGTGTTGACACCGAACGCGAGCGTGACGTCGGCGCCGTCCGACGGCGCGCTGACGAGCACCTTGCGCGCACCCGCGTCGAGGTGGGCCCGGGCGGCCTTGGCCGAGGTGAAGCGGCCGGTGGCTTCCAGGACGATGTCGACGCCGAGTTCGGCCCACGGCAGCTGCGCCGGTTCGCGCTCGGCCAGCACCGTGATCCGGTGACCGTCAACGACGAGGGCGTTCCCGTCGACGGTCACCGGGCGCCCGAGCCGGCCGGCGGTGCTGTCGTAGGCGAGAAGCCGGGCGAGAGAGGCAGGCTCGGTGAGGTCGTTGACGGCGACGATCTCGAGGGCGCTGTCGCGCTCCAGCAGTGCGCGCAGCACATTGCGTCCGATGCGGCCGAATCCGTTGATGGCGATGCGAGTCATGAGTGATGTTCCTTTCTCTTTGCCACCATGCTCGTTCGCGGCTCGCACCGCTGACAGTGGCGGGATCGCCAGGGTTCAAAAGGATCCCGCCATGCGGTGCCAGGCGGCGGGGCTATTCGCCCCGAGTGAAAGTGCGCCGGTACTCGCTCGGTGTGGTGCCGAGGATGCGCTGGAAGTGCAGGCGCAGGTTCGCGCCGGTGCCGAGCCCGGTGTCGGCGGCGATCTGTTCGACGCTGCGCTGCGAGCGCTCGAGCAGTTCGCGGGCCAGGTCGATGCGGGCGCGCATCACCCACTGCATCGGCGTGCAGCCGGTCTCCTCGACGAAGCGCCGGGAGAACGTGCGCGGCGAGACCCCGGCCTGCCGCGCCAGTATGTCGAGGGTGAGGGGCTCGGCAAGCCGGTGCAGCGCCCACTCGCGGGTGGCGGCGAAGTGCTCGCCGAGCGGCTCGGGGACACTGCGCGGCACGTACTGGGCCTGGCCGCCGCTGCGGTAGGGGGCCGCGACCAGGCGGCGGGCCGCATGGTTGGACGCGGCCACTCCGAGGTCGCCGCGCAGGATGTGCAGGCACAGGTCGAGCCCGGAGGCGGCGCCGGCCGAGGTGAGCACGCTGCCCTCGTCGACGAACAGCACGTTCTCGTCGAGCCGGATGCGCGGATACCTGGCCACGAGTGCCCGCGTGTAGTGCCAGTGCGTCGTGGCGCGCTTGCCGTCGAGCAGGCCCGTGGCAGCGAGGGCGAAGGCGCCCGTCGAGATGGCAGCGAGCCGCGCACCACGGTCATGGGCGGCAATCAGTGCCTCGATGACCGCCTGCGGCGGGTCGTCTCGGTCCGGGAACCGGTAGCCGGGGACGAAGACGATGTCGGCCCACGCAAGCGCGTCAAGACCGTGGGCGACGTCGTACGACAGGCCATCACCACCGGCCACAAGACCGGGTGCCGCCCCGCACACCCGCACCTCGTACGGCATGCTCGCGCGCGTCGTGAAAACCTGCGCAGGAATGCCGACATCGAGCGGCTTCGCACCCTCAAGCACAAGGACGGCGACACGATGCAGGTGGGAAGCTGGCATAGGAAGAGATTACGTGGGACCTGCACTTCGCTACGCCCACTGCGCGGACCGGGTCGATGACACACCGGCCGGGCGGCAGTGCTCGGAACAGAAGCGGCTCGGCGGGCCCGACCGCGGGCCCCGTCTCCGACAGCAGACGGCCGGGCCCCGGCACATGTCATCGGTGCCGCGCCATCACCGGACCGGCCCAGCAGCCGGGACCCGCACGCGCGTGGACCACCCCGACCGCTGACCTTACGTCCCTGGCCACATCGGGCACACATAAACCGCCGTGCCTCACGCTCGGCCTCCCGATGCTGGAACTCTCCACACACCTGCGGGGCTCTCATCCAACCTGCGGCACTGCGGTCAGAAACTTCTTTCACAGAGGTACGGAGCGCCGGGGCGGCCGACTGCCGGATGCGGCCGGTTCCGCCAGGCTGGATGACAGCAGTCAGGCCCGCCGCCGCTGATGCCGGGGCGCGCGCCGTACGAACGGGAGCGGGCCGACAACGCGTACTCACCCATGGAGATCGCGACCGGTCGAGGCCTGGGACAGGGCACCCCGGTCACCAGCCTTCGCTGGGAACCGCTCAACCTTCGCTGCGAGAGATCAACTGCAGCGTGAACCTGCGCCCCCAGGTCTCCAAGGCCTCGGCTACTGGTCGGCCAGCAGGTCGGTGCGGTGCTGTTCGAGGTCGGTGACGCCGTCGAGGTCCACCTTGACCGTGTATCGGGGCACTCCGTCGGTACCTGTCTCCGGGGTCAGAGTGGCGCTGTGCGCGATGAAGCCATAGTTGCGGCCTGTGTAGATGCCCTTGATCCAGCCGTCCACCGTCCCGACGGCGTCGAAGGGCTCACCGTGCGATCGGAAGGTCCAGTAGGTCCGGTACCAAGCATCCAACTGCTCCGGGGTGGCCAAAAAGTGCCCGGAGCCCGGGTCCCGGGAATCGGCGACGAGATCCTCAGGCCGGTCATCCCCGGTGTCCAGCGCGATGAGGCCCGACGCGTCGGCCTCGGCAGCAGCCGGATACGTCCGGCCACGGTAAACCGCGTAAGCCTTGGGACGGAAATGGTCAGCCTCGGCCAGACGCCGCACCAGGGCGTGCAGAGGCTGCAGCAGATCCTCGCGATGCTCCTCCAGATCGGTGACCTCGTCACGCGGGAAAACGCCGCGGTAGCCGATGACCCGGCGCTTGAGATACTCCTTGGCGAAGTGTTCGTCGGAGCCGAGATAGTTGCCCGAGAGCGTGGCAGGCGTGGCTGCGGTGCATTCGAAAAGCTCACCGCGCCAGCGGAACGTCCACGTCACGGCGTACCAAGCCTCCAGGCGCTCCGGCGCAACCGGGTACCCCACCGACCCGTCAGAGGCCTCGCGCGGCGCAAGCCCTTCGGGCGCGGGACGGCCGGGCTCGGGCAGCAGCTCGACGCACGGCCATAGACCCACGGCGGGGCGGGCCGGGTAGAGGTCGCCGTGGAAGGCCGCTACCTCGCCCTTGACCGGGAAGGGTTGGCCCGCAAGGTCAGTCATAGTAATTCCACAGCCTTTCGTTCTTGTCGAAGAAGCCGACAGCCTCTTCGGTGCCGTCGGCATGCATAAGCCAGATCTCAGCATGGTGAGGGAGGCTGGTGGACTCGGCATACCACTCCGGGACCCCTCCGCCGGTGTAGCCGGTGCCGAGGAACGGGTCATCCCAATCCCGTCCGCGGCTCAGGCCGGCCATGCCGGCGACGCGGTCGGCCAGCTCCTTGTCCCCGACGGCACCGAGGGTCGGATCAGCGCTCATGTCGTGAGGTGCCGGGAAGCGCAGTTGGTACGCCTCGGACGCGCCGCGAGGGACGGGGGTCCAGCCCGCCCCTCCATCGTCAAGAGCGAGCCCGTCGCGCAATTGGTCCATGCTGCGCAGGTCGGCCGTGTCGCAGCCACGCGCGATGGAGCCACGGAACTCACCGGGATTGAACTCCTCCATGCCGAGCTTGGTGACATTCTCCAGATATGCCAGCGCAACCTTGGGCTGAATGACCTTGGTCACCATACGGCCCTCGTCAAGCTTGATCGTGTCACGGACCCCGACGATCTCGCGGGCCTGTGCCTCGCTCAGCTCGTTGGTCCGGCTGAGCCGAAGCTTGTCATGCTCGGAGCGGTCCAGACCGCGTGCCCCCAGCTGATCATCGATCTCCTCCTGGTAGCTGGGGCCATCGCGCAGGGCGTCGTTGCCGTACAGTTCCGAAGCCTCATCAACCGAGCCCACGGCATCCGCAAGCGGCTCCCGCGCCTCATCAGCCTGGTCCGAACCGCCCACAGCCGGCTCCGGAGCATCATCGTCCGTATCCGAAACGTCAGTCGGCCGGTCCGAAACGTCCACCGGAGCGGGCGGCTCCAGAGCATCGTCGGCCCGCTCCGGAGCGTCGAGCGGCGCCGCCGGATCCGGAGCCTCATCAGCCAGGTCCAAGGCATCCGCATCCGTAGGCGACTCCCGCGACTCATCTACCAGCTCCGGAGCCTCGTCCGCCTGCTCGGCATCCACGTCCTGCGCGATTGCAGAGCCAGTTTCGGAGCCTGTATGCGCCGCGTCCAGGTGTTCCTGTGCGCCAGCATCGGCGTCGGCGTCGACCTGCTCAGCCTCCGGCTCCGGAGCGTCGCTCTCCTCTGCATCCGCCGGTTCCGGGGCGTCGTCTGCCCGCTCGGCATCCGCCTCGCGTGTGTCTGCCGGTCCTATTTCGGAGTCTGCGTCCTCAGCAGTCGCCGGTTCCGGGGCGTCAGCATCCAGTTGCTCGGCTTCCGGCTTCGGAGTGTCGCTTTCCTCGGGCGCGCTGTCGGTTTCCTCTACGGCCTCCGACTCCGGGGCGTCCTCCGCTTGCTCGGCACCCGCTTCCTGCGAGTCCTCCGCGTCCGTCGGCTCCGAGGCATCACCGCCGGGCCGCTCGGCCCCCGGTTCCGGGGTGTCGGTCTTCTCCGGTGCGCTGTCAGCTTCCTCTGCAGTCGCCGGTTCCGGAGCGTCGTCTGTCTGCTCGGTGTCCGCGTCGCGTACGTCCGTCGGTTCCGACGCGTCCGCCGGATTGGGCCGGAGTCCGAACCCTCGGCCCTCTGCGGTTCCGGAACCTCGACGTCAGGCTGCCCGGCTTCCGGTTCCGGGGCGTCACTGTCCTCAGGTGCGCTGTCGCCTTCATCTTCAGCCGCCGGTTCCGGAGCGTCGTCCGCGCGCTCTGCGCCCGTATCGCGGGAGCCCGTAGGTTCCGGCGCGTCCGTCGGGCCTGTGCCGGAGTCCGTATCCGCATCCGCCGCCTTCGTCGGATCCGGGGCGTCGACGGGCTCGGGGGGCGGGGCTTCCTGGGGAGGCGGGGGCTGCTCGGGCCGACGGTCGTCCATGATCGAGATTCTGACATTGCCACGTCAAAACTCTTGAATCGCGGGCGCACAGGGAGACCCGAAGCGACCCGTGGCACCGATGCCCCTCCCCCGGGAAGCCCCTTGCCGGCGTCCAGGCCGACGGAGACCTTCTTCTCGCCCGCTCCGAGGGCCGATCAGCGGCGCAGACTCGGACACCTTCGCCACGCCGCAACCCGGACAGGGCACCTCGGATGGAGCTCGGCGCTTCTTGACGACGACATGCGTGCCCTTACCCGCGCGAACCACCCTGACCGCAACACCCACGCGTCTGTACTCCTATAGAGCCCTCACTCAGGGCTCTATAGGAGGTAGTCAGACGGCCGCGCAAGGCCCGCTCGACCACCACTCGGCACGGCCCGAAGAAGTCCACCACCAGCGGCTCAGAGCAGGCTGGACATCAGCGCCGTGGCGGCACCGAGTGACGGCGTTCGCGTGAATTGCACAGCACGGTATGCGGCTACATGCTCACCAGGCGGTGGTGCCACGTTTGGTGTTGAGTCACCCCTAGGCCCAAGGATCCGGGCCGTCGGTAGGCATGAGTTCGGCGATTGCATGAACGTCAGCGGGGATCTGACGGTCCCGGACGTCATGTCCCCAGGCGGTGAGGCCGGCGAGCGCACGCGCGCGGTGTAGCGATCACGATCCTGTGCGTCTCCCTCCGCTGCCCCCTCGAGCTTGAGGTCCTTGAGGTCAGCCTCGACTTGGCCGTAGTCGCAGCGCTTCAACGTGCGCTCGTAGACCAGCGCCTCGTAATCCCACTGTGCGGACACGCGCCGTTCTCCCTTCACTGGGCTCCGGCCGACGGCCAGAACGGACCATGCAATCGGCAAAGAACGGCCCGTGAGCCGAGGTGAGCGGATGGCCCGGCACCGTACTCCCGGTGTGCGGCGAGGTTCCCGCCGCGGCACATCCGCGGCACATGAGCAGCAAACCCTGCCTTGCATCGGATGCCAGACCGCTCCGCTGTGCGCCAGCGACCCTGTCTACCGCACCCGAACCCAGGAAAACACGACAAGATCATCAAACGGCCTTCGAAACGCAGACGCCGGAGCGCAGTAATGCCTTCGAAACAGCTCGCCTCAGTTCCCTGTGCGGACCGCCCAGAATGCCGGGTGCAGCAAGGAGGGGCGACGGGCCAGGAACGCGAACGGGGCACCCCTGCCACCCGTTCTCCAGGGTTTTCTCGCCCTCCCCGCTCTCCCCGGCCCGACGCGGCCAGGTCGCGAAGGCTTCCGCCTCCGCCAGCCAGCCCCCAGGCCAGGCCGGGAGACGATGCCGGGAAGTGCCTCGATATGCCGCGCGGCAGCACCATGACCGATGTCATCCGAAAGGAACACCCGAGCCGAACCTGCACCACCTCGATGGCGGGCGGCCCTGCCCATGCCGACTCCAGCAGTACGGGACGCGCAGGCATCCCGTGCTGCCCCCCGACCGCGCCGGATGGAATTCGTGCGGCGCATTGGACCTCCAATGGCTGCCCAGTTACGGCGTGCCCCCCACCGGCCCCGGGGACCGCGCCACCCTGTGAAGCAGCCCCCCCGTGCGTACGCGCCGATAGCGGCGCACGCCCGCACAGTTGATGGTCCAGTTCAGGCCGCTTTGGTAGGGAGAGCGGGGATCCGACGCATATCGAGAGCCTTGAGGACGGCGGTTCGTTCAGCTCCGAGCCGGCCTGTATTCCGGTGTCGTTCCACGACCCAGTGCGGTTGGAGGCTCTGGCCGGGCTCCTCGTACAGGTAATGCTGCGGCTGGAAAGGTTCACCGGGTCGCTGTTCGCTTTCGGGACCGGGCGCCCGGTTGGGCTCGGGTTGCCGTCCGCTGTCGGCAGTCTGCCGGTGCGATGTAGGCGCACTGGTACAAGCTTGTGCGCAT
Organism: Streptomyces sp. XH2; assembly: GCF_049725035.1. NCBI lineage: Bacteria > Bacillati > Actinomycetota > Actinomycetes > Kitasatosporales > Streptomycetaceae > Streptomyces > Streptomyces sp. XH2. The sequence goes on along the minus strand of NZ_JBMMMZ010000008.1, from coordinate 386,593 downwards.
GACTGAGCTTCTCGCGCTATCTGATAACGGCCGCCCCGTCACCGCTCTCGACGACGGATCCGGGCCGACCTTGCTGGTGGTCCATCCCGGTGGTGGCAATGCGACGACCTGGGATGGCGTTACCCACCACCTCGTCGACGACTTCCGCGTCGTCAGGATCTGTCGACGGATCTACGTTTCCGAAGCAGACATCACGCTGCCTCACTCAATGGCTGTCGAGGCCGCCGACATTGCCGCCGTCGCGGATCTCCTGGAGCCACCGGTGCTGCTCGTAGGGCACTCCTCCGGTGCCGTCGCCGCGTTGGAAGCCGCCTTGCTCGGCCAGTCGGCGTACGCCGGCCTGTGCCTCTACGAACCCCCGTTGCCCACCAAGGAATTGATCGCTGGGTCAACGGGAGCACGTGCCCGTGCCGAGCTCGACAACGGCGATGCGGTCGAGGCAATGCGGATCCATATGCGGGACATCGTCCGCATGCCCACGACCGTGGTCGATGCCATGTTCGCCGACCAGCACATGCGCGCAGCGCTGTCCCTGTACGCAGCGGCACAGATCGCAGACAACGAAGCGATCGACGCGCTCGGCGTCGGCATTGATCGCTTCGCGACGCTCGAAACACCGGCAGTCCTCATCGAGGGGGACCGCAGCCCCGCCCACCTGCGCGAACGTCTAGCCGACCTGGCGGCAGTCCTGCCGAATGGGCGGATCGTCACGCTTACCGGCCAGGGACACGTCGCCCACCTCACCGCTCCCGACGCTCTGGCCGACACCATCCGGAACATGGCGGCACAGGTTCTCCACCTGTGACGGATGCCGTGACCGCACAGGTCGCCAGCATCGAGAAGATCGACGGTGTGATGGTCCTCGACATCCGCCGTGCCGTACGGGCCGTGCGCGACGCGGGGAGCGCATCGGCGCCGTGACGCAGAGGAGGCCGGTTGTCCGGGGCAAGCGCCGTCACGCTCCCGCGCCGGGCACCCGGCACCGTTCAGCCGGCGTGCCTCCCCACATCAGGATTTGGCCAACGTATTACGCTGCGGATCAGCTGGAAGACGGGGAGAGCAGTGGACACCAGGGATTTCGAACAGTGGCGCATCGCAGCGGATGCTGAAGACACACGGCAGGAAATACCGGTGCCGACGAGCGACTTCCCCGCCGTCGTCCAGGGATGCGACGCGCTCCTGGACGCCGCGGAACTCCTGCAGGACCTGTCGGTGCCCGGCACACTCGCGCAAGCGCGTAAAAGGATCAGCTGGGCCCTGCGCCGGATCCCGCAGGAAGGCCCGGATGAATCCTGCCACCACTACCGCTGGCGCAGCTCCCTCAACAGCGACGACCAGTTCGATGTCTGCTCGGTGCTCTCCTACGGCCGGTGTGCTCCGCTGATGGAGGCGCGAGCCACTCACGAGGAACCGGACGGCGGCCGCTGCGGAGGATGCGGGAAGGCCTGGGTGCCGGAGGACGACTACACCCCCTACCTCGGCGGGTTCGTCGTCCACACCAAGGACTGCCCGGTCCTTCTGGCGAGCAGATGAGCGCCTCCTCCCCCTCGGGGTGGCGCCGAGCGTTGGGATGAGCCGCACTGCGTCCGGACCAACGGCCCACCGCCGAGGGTGAGACGGACCCAGGAGGGGTGCACGCCGAGGGCCAACAAAGGGCCGGGGGGCATGGCGCCCTCGCTTGGCCAGCGGGATCCCGCGGCAGTCCTGCTGGGAGGCACTGCTGGATTGCTCGCTGGTGCAGATCGCTGACGCTGCGGCGGACGCCCGCTGCTTCGACCGTGAGGAAGGTCCACAACTGCCCCGGCCCGCCAGACACTGACCACCGCCGCCCAATCGCGAACCACTAGCACGGCCTTGGCCGGATGAAAGAGCCTAGTGAAGAGGTGAGCCACCAGCCGAGCATGTCGGCCGACCGTATAGGGGTAGCAAAGGCCAGCACATGGAGGTCCGCCGGCGGAAGGTTTCGGTGTACGGCTCACCGAGACCGAAGGGCGCCATGAGGCGACCGGGGCGCCTGACGCAGGCCCGGCCGTAGCCACGCATCCGGCACTCCGCCCCGCGGCCGGCTCTCCGGCGAAGGGATGCTCACCGGGGGCGAGGATCTATACGCAGGTCTCGCACTGCGCCAGGAGCATGCGCGGCTCATCGGGAACCGTCATGCGGGTTTCACAGGAACACCAGGGCAGTCAGCCCGAGGTAGATGCCACCGGTCAGGCGGGACAGACGGCGGTCACGGCGCGGGGTCCCGCGGAGACGGCTGGTGAGCGCGGCGCCGGCGAGTGCGTAGCAGAGGTCGAAGGTGAGGGCGATGGCCAGGAAGACCGCGCCGAGTTCGAGCATGCGGGCCCGGGTTTCCCCAGGGGGCAGGCCGGTGGGCAGGAATTGCGGGAGGAAGGCCAGGAAGAAGAGGGCGACTTTGGGATTGAAAAGGTTGACGAGAACGGCATCGCGGTAGAGCCGGAGCAGTCGGCGGCGGGCGGGAGGGCCGGCAACGCCGCCGGCATCGGCGGAGGCGGCGGGCTGGTGGTGGAGCAGGGCACGTGCGCCCAGGTAGGCGAGGTAGCCGGCGCCCGCGTAGCGCAGGGCGGTGAAGGCGAGCGGGTGGTCGGCGATGAAGGCAGCCAGGCCGCAGACGGCGGCGGTGACATGGACGAGCGTGCCGGTTTCCACGCCGAGGGCCGAGACGATGCCGGCCGTGCGCCCGTCCTGGACGCTGCGCGTGATGATGTAGATCAGGTTCGGGCCCGGCACAGCGATCAGGATCAGTGAGGCGAGGGCGAAGGCGGCGAGTGAGGTCATCCGCGTTCCAGTGCCGTGTGCAGCAGGCCGAGGGGCGGAGCACCGAGGTCGAACAAGGCGCTGTGGAAACGACGGAGTGTGAAGGCGCTGCCCCAGCGTTGCCTGGCCTGCTCGCGCAGGTCGAGAATGGCGAACTTGCCCCAGGTGTACCGGCCGTAAGTGGGGTCGAACAGTCCGCGCTCGGCCTCGTGCAGAGCTGCGGGACCGGCCAGCGAGACGTCCTCGGTGAACCGCGCCGCCGCGTCCGTCAGGGTCATGGCTCCGGTGTGGAGTCCGATGGCGCAGGCGAAGCGGGTGACTCTGCGCAAGCCGTCCTGGGCGACCGCGACGGCCACGCGCGGGTCACCGTCGCGGAAGCCCTGCTCCAGGGCCAGCTCCTCGCAGTAATGGGCCCAGCCCTCGATGAAGGCATCGGAGTGGAGCGTGCGGCGGACATCACTCGCCGCCCGGCGCAGCGCCCTGCCGTGGCTGGCGTGCCCGGGTGCCACTTCGTGGATGGCCATGTTGGGCATCAGCGTCCGGTTGAAGCCGGTCGACAGCCACTGGTTGTTCTCCGCCCTGCTCCAGGCGGCGTCGGGGAGGGTGATGCGGAAAGTGCCGGGTGCGTCGGTCTCATGGGGCGCGGACGCGAAGAGGCCGGCCAGCGCCCGGCGCTGGGAGTCGGGCATGGGCAGGACGTCCACCTCGACATCGTGGTGGGGCACCAGATCGTGCCGGGCGGTCCAGGTGACCGTCTCCTCGACGAGCGCTGCGAACTCCTCCAGCAGGCTGTCGGCGCCGGGATGATCGGCCTGCAGGGCCCGTACGGTGTCGGCGGGCGCGGCCTCGGGGTCGATGCGGCGCAGGGAGTCGTCGAGCAGGGCACGCAGGCGGTCCCGTTCCGCGTCCACCCGAGCGGACATCGCGGCAAGGTCGACGGTGCAGGCTTCGGCCGCGCCCAGGAGCCGGGCGAGCGCGGGGCCGCCGAGTGCCGCGGACGGCGGGCCTTCGGCGGCGGCGTGCTCCAGGTGGGCGATGAGCCGGGCGTGTGCCCGGCCGGCGGCGGCGTGGACGGGGCCACCGGTCCGGGGGTTGAGAAAGGTGGCCAGACCGCGGGCGAGCGGCAGCGTGGCGGCGGCCAGTGCCGCGGGGACGCGGTCCAGTGCCTCCACTGCTGCGTCCACGGCGTCCGGCCACCGGCGCAACTGGGCCGACCGGGCGGCGTCCCGCTCGGGCCGGGGCGCGTAGGGGCGGTCGTAGCCGGTCAGGTCCAGGTTCTCGATGTGCCACAGGGGGTTGCTGCGATGCAGTTCGAGCTCGCCGAAGCGGGCCCGGAGGGCTTCCTCCGCGGCCGCTGCGTGCGCTTCGTCGTGCGGGTCCGGATAGGGCTTGGTGCCGGCGGGGCCACCGAGGGCGGCGAGGCCGCGTCGTACTCCGTCCGGCGACAGGTCTTGGACGACTCCGTCGTACTCATGTCGTCCCGCGCCGTCTCTCGCCGCGAAGACGGAAAGGTCGCAGATGGCTGCCAGCCGGGGATCAAGGGGCGATGCGGATGTCATGCCGTTAGCCTCTCGTCGCGGAGGCTCGTACTCCCGTGCCAATGGAGGGGAAAGTGGACCGGAACAGTAGGACGCCCGAACTGGACGAGCTGGTCGACCTGCTGGGCGACTGGAGTGCGGGTGAGGGGCCGCTGTACCAGCGGCTCACCGATGCCTTCGACCAGGCCGTCCGGTCCGGGGACCTGCGCACCGGTGACCGTCTGCCGTCCGAGCGGCGGCTCGCCGGCGCCCTCTCGGTCAGCCGGGCGACGGTTGTCGCCGCGTACGACGCACTGCGCGGGTCGGGTCTGGTGGAGACCCGCCGCGGCAGCGGCACACAGGTGTCGGGAGACGCCGCCGGCCACCGGGTTCCGGTGGACGGGCGCGTGCGCGGCGGCCAGGCCACCGCGGTGATCCAACGGCTGATCACACAACCGCCGGACCTCATCTCGCTGGGGCGGACGGCCGAGGCCGGCGGTCCGGACCTGGCCCAAGCACTGCTCCACCTTGTCCGCGAGGACCTACCCGGGCTGCTCTGTGAGGCGGGATACCACCCGGCCGGGCTCCCCGCACTGCGCGCAGCGATCGCCGCCCACCACACCGCACACGGCCTGCCGACCACGCCCGACCAAGTGGTGGTGACCACCGGCGCCACACAGGCCGTCACCCTGAGCGCCCAGCTCTGCCTCGGGCGGGGGTCCACCACCATCGTGGAATCCCCCGGATGGCCGGGCTGTCTCGACGTTCTCAGAGCCGTCGGCTCGCGGCTGGTCGGCGTCGAACTCGACTCCGACGGCATCCGGATCGACCGTCTCGCCACCGCGCTCGCCGAACACCGGCCCGCGCTGCTCTACCTCATGCCGACCTACCACAACCCCACCGGCACCCTGATGTCCGCCGGACGCCGACGCCGGGTGGCCGAACTCGCCGCCGAACACGGCGTCACCATCCTTGAAGACAGCGCCCACGCGGCCGCCCTCGCCCCCGGGCAGGCCCCGCCTCCCATCGCCGCGAACCCTGCCGGAGCGGCCGTGCTGACAGTGGGTTCACTGACCAAGGCCGTATGGGGCGGCCTGCGGATCGGCTGGATCCGCGCGCCGCACGACACCGTGGCCCGCCTGGCCCGGATCAAGGCACTCAACGACCTCGGCAGCCCGCTCCTCGACCAGGCCCTGGCCGCCCGGCTTCTTCCCACGCTCCCGGCCCTCGCGCCCGAGCGGACCCGCATCCTTCGCGAGCAACTCGCCACCATGACCCGGCTCCTGACCGAGCAGCTCCCGGAATGGCGCTGGCAGGCACCGCAAGGCGGCTCCGTTCTGTGGATCCGACTGCCCGCCGGCACGGACGCCCGGGTCTACGCACAGGTGGCATTGCGCCACGGCGCGGAGGTCATCCCGGGCGCTACGACGGATACGACCGGCGCCCACGACAACTACATCCGCCTCCCCTACTCCTTCGCCCCGGAGACCGCGGCAACACTGGTCAGCCGCCTCTCAGCGGCCTGGACTGCACTGACCTGCGCCAATGGGCACAACAGCTGCTGAGCACAGCACTCAGCAGCTGGCGCGGGGACCCTCCTCGCGGACACGGGGGGGGCAGGAGCGTGCGCTGGAGCCCGTGAACAACGCTTTGGAGCCATCCCCGCGGGCGCGGGGAACACGTGCGGCCGGCTGCCGCGTCCGAGGATCGGTCTGCGGCCGGCTATTCCGCTGCCGGGGCCGGTCCTCGGAAAGCCGGTGTGCTGTTGTGCTTGTCGTCGTGGCGCAGTGGTTCGGGGAGCGCTACCCAGGCCGGCGAGGTGAAGGTGCTCATGTCGGCGCCGTGCTCGGCCAGCGTGCGCAGGAAGTTCTCCGGCTTGCCGTCCACACCATGGATCACCTTCACAGGCCTTCGGGTCGTGTTGGCAAGGGTCTGCGCCTGGCTCATGACGGCGGCGACGATCTGTGTGAGCCCGCTGTTGACCGAGGTGGACCGGGTGCGCTCCGGACCGGTTCGTTCCGGGCTGGTGCGCCCTGCTGCCACGTGCACTTTCCAGCCGACGGGCTGCTGACGGTAGTCGGCCATGATCTGCACCAGCCATGCCGCAGCCTCGGCGTCCGTCAGGTTACCGCCGGCGCGCAGCTGGTCGAGGCGTTCCTCGCCAGGGCCGGGCTGCGCTGCTACCTCGGTCATCCATTCAGTGAAGTCCGTCATGGCCTGGGCAACGATCCGGGTCGGCTTTGGTCGCCGTGCCTGCGGCCGTCCGGGTGCCCGCCCGGGTCCAGCGGCCCGCATGACGTCATGAGCCGTCGGTGCCTGCCGGCGCGGTCAGGGCAGGATACGCATGCCGCTCGCCGAACCTCCCCGCGCCCACCTCCTGGCTGGTCCCGGACGAAGGCGTGTCTCTGGTTCTTTTGCTCGGGCCTGTGTGCCTCGCTCGGCATTGACCCGTTCAGCCGTTCAATCTGCTTGGCCGGCGCGTCGGCGCCCGGGCGACCTGGCCCTCGGGGAGGGGGTTCCGTTCCTCCCTCCCCCAGTGCATGGCCATGCAGAGTGGGAAAGCCCAGCTCGAAGACCTGGTGAGCGAATCCCGCCTGGCCCTGCGAGGCTCCTGAATCCGTACGGTCGGCAGCGCCGACGGATGCCTCTGATGACGGCGGCAGTGTCGTCGGGGGCTCTGAGGTGTGCTGCTTGCCGGGGATGCTGCACCGTGTTCTCCCCTACGGTCTTCTGTGGCGTTTCCTCATGCCTCCTGCACCGGTGAGCGTGGAGCCGGTCGCCGGGGCGGGGCATCCGGTCAGCCGGTGAAGGTCTCGTTGCCCAGGACGCGCAGAGACTCCAGTCGTTCGGCGGTGCCGGTGCCGGGCTGCGGACGGTAGAGGAAGAGCCGGTTGCCGGTACCGGGGCTCAGTACGGCGTCGCACTGGAGGTCGAGGCGGCCGGCGTGCGGGTGGAGGATGGTCTTGCGGGCGGAGCGGACGGTGTCGACCTCGCCGAGCTCGCACAGGGCCGCGAACTCTCGCTGCGCTCCAGCAGGTCGTGCACCAGGGATTCGCCCGCGGGGTAAGGACCGTGCCGGTAGACGGCCGAGCGCAGGTCGGCGACGATGAGCGGCCGAGCGCCTCGTGGTCCTCCTCGGGGTAGAGGCGGCGTGCGTCCGGTTCGGTGAACCATTGCGAGGCGCCGTTGCCCTGGTGCCCCAGCCTGCCGGCCAGCGGGCCGGGGAGTGCGACGGCCGCCGCGTTCTGCACGATCACCGTTCCCAGGTCGTCGACGATCTGCGCGGGCGTGCCGGCGAGGGCGTCGACGATGTGCATCAGCCCAGGCTCCGCGTAGCCGCCGGCGAAGCGGTGTTGCGGGGGCTGGTAGCCGGCGACCGCGTACAGGTCGACCCCCTCGTCGGTGGACAGGCGCAGCACCCGGACGAGGGAAGCGAGCGTGGACTCGGAGGGGCTGACACCGCGGGCTTGTTCGAGGCGCCCGTAGTAGTCGGTGGAGATGTTGGCGAGTATCGCCACCTCCTCGCGGCGCAGGCCCGGAGTACCGCGCCGACCGCCCGGGATCAGGCCGACATCGGCAGGGCGCAGGGCCTCGCGCCGGCCGCGCAGGAAGCGGCCCAGTTCAGTGCGGTCGGTCATGGGCAGTGCTCCCTGGCGGTACGACGGGGCGATTGCGATTGCAGTGCGGTTGCGGTTGTGCTTGCGACTTGCAGGGGGCGGTTCGAAGGGGGCGCGCCGGGTAAAGACCGGCGGTTCAGCGGCCAGTGGTGAGGACCATGCGGAAGCGGGACCTGCCCCTGGTCATCTTCTCGACGGCAGCGGCAGCCTCTTCCAGGGGCACCTCTTCAATCCAGGCCCGCACGCCGCTCTGGGCAGCGAAGCGCTGCGTGTCCTGGGTGTCAACGGGATCTGCTGCCCGCGGACCGGGAACTTCGCCAGCCTGGAGGCCGGCGAAGTCGACGTGCGCCAAGGCCTGGTCGCCTCCCGCGCCCGCGGCCGCATCGGCGGACGCCCCACGGTCGCCACCCCGGAGGTGGACCTGCGGCCCTCCGCCGTCCTGCGTCGGCCGGAAGTGAGAACGCGGTGATCCCCGGCCTGCACCGGATGCAACGCGGAGTCCTGTTATCGAGCGCGAAACCGCCGGATGAGACAGGTCCGTTCGGCCTGTCGGGGATGATTGCCCGTCCTGCACCGCGAGCTCTCCGTCAGGCGCGGACACCGACGCGGACAGCGAGCCCACGTAGCTCGGTGGTCGTCCGCCCTGAGACCAGTGGCCCGGAAACCAGGGACTTCACCGCCGGGCGGGCGTGTGTCTCCTCGGGGGCGTGAACTTCGGCGGCCAGGAGTGCGCGAAATGCAGTCGTCCCGGCGGTTCCAGCGTGCGAGGGCGGTGGCGACGTCGGTGTAGTAGCGGGCCCGGAAGCGTTGCTGCTGGGGGTGACGGTGAGCGGAGCGATGGGTAAGGCTGCAGGTCTCGCCGTTCACCGCTCCGCTCACCGTCTCAGCCCGCGGTCAGCGGAGCTGCCGCTCCGTCTACGTCAGGGTGCCGCAGTTTGTCTTGTAGCGGGCCACGACATAGCCGTCGATCTCGCCGCCCCAGTCAACGCACTTGCCCTTGGCGTCCAGGTAGACCGGTCCGGAGTACGAGGTGAAGAAGCCGTACTGTTCCTGCTTCGACTTCAGTTCCTGGTTGCGCTGGAGCCAGGAACCGACCCACAGCCGCGAGCCGGCCGAGCTGTTCCGCTTGGTCACCACGCAGTTCTTGCCGGCGGCCTTGTTGTAGGCCAGGAAGACCGTCCCGCGGCCGGGGATCGGGATCTCATTGACCTGGGTGTAGCCGGTGCCGCACTCCTGGTTGTACGCGGCGGTGCGGGCCGGAGCGGCAACGGACATCCCGCTGCCCGCCGCCAGCGCGGTGACGGTCGTGGCAGTGACGAGCAGTGCAGCTCCCGCAATACGGGCACGTGCAGCACGTTTCACTGTGTCCTCCGTAGTAGTCGCATGGTGCCGGTCGATGGGCGTACAGGGGACGGCCGTCTCCGTGCCCGAACAGACCCTCCACACCCCAAAGAGGTTGCACGCCCCCTCACCCCCACAAATCAGAACCGGCCATCACGCCGCACAACGGCGCGTGCCCCACAGGCTTCCGCGATTTCAGCCGAGTTCGCCGGCCGGTGGAGGGACGCTGTCCGCGGGCACGCACGGGTCCTGAGCACCACTGCGGGTCCATCCCCGCATACACGGGGACCAGGACAGTCGAAGCCGGCCGGAGGGAACGGCCCAGGGGCCGTCGATAGGAGGAAGGCCCTCGCCGGCCCCGGCCTGCGCCGGGCACGGTCCACCGCTCGAAGCCGGCGAACCACCACCACCGCCCCCGGCAGACCGTCCTCCCCCGCTCGTCGGCGTCCGGCCCGGGAGCGGAGCCGGGGTCGATTGTCAGTGGTGGGTGAGAAGGTGAGGGCACCGAGTCAGAAAGAGGGGGAACGGACGTGTCCGGAAACCAGAACTACATCAACCACGTTGCTCTTGTACTGGATGCCAGTTCATCCATGTCGCACCTGAGCCGGAAGGTCGTCGAAGTCGCCGACCAGCAGATCGCCTATCTGGCGCGCCGGTCGGAGGAGCTGGACCAGGAGACCCGCGTGACGGTGTACGTCTTCGCGGACAACGTGGAGTGCGTCATTTACGACAAGGACGTACTGCGGATGCCGTCCCTGAAGCAGTTGTACCGAGTAGGGGGAATGACGGCCCTGCTGGCGGCCACGCTCAAATCGCAGCGGGAGCTGGCACAGACAGCTCAGCTGTACGGCGACCACAGCTTCCTGACGTTCGTGCTGACCGACGGGCAGGAGAACGCAAGTCACCACTGCCCGGATGCCCCTGCCAGGGACCAGCGTGCACTGGTACAGGCCGTGGCCGAGATGATCGCCACGCAGGAGGACAACTGGACCCTGGCCGTCCTCGTACCGGACCAGATGGGCAAGCGCGAGGCCATGCAGTACGGATTCCCGAAAGAAAACATCGCTGTCTGGGACGCCACGAGCACACAAGGCCTGGAAGAGGCCGGGCAGGTCATCCAGCAGGCCACCGAGAAGTTCATGGTGGGCCGTACCCAAGGCATCCGAGGATCGCGAGCGGTGTTCTCCACGGGAGCAGAGACGGTCAACAAGGACACCATCAAGGCCGCCGGACTCACCCCGGCGAACCCCTCGGAATACCAGCTGGTTCCAGTGACCCGTGAAACAGCCATCCGGGACTGGGTCACCGAATCCGGACACGCCTACCGCACCGGCTGTGCGTTCTACCAGCTGAGCAAGACGGAAAAGATCCAGGCGCGGAAGCAGATCGCTGTACTGGAGAAGAAAACCGACCGCGTGTACACGGGACCTCAGGCCCGTGCCCTCATCGGCCTGCCGGACGTGGAAGCCCGCGTCAAGCCCGACCACAACGACGACTTCACCATCTTCGTGCAGAGCACCAGCGTCAATCGGAAGCTCATCCCCCACACACGCCTGCTGATCATGAAGTGACGCCTTGAAAGGCCCACGCCGGTTTCCACTTGCGGCTGCTCTGACAGTCCGGCCATGCGGCCTGGACGGTCATCGCTGCGATGTGCCCGGCCGGGGCCCCTCTGGGAGGCCCTCGGCCGCTGGTTGGGCCCGCCCGTGCTGGTCAGTTCAGTGGCGCGTCCGAACGCGGGCGCTGCAAGGTGAAGGTGTCGACGGGCGTCAGGTCGCCGTGGGGCCCGTCGAACGTGTAGTAGGTGACCCGCATCCGCGTCAGGCCCTCGCGGCGGTCGCCGGGATCGACGTCGAACGCGGCGAAGCCGCGGTTGTACTTGCGGTCCTGGACGGCAGCCCAGGGCGCCTCCTCGGGGATCCACACCGGCTCGCGGTGGCCGGAGGAGGTCTTGTCGTCCTTGAGGCCGACCAGGACCCGGGCCCGCGGCGTGTCGAAGAGGTCGTCCTGGCTCGTGGCGATGTTGCCGCCCGCGCCGATGACCATATGGACGGTGCCCTTTCCCGTGTCGACAAGGTCGGTGCGGGTGGAGACCGGGACGGGGGTGCGGGCCTCGTTGGGGAGAGTGCCGCGCACCGGGTGGGACCGCTCGTAGTGGTGCTCGTGCCCGCTGACCACCAGGTCGACGCCGTACGCGTCGAACAGCGGGCCCCAGGCCCGGCGCACCCCCAGGTCACTGCCGGCGCTCCGGTGGCTGGAGATCATCGGCTGGTGCATGCACACCACGACCCAGTCGATGCCCCGGTCCGCCCGCGCGGCCTTGAGCTCGCGCTCCAGCCAGCGGTGCTGGGCGCCGCCGGAGTAGCCGCTGATGTAGGTGTCCCCGCCGTCCTGGAGCGCCACGTCGTCGTTGGCGAGGCTGATGAAGCGGACCGCGCCGACCGTGAACGCGTACCACATGCCTCGGGTCTCCTCATCGGAGGAGGCCGACGAGGAGGGCAGTGCGAAGTAGGTCTGGTAGCCGGCGGCGCCGATGGGGCCGTTGCCCTTCTCGTTCTCGTGGTTCCCCGCGCAGGGCATCCACGGGCGCAACCGGGTCGAGCGGCTGTTGTTGATGAACCAGTCCGCCCAGGTCGCCACCCGGCTCGTGCCCCACGCGCCGGCGATCGCGGCGTAGCACAGGTCGCCGTTGACGAAGTTGAACAGCGGGGCGACCCGCTCGACGGCGGAGACGATGTCCGCCGAGGCGGGCGAGCCGACCTGGCTGCTGGTGTGCAGCGGGTAGCGGTTGACGGGGGAAGGGACGCCGTCCGGGAGATGGATGACCCGGCGCAGGTTGGGCGTCGCCTGGTCACCGAAGCTGGTGAAGGTGAACGCGGCGCGGCCGCGCGGTGCCGTGGTGAACGAACCGGTCTCCGGGGTCGCGCCGTCGTGCCCGGCCGCGTACAGGTACGTGGTCGAGGGGTGCAGGCCGGTGATCCGGGCATGATGGACATACACCTCCTCCTTCGACAGCCCGTCCTGGTAGGTGCGCGTCTCGGCCTCGACAACCCGGCCGTCGTGTCCGCCCGCGGGAGAACCGAGCCGCACCTGCGGCCGGCGCACCGACTGCGGAGTGATCCAGGAAACGGTCATCTCCGAGGACGGATCCGAACCGAACTGCAGGTGGACGCCCAGCACCCCGGGCGCGCCCAGCCGGTGCGGCCGGCTCTGCAACAGCGGCCCGGGTGCCGGTGCCGCCGGCGAAGAGGAAGCGGTGGCCTCCCCGGCGGCACCGGCGACGAACGGGACGGCGGCCGCGGCCGAGGAGCCCTTGAGTACAGATCTACGCGTGATCGCCATGAAACACCCTGTTCCCTGGGGGAAGTTGATGATCTTTGGCACTGTAAGCGATCAACACTTGATCTGCCCATGACGATTCTGCGCTCCAGGCCCCCGGCCTGCCGCTTGGCGGCGTCGACCGCCGGGTGCAGCGGCCTGCCGGGACGGGCCGATAGGCGCTACCGCTACGAGGCCCTGTACCGGTAGCGGATCCGGCCGCGGGTGAGGTCGTAGGGGCTGAGTTCTACGAGTACCCGGTCGTACGGGAGGATCTTGATGTAGTTCTTCCGGATCTTCCCGCTGATGTGGGCGAGCACCGTGTGCCCGTTCTGGAGCTCCACCGTGAAGGTGGCATTGCGCAGGCACTCCTTGACGATGCCTTCGACTTCTATGCCCTTTGCTGTTTTCGTCATGCTCTATCGACTCTCTCGTTTTGTGGCGGGTGTTCGCAGGAAACGGACTTGGAAACGAATGCGGTGCGCAGTCCGGCGCGGTGCGATGCGGTGCGCGGTCGGGCGCGGTGCGGTGTGGCGGAGCGTCAGCGGCGGATGAGCTCCAGCGTGCCGGCCGTGCGCCGGGCACCGATGCTCTCGAACAGGGCGGTAGCCGCCGCATTGGCCTCGTCCACCTCGGCCCATGCCGAGGCTTTCCCGGAGCGGTGCAGCGAACCCAGCGTGTGGGCCAGCAGCGCCCGGGCGATGCCGCGGCGGTGCCTGTCGGCCCGGACGGCGATCAGCCCGATACGTGGCTGCCGGGGCAGCGGCACCACCCGGAGAAGTCCCACGTACTGGTCGAAGTGCCGCGCCACCGCGTACTTCGACGGGTCGACCACGGTGGTACCCGCCGGACGGGGCAGCACCTCGGCCGGCATCGTCTGCCATCCGACGGCGGCCTCGACCTCATCGCGGATGACGCGGTCCAGAGCGCGCAGCGGGTCCTCCTGTGCCTCACCGGCGGGGACGATCGTCACGTCTGACGGTGGCTGCAGCGAGCCGAGCCCGGTGACCTGCGGATCGGTGGGCACGAGATAGCCCCACTCGCGGCGAGCGGCGGCGAAGCCGGCCCGCTCCCAGGCGGACCTCGTGGCGTGGTCGGCTTCGTCGACGACGGTGTACAGCGGTGTCGGCAGGTCCGCCAGCATGGCGTCGGCGATGCCGGCGAAGGCCGCGCCGTGCCACGCGTCGATGCTGATGAAGAGCCGCCCGTCGGGCCGGCGCGACGTGTCGCCGCAGCCGAGCACCCGGTCTTCCTCCACAGCGTGCCACTGCGTGTCCGAAATGCGCGTGACCGCAATCGCGTGGTTGCCCGTACCCAAAATGGAATGTTCAGAGTTCATTGGTGTTGCCTCTCAGGAGTGCCTTGCTTGAGGCGCTCCCGGCGACACCTACGTCAATCGCCCACCGTGACGACAAGGGGGAGCACCCACACAGATACAGCCTTCATGGGTCTCACCTCCTCGCGTTCTCTCACGGCTGCCCGAACGTTATCAGCAGGGATCGTTCGGCCCAACGCATTTAATGCCGGGCCGGGAATCACCGACCGCGTCCACCATCCGACGGTGATCAGGCCGCCGCTCTTCGATGCGTGGACGAACCCGGTCGGCCCAGGGCAGCTGATGCGCAAGCCGCCCTGCCGGCAGCACGGGTAGCAGTTGATGGCCAACGTGCTGATCATGCACTGCCGGATGAGGCGGCTTCGGCTGCCGGTCGTATCCCTGACCCTCCCGGGCCGGGGTTCCGGCTCGGTGGGACGTGCCGGACGCCGTCGGATTGCGTGTCGGCGTGTGTACCTGTCGGCCTGTGTACGTGTCGGCGTGTGTACGTGTGTCAGTCGACGGAGTCCATGAAGCGGAGCATCCGGCGGTTGATCTCCTCCGCGTGGTCGATCTGGGGCCCGTGGCCGGTGTCCGAGACGATCTCGGCGCGGGCCCCCGGTATCAGGCGCGGAACGCGCTCCAGCTGCCGCCGCGGGTGCACGAGCAGGCTGCGCCTGCCGAGCACCAGGTAGAGCGGGGTGCGGATGGTGACCAACTCCCCCTCGGACAGGGGCAGCGGAGCCGGGCGGCGGATGCGATAGGCACGGACTCCCGCCCTGACCATCGCGCGCAGCTCGGGCTCGACGAGGACCGGCTGCTCCAGCCAGCGCGCCGGTCGAGGCCGAGCCCGGCGAGCGTCTCCTCCAGCCACCGCGCGGCGTCCTCGGGCCGGTGCAGGGGTCCGCGCTGCACGCTGCGGCCGAGATCGCCGAGGCGCTTCTCCGCGTCGCCGGACGCCGTGGGCTGCACGCCGCGCGGATGCGCGACGTGGCGGCGGAGGCGGGCGTGTCACTGCGGCTGGTGCAGTACTACTTCGAGACGAAGGAGAAGCTGCTCCTCTACGGGCTGGAGCACCTCAGCGAGCGATTCGGCGAACGGGTCGCCGCCCGGCTCCGCGCGGCCGGTGACGACCCGGGCCCGCGTGCGGTGATCGAGGCGATCCTGACGACGTCGCTTCCCACCGACGAGGCCGGCCGCACCTTCCACCTCGTCTTCACCTCCTACGCCATCCTGGCCGTGACCGACGAAGCCCTCGCCGCCCAGCCCTTCATCCGCAGCCCCGAAGCGGCCGAGGATCAGCTCACCGACCTCCTGAGCAGGGCCCGGGACGCGAACCTCACCCACCCCGGAACGGATCCCCGCCTGGAAGCGACCACCCTGCTCGCCCTCGCGGCGGGACTGGGCACGAGCATCCTCGTCGGCCAGCGCAGCCCGGAGTCGGCGGTCACGGTCCTGGAGCGGCAACTGGACCGGATCTTCCGGGAGCGCGCCTCGTAAGGTTTCGGATGTCTTTCGGTCTTCAGTTCTACGGCCGCGGCCGTGACTGCGGTGCGGCCACGGTGCCGGTCACGGGCGGGCCCCTGGTCACACCCGTGACCGGAGCGAACCTACCGGTCATCAACGACGCGAACACGCGCCTCGGTGGTGGCTGTCGGCCGTCAGCCACCCAGCCCCGGCCGGGCCGGGTCTCAGCTGGTGTAGAAGCGCTTCACCGCCTTCAGGAACTCCTTGGAGTCGAGCCGCCCGCTGCCGTCGGTGTCGAGTTCGGTGAAGTACGCCCCTGCCTCTTCGGCCGACATGTCCAGGAAGTCGGCGGCCCGCAGGAACTCGTCACGGTCGAGCGAGCCGTCGTCGTCGCGGTCGAGCAGGTCGAACAGGGTCCGGCACACCTCGCCCTTGCCGGGCCGGTCCTTGGAGCGGAAGGCGGGGGAAGTGCGGGCGGCCACGTACTCCTCCTCCGACAGGGACCCGTCGCCGTCCGCGTCCCCGAGGGAGAGCAGGAACTGCCACTGGTTCTCGTTGGCGGCCAGGAGGGCCTTCCCCTTCTCCGACTCCTCCGGGATGCCGAGCTCGGCCATGAGCCGGTGCGGCGCCCGCAGGAAATCGTTCCGGTCGACAGTCCCGTCGCCGTCCGCGTCCATGCGCCGGAACTCCTGGGCGGGCACGAGCTGAGCGTTCTTGATGATGTCGGTCATGCACGAGAGCGTGTCACCCGCGGACCGCCGGCCGACGAGCCGTACGGGGGCCTTCCCTCCGACGGGTGAACATCGTCAGTGTCCGGTATGGCACTTGACCTGCGCTCCGGTCCTGCAGACGCCTCGCGTGCGGACAGCGGCACGGGCCGGTTGGTTCGCCAGCCGAGGTGGAGAGCCGCCGCAGTGGCCTGCGGCAGGTGACGGATGGGCGACCTGCCGGGCGCTCAGGATGCGGCTCCGGCAGTCGTGGCCCGTCACCTTCGGACACCTCAGGGCGCACCTGCGTGCCCATCTCTCAGCGGCTCCACGGCTTCCTCGCCCAGCCAGGCCGCCGCCTGGACCGCGCCGGCAGCCTTCGTCCCGGAGGAGTTTCCGGCGCTGACCGGCAAAGCCGCGTGCCGGTCAGCCGCCACCTGCTGGCGATCCTGCGATCCGGCGATCCTGTCGGCCGTGAGCGCCTATGAGGTCTGTTACGGAGCGCCTCGCCGACAGGTCAATGCCGCCGGGCCAGCCTCCGGGCCGGGGATGCGCAGGACTCTTCCTAACGGACGACCCTGTAGCTGAGGGCCGGGTAGGCGAAGTTGGCCCAATGCAGGCTGCCGAGCCCGTAGGCCCAGTCGCCGGGCTTGTCGGGCAGGCCGGTCCTGCAGTCGTGGTTGTAGTAGACCTCGATATTTGAAGCGGTGAAGTTGACGGCGGAGAGGGCGGGCTCCGAAAGGTTCTGGCAGTCGGTGTTGCTGATGTCGACCGGGGCCTGTCTGCCGGCCAGGTCTTTTCCTGCGGAGAAGTACGCGACGGAGTTGTGGGGCAGGTCGACTGCGGCAGCGGGCTGGGTGACGACAGCGCCCACCAGTAACGCGGCACCGGCAGCGGCGAGCGCGCCGCTTGCCAGGCGCTTCTTCCGGCGTATAGCCATGGGTGTACTCCCTTGTGAACGACGTCATCGGAGCAGCCTGCGGCCCGGTGAAACGGTCATCGGGCGGCAGCCGCCAAGCTTCTTGCGCATTCAATCACTTAAGCGGACGGCGTTAACTTACTTAATGGGCAATCGAGTTCACAGGCGGAATCCGGTCATCAGCGAACGTGTAGAACTCCGGCCGCCGCTGAGACTTCGCCATCTCGCGCGAGCACCTGGGCGCACGGCACACCGGTGATGGCGGCAGCAGCGTAACGACGGTTGAGAACCCAGCGCTTGAGATCGCCGAGGCGGTAGAGGATCCGGTGCCGCTTCTGCCGGCGCGCGCAAGTCAGCACGCCGCCATCAACTCGCCACCGCAGCACACATCGTTGCATGGGCATCGACGGTCCACGGCGGAGCGCATCGGGGATGTGCGGCGCGTAGGGAGTGGAGTGCCCCGGGCTTCGCCACTGCACTACCCGGCCGAGTGCGCCTGCTCCGGTGGGGCTGGTTTTCGCCTCCGGTGGCCGGGAATCGTCGGTGCGGTGGGGATTGCTGGGACAGTGCTTCCCGTCCGCCCCACCGGTTCGGCCTGGGACGCCCACCGGTCGGTTCCCGGAAAGGCGCAGACGCAACGGCCTGCCTGCTGCAGCTGATCGGAGGAGTTCTTTGCCCGCTGCGAGGCCTGGGAAGCGGCCTGCGGACCGCCCCTCCGCGCCCAGTACCGTTCGTTGCCGGGGTGGAGGAACTTATCCAGGTGTTCTCGGCTGCTTCGAGCAGGACTCGTCCGGTCGGCTCTCTCCCGATCTGCTGCTGCAGGTACTGCATGAGGCGGGCATTCTGCCCGACGACCCCAGGATCGCCGAGACCATCTCCAATCTGGATCGCGCGAGCTCGGGCTCCGCTCAGTCGCCGGCCCAGCCGCTACTGCTGACCGGGGAGGAGTTCTCCGCCATCACCCAGCTCAACCGCGGCCTCATCGAACGGGCGGCCCGCGGGGAGCTCGCGGTTCCTGACTTCCCTGCGCTCGTGGACGATCTCCGGCGCATCCACCAGGAGGTCCGTGCCGACCGGAGGGGCGCGGTCGCCGCGTACATTCCCCAGCTCGCGCGGGTGGATCCGGACCAGTTCGCGATTTCGGTGTGCACGGTGGACGGGCAGCGTTTCTCGATCGGGGATGCGGACGTGAACTTCTGCCTGCAGTCGGTGTCCAAGACCGTCAGCTACTGCCTCACCTTGGAGGAGCACGGCCCTGACACCGTCCACCGTCATGTGGGACGGGAGCCGAGCGGGCAGGGCTTCAACGAGCTGACCTTCAACAAGGCGGGGCTACCGCACAACCCGATGATAAATGCCGGGGCCATCATGAGCTGCGCGCTCATCCGGCGCGGCCTGGATGCCGCGGATCGCTTCGACTACGTGGCTGAGACCTGGAAACGCCTCGCGGGCGGGCGCAGCGTCGGTTTCAACAACTCCGTCTACCTGTCCGAGCGCAGTACCGCGGACCGTAACTTCGCCCTCGGCTACTCGATGCGGGAACGCGGCGCCTTCCCGCCCGGCACGGACCTCTTGGCCACCCTGGAGTTCTACTTCCAGTGCTGCTCGATCGAGGTGGACGCACAGCAACTGGCCGTTGCGGCGGCTTCCCTGGCCAATGCCGGGGTGTGCCCGTTGACGGAGGATCCCGTGTTCTCCGCCCAGACGGTGCGTCACTGCCTGTCACTGATGTCCTCGTGCGGCATGTACGACTTCTCGGGCGAGTTCGCCTTCACCATCGGACTGCCCGCGAAGAGCGGGGTATCCGGTGCCTTGATGCTGGTCGTGCCACAGCTGATGGGCATCGCCATCTGGTCGCCCCGTCTGGACGCCCAGGGGAATTCGGTGCGGGGGATCGAGGTCTGCCGGCACCTGGTCGACTGCTACAACATCCACACCTACGACTTGCTCACCGGCACCGGTCCCGGCGCCGCTGCCGGGACCGGGACCGGGACCGGGACCGGCAAGCGTGACCCCCGCCGCAAGCGCCAGCAGAGTGCCATCGAAGGCATCGTGGGACTGTGTTTCGCCGCCAGCCAGGGTGACCTCAACGAGATCCGCCGCCTCGCCGCCTGCAATGTCCCCCTTGGGGCCACCGACTACGACGGACGCACCGCCCTGCACCTGGCCGCGGCGGAGGGGCACCGGGAGACCGTGGAATTCCTGCTGTCCGTGGGGGTCGACCCGAAGCCGGTGGACCGCTGGGGAGGGACGCCCCTGGACGACGCCAACCGGGCGGGTCACCGGCATCTGGCCCGGCTGCTCGCCGACGCCGCAAGGTCGTAGCGCGGGCCGGGTGGGGCCGGGACGTGCTCAGGGCCAGTAGGCGTGGCGGAGGGCGACCAGGACGGGCAGCAGCTCCGTGGCCGGCGGCAGGTGTCGGCCACGCGCCGTGACGATGTCCCAGGTGCCGTCGTCGGTGCGGTGAGCCGTACCCAGAACGACGGGGCGGGTGATGTCGGTGACATCGTGGAAGACGACGGTGTCGCCCTGTGCGCTGACGCGATAGGAGCGGCCCATGCACCGGATGGCGACCGGCCGGGCGGTCACCTCCGCGATCTGGAGTGTCCGACCGGCGCGGACGGGATCGGCGCTGTCCGCGGATCCCCCCGGCGGGGCTTCGCCATCAGACTCCATTGGTTACCTTTTGCAGCAGGGCAATTACTATCTGTAAGGATAGAGATCCGGGCGAGCGCCTACGAGAGCGCTTACGCGACAGACGGTGGATTCAATGGGCACATAGTGGTGAGAGGGGCGCACAGGGAGTCCGTACCACCGCCCGAAGTGCGACCCCGGCGCGCCGGACCGGCGGGGCCAGCAGGCCACGTTGCCCCGGCCGCCCCGGGTCACCCCTCTCCCCCGGGGTGACCGCCCGATCCTCGCTGGTGCGGCGCAAGAAACAGCACACACTTCGTCGTAGCCGCTCAGCTCACCGCAGGTGCCGGAGGAAGACGTCACTCCCCCCGTTGGTGTCCTTGGGCACGAGATTGCCGGCCCCGCTGTCGAACACCACCGTGCGGCCGGACAGATCGACACCGAAATTCAACGTGAACTCGTTCGCCTGAGTCCCGTCCGACGCGACATTGACGCGCTCCATCGCGCCGGTCCGCAGGTCGCGCGCGAATACGTCCTCCTTGCCGTTGGTGTCGCCCGGAACCAGGTTGGACGCGCCGGACGTGAAGAACGCGTACCGGTTGTCGGCGCTCATAGCCACGTGCCCGTAGGACATGCCATTCGCCTCGGCCCCGTCGGCCGCCACGCTGAGCCGCCGGGTGACGCCGGTGCGCAGATCCGTGGCGAAGGCATCCGCGGTGTCGTTGGTGTCGCCGGCGACGATGTCGCTGTTGGCGCTCATGAACAGCGCGTAGCGCCCGTCCGGGCTCAGACCGATGTCGGTGAGAACCGCTGACTTCGCCCCGGTGAGGGTGTGCGCAGCCAGTTCGGTGCGGCCTGTGCGCAGCTCATGCGCGTAGAACACGCGGGCCCGCGGCCGTGCCCGCAGGCCCTCGTCGGCACCCGCTTGGGGGACCAGGTTGGAGGCCCTGCTCTTGAACCCGATGCGGCTACCGTCCGCGCTGATCACCGGGGAGATGGAGTCGCCGTCCGCCTGCGTGCCGTCGGAGGCGACGCTGACACGCTTGACGGTCCCCCGCCACCGGTCCTTCACGAACACGTCCCGCGCGTCGTTGGTGTCCCCGGGCACCAGGTCGCTGCGAGTGGAGAGGAAAGCGACGTAGCGACCGTCCGCGCTGATCGATGGTTCGCTGTTGTCGACGCGGATCTGCTTCGGATCCCCGATGAGGATTTCGGTGCGCCGGGTCCAGCGGTCGCGCACGTACACCTCGGTACTGCCGGTGGGATTGCCACCCGGCACGAGGTTGGTGGCGTCCGAGCTGAAGACGACATACCGGCCGTTGCCGCTGACCGCCGCGTCCCGCGTCGCGCCGTCGGCAAGTGTGCCGTCGGTGGCCACGCCGACCCGCTCGACCCTGCCGGTACGCAACTCCTTCACGAACAGGCCGCCCTTGCGGGGGTCGCCGGGGATCAGATTGCCAGCCCCCGAGCTGAAGACGACGACGCGACCATCGCCGCTGATCTTCCCCTGCCCCGACTCGCCGTTCGCCTCCGCGCCGTCGGCGGCGACGCTGACCCGCTCGGTGCGCGCCCGGTGCCCTCCCGTTGCGGCGGCCGCCGGCAGCACCGTCACACAGGTCCCTAAGACCGCCGCCACGACGGCCGTCCGTCTGAGATAGCGCATGCGACTCTCCCTGCTGAAGCAACGGATGGTGTACGAGCCGAGGGAAGCCAACAGCCTCGCGAGGCCCGTGGTCAACAAGGAGGAGCCGGCTCCGGCCCGCGCCTGCCCGCAGCAGTGCTGGGGTACTGAGCTATGCCCTTCCCGACGCCGGTACGTTCTGATCGGCGCACCATCCCGGAATTCGGGCACGCAGGGCCTGGATGGGCCAGTCAAGTACGGGGGCCAGGTTCTCCGGAGCGGGCCAGCCGTTGACCACGGCGAGCAGTTCCGCATACCTCTGCCTGCGGGGTTCGTTCGCATTCTCCAAACGGGCCAGCAGCTGCCTGCGGAGCTCCATGTCGTCTGGGCGGCCGACGCAGCGCGCGTACTGAGCCGTCAGTGCCGCGACAGTCGGATCGGCCTGAGGTGACGTGGGTGCTAGGCCGGCCGCCAGTGCTGGGCCGACCTGGTCGCGGACGGCCGCGATCAGGTCGCGGCGCACGACCGCGACGTCGCCCTGGGCATGCTCGGCCGACCGGTCCTCGGCTATCCGGCGCATGCCGGCGCGAAAGTCCGGGTCCTGGGACAGTTCGGCCAGCTCCACCCATGCCTGGACCTGCTCGGTCTCCGGGTTGTCGGGCAGCTCAGGGGTCATCGAGTTTCTGATCCCTGCGAACCGGGGGTCGGTGCCGGGGCCGCCGAAGACGGCGTCGAGGAAGTCGCTGATCAGACGTCGGCGTTCGTCCTCGGAGAGCTTGGCCAGCTTGTGCATGAGATCCGTCTCCTCAGGGGTGGACCCGCGCTCGGCCACCGCGGTCAGCACCGCTCGCCGCAGGCGCAGGGTGCTGATCTGCACCGCCAGGGCCTCGGCGTGCGCCGCCGCCACCTCGGGAAGCGAAACCTCCTGATCCACGACCTTGCGGATCGTGGGAAGGTCCAGTCCCAGGTCGCGCAACGTACGCACGAGGTCCAGGCGTGCAGCAGCGGTGATGTCGTAAAGCCGGTAGCCGGCGGGGCTGCGTTCGACCGGCACCACGATCCCGCGATCGGAATAGAACCGGATGGTCTTGACCGTCAGCCCGGTCCGCCGGGCCAGGTCGCCGATCGTGGAGAGCGTGTCGCCGTTCATGTCCCCATCTTCGGGTCTCCCCCTACTGGAGACTCAAGCTCATCGGCCGGCGGCAGCGAATCACTCACCCACGAGCCTTGAGCATCACTACCGGCTGCCATCGGCCGACGCACGCCGGCTCAGTAGCCGGCTCCCGGATCCGCTCCGGCGGTACGTGGCGACGAGGACGGCCTTCGCGGCCTTGAGGAGTGCGTACTCGCCGTCCGCCTTTGCCTGGTTCAGGCCTCCGCCGTTATCCGAATACGTTCCTGCCGCAGAGACCGTGCGCGGTCCCGAGGACCGCCGAAGCCTGCTTTCCGGAGAGCTCGAGTTCCTGCTTGGTCTTCTTGACCTGGTCGACGAGGGCCTGCCCGCGAGCGAGGCAGAGTGCGTTGCCGTGCGTCACGAGCACGTCGTCGCTGATGCGGTCCAGGTCCGGATAGTGCTCCCGGATCGTCTTCAGATAGAGCTTGGCCGACAGCGCCGTCAGCCCGCGCACTTCCTCGGGGGCGGCTGACGGGCTCTTGGACGGGGCATCCGAGGCGGACGTGGATGCGGGTGTCGGTATGGGTGTGGGTGTGGATGCCGATGTCGCCGGGGCGCTTGAGCCGCTGTCACCGGACGGGCCGCACGCCGATACACCGAGAGCGGCGACCGCAAGACAGACAGCGAGCAGAGGCAGACGCTTGTGCATGAATCTCCTGATACGCAATTGAACAGAGAGATTCTCCCTCATGTCCCGATCCGCTCCGCTCTAGGGGGGACGGCGCGCGGGGCCGGGCACGGGAGGGAGAGGGCACGCCCCTCCAGAGGAGCGCGGACCGTGCCGGGCCGCCCGCGAGATCCTCGAAGAGGTCGGGCACCGCAGAGCATGCCCAGAAGACCGCCGTGACCGCGTACCAGGCCGATGTTCCAACGCCGCACCACTTCGGAGGTGAGTAGGTGCACCCAGAGAGCGGGTGGGGCTGGTAGGCATCCCTCCGCGTACCGAACCGAACGGGGCGGCCAGTAGGCTTGTGGCCACTGCCGTTCAGTCGTCGAACACGACCACAGGCCAGGCAACAAATGGGCTAGCATCACACTGCGTGATCACGGTAGCCACCTGGAACGTTCTCCACCGCGTCCACGCCGAGAACTGGGGCGAGGATGTCCTGAAGTACTGGCCGGACGAGTCGGAGCGGATCGCCGCCGTCACGGCGCGGCTGGTGGGACGAGCCGAGCAGGTCATCGCTCTGCAGGAGGTCAGCGGTGACCAACTGGCCAGCCTCCGCCTTGCGCTGACCGGCCGGACTGTCCACTCGTTGCGGTATCCGCGCGTCCCAGCACCACGCCAGGGCCGCTGCTCACTACGCGACCCCGGGGAGTACCTCGTGCTCCTGGTCAACGGGCCGAGCCGGGAAAACGTCACTGAGTCCTTCGAGGACGACCGGGGGAAGGGAACGCTCGCCGTGGAGGTCGCCGGGACGCTCGTCGTCGCCACCCACGTGAGCGGGGATCAGCGGCGCACCCGCCAGCTGGCGCGCCTGGCCGAACTGGCCGCCGCTCCCCCGGGACACGCGGCAGTTCTCCTCGGTGACTTCAACACCGACCGTGCCACCGTGGCGTCGGCACTGGGCACTGGCTTCACCGTCGCGGACCTCCCGCCAGACGCCCTGCCGACAAGGCCGCACACGTCAGGCTCGGCGTCACCGTGGATCGACCACGTGGTCGTACGAGGCGCTGGTGTCAGCGGCGCGGTGGTCGAGAGCACGGACGGACTCTCAGACCACAACCTCGTCCGCGCGTCCATCACCACGTGAGCCCCCCGCCCGGGCCCTCGGCAACGGGCTCCGGCGGAGGCTCCCGACTCCCGGCACGCGTCTACGCCTTCCTGACCAGCCAGTCGTGGGTGACAACACGGATTCGCGGCCCCGCAGTTGCCCCACTCCCCGTCCCGGCACGCCTTGAGCCTCTCCTCGTCCACGCGCTCTGCGCGCGAGCGCCGCGTCCGCCTCACAGATCGAGTTCGGCGACAAGGGCGCCGTGATCGGAGGCCTGGTCGCCCGGTCCGTGCACGTCGGGGAACGGGCTGCCGAACTCGAAGATGCCGCGCCGCTCCACCTCCACCTCGGTCACCTTGGCGAACAGCTCCGGCGAGAACATCAAATAGTCGATCTTCTCGTCTGCCGTGCACTTCCCGTGGGTGCCGGGCGGTCCCTCGTAGCTGGCATGGGTCATCGCGTCCTGCAGTCCTGTGGCCAGGAGGAACGACAGCGGCACGCTGTCCGGGGTGTCATTGAGGTCCCCGGCGACCACGACATGGGCCGAGCGCTCGAGGGCGGCCTGGTAGATCTCGGCGACGCGCTCGCCCTGGAGCTTGCGCTTGTCGGCGCCACCGTCGCCACGCTTGCTCTTGAAGTGGTTCCCGAGCAGCCACAGCGGCTCGCCGCCGATGTCGATCTCGAATTCCGGGCAGTCCCGGCTGAAGACGAGCCGGGAATTCTTCTTGTCGAAGATGTGCGAGCGTATCGAGGTGATGGGGCGGCGGCTGAACAGCCCGACGTCGATGCCACGCTCGTCGTTGCCGTCGATCAGCATGTTGAAGGGATACGCTTCCGCGCCGATCTGGCCGTGCAGCACCTGTGTGTTAAAGCGGTCCAGGGTGAGCCGGTCCTCGATCTCGACCATCAGCAGGACGTCGGCCTCCACCGCGGCGACCACTCTGGCGGTGTTCTTGACAGCGGGCAAGCTGAGGTCGTCCGTCTTGAGCTCGGCCCAACCGACCCAGGAGGGCCGCCCCACCACCTCGGGCCTGACCTCGATGTTCTTGCCCTCACCCTTGAGCAGCCTCGCATGTCCCCGGGTCTCGTTCACCAAGATCGTCCGGGTGGATGTCTCCTCGGGGGCATCGACGCTGTGGGCCAGGAGAATCTCGATGATTCTGTCCTTGTCGCCGGACGAGTACGTCGGGTGGTCGAGGATGCCGACGAGCTCTCTGAATTCGTTGAGCACGGTATTACGTACGCCGTCGTTCCCGATACCGAAGACGACGGGCCGCCGGAAGAGGTTCTCGGCGTTGAAGGTGGCGATGCGGATACTCATGCTGCCTCCTCACATACACCTTTTATTCTCCGGCGGCGAGTCGGGGCTGTCGATCGGAGCGGGCCGCTCCCGGAGAAGCCGCCCTGACGCGTCAGCCGCCGCGACGCCGGCAAGGGGTGCCGGCCATCACCGCGCCGTCCAGGCAGTGGCCCGCATACGTAACCTCACTCTCGGCCGATCCCGATCCCGGTCCCGGTCCCGGTCCCGGTCACAACACAGCCGGTTGCCACAAGGTAAGCACTGACAAATTAGTGGGTACTTGTGGCGCCTGAGTCGCCGAGCGAGTCTGGTGCAGGCCCGACAGAGAAGCGGGACGCATACGAAGCACGGCTCACAGGCAAGGAACTGACATGAAGCACGGGCACGTTGTCGCCAACGGTGTGGACATCTCCTATGTGGAGGAGGGCGACGGCCCGCTGGCACTCCTGCTCCACGGATTCCCGGAATCCGGGGAATCCACCTACCGGCACCTGATTCCTGCGCTCGCCGAGGCCGGATACCGGGCCGTCGCCCCGAACATCCGCGGGTTCGCCCCGTCCGCCCTGCCGGCCGACGGCAGTATGCGGCTGACCGACCTCGTGGCCGACGCGAACGGCCTGCACGAGCAGCTGGGCGGCGATGGAAACGCCGTCATCATCGGCCACGACTGGGGCGCGGCGACCACCTGGGGCGCGGCTCACACCGAGCCGGAGCGCTGGTCGCGGGTGGTGGTCAGCGACGTACCGCCGCTCGCGTTCTTCGGGGAGTACGCGAGCACCTACGAGGGCATCGAGCGGCTGAACCACTTCTGGTTCTTCCAGACGGCCATGGCCGACGAGGTACTCGCCGCGAACGACATGGCGTGGGTGCGCCAGGTCATGCAGGACAAGTGGACGGCGGCCGATTACGACGCCACGGAGGACTTCGAGGCGGTCAAGAAAGCCCTTGGGGAGCCGGCGCGGCTCCGTGCCGCTATCAATCTCTACCGGATGAATTTCGCCCCGCACGAAATGGGAACGCCGGAATGGTCGGCCCGTCATGCCGAGCTCTGGGGCGAGGTGCCGACCCAGCCGACGCTGTATCTGCACGGTACGGAGGACAAGAGCGTCGTCATGGACGCGGAAGGCCTGGCGGCCGTCGGCGCGTCGCTGTCGCCCGGGTCCGAAGCCGCTTTCGTCCAGGGCGCGGGTCACCTCGTACCTGCGGAGAAGCCCGTCGAGTACAACGAGCGCGTCCTCCGGTTCCTGGGCAAGGAGCTGTCGTCGGCTTCGTGAGCGACGTGCTGCACGCGGCGGCGGCCGCCGCCGCGATCACCATGAGGGCGCGGTTCATCCGCGCCTCCCCTTTCACCCCTGCACGCCCGGCAGCCGCAGCCGCCTCAGCCCGCCGGGGGCGATATCGCGACGTCCACGGACGGCCGTCCCGTTCCCCAGGGGCCTCGCCCCTTCGCGCCCCCGAAGGAATTCGCGGTGGGGCATGAGCCTCCCTCTCGCACTATCGCCCTTTATATGCCGATTTACCCATTGGCCGGATGTAATCACTTCAGTTCAGTTGTTGTCGGCATATTCATGCTGACCCGTGCCGCGCATGCCATGATGCCGCCCGGTTCCACGCCCACTCGTCGCCCATGTCCGGGGAGAAGAACCCATGGCGTTATCGCTCGACGAGCTGCTCGGCCTGTTCCCCGACTCCGGTGAGGACTTCCTCCTGCCCGTCGACCGGCTCGGGGACATCCCCGGCATCGGCCCGCTCCTGGAGACCTGGCTGGCGTCGTCCGACCTGACCGTGGGCGGCGCCGTTCCCAACCGCGGCGAAGTGACCGTCCAGGGCACGTACTCCTTCACCGTGGTCGAAGGTCCCTGCCCCGTCCTCGTCTCCTTCACCGTGGACGCCGCCATGCTGGTCACGGGGATGGCCCTGGACTTCACCCTCCCGGCGACGGAGGACGACGCCGGCGAAGAGGACTCCTTCGCCCCGCACCTGGTGCTGTCCGCGACCGGCCAGGGGCTGTCCGCCGCGCTCGTGCTGAAGTTCTCCGACGCGGACGGCAAGCCCAAGGAGATGGCGTTCACCGCCACCCTGGACGGCACCACGGTGATCGGCGACTGGTCGTCCGACGACGGCCTGTCCTGGAACGACGTCGCGCACGCGATCGGCTCCGCCCCCGCCGACCTGCCCGATCAGCTGGTCCCCGTGCTCAAGCAGGTCGCGTTCGCCTACGACAAGCGCAAGAAGGCGTTCGTGTTCTCGGCCGCCACCGAGTACGTGCAGCTCGCCTTCGCGTCGCTGCCGCACCGGGCCGGTACGGGCGCCGCCGGGCCCCGGATCCGCGTCGTGCTGCTGCAGGGGAAGTACGAAGCGGGCCTCGCCGACCTGCCCTCGATCGGTGACCACGCCCCGGTCGAGGACGACCTGGTCTTCGCCGGGCTCCAGGCCTTCCACCTCTCCGCCGCGCTGAAGGCCCGCAAGGTCAAGGCCCTCAACGACCTGATGGCCAACACCGGTGTCAACCTGGGACTGCCCAGCCGCAACCTCACCGCAGGCGCCTCACTGGCCGTCACCGCGGGCATCGCCACCACGGTCAAGAACTACGCCCTCGTCTACCCGCTGCGCCGCAAGCCGCCGGCACCGGGACCGGGGCCCGTCCCGACGCCACCACCCAGCCTGCCGGCCACCGTGCAGGAGGATCCGGACGACGTTCCCGCGCAGGCCAGCATCCCGGTCGGCGCGACGTTCGGCCCGCTGCGGGTGTCCGAGATCGGCCTGTCCTACGCGAACGGCACGGCGCGGATCACCATCGACGCCACGGTCGACGCCGGCGGGATCGAGCTGAGCGCGTCCGAACTCGGTTTCGCCGTCGGCCTGGACCACGGCGACTGGACCTTCCGAGCCACCCTCAGCGGCCTGGGGCTGTCCTACGACCGGCCGCCGGTCAGGATCGGGGGCGCCTTCCTCGTCAAGGAGTCCGATCCTCCCTACGACATGCTGTTCGCGGGCATGGCCGTGATCGAGGCGCGGTTCGCCGCCGTCAAGGTCCTCGGCGCGTACGCCCGGGCCGAGGGCGGCTACCCGTCGCTGTTCCTGTACGGGGTCCTCGCGGGCCGCAAGGGGCTCGGCCCGCCCCCGTTCCAGGTCCGCGGGATCGCCGCCGGCTTCGGCTACAACAGCTCCGTCCGGCTCCCCGCACCGGTCCAGACGCCGGAGTTCCCGTTCATCTCCGAACTCGGTCACGGCGGTGTGCAGCGCCCGCCCCTGGAGGTGCTGGACGACCTGCTCGACGGCCACGGGGACCGGCCCCCGTGGCTGACCCCGGCGGACGGGCAGGTGTGGTTCGCCCTCGGCATCGACTTCACCGTCTTCCAGC
This sequence comes from Streptomyces sp. XH2, assembly GCF_049725035.1. Lineage (NCBI taxonomy): Bacteria > Bacillati > Actinomycetota > Actinomycetes > Kitasatosporales > Streptomycetaceae > Streptomyces > Streptomyces sp. XH2. The sequence continues at coordinate 357,806 of NZ_JBMMMZ010000008.1, read as the reverse complement.
TGGTGGACGGCCAGGCGCTGGCGATCGTCGAGTTCGGCGACGACTTCACCGTCGCCGTCCTGGGCCTGGCCACGGCCGCGTTCCCCGTCCGGCGGCGCGGCTCCGGCGGAAAGGCGTACGCCCAGGTCCAGCTCGCGATGCAGGCGCTGTACACCTCGCGCGACGGCATGCTCGCGCTGGCGGCGGAGCTCACGCCCGAGTCGTACGTCCTGGACCCCGAGTGCCGGCTGACGGGCGGCCTGGCCTACCGCACCTGGTTCGGCGGACCGCACAAGGGCGACTTCGTGTTCTCCCTCGGCGGCTATCACCCGGCGTTCGACCGGCCCGATCACTATCCGGTCGTGCCGAGGCTCGGCTACACGTGGGGCATCTCCAGCGTCGTCACCGTACGCGGCGAGGCGTACTGCGCGCTGACCCCGTCGGCGCTCATGGCCGGCGGCCGGCTGGAGGTGTCGTTCCACTCCGGCATCGTCGAGGCCTGGCTGGTCGCCAGGGTGGACGCGCTGGTCCAGTGGAAGCCCTTCTACTTCCGGCTCGGCATCGGCGTCCGCATCGGCTTCGCGGTCGACCTGTGGCTGTTCACCGTGCGCGGCGAGGTCGGCGTCGACCTCGACGTGTGGGGCCCGCCGGTGGGCGGCATCGCGACCGTGCACCTGTGGTGCATCGACTTCGACGTGGCGTTCGGTGCGGGCGGCAAGGACAAGCCCGACCCCGTCCCCTGGAGCGAGTTCCAGGAGCAGCTGCCCGCGCGCGACCAGATGCTGCGCATCACTCCGCTGACCGGCATCCTGCCCGAGGACGAGGGCACGCGTGCCCGCCGGATGCAGGCCGGTGACGACCGCTGGGTCGTCTCCGCCGACGGCTTCTCCTTCGCCACGTCCACCGCCCTGCCGGCATCGCGGGCCACGGCGGGGTCACGGCAGGTGAACGGCAAGGCCCTCGACATCCGGCCCATGGAGGCCACCGGGCAGTCGTCCGTCCATAGCCTCAAGGTGTTCCTCGGCGGCGACCCGTTCGACCCCTTCGACCCGGAGATCCCGGAGCAGCGCCGCTGGCGGCTCGACCCTGTCAAGGACAATGTCCCGGAGGCCCTGTGGGGCACGGGCGACCCTGCGGACGAGGACTTCAGGCCGGCCCCGATCATCGAGGACCAGCTCACCGGGCTCGGCGTCACCGTGCCCAAGCCCGTGGACGGGCCGACGCCGGGCCGGATGACCGACGTCTCCCTCGGCTTCGAGAGGCTGGACCCCAGCGACGCCCTGCCGATCAGCCCCGCGGACCGGCCCACCGGCCCCGTGCCCCGGCCCTGGCAACCGGGCGACGACCCCACCAGCATCGGCACGATCGCCGCCGGCATCGCCACGACCACCGTGCCCGCCCGCGACGCGCTCTACGCCGAGCTGACCGCGCTCGGCGTCGCGCCGCCCTCGCACGACCGCCTGGACGACTTCGCCGCCCTCGCGGACAACACGTTCACCGCCGAACCCATGACGCTCGGCCCCGCAACGCTCTGACACCCCCAACCGCGCGAGGGAATCCGCCATGACGCAGCCCGACGCCGCCGGAACCGCCGGGGACGAGACCGAGACTCCCCGGTTCGACGTCTTCTTCCACGACGACCACGTCGCGCCCGCTCCCGGGGGCCTCTACCGGCTCACGCTCGAACACGAGATGTCCGGCGACAAGATCGGCAGCGACAAACTGCCGGCCGTCGAGCAGGAATTCGAGATCCGGACGCCGCAGTTCACCATCGACGCGTCCTTCGTCCACGCCCTCCACCCCGCCCCCGCGGCAGTCGGCTCCTTCGAGCGCGTCCTGCCCCACATCACGCTCAACCGGCTCATCCTCCCCTGGGAGCGCGCCGTCAGCCCGGACCTGACGGGCCTGCCCTGGACGGCCCTGCTCCTCTTCGCCGAGGAGGAGCTGCCCGGCGACCCCAAGGCCCAGGGACGCGCCGACACGAGGACCGTACGCGAGTTCCTCTCCACCACGGACAGCGACGTCCTCCTCCCCCGCGTCGACCTCGACGACGTCCCGCCCGAGCTGTGGGACAGCACGTGCACCACCATCGACGTCCCGGCCGCCGTCTTCAAAGACCTCGTACCGCGCCGGGCCGACCTGCCGTTCCTGTGCCACGTGCGCAAGGTCCGGCCGTGGCAGCCGCCCGGGGCGGCCGCGGCCTCCGGCGAGACCCTGGAAATCGGCGACTACGCGGTCGTGGTCGCCAACCGCTTCCCCCGCACCGCCGGGCGCTACGCCGCCCACCTCGTCTCGCTGGAGGGATTCGCCGACCACCTCGACGGACAGCAGCCCGGCCGGCCGGTCGTGCGCATGGTCTCCCTGTGGTCGTGGTCCTTCGAAGCGCGGCCCGACCCCACCGGCCACTTCGACGCGCTGATCCGGCACATGGCCGAGGACCCGGCAGGGCTCGGACTGCGCCTGCGCCCCCGGCAGCCCGCCGGCGCGCGGACCGCCGCCACCGACCGCCTTGATCTGGGCTACGCGCCCGTGGACTACGTCCTGCCGTCCGGGGAGCGGACCTTCGGCTGGTACCGGGGTCCCTTCACCCCGGTCGTGGCCCCGGCCGTCCCCCGCCCCGCGGAGGGCTACCGGCAGGCCGACGAGGCGCTCGTCTACCTCACGGACACCGGCGTCTTCGACGTCAGCTACGCCGCGGCCTTCACCCTCGGGCGTTCCCTCGCCCTCTCCGACGACACCCTGGCGGCCGCGCTGTCGGCGTTCCGGTCCCGGGCGCGCCACATCGCCGGGCGTGCGCTGATGCGGACGCGGACACCGCTGGCCACGGCGCCGGGCCGGGCGCATGAGCGCTTCCACGAGCTGATGGCCGGTGGGCTGGGGCACCGGCTGCACACCGCGGCCACCACCACGGCCGCGGAGGCGCGTACGCGCGGCGCGACGGCGCCACGGATCCGGGCCGGCGGCGTCCCCCGGCCCCCGGCCGTCGCAGCCCTCCTGGACCGGTTGCGCGACGACCGGGCACGGCAGGGGCTCCGGGCGGCGCTGTCCGCCCACCTCACCCCGCTGATCAGCGCGGTCGACCAGGTGAAGCTGCTGGCGGCGACGCCTCTGAGCCACCTGGTGCCCGACGCGCGCATGCTGCCCCCCGAGAGCCTGCGCTTCTTCCACGTCGACCCGCAGTGGTGTACCGCCCTGCGCGACGGCGTGCTGAGCACGGGCATCGGCACGTCGCTCGACGCCGCGGTCAACCGGCTCGCCCACGAGGCGCTGGACGAGCCGCAACCGCTCACCGGGCTGCTCATGCGGTCCGCGCTCGTACGGAACTGGCCCGACGTCGTCGTCGAGCCGCGCGTCACCGGCGCCGACGGCGAGCCGGAGCCACTGACCGTTGCCCACCGCGTGGTCATCGGTCCGGACCTGCTGCTGTGCCTTTTCGAGGGTGTTCCCGACGAGGTGCGGTTCCGCGAACCGCACGAGGGCATCCACTTCGGCGTCGACGAGGGCGAGCGCATCGGGCTGCGCAGGCTCACCGAGCCGGTCGGCGCGTCACTGGAAGGAGGCACGTTCCCGCCCGAGGGCGAGGAGGGCATCACTCGCTTCCTGCGTGCCGTCGACGGCGGGGAAGAGGCAGAGGTCCTCGGCCTCGCCGCGGACTCGGACCCCCTGGTCCCCGCCATGACCGTGGCACTGCGGGCGGCCGGGCAGCTAGGCCCGGACGACCCCCTCTCCCCCGGCGCGTTCGCCGTGGAGCTCGTCAACGCCCCGCAGTGCATCACCTTCTCCCCCTCCTCCGCCTCCGCTCCCTCCTTCGATCAGCCCGGCCGACAGTGAGGACCCGCACGATGAGCTCCCAGCCGCCCCTGATCGTCCCTGTCCAGGTGGACGCGTTCCTGGTGAACGAGCGCGTGCGCAACAACCAGCCCCACCACCGCTGGTACGCCGACTTCGAGCAGCTGGACAAGCGGCAGCAGCCCGAGCCCGACCCGTTCGACGAAGCGCCCGGAAAACCGGGGCTCGGCGTTCACGTGCAGTGGCTGCTGCCCGACGCCCTGCGGCGCGGCCGGCAGGACGGCCCTGCCGGCAAGGTGGAGTTCCCGGTCGTTCCCAACCGCTGGCTCGTCGTCCGCTACAGCCGACCGGCGGACCGGCCCGAAGAGACGCCGGCCGTGGCCGGCTGGGTCGTCGACAGCGACTACCTCGACTACGACGAGGGCACGAGCGCGTTCCTCGACCCCTTCGAGGAACGGCCGACGCCCACCTACATCGGCAGGGCCCACGACCTGGCCGACGGCCCCTGGACCGAGCCCGAAGGGCGCCGGAAGTTCCTCACGGCGGTCGGGCCCGGCCTGCCGACCTTCGCCACGTACCAGCCGTACAGCGAGAACGTCTTCTCCCTCCACGACCCGCTCACCGGCCTCCCCGGCCCCGCCCTGCTGGGCTACGCCGTCGTCGGCTGGTACTCCGACCCCACGTGGGACGTGCTGCACGCGCCGCCGGACGGCGACGTCCGGGAACTGCTGGCGTCCCTGCGGTGGTCCACGACCGGCTCCGCGGCAACTCCCGCCCGGTCGTTCTACGCGGGCACCGCCCTCGGCCTCCACTGGAACCTCAAGGGCGACCCTCCGACCCCGGGCAAACCGGACGTGCGCGATGTCGACGTCGCCGTCGGGCACATCGTCACCGACGCCGAGACCGCCCTGGTCCCGCCCGCGCTGAACGACCCCGAGGCGGCCCTGCTGTGGGAGGCGTTCACCTACGACCTGCTCGACGTCCTCGACGACGGCGACGAAACGGCCCTCGACCAGGCCACCCGCCGCACCTGGTTCGACGCCGAGCCGGGCGGCTACTCCTGGCGCATCGTCGACCGCCCCGCCCCGGAGGGCGACGCGTGGCCGCAGCGGACACCGCAGCAGATCGCCGAGGAGCGGCGCTGGCTGGCCGAGCTGAACCAGGTGCAGGAGGAGCACGACGCCGCCTCCCGCGAGCTCGCCCACACTCAGCGCCGCTTGTACGGCCTGTGGTGGCTGCACGGCCGTCCCAGCCGGCCCGCCGGCTGGGACGCAGCGTACGAAGCCGAGATCAGGCCGGGGGTGGAAGGCACGCTGGCCTGGCAGGTCGAGCAGCAGATCGACACCCTCTTCGGCGCGGGCGGCCTGCGCTCCCGCATCCCCTGGGGCGACACCGCCGAGGACCTCGAAGCCACGGTCCGGGCCTACGCCGAGAAGCACGGCCTCGCACCGGGCCGAGAGCTGCAGCGGTGCGCCGACCCGGCGTTCCACAGCACCCCCGACCCGTCGGTGATCGTGCGCGGCGCCAAGCTGGACCGGCAGCTCACCGACGAGAACGCCCTGCCCTGCCGGGCCCCCGGTGAGACCGTGACCGGCATCCGCATCGGCGGGGACATGGTCCGGCCGCCCGACGACGTACCTGCTCCTCCGTTGCCGCCGCTGCCGGAGTCCGGTGTGCTGCCCGCGCTCCTCGGGGAGTTCTTCCTCCTCGACCGCGCCGCCGTCACACCCGGCTCGGAGCCCGGCACGACGGCCCTGGAAGAAGCCCTCGCCCACAAGGAAACCCACGTTGACGGGGAAGTCGCCCGGTGGATGCGGCTCTGGGCGCAGCCCTGGTCGCCGTTGCACCTCATCTGGCGGATGAAGTGCTACCCCACCCCGTACCGCAGCGGGGACGAGGACAACTGGTACTTCGACGGCACCCGCTACCGCTGGCTCCGGGACAGGCCCGTCGGTCCCGACGGTTTCGTCAACGGGCGTGCCCTGCTCAACCCGCTGCCCTCCTTCAACACGCGCTCCCGCCTGGCGCAGCACGCCCGCACGTACCGCAGCGGGCCCGTGGCCGAGCTCAACGCACTGCGTGCCGGGGCCGGGGACTGGGACCAGTTGTCCCAGCGCATCCTCGGCGTCAACCACTGGCTGGCCCAGCACTCTCCGGCGACCGGCATCGCCCCCTCTCCGGACTCGGATGACGAGCGCGAGCTCGTGCCGCTGGTCGACAACAGCCGTACCCGGGTCTCGCTGAGCGAGGTACCGGACCCCGGTCCGGCGTCCGGATCCGGTTCTCCCCGCGAGTTCCGCCCCGTCAGGGCCGGGCAGATCGCCTTCGAAGAGCTCCACGTGATCGACCGGTTCGGCCAGTCGCTGGCCGTCATCAGCCCGGACAACGTGGAACAGTTCAGGGTGGATCGCGCCGACAGCGTCACCCCGGGCATCCCCGTGATCCCCGACAACGCGTACCGGTGCATCGAGCTGCCCCCGCGCCTGCTCCAGCCCGCCCGGCTGCGCTTCGACTACGTCTCGGCCCGCGACGACCACCACCGCATCGACGTCGACGCCGGCCCCCGGGAGGCCGCGGGCGAAAGCCCGGTGTGCGGATGGCTGATCGCCAACCACCTGTCCGGGTCCCTCCTCGTCCACGACCCGGACGGCGGCGGGCTCGGGGAGATCCGGATCGTGCTCGACACCGCGCACCGGCCGGTGCCGACGTGGTATCCGCTGCCCGGCTCCGCCTACCCCGATCCCGACCCGGAGACGGAGTCGGGGCGTGCCTTCGCCGCGGCCCTGCCCCACCTGCACGGATTCGTCACCGAGCTCCTGCGCGGCGGGGCTCCCGCCTTCACCCAGCTGTTCTCCGTCATCGACAGGGCCATGTCGGCGACCGCGCACGGCGGGGACGACGACAGCCTCGCCGCCTTGGCGGGGCGCCCGATGGCGCTGCTCCGTTCGCGGCTGCGGTTCGAGCTCAACGGTCCCGCGATGACGCCCTCGTCCTGGGACGACGTCATCAGCCCGCCGCCCGTACCGGAGTTCACCGGCTACCTGTGGAACGTCCGGCTGGGGGCCGGGGACATGCTCGGCGACGGGCTGGCCGGATTCTTCCGCGGCACCGACTACACGCGACTGCACGCCGTCCCGGAGCCGGAGCCGCAGGCCACGGACGCGGAGTACGCGGTCCCCATCGACGGCAGCGAAATCGCGCTGCCCGCGCGGCCGGCGGCCGCTCCCTCGCCGGAGTCCCGTACCCGGGACGAGGAGACCGCCGCCTGGGTGACGCTGCTCGCCGACCCTTGGGCGGCCGTCCACGCCGTGACCGACATCCTGCCCGTGGGCCGGCTCCTGCTGCCGCCTACCTGGGTGCGCGAGCCCCTGGCCCGGATGAAGTTGTCGTTCCGGATGAGCCCGCTGCTGGCGGGGACCCGCATGGTGACGGACGAGCAAGGCGGTACGCCCACCGCGCACGTCGTCATGCCCGGCCCCTCCGGTTGGCGCGGCACGTGGGCCTGGGCCGAACCGGTGGCCGCGAGCCGGTCCGTGCCGGCGCCCGACGGCCCGGCGGTTCCGGCCGAAGGCCCCGGAGCGTGGACCGTCCGCCCCCTCACCACCCCCGACGCGGCTCTCTCCCTGTCGGACGCCACCCCGGCCGCCCGTACCGGATTCCTGCAGCTCAGCGGCGCGCTGGGCGAGACCGACGAGATCCGGCGGCGCCCGCCCGCGCAGGGCGGCCCGGCCCCGACCACCAGGAGCACCTCATGACCTCCGCGGCCACCGCGCTGTCCTACAGCGTCCACACCAGCCCTGCCCCGCTGCGCGTCGGCACGGAGGAGGCCCCCGCCCGCGCCACCGTACGCATCACTCTCACCAACTCCGGCCCGGATCCCGTCCCCTGCGACACGATCGCCTTCACCCTCCCGGTCGGCAGCGGACCTGACGCGCTCACGGCCGCACCGGACACCATCAGGGCGGCCACCGATGACGCCGGCTGGTCGGCCGGGCACCAGGGCGGCGGTGTCGTTCACGTGCGCCCGGCCGCGCCCGGCACCGAACTGAAGCCGGGTGCCCGAATCATGGTCACCCTCGCGGACGTCACGGTGAACCACGCCGTCGGCGCGGTCACCATCGGCATCAGCGAGAGCCGGGGCACGGGTGACGGCGCGGAGAAGCTCCGGCGCGTGCCCGGTGACCTGCGGCTGGCCAAGGCGTCGCCGACCGCGATGCTGGAGGACTTCCGCCCGGACCGGGTCGACGTCCCCAACGGCGAGCCGGTGAGGCTGACCTGGAAGTGCGAGGTGGGACCCGACTACGAGATCTTCTACGGCGACCAGCGCCGCATGGTCAACGATTGCATCGACGCCGACGGCAACGGCGCATGGACGTCGCCCTCCCTCACCAGCGCCACCGCGTTCATGCTCCTGGGCCGTAACGACCAGGTCACCTACGGGCTCACCACCGCCGTGACCGTCAACGTGCCCGACCTCGAGGTCGGCGACCTCGACGCCAACGGCTCCGTCAGCCTGTTCGGACAGGCCGCGGAGATCGCCGGGGGCACGGAGAGCAGCCCGGCGGAGTACGTGGCCGACACCGACGGCGTGATCACCGGCTACATCAAGACCACGCAGGACCAGGTGCCTGCCGAGCTCAAGGTCTTCGTCACTCCTCCGGGGCTGAGGCGGCAGCAGTTCGCGACGCAGTCGTGGGACGCCACGGGCGGCACGCTCAACCAGGAGGCGAGCCTGTTCGTCCCGGTGCCCAAGGGCTCTCGCGTGCGGGTGGTCCAGAAGGGCGACACGAACTTCACCGCGGCCCTGACCTGGTTCCCCTTCGGCGCGGGCTCCCTGGCCCCTCCCCCTCCCTCTCAGTGATCTGTTCCGACCTCAGTGCACCGTTCCGTCCCTGCCCGGCGACCCCTGGAGTTCCCGTCATGACCGAGAGCACCGACAGCAGCGACCTCACGCCCCCGGGCATCAACGCGGCGTTCAGCACCCCGGACTCGGGCGAGGCCCGGGCGTCCGTCTTCATGGTCCGCGGCGGCTGGGCCGTCCGGCACGAGGCGGCGGCGGTGGCCCCGCCGGCCGAGGGGGCCGCCGTGCGCGACCTGTGGCCCGGTCTGCCCAGCACGTACCGCAACGGCTTCGACGCCGCCTGCTCGACGGACAGCGCACGCGTGTACCTGTTCAAGGGCTCCACCTGCGTGCTCTACGACGCCGTGCAGAACGCGACGGTGCCGCCGAACGCCTCCCCGGCACAGATCGGCGACAGGTTCCCCGGGCTCCGCAAGGACGCGCCGGACTTCGCCGAGGGCATCGACGCCGGTCTGCCCGCGCCCGACGGAACGGTCTACTTCTTCCGCGGCGGCCGGTGCGTCAACTACGACATCGACGGCGACGAGGTCCTGGAGCAGGGCGCGATCGCCGAGTTCTGGCACAATCCCGACTACCCCGACCCGGGCATCGCCGACGGCGTCGCGGCGGCCTTCAACCACCCGGCCACCAGCAACGGCTACCTCGTCACCCGGGACGGCAAGCGCTACGTCGAGTGCGACACCGACCCCGTCCGGCACCGCATCACCTCCGGCGTCAAGACGCTCCGGGACCGGTGGCCGTACCGCACGTTCCTGACCGTGCTCGACGGGTTCGACGGCCGGTTGTGGGTGTTCGACGCCGACAGCGGGCAGCCGATCCGGCAGAGCCAGACCGGCCGCGATGCCGGCGGCGTCGTGATCTCCCCCGACGGCTTCCGCGTCCTGGCGACCGCCAAGGGGTCCGGCGGGGGCGAGGGCACTCTGGCCCTCCTGGACATCACGGCCGGAGCCCTCAAGACGGTGGCAGCGGGTACCTGGCCGTACGGGGTGACGGCCCTGCCGGACGGCTCCGCCGCCTACGTCACCAACCCGCTGGACGAGGCCGCGCACGCGATCGACCTCGTCACCGGGGAGAAGCACCGCATCGCCACCGGGCCCCGGCCCGACGGCATCGTGGCGTCTCCGGACGGCGACCGCGTCTACGTCGGCTGCGACGACGACCCCGCCGTGGCGATCGTGGACACGGCGCGGCAGGAGGTCACCGGGGGCCTCGGCGGGTGGACGACCGCGACGTGCATGGCCCTCACCCCCGACGGCGCCACCCTGGCCTTCGGCATCCCGCCCGTGAACATGGTGGCCGTCGCCGGTACCTCCGGCGGCGGCGAACCCCCGCTGGTCCCGGTCGGGCAGTCCCCGGAACAGCTCGTGGCGTCACCGGACTCCCGGTTCGTGTACGTCGCCAACCGCGGTGCGGAAGTGAAGGTGATCGACGTCGCCGCCGTCCGTGAGGTGACGCCCATCCGCGTACGCGACCGTTCGAACGCGATCGCGCTCTCACCTGACGGGGAGCACCTCTTCGTCACCAGTGAGCGCGTCAGCTCCGTGCAGAAGGTGCGGATCTCCGACGGCGAGCAGGTCGGGGAATTCCCGCTGGGTTCAGCCCTGGACCTCGCCGCGTACCTCGCCGTCGGCCCGGCCTGGGGCTGAGGAGACAGCGGAGACCGGAGAAGACCTGAGAGCGGAGGCGAACCGCGCCATGGGCGTACGACGACCCGAAGACAGCACGACTGTGCTGACCTACATCGTGGAGACCGATCCGGCACCGATCCAGGTCTCCCAGGGCAAGGCACCGGCGACGGCCGCGCTGTGCATCACCGTCACCAATCACCAGCAGACCCCGGTCTACGTCGAGGAGGTCCGCTTCTCCTACCCGATCGGAAGCGGGCCCTGCGAGCTGACTGCGAAACCTGACAGCGGAGTCCCCGGCATCGACGACAGCCAGAAATGGGTGTTCGAGCGGGACTCCGAGACCTCGGAGTTCGTCCTCCGGCCGAGGCGCCCGAGCCGGCCGTTCCCGCCCGGGGACCAGGTGGAGCCGTCGATCACCGGCATCGAGGTCAACTCGGCGGTCGGCACCAGCAAACTGACCATCACCGAGACCCTCCAGGACGGGAGTGAGCCCCAGCAGGAGGAATGGCCCTTGGCGAAGGTCCCGGCGGGTTTCAGCGTGAGCGACTTCCGCCCCGCGTACATCCTCGTCCAGAGCGGTTCGCCGACCGAGCTGACCTGGCGGGGCAGCAGCCGGCCCGGGGCCACGTACACGATGCTGCACGACGGAGAGCCCGAAGACGTCACCGGCATCCGCAACTGGCCCACGCCGAACCTGCACCGCGACAGCGTGTTCGTGCTCGCGGTGGAGGTGGACGTGGACGGCAGCGTCGCCGAGTACGCCCTGACGACGGCCGTCACGGTCGCCCGCCCCGACCTGACCATCGGCGACCTCACCGTCCACGGGAAGACCACGCTCACCCACCTGCCCACGGAGTTCGGCCTGGGTGAGGCGGACGAGCTCACGTACACGGCGGAGACGGACGGCCTCCTCACCGGGCAGCTCGTCACCGAGGAGGACGCACCGGGCGACGACGCCCCCACGCTCACGGTCACGGTCTCGGCCGCCGGCACGAACCGGCTCACCAGCGTCCAGTCACGGCACGCGCCGCCGGACCCCGAGGATCCGAGGTTCCCGGGCTCCCGGCTGACGGCCGTCGTCCCCCGGGGAGCCCGGGTGACGATCGGCCGGTCGGGCACCGCACCGAGCCGGCACCTCCTGTCCTGGCTGCCCTTCGGCACCGGCGAACTCAAGCCCGTGGGCTCCTGATCGCCGCGTTGCCGCGGTGCGGGTGGGGGAACCCGCTCAGCCTTCCTCGTCGTCGCTTTCCGGTTCGCAGATCCACTCCGACCAGTCGGCCCCCAGCTTCTCGGCGAGCCGTTGCAGAGCCTGCTCGGTGCGTCCGTACGCGACGAGCTCGGAGTCGCCGTGACCGGTGTTGTGGGCCACGATGACATCCGGCCCGCCGAAGAACTCGGTACGGGCGCCCAGCTCGCGCCACGGCAGCAGGCCCAGCGGGCGGAGGTTCTCCCGCAGCCCGGCCACGAGCTGCGGACCGGCCTCGCCCTCCTCGACCGTCCATCCGTAGTGGGCGGGCAGCCGCGTCACGGCCAGATGCAGGAAGAACTCGGAGACCGAGCGGCTCTGCAGCAGCCATGCCTCCTGCCCGTCTTCATCCCGCGCCGAGACCAGAACCGGCGGGTCGGTCAGACCGCTGCGCGCCGCGGGGTAGCCCCACTCGTTGCAGTACTGGTTCTCCGCCATGAACACGCACACCCGCAGGTCCTCGTCCGGGCCGACGAAGGGGTTCGCCTTCGGCAGGGCGCCGGAGACGCCGTAGCCGGTGGGATCCGGGCGGACCGTGGGGGGCCGGACCGGATTGGTCTCGTACAGCTCCGCCCGGTCGGCGAAGGAGTTGAACGGCAGGTCCCACCACTCGTCCAGTGCGGCTGGTATCGCGAGCGAAGCATCGACGTCGCCGGGTGCGTCGCCGGCCGGGGCGTCGGAGAGCCCGGCTTCCCTCAGCCCGGACACGTACTCCATGTGAGCGTCAGGTTCCTCCCGCTCCCACCGCGGGCCGCCGGTGGGTTCGTACCCCCACTCCCGCTGGAACCGCCGCAGCAGGTCCCAGCGCGCGGCGCCACCCTCAGCGCCGCCATCCGCACCGCCGTCGGCGGCCGCGCTCCGTGCCTCTTCCAGCCACTCGTGGAAGCATCCGTAGTCGATCTCTGTCACGCCGAGATCCTACGTACGCACATACGTCTGCACGTCGCGCGCCGCCTGAGTGCTCGGGGGCCGTTCAGATCGGCAGCCCGATGATCCCCCACCCGCGGTGGCGGGCTTCCGCGACGACCTCGGCCCATCCGTGGAGAAGGGCGGTGAACTCCTCGAACGTACCGACCCACTTCCCAGGGGCGGCCGCATGGGTGTCGAACGGTTCGCGCAGCGCTTGGAGCCGAGGGCCGGCTGCCGTCCACGCCTGCGCCAGGGCCGGTACGCCGGGAGGCGGGCAGTAGACCCACATGGATTCGTACCAGAATTCGGCGTCGTCCTCGTCCTGCGGATCGCTTTCAGTGCCCGGCAGGACCCAGGTCAGTCCGGCGAGGAAGGTGTCCAGTGCCGTGCGCAGGTCGGCCGGGACGTGCTCACGAACGGCCTCCCACCGCTCGCCCGCCCAAAAGTGCGGCTTGAACGATCCCAGCGTGCGAGCGAACTCGTACCGTGCGCACCAGGCCGGGAACGGTTCGGGAGCGGGAGGCAGCCAGGCCCAGCCCTCGTCGAGTGATCCGTCGTAGTCGTCCGGATCCGCGGCCTCGATGAGCGCGCGCTCGCGTTCGAGGACGGGGATGTTCTCCAGTTCGGTCCAGTCCACTATGACGGCCGTGATGTCCACTCCCATGATCACGAGCTTACGTCCTGATGGATCTGCCTGGTGGAGCTGCCCGGCTGCGGGACCGCCCCGCGGCGCGGCCGGTGGCACGACCCGGGGCGGCCACGCCGCCGGGTCCAGCAGCCCCAGCACATACGCCCGGCCACCGGCGCCGACCGGTTGGGCACCTCCAGCCGGCGGCACAGCCGGCTCAGCCCCTTCCGGGCGGAGGGTCACCAGCAAGTGCGGGTGACCGTCCAGGGGGTCCGACACCGGCTCGACGGTGACCTGCCCGTGGTGGATCGCTCCCCGCACCGCCCAGCACACCTCGACCGGGTAACGGGACCTGCGGCCGGCGCGCAGCGCCTCGTCGAGCCTGCGCAGCTGTTTTTCGTTGGTGGGCGTGAACAGGTCCAGCGGCGTCCGGCCCTCCACTGTGCCCGGCTACAGGTTCCAGAGGGCGGCGAAGGCGGGGTTGACGCCGGTGATGTTGCCGTACGCATCGCTGATCGCAACGGGGACCGGGACCGCGCCCGGCGGGCGGGCGCCGACTCCACCGTCACGTGGCCGGCGCGGCGAGCGAATCCCGCACCGCCGGCGTCCGCGCGTTCCCGGAACCGCCGGACCGGACCGGTCCCAGGAGGCTATGAGCCGCTTGGCCACCCGCAGCATGTGGGGGTGGTAGGTGCGCGATTCGCCGAGGGGGCGGAGGGCTCCGCGCCGGTGGACGTCCCCGAAGACATGACCAGGATGACGCTGGACACCATCGGCCTGTCCGGCTTCGGGTACGACTTCGAGTCCTGCCGCCGCGAGGATCCGCACCCCTTCGTGCAGGCCCTCGTCCGCGCTCTCGCCCACAGCCAGGCCGAACTCGGCCGCGTACCCGGCGAGGACCACACCGCCGAGGACGAGGCGTTCGCCACCGACGCCGCCTTCCTGGCCCGGATCGTCGACGACGTGATCGAGCGGCGCAAGGCCGCCGGGGACACCTCCACCGACGATCTGCTGGGGCTGATGCTGGGCGCCCCGCACCCCGGGTCCGGCGAACCGCTCGACGACGCCAACATCCGCAACCAGGTGGTCACTTTCCTGATCGCCGGACACGAGACCACCTCCGGCACCCTGTCCTTCGCCCTCTACCACCTGCTCAAGCACCCGGTGGCCCTGCATCTCGCGCAGGCCGAGACCGACGCGCTGTGGGGCGACAACCCCGAGGAGTTCGGCCCCGACCGCTTCGGGTGTGGCGAGCGCTCGAAGCCGGCGCCCGGATCTACGTCTGCGGTGACGGCAGGCGGATGGCGCCGGGTGTGCGGGAGGCGTTCCAGCAGCTGCACGTGCAGTACGGGGGCGGCGACGAGGTCTCGGCCACGGCATGGCTGCAGGACCTGATCGCCGCCGGCCGCTACGTGGAGGACGTCTGCGCCGGCAATTGAGCGCGAACAGCTCGCCGCGTGCGCCCAAGGCCCTTCCGGTCCGCCGACCGCGACGGCCCGGAAGGGCGGCTCTTTTTATGGTGTGGATGGTGTGGCCGTGCTCTCGATGTACTGCTTGATGAGTTCGTACGAACGAATGCGGTCGTGGAGGTCGTAGACAGGTGCAGTCAGCATGAGCTCGTCTGCACCTGTCTCGCCGGCCAGCCGTGCGAGCCGACGCACGACGGTCCCGGGCGTCCCGATGGCTTGCTGTCCTCGGAAGTCGTCGAGCGCTTGCCGTTCTTCCGCCGTGAAGGGGTGGGCGGCTGCGTCTTCCGGTGTGGGGAACGGGATCTCACTCTGTCCTTTGAGGAGCCCGGCTTTGACGACCGCCATCGGTCCGACTCGCCGTGCGGCCTCTTCTTCCGTCTCGGCACACACCGCCTCGACGCAGACGAGCACCCGGGGTTCCTCGCACCAACGGGACGGGCTGAACGCCGCCCGGTAGCGTTCCAGGACCGCGAGGGTGTTCTGCGGCCGGATGTGGTGCGCGACGGCTATCGGCAGACCGAGCTCGGCGGCCAGGGCGGCACCTGCGGTGCTGGATGCCAGCAACCACGGCTCCGGCAGCGGGCCGAGTGCGACCTCGTCGACCAGGAAGGACAAGGTCGCGGCAATGTCGCCCCGGTACTCCTCGTCCGTCGCCGGTCCGGCTCCCCGGCGCAGTGCCCGTGCCGTGGCCTCGTCGAAGGTGCCGGGGCCACGGCCGATCCCCAGGTCGATGCGATTCTCATGCAGGGCTGCCAGCGTTCCGAACTGCTCCGCCATCGTGATGGGGGCATGGTTGGGGGCCAGCACTCCGCCCGAACCGAGACGGATGGACGAGGTCAGAGCCGCAGCGTGTGCGGTCAGAATGACCGGCGGGAACGCGCCGATCGCGGGCGAGTGGTGATGCTCGGCGTACCAGAGCCGGTGGTAGCCCAGCCGCTCCAACGCCTGCGCGAAGGCTGCGGTGTCGCGCAGGGTGTCCACGGCTCGGGTGCCGTTTTGGACCATGGCGACTTCCAGCGCCGAAAGAGGGATGTTGATCATGTGGTCAGCATAGGGACCAAGCGATCGGCGAGGGGGCGGTGGCCCTTCCCCGACCGCGAGTACCGCGAACGTCCAGACACAAACGAGTGGGATTGAGTCCGCCGGAACCGCCCCGGCCTGCCGGAGGGGGTTCCGGTCTCGAACGATTTCCGATTTCCACCGGTTTCCACCGATAGATTCCGCATGTCTCCCTGACTGTCGCCCGTCACCCTCCGACCGGGGACGCGCCACGCCTCTCCTCAGCTCTTCTCACACCTCAGCGCGGGCCCCTGCAGCATGCCGCCGTTGTACGTCGCCTGGCCCTCGGGAAGCCAGTAGCCCATCTTCGAGATGATCGTCGAGCAGTCCTTCCCCAGGCTCACGCGCACTTTCACCTCTACGGGGCGTCCCGGCTGCAGGTCGACCAAGGCGCAGTCCAGCACGTGCGGCCGCCGCTCCGTGGACGGGTAGGCGCCGGCCAGCGGGTTGCTGCACTGGCGGTCGGAGGAGGAGATCCGTACGCCCTTTCCCTCCTCGCCGATCATGCCGAGGCGCGCGTTGCTGTCGCCGCGCAGGTCCCGGCGGGTGACCGTGTAGGTCACGGCCGTGGTACGGCCGGGACGGAGGACGGCCGGGGTGACGGTGATGGTGTGGACCGGCTCCGGCCTGGGCCAGGCGAACGTGATCGTCCGCGCCCACGTGCCCCGTACGTCCGTCCCCGAGACCGCGGACCGCACGCGCGCGGTGACCGTGACCCGGTACGTGCCCGGCCCCGGGTAGCCCGTCCGGGTACCCAGCTTCCCGGACGCGACCTGGCGTCCGTCCCGCGTGGCCATCCGGTAGGTGCCGGTCACGTCGCACGTTGACCGGCCGCACCGGGCGGGCGCCGAGAGGGTCAGGAAGCTGTTGTCCAGGGAGCCGCACAGCCGCATGTCCGCCCTCCGGCTCTTCCCTCCGCCGAGCACGGCACCTGCGACGCAACGCTGCTCGCCGGCGGCCGCCGGTGCCGGCGCCGCGGCAGCGGGCGGTACCGGAGTTGCCCACAACGACAGGGTCGTCAGGGCGGCAAGGGCAATCGGGCGGAAGGGCGCCGTCATGGCCATAGCGTTGCTCCCAGGGATGGAAGTGACGAAGAGGACAATGTGCCATTCTCTCCACAGCCCTCCGGGGACGGCGCCGACGCCACGCTGTCCCCGACGAATCCTCACCCGGCGCACACACCCGGCACCTCGCCACCCGTCCTCGGCGCGCCGCCACGACGTCCGCCCGCGGGCATCGGGGCCCGCACGCCGGCGAGCCACTGCTGGTGGACCTCTTCTACGGCTCCGGTAACATCGGCCATCACCTCGGCCGGCCCTGTCAGGCCTCCGAACTCGATGACGACAACACCCTCCGGTTCGAACCCGGGGCGGCTCCGGACAGCAGTGCCGCCGGAGGGGACCGGAACGGGCGGATCACGGAGCGAGGGTGACCGGGAAATCGGTCCAACCACGCATAGTGATGCGGCCATTGCCCGTGGGCGTTCCGGCAGGCCTCAGCCGGGGGAAACGGCGGAGCAGAGCGGGCAGGAGGATCCGTGCCTCGAGCCGGGCCAGGGCCGCACCCAGGCAGTAGTGGGCGCCCCCGCCGAAGCTGAGCACGCCGCAAGGCGGACGGTGCAGGTCAAAGTCGTCGGGGTGGGCAAAGCGTGCCGGATCGCGCTGGGCGGCGGCGAGCAGGACGAGGACCTCCTCGCCCGGCAGGAGGCGGAGGCCGCCGATGACGGCCTCCTTGCGGGCCACGCGCGTGAACAACTGGACGGGAGGGTCGTAGCGCAGCGTTTCGTTCACAGCGGCGACAGCTGCCCCAGTGCTGTACGTGATCTCCGGGATCTGCTCCGGGAGACCGCACAAGGCGCTGACAGCGTTTTCGAGCAGTACCGCCGTGGTCTCGAAGGCCGCCGCAGCGGCAAGAACCAAGGCCGCCTCGGCCTCATCGCGCCCCAGACGGCCTTCGGACCGGGCCCGGGCCACGTCGGTGGCCAGGTCCGGGCGGCCCCGGGCACACCGTGCCTCGAGCAGGTCGGACAGGTACGCGGCAAGCGACACCGCGGCCGCGTCGCAGTGGCGCAACGACCGGACGTTCCCCACCGGGTCGAGCAGCCCGAGCAGCGGCCGCACCCAGGAGTGCAGGAGCTCGCCGTCCTCGGGCGGCACCCCGATCAGAGCGCAGGCCACCTGCAGGGGAACGGACAGGGTGAAGTGCCGGCGCAGGTCCACGACCTCGTGCGCGGAATGGCCGGCGAGGGCGTCCAGCTGCCGTACCGTCAGGTCACGGATCCGCCGTTCCAGGTCCCTCATCCTGTTCGGTGCCAGAGCCGCCGATACGACTCTCCTCACCCGCTGGTGCCCGGGTCCGTCGACGAAGAGCATGGAGGAGCAGAACAGCCTGGTTCCCGGCCTCGTACGCCACCCAGGGCGGTTCACGTCGAACCACTCCGCGTCCTTGACGGCGAAGGCGGGGCTCTGTGCGACGGCGGCGGCCCCCTCGAAGCAACTGACGATCACGGCGCCCGAGTTGCTGCGCCATACAGAAGGGCCGTTCCGGAGCCTCGCGTACCAGGGGTACGGATCAGCCCTGCCGGCGGAGGAGAACAACCCTCGCAGCAGTCGTTCCCGGACGTCAGACGGCGCAGAAGGCAAGGACACTGTTGTGGCCTCCGAAGCCGACGGAGCTGCTCAGTGCGGCGACCGGCCCGCGGGGCAGGGGCCGTGCGGCGTCCCGTACGACATCGAGATCGACGCGTTCGTCGAGGGCGTCGACGTTGAGCGTGTACGGCGCCGCACGATGATGCAGGGCGAGGACCGTGGCGATGGCTTCGACCGCACCAGCGGCACCCAGGAGGTGTCCTGTCATCGACTTGGTCGCGGTGATGGCCACGTCGCCGGCAGTGGATCCCAGCGCCTTCTTCATCGCTTCCAGTTCGGCAAGGTCCCCTTTTACGGTCGAGCTTGCGTGAGCGTTGAGGTGGCGGATCTCGCAGGGGCTGAGCCCCGCGCAGTCGAGGGCGTCGGTGACGGCCCGGGCCAGCGGGCTCCCGTCCGCCGCGGGCTCGGCCACATGGTGGGCGTCGCTCGACAGGCCCACTCCTGCCAGGTGCGCATACGGGGCCCTGCCGCGCGCGGAGGCGTGCTCGGTGGACTCCAGCACCAGGACGCCGGCACCCTCCCCCATCACGAACCCGTCCCGCTGCCGGTCGTACGGGCGTGAGGCGCTTTCCGGGGCGTCGTTGCGCCGTGACAACGCCCTCATGTTGGAGAAGGCGGCGAGCGGCAGCGGGTGCACCGCCGCTTCCGCGCCACCGGCGATCACGACGTCGGCCCGGCCCCTGCGGATCATTTCGAACCCCTGGACCAGGGCTTCGGCTCCTGACGCACAGGCCGCTGCCGGCGCGTGGGTACCCGCCCGGGCCCCGAACTCGATGCCGAGCGCCGCGGCCGGTCCATTGGGCATCAACATGGGCACGGCGAAGGGGGACACCTTGCGCGGCCCGTGCTCGCGCAGTACGTCGTACGCCGACAGCAGGGTGGTGACTCCGCCCATGCCGGTGGCCACCGAGACCCCCAGGCGGTAGGGGTCCACCTCGGGGGCGCGCGCATCGGCCCACGCCTCACGCGCGGCGATCAGCGCGAGCTGACCGGCGCGGTCCAGCCGACGGGCCTCGGACCGGGACAGCACCTCACCCGGCTCGACCGCGACCCGTGCGGCGATCCGCACCGGCAACGCAGCGGCCCAGTCCTCCCGAAGGGCAGCCACCCCCGACCGGCCCGCCAGCAGCCCGGCCCACGTGGTGACCGCACTCCCTCCCAACGGAGTCGTCGCTCCCAACCCGGTCACCGCAACTTCACGTCTGCCCCGTCGCGTCACGGCCGCTCCCTCCCCTGCCGGTCCGGCACCCGGCGCACCTTCTCCATCAGCCGGCCCCCGTGTGAGCAAGCGCAATCGTCCCCAGCTCTCCACCTGTGAAAACGCCCCCTCCGCATGCGGAAAAGCCGGTCCTTTGTTCCATCGACCGCACAGGGCGGATTCAGCAGGATCTCCGGCGACCCGATTTTCCCGCCAATGCGCTCCATCGCGCTATCGCCACCTCAGCCTCGCAAGTACGGCCACGTATCAGACGCAGCGTCAGAAGAAGTCCGGGTTAACCGTGCGAAGGCCGGGGTATTGATCAGCCTGCATCGCCGCAAGAGCACGTCGCCTTCCCTCTGTGAAGGCAATTCACGGCCGTGAGCACCTTCAAATCCCGCAGCAATAAGGCTTTCGGATTTCACACCGGACGCCCGGCCGGGTCACCCCGCCCGGTGTCCAGCCGCTCCCAGACAAGGAGGATCCGTGCGCTCCACCCTGCGTAGGCCTCTCCACCGCTCCCGCCCGGCGTGCGCCGCCTGCATGGCCGCTCTGCTCGTCGCAGGCCCGGTGGCGGCAGCCCAGCCCGCTTCCGCCGCTACCGTGATCGCGGCCTGCGCCTCCAGATCGACGGACGTGAGCAGCGCTCCTCTCGACCCCGGCGACAACAACAACGAACCGGAGACCGTCACCTTCACCGGCAAGGGAACGATCAACTGCCTCGACCTCGTGGGTTCACTCCTCGCCAGCGGCACCACGACTTTCAGCGTCACCATCCCCGCCGACAGATGCACTGGTGACATGACCCGGGCCTCCTACACCGGGACGGTGAACTGGAGCGACGGGACGTCCACCACCGGCACCTACACCACGTTCGAAGAACGCAGCCTCAAAGGCGCGAGTGTGCTCACCATCAGCGGTGTCACGGATGCCGGCAGCACGAAATTCCCGGGGTACAAGGCCTCCATCGCCGGTCTCTCCATCGGCTCCGGCTGTGGAACAGCATCCGGGGAGACATCGAAATCCCAGGACACGGTGGTGACCTTCTCCAGCATCTGATCCGGACGTCCCGGCAGGGCGGCGGCAGCATCAGGGGGCCGCCGTCACGAGCATCCCCTTCGCCCGCTGCTCATGCGGGAGGACCGGACAACACGTGGAACGCATGGCGCAGGCCGCCGATCCGCCCGGCACCGAACTCCTCCCCTACTTCGACCCCTTCGACCCGTCCCTCAACGACGACCCCTACACGCGTTACGCACACGCCCGGGAACGGGCGGCAGTCTGCGGGGGGCCGTACGGCATGGCAGTGATCACTCGCCATGCCGCTGTATCGGCCGCGCTGCGCGACCCGCGGCTGGGCCACGGGGACGCCACCTCGCCGAATCGCGTCTTCTCCTTCCTGGGGCTCGACCCTCCGCGGCACGGTCCCCTGCGCCGCCTGGCCGCACACGCCTTCACACCAAAGGCCATACAGGCCCTCGGAGCACACACCGCCCGGATCGCCGATGCCGTACTCGACGGAGCTCTGGCCCATGCCGCGGTGACAGACCTGCTCGCAGATTTCGCCTACCCTGTCTCGCTCCGTGTGATCTGCGACATCTTCGGCCTGCCGGAAGAGGACCACGCGTGGATCCGTGAGCAGACACCGCCCATCGGGCGGCTGCTGGACCCGCCGTTCACCATCAGCGCCGGCGACATGGCCCGAGCGCGTCACGCCACGGCCGGATTCATCGCCTACCTCCGTGACCAGATCTCCCGCAAGCGCCACTCCCCCGGCCCCGACCTGCTCAGCGAGTTGATCGCCCTCGCGGACGCGGAAGGCTCCGTGACCTCCCGGGACCTCATCCCTCTGTGCGCGCTTCTGATCATGGCCGGCTACGAGACCACCGCCAACCTCATCGGCAACGGGCTCCTGGCCCTTCTCACGCACCCCGGTGCGCTCGACCAGGCCCGCCGGTTCGCACAGCGGGGCACGCTCACGCCGGCTGCGGTCAATGAACTCGCGCGCTACGACTCGCCCATCCAGATCACCTTTCGCACAGTCACCTCCGAGGCCGTCATCGCGGGCACCCGATTGCAGGCGGGGACCCCGGTGGCCCTGCTCCTGGGATCGGCCAACCACGACCCCCGAGTCCTTAGGCATCCGGACCGTCTCGACCTCGGCCGCACCCCCAACCCCCACATGTCCTTCGGCGCGGGCATCCACTACTGCCTGGGAGCACCCCTGGCCCGGCTCGAAGCGGACATCGCCCTCAGCCGCCTGCTCACCCGGACCCGTCATCTGGAAGCGGCCACCGACACACCGCGGCACAAGAACATCACCGCCGCCATTCGCGGCCTGCACGCCCTGCCCGTCACCCCCCTGCTCCACTGACCGCACTCCCGGAAAGGCCCCCCGCCGTGAAACGGCCCGCCCGCGCAGGCGCGGACCCGCCCCCGCACCTGCTGGCAACACCCCGCGCCACCGGCTGGGATCCGCACCCGGCCCAACGTCCCCCGCACCGCCACGACCCCGTTCAGCAGGTCATCGCCCCCACTGGACACCACATCAGTCTGGTCACCGGCCATGACGAGGCACGCCACGCTCTCACCGACCCCGTGTTCGTCCACGACATCCGCCGCCTCCACCACCGGGAACACGGCTTCGGCGGCCGCCGCTGTCCCGACGACATCTTCGCCGTGGAAGGACGCCACCCGCTCAACAGCGACGGCGCCGAGCACCAGCGCCTGCGCAACGTCCTCGCCCCGCTCTTCACCCGCACCACGGCGGCACACCAGCACCACATGATCGATGGTGCCTGTGACGCTGTCCTCACCCGGATGGCACGGCACGACACTCCGGAACTCGTAGCGCATTTCGCCAGACCGCTGACCGTTCACGTGACGGCGCAGCTCATGGGTATCCCTACCGAAGACATCGCCGAACTGACGGCTCTCACCCTCGCCATGGTGAGCGGACGCGACCCCGAACTGTGTGAGGTCCGGCGCGACCGCATCGCCCTGACCAGGCTCTGGGCCCGCATCATCGGACGAAGGCGTCGCACGCCTCGGCAGGACCTGCTCTCGCAGCTCATCAGAGCCGAGGAGAACGGCGCGTTGTCCCGGCAGGAACTCGTCTCCACCGCGTGGGGCGTCTTCTCCGGCGGCATCACCTCCACCACCGCTTTCCTCGCCTCCGGCGCCGTGGAGCTCATGAACTCCCCGCGGCATCAAGCCATGCTGCGGACTCCCCGGCAGACACACGCCCTCATCGCGGAACTCCTGCGTCTCACCAGCCCGTTCCCCTTCGCCGCCTGGCGATTCGCTCTGGAGGAGGTGACGATGGGCGGCACGACGATCCCGCAGGGTACTCCTGTGCTGATCTCACTCGCCGCCGCCAACCGCGACCCGTCGGCATACGCCTGCCCCGACGCCCTCCGCCCGGAGCACCGGCGCCACTCCCACCTCGCCTTCGGTAACGGCCGGCACTACTGCCCCGGCTCCCACCTGGCCCGGCTGGTGGCCGCTGTCGCGCTGAGATCGCTGTTCCGCCGGTTTCCCCGGCTCCGACCAGCAGTGCCGCTTTCCGAGTTGAGCCGCCGGGGCTCGCTGATCGACCGGTGCTACCGATCCGTTCCGGTGCACCTCGTGCCACGTCACTGAGCGCCAGGGCACCGGGAAGGGAGGCGATCGAGTCCGGCCGGCGGGAACTCTCTCCGTGCTGCGGCGGCCCGGCGGGTTCGGCGGTCCCGGCGGCCGCGTCCTTGGGCACCGGGCACGCGCAGTGCTCCTACCGGGTCAACGGCCTTCCTGAGGGTGGGCCTCGGCGCGGAGCACGTCCAGCACCACCGAGCCGTCGACCGTCTCCTGCGTGACGAGGAGCGCGGCGAGCCGGTCCAGGGCGTTCCGGTGGTCACGCAGCAGGGCCAGCGCCCGCTCCTCGGAGCGCCGCACGAGCCGGGCGACCTCCTCGTCGATGATCCGCTGCGTCTGTTCCGAGTAGGGCCGTCCAGCGAGCTCCTCCGGCGCGGATTCGCCGGAGAACTGTGGTGCGCCCGATGCGTAGCCGACGGGGCCGAGCGCCTGGGACAGACCGAACTCCCTGACCATGCGGGTGGCGATCCGGGTGGCACCGGTCAGGTCATCGGCCGCTCCCGTCGACCCCTCCCCGAAAACGACCAGTTCCGCGGCCCGCCCACCGAGCCGGACGGTCAGGAGGTCCGTGAGGTATCCCTCGCTGTACAGATGCCGCTCGGCCTCGGGCAACTGCTCGGTGACGCCCAGCGTCACACCGGCGGGCAGGATGGTCACCTTGGCCACCGGGTCGGCGTGTTCGCACAGGGCGGCGACAAGGGCGTGCCCGGACTCGTGGACGGCCACGGCGTGCCGTTCTTCGGGGAGCAGCGCGTTGGACGTCTCGCGGCGGCCCAGCAGCACCCGGTCCCGCGCGCTGCCGAGGTCACCGGCCGTGATGGTGGAACGGCCGGCGCGTACGGCGTTGATGGCCGCCTCGTTGACGAGGTTGGCCAGGTCCGCGCCGGAGAACCCGGGGGTCGCGCGGGCCGTGGCATCGAGGTCGACGTCCTGTGCGAGCGTCTTGTCGCGGGCGTGCACCTCGAGGATCGCCGCGCGTTCGTTCTGGTTGGGCAGGGGGACGGTCACCTGCCGGTCGAAACGACCAGGACGCAGCAGGGCGGGATCGAGGGCGTCGGGACGGTTGGTGGCCGCCAGGACGACGATGCCGCTGCTCTGATCGAAGCCGTCCATCTCGGCGAGGAGCTGGTTGAGGGTCTGTTCCCGCTCGTCGTTGCCGCCGAGCCGGGTTCCCCCGCCGCGGCGCCCGCCGACCGCGTCGATCTCGTCGATGAAGATGATCGACGGTGCCCTTCTGCGGGCTTCTTCGAAGAGGTCGCGCACGCGGGAGGCGCCGACCCCGACGAACATCTCGACGAAGGCCGAGCCGGTCACCGACAGGAAGGGCACGTCCGCCTCGCCCGCCACCGCTCGGGCGAAGAGCGTCTTTCCGGTGCCGGGGGGACCGACCATGATGACGCCGCGCGGTCCCTTGGCCCCGGCGGCGGCGTAGCGGCCGGGGTTGCGCAGGAAGTCCACCACTTCGCTGATCTCCTGCTTGACGCCGTCGTAGCCGGCGATGTCGCCGAAGCGCGTGGTGGGCCGCTCGGCTTCGATGATCTTCGCTCGTGACCGGCCGATGGCGCTGATGCCGCCGGTGAGAGAGCCTGCCGTCCTGCGCAGGCTCCACAGCAGGAACCCCATCAGGAGGACGAAGGGCAGAACGCCCACGAGCAGGGACGTCCAGACGCTGCCGCCACCGCTGCTGCGCGTCGCAGAGATCACCACGTGGTGTGCCTGCAGCCGCCGTTCGAGCCCGCCGTCGCCCAAGGCCGTAGGAAGCTGGGTGGTGAACTTCTTCCCGTTGTCGAGCGTGCCCTCGACGGTCCCCTTGTCCCCGATGTCCACCGTCCGTACCTGGCCGGCATCCACCTTGCCGACGAAGTCGCTGTAGGAGAGCCGGGGCGGGACAGACCCCGACATACCGCGGGCCAGTATCAGCACCAGGAAGAAGCCCAGCAGTGCCAAGGGCAGCAGCCACCGCTGCCACGGAGGCGGGGACGGCGACGAGGGCGTAGGCGGCGCCGGCGGGGGTTCGCCCGGTGGGCCCGGCTGGGCCGGCGGCATGCGATGGCTGCGGGACAGCCGTGCTCGGGTGATCACCAGCGTGCGGCCTCCACGACGGGCGGGCCGACCGACCCGGCCCCCTCGGCCTTCAGCCGGGAAGGGAACCCGCGGGCCATGGCGCGGACCACCAGGTCACGGTCGGTGACCATGCCGATCGCATCGTCACCGTCCACCACCAGGAGTGGTGCCACTCCGGCACCAGTCCTCCGCCGCGCCGTCTCCTCCACTGCGGCCTCGGGCGACACGTCGGCCGGCCACGGGCTCATCGCGTACTTGACCTGCATCGGACTCGCCTCCCCGGAGGTCCGCCGTCCGGCCCTGGCAGCGAGGGGCAGACCCCGCACCAGGGGCATCCCCTTCCACGATCGGAGCAGTCGGCCGTGCGTGCCAGTCAAAGGCCGCCGGCACCGGCCCGGCTCCGCACGGCGGCCGTCAGACCATCCCCTCCCCGTTGACGCGGAGGGTCTGCCCTTTCACGGCGAGGAACGTCACGGCCTTCGCGGCCCCCGAAGATCCGCACGGCCTGGTCGAAGGCTGTCGGCCCACAGGCCGCATCCCGCCTGTCCCGCCTGTCCCGCTGTCACGCCTGTACGGACCGAGCCGCACTGCGCCTGGTCCTGCCCGGCGGCCCTGCGCGAACGGTGTCTCACGAATGTCCAGGCCGTTGTCCCCTGGGGAAAGCCGTCGGCCGGGGTTCCTGCCGACGGTCACGGGGGATCCCATGGGGCCGGGGCGACGGCCCCGGCCCGAGGGCCCCCGCTACTTGAACAGGCGGTCGCCGCTGGTGGCCATGCGGTGGGTGCCGCTGTGGCGGTTCACCCAGTCACGGATGAGGTTGACGGCATTGGCGCACTGCCAGCTGTTGTCGTACTCACGGACTCCGGTGAAAGCGCCGTAGCCCGCGATGATGCCGTCCACGCGCGCATCGCCCAGCAGTTTGTCGACGTACCACGGGTCGTTGTAGGTGGTCGTCCAGGACAGCGTGGCCGCGAGCCGGCCGGCAGCCCGGTCCGCGGCGCCCTTCTTCAGCTCCGCACACGTAGTGCGGGCGGCCTCCGTGCAGTTGCCGAACCCCTTGGTGATATCGGAGTCGCCGTAGTCCATCGCCCGGCGGCCGGCCGGGAATCCGGAACCGGACCGGTTGAAGGCGTCCCGGGCCTGATCACGGGTGCCGGTCGTCGTGATGCCCTCCAGCGCGCCGAGCCTGCCCTCCAGGCTCTTCCAGCCCCTGCCCCCGACATCCGGAGTGCTGCCACCGTGGTACTCGTAGAAACCGTAGAGCACCTGAATCCCGGCAGCCGTCAGCCTCTGGGCCTTGTCCCGCAGCCCGGCGACGCTGCACCCGCGGTTCTGCGCTTCCCCGCAGTAGTTCGGATCCTTGATGTCCAGCCAGACCAGGCTCAGCCGGCGCCCTGCCCTGGCGTGGGAGACGATGCGGTCGATCATGCTGTCGAAGCTGGGCCCCCGCCGGTTCTCACCGGCCGAGGAACAGTCGTGATAGGCGCGCCATTCGTTCGGATTCCACCAGGCGCAGACGTCGATCTCGATGCCGTTGGCACCATGACTGAGCGCGGCATCCACACCCTCCAGCGTGTCGACCCGGTGCGCGATCGCGTAGATCGCATGACGCTGATCGGCTGCCACCGCCGGGGCCGCACCGAACGCAGCGGCACCGATGATCCCGCACACCGCCGCCATCAGCGCCACCACCCTCCGCGGGCCGGCACCACGTCGAAGATGAGTGATCAAGACAGGCACTCCTTATGTTGGTGTCCTCAAAACGGACAGTTGTCTCCCGGAGCAGCTCCCGGAGCGACACCGCCCCGGCCACGGCCGACCGCAATCCCCGACTGCAGTCCGGCCTCACTGAGGTGAGGATGCGGACACACACCGGCGCGCCCCGGTCTCCGGCCCGCTCTCCAGCTCGGTGCACGCGGCGCCCGAACGACCCGAGCCTGCAAGGAGATCCGTCCCCGCCGCAAGGAAATCCCGGCACTTCGGGACGCTGGAACGCGAAAACGGGCGATGACCAGGGCAGAGGTGAGCCGCCTGGAACGCGCGGATAGAACGCGAGGGTGGCACGCACCGTGGGAAACACCTCTGTCGGACACCCTCGCGTACACGCGCGACGAGCTCAAACGCCCCACGCGATCTCCCCTCGGCACCCGCTGAATGCCCTCTGTGCGGCTCGTCGGACAGGCCCCGTGCACCTGATTTCCGCTTCCAGCCGCTTCGTCAAGAACCGTCTCCGGCCGCCCGGGGGTGGGCTTCGGCTCCGGGATCAGCCCCCACGGGCACTTCGCGATCGTGCAGAGCGCTATCGCGACCGCTGTACCCGACGGTAATGTGCGAGCCCGTCCGCGGTACGGGGGGTGGCATGGGCACCATCACGAGATTCGATCCCGTCGCCGAGCACGAGAAGACCCGCGCCGCGTTAGGGGCCGCGATCCCGCGGCTGGTTCGGCTGCTGCGCGACGTCCGCGACCTGGACGCGGCCTCCGGTGTCCCGGTGTGGACGGTGGGCGACGTCGGCGCGCACCTCGCGGCCGTGTATCTCGCGTACTGCTCCGCCGTCTCCGCCGACGAATCCGTGGAGTGGGACGAGGTCCTACCGCGGGGCGACGGGCCGTTCGTCGAGCGGATCACGGCTGTGAACGCCATGTCCATCGGCCTCCTCAGCGGCGACGAACGCGCCCGTCCGGGCGACTTCCTCGCCGAGCGGGGCGAGAGGTTCTTGCGGTGCACCGAGGGTCTCGCCCCGGACACCCCTCTCGCCACGCCCTGGTACGGGCAGGAGCTGACGCTCACGCTGGCGGCGGCGACCGGCCTGATGCTCAGTGAGAGCCTCGTGCACGGCCTGGACATCGCGCGCGGCGCCGGCCTTCCGTGGCGGATCGGCCCGGACGAGGCGCGACTGGTGCTCGGGCAGTCGATGCCGACGATGATGCCGCCGGCCCTGAACACAGCGAAGGCGCAGGGTGTCAGCATCGCGTTCGACCTCGCAATCAAAGGCGGTCCGCGGCTGGCGGTCGTCATCGACGACGGGACGGTGACGGTCACCCGGGACGCTCCGCCGCGCGCCTACGACTGCAGGATCACGGCGACGCCCACCGCGTTCCTGCTGGTCGCCTTCCGGCGCACGCCGATCCGGCAGGCGATCGCGCGCGGCCGGATGCGGGCCGGCGGTCGCAGGCCGTGGCTCGCCGTGCGGCTCAGTGAGCTCATCGCCACTCCCTGACCCGAGGGGCGGGTCTGCCGCACTTGCCCGGGCCGGGGCACGGAAGTTGCCGTTGGAGGGGCCCGGTTCCCCGGCCGGGGCGCCCGGACCACGCCGGCTTCCGGCAAGCGGAAGTGCGCAGAGCCCATCACGAAGGACCGAACCCCTCGCTGAACCGGCCGCCCCGGCCGAAGGCGCGGAGCGGCCGGCGCCGGAAGCGGGAAGGGGTCAGGTCCCGCAGACCGCGACCAGCTCGTCGGCCTCTTCCGCGATCGACCGGGCGAGCACGTCCAGGTCGGGCACGGCGACGGCGTCGGCGAGCAGGCCGTAGCAGACGCGGTCCTCGTACGTGGTGATCCCCACCGCCAGGGCCTGCCCGGGCGCGAGCGGGGCGAGAGGGTAGGCCTCGCGGACGGGACTGCCCGCGAGCCTCAGGCCGTCGGCACCGCGCAGCGGGACGCTGGAGATGAGCAGGTCGTAGAAGAGGCGGCCCGAACGGGCGATCAGGCCGCCGCCGAAGCGGTGACCGAGGGGCGGAATGGCGTCGGCGAGCAGCGCCGCGGCGCCCGGGCCGTCGGCGGGGCCGGCCTGCTTGTTGCGCTCCATGACCTCGCGCACCGCACGCAGGCGGGCAAGGGGTTCGGGCTCGTCGACGGGGAGGCGGGCCAGGTAGCCGGAGAGCCGGTTACCCGACGCGCCCGGGTCCGCCGGGTCGCGCAGCGACACGGGGACGAGAGCACGGGGCTGTACGCCGTCGCTGCCGTCACCGCGCTTGTCGAGCCACCGCCGCAGACCACCCGCGACCACAGCGAGGAGGATGTCGTTGACGGTGCCGCCCGTGGCCTCGCGGATACGGTTCACCTCACGCAGACCGACGACCGCACCATCGGCACGGCGAGAACCGGTGGCGCGAGAGGTCAGGGCGGGCGAGGAACGCACGCCCCAGGCGGCGCGGGCCATCGCGGAACTGATCGACACGGCCCGCCCGGCATCGGTGACGGCACCGCGCACCAGATCGGGCAGCTTACGCGGATCAGGCAGGCGCAGCACGGATCCCGTCTCGCGCCGCCGGGGCGCATCGGACGAGGCGGGTACTGCGTCGACGGTGATGGGGTCCAGGAGCGACAGGACGTACGACGCCGCACGCATGCCGTCCGCGTGGGCGTGGTGGAAGGTGAAGAGGACGGCGAAGGACGTACCGTCCGCGCCGGGCAGCACGTGCGCGGCCCACGGCGGCCGCTCCCGCTCCAGAGGCTGCTGCATCAGGACCCCGGCGGCTGTGTGGAAGTCCCGCACCGGCTCGGCGAGGTGCACGTGGTCCGACGGATCGAAGTCAGGGTCCACGCGGCGGGCAGCGGAGCCGAAGGGGAACAGGACGGGGCGGATACGGGTGTTCAGTCCCGGTATCCGGGCGGCGCGGGCCACGAGCAGCCCGGCGGCGCGCCGCGCGGCGTTCGGGGTGTCGGCGTCGAAGACGAAGAGCCCACCCATGTGCAAGGGATGACCGGAAGACTCGATGTTCCAGAAAGCAAGGTCAAGCGGAGCAAGTAGTTCAGGAGCCACTTCACAAGTCACGGAGTCTCCGAGGTCACAGGGGAAGGGGTGCGCTCACGCGTCCGACTGGGCCAGGGACCCGGGACTGCGCTGCTGAACGTAAGCGAACTGAAGTCAATCGCCGAGAGCCAACTACAGTCAAGAGCGACCACATCACACAACGTTAAGAACACGCACACGCCCGCTGCTTTTCAGCCCTCACGCAGCCGCGGGCTCTTCCCCCGCCTCCTCATCCTCGGCTCCGGGGCGCGGACCTAGGCCCGTACCCGGCCGTGGCGGCGCGACACCATCACCAACGTGTGGTCCTTCGCCGAGTGTCAGGCCAGCATCTGTGCGAGCTTCGTCATTTCGGTCTCCGGGTCCACAACGGGCTGGATGACCAGTTCGTCGACCCCCGCCTTCTCCAGCGCGTTGATCCGTTCGGTGATCTCGCTCCTGGTGCCGACCAGGCCGAAGGTGTCCATCAGGGAGGGCACGATGAGCTCGCGGTCCTCGGGGGACAGCCGGCCCAGGTAGTTGCGGTAGAGCGCCTGGTGAAGTCTGGGATCGGTGGGGGTGGTGCCGCGCAACTGGAGCAGGCGGTCGACCGCCGCGGCCTCTTGCGGAGGGAGGGTCGCACGGAAAGCGGGGTTCTCCGCGCCGAGGATCAGTGCGCTCAGTGCGATGTGCCCTATTGAGTCCTTGACGGGATCGCCGTAGCGGTCCTCGCCGTCGGCGAGGACGTACAGGGAAGACATGAGATAGGAGCGGGTCTTCCCGGCGCTGCCCGCGTCCCGTGCCGCTGCCTGCCGGGCCCGGCCGAGGGCGGACCAGGCCGCGGGGTCGTGCATGGCGAAGGAGATCACTCCCGCGCCGAGCCGGCCGGCGACCGCGGCAGCCTTCAAGCCGGACGCGGCCACGACGAACTCCACGGGAGCCCCGGTGTTGACGTACGGCTCGGCATGCAGGAACCGCACCCTGCTGGACCTGCTCCCCTCGCGGTAGTCCGACTCCCGGCCCGCGGTCAGATCCTGCAGGGCGGCCGTGAACGACTCCAGCTCCGCCGTCTTCACAGGCCGCATGCCCAGCGAACGGCGCGCCGTGTTGCCGGTGCCCACCCCGCAGACGATGCGGCCGGGGGCGAGGGCGTTGAGGCTGCTGACGGCCGCTGCTGCGGCGGGCGCGGAGCGCAGCGCCGGTGAGGTGACACCGATACCGAGCCTGATCCGGTGGGTGGACTTGGCGCACAGTGCGAGACTCACGAACGGATCGCCGTGGACCATCGGCGTGTCGTACACCCAGAAACTGTCGAAACCGAGTTCCTCCGCGCGGGCGGCCAGGTGCTCCACACCCGGCCCTGCTGTCATGACGATGCCGGTCCGCATGGCGGCTCCCCTCGCCGTCGGGGCAGGTGACCGAACCTACTTCAGTTGCCGCTCGCTGTCCTCCATGGCCGAGAACATGCTCCCCCGTGCGCTGCCGGTCATGAACTGTCTTCCGCCTCCCGGACCGGGACGGCAGATCCCGCCGTGCAGGCCCGGCCGTTGCCGGAACAGGATCCCGTTGATCACCCGGCGGTGTCACTGCCGTCGTCCACCTCGGCCTGCGAACGGAACGACCGGCCGGGCTCCCCGTGCACGGAAAAGATCTTTCCCGTGCACGCCTCGTCCGGTACGGTCGCGGAGTTGTTTTCGCTGCTGGGTGCCCATGAGCTGCGCGCGTGGCCCCGGTGGCCCGCCGACTGGGAGCAGGTGTCTTCATGGCATGTCGTATCGGTGAGCTTGTGCTCGGTTGCCGCGATCCCGAACTGCTGGCGCAGTTCTGGTGCGAGGTCCTGGGCTACGTCGTGGTCGGCCGCGAGGAGGGCTGCGTGGAGATCGGGACGCCGGAAGGGTTCGGCGGTCCGCAGCCCACGATCTTCTTCAGCGTCCGGGACGAGCCGGAGCCGGGGAAGTCCCGGCTGCACATCGACGTCAACCCCACCGACCGCGACCAGGACGCCGAACTCGAACGCCTCCTGAAGCTCGGTGCCCGCCGGGCCGATATCGGCCAGACCGGGGACGAGCAGTGGCATGTCCTGGCCGACCCCGAGGGCAATGAGTTCTGCCTGCTCAAGGCCCGCATCAAGCCGCTCTGACGCTCCTCCCGGGCTCATCGGTGGGCCCCGCGCCCCTCTCTCTCGGGGGCGCCTGGAGGCCTTGGCCCTGGCCTTGTCCCTGGCCCTGACCAGGTGCCAGGGCCGGGGCCGGGGCAGCCGCGGGCTGGGCGGTTCCGGGTGGCGCCGTTGCCCGCACTGTCGCCACGACCGTCTTTACGGTCCGGTCTCGAACCGGGGCGGCTTGAGGCCGGTGAGGCATCCGGTTCTCGGGGCGGTCGGATGGTCGAAGAAGGAGGCGGTGATCTCCTGCGCGCACCGTGACGTGGCGAACACCACGTGGGGCTCGTAGGGAACCGTGACGACGGTGGCGCGGCTCAGCGTACGGGCGACGTACGGCCCGTTGGCCGCCCCGGTCTGGGAGTCGAAGCCGCCCGACAGGGCGAGGGTGGGGATGTCGCTGCGCGTGACGTTCCGGATCGAGCGCGGCGCCGCGGGTACGTTCCAGACGCCGCAGTCCGGGCGGAGGAAGGTGAGCTGCGGAGCCTGGGCCAGTACCGGGCGGGGGAACGACGGGAACGCGTCCTGCCCGCCCCGGATCGCTTCGGCCCGGCTCTCGTACGGCACCCACTCGCTGCAGAAGATGCCGTAGGCGAGCCCGTGGGCGACCCTGCCGAAGGCCTGGGGGCTGAGCTTTCCGCCCGCCCACTGCTCGGCGATCCGCTGCGGTTTGCCGTGGGCCAGTTCGTCGAGGGAGCGGGGTACGCCCGGCGCCACGTGGGTGGCGGAGGTCATCCAGTTCACCAGGGCGCCGCCGTCCAGCACGACCTTCACCGGTGCCGATCTGCCGGGGACCGTGACGGTGGTCGTGACCGGGTGCGCTTCGAGTCTACGGACGAGGCGCTCGAAGGTCGCCGGCAGGTGCGGATAGCGGCGGTTGCACGCGGGCTGCTCCGCGCAGGCCTTGAACAGGCCGTCGAAGCCCTGCCGGGCGCTGCTCCAGGTCAGTGCCGATCCCGCCTTGGACGGCGGCAGGATGCCGTCGATGCCGACCGACCGGATTCCCTGCGGGTGCCGGCGCATGTAGATGAGCGCCAGGTGAGTGCCGTAGGAGATGCCGAACACGTTCCACCGGTCGATGCCCAGCGCCACGCGCAGGTCCGCGTAGTCGGCGGCGCTCTCGGTGTCGTTGTAGGCGCTGAGGTCGGCCCCGCGGCTCGCCAGCCGCTCGCGGCACGTGCGCGTCGCCTTGACGTGCAGGCGCCCGGTGGACGGCGCGTCGTAGACGAGGCCGACCGCGCGGGCGTTGAACTCGTCGATGTTCGGGCAGGTGAGCACCGGGTCGGCCGAGTACGTCCCCCGCTGGGACATGAAGATGACGTCCCGGTCGCGGTTCAGGCCGCCGTCGATCGCCATCTGCGCCTCGCCGGCCGCGTCGTCGCCGGGACCGCCGGCGAGCCACACGACGGGGTCGGGTTTCGGCCTGCTCGTGGCCGCCCGCACGATGGCGACCCCGAGGGTGATCGTCCGGCTGTTGCGCCTGGCGCGGTTCTCGGGCACGGTCAGCGTTCCGCAGCGGGCCCCTTCGAGCGCGGGGACGGGGTCCGCCGTCTTCGGGCAGGGGCCGGGTACGAAGCGGGCACGGCCCACCGTGCGGGCGGCCGTGCCGAGCGCCGCTCCGGCGCCGGTGCCGTGCCCGGCATGGGCGGGGGTTGCCGGCAGGCTGGTGAGGAAGGCCCCGATCGCCAGCCCGGCCGACGTGGCTCGGAGCCGTCGCACGGTGCGGCGGCGACGGGGCGTTGTCTGGTCGAGTGCCATCCGGCCCTCCCGGTCACTTCGGGCTGATCGTGAACGGTTTCGGTGTGAGACCGGCTGCGCAACCGGTGTCGGGCGCGGTCGGACGAGCGAGGAACGAGGCCAGCACGCGCTGCGCGCAGGGCGACTGGGGGACCACCCAGTGGCCGATTCCGGGGATCCGCACGGTGGTCGAGCGGGACAGCGTACGGGCCGCGTAGCGTCCCCAGCTCGCCCCGGTCTTCGTGTCGAACGTCCCTGAGACGATGAGCGCCGGCACGGAGCTGGAGGTCGCCACCCGCTGGGAGCGGGTGCGGTCCGGCACGTCCCAGGCGCGGCACACCTGGTGCTGGAAGGGCAGCTGCGGTGCCTGGGCCAGGACCGTGTCCGGCCACCCGGGGAAGGCCCGGCGCCCGGCGCGGAGCAGGTCGGACGCCGGATGTCCCGGGACCCACTCGCTGCACGCCACCGATTCGATCAGGCCGTGGGCGACCTCGCCGACGACGGGAACCGAGCTGGCCGCGCGGGCCTGCGCGAAGCGCTCCGGGCGTCCGTGGGCGAGCTCCTCGACCGCCGCCGGGACGTCCGGGGGACGGACGGTGTTGGCGACCAGCAGGTCCACGAGCGCGCCCCCGTCGAGGACGACCTTCACCGGGTCTCCCCCGCGCGGCGGCCGCGCGTTCAGGGTCAGGGGCCGGGCCTCCAGCCTGCGCACCTGCTGCGTCAGCGTACGGGGCAGGTCCGGGTAGCGGCTCTTGCAGCGGGGCTCGGCCGCGCACGCCGCGAGGACGGCGGCGATCCCCTCGCGGGCGCTGCTCCACGTCCACGGCAGGCTCACGACCCGCGGAGGCGCGACCGAGTCGAGCGCCACCGCGCGGATCCCCTGGGGGTGCTCGCGCAGGTAGGTCAGGGCCAGGTTGCTGCCGTAGGAGTATCCGTAGACGTTCCACCGGTCGATCCGCAGTGCCTTCCGCAGGTCGGCGAAGTCTGCCGCGTTCTCGGTGGTGTTGTAGGCGCTCAGGTCGATCCTGCCGGATGCCGCCAAGCGGTTCCGGCACTCCTTCACCGCGCGCACCAGGAGTCGTCCCGTCGACGGCGCGTCGTAGCGCAGCCCTACGGCCTTCGCGTTGAACCGGTCCACCTCGGGGCAGGCGAGGTTCGGCTGCGAGTAGCGATTGCCGCGCTGGGCCATGATGATCAGTTCGCGATCCCGGTTCAGGCCGGAGGCCGTCAGGAAGGGGATGTCATCGAAGGTGTCGCCTCCGGGGCCGCCCGCCATGAACACCACCGGGTCCTCGGCGGCCCCGGCCGGGTGCGCCGGCCTCGCCGGGGTGGCCGGAATGACCGCTACGGCCAGACGGATGGTCCGCCGGCCGGGGTGGGCACGGTTCTCGGGGACCTCCAGGAAACCGCACCGTGCGTGGCCCAGTGCGGCGATCGGCTCGGGCGTCGCCGGACAGGGGCCGGGCACGAAGCGTGACGGAGTTGCCGGGCGGGACTCGGTGGACGGCCCGGAAGGTGGTGATACGGCACTGCTCGGTGCCGGGCCGACCGCCGTCAGGAAGGCCAGGGCGGCGGCGGAAGTCGCCACGGTGGCGAACGCACGGCCGGAGCGGCGGACGGGCGCGCGGCCGGAGCGGCGCAGGGCGCACCGGCCCTCCGCTCCGAGGGGTAGCGGCTTGCACCACTTGCCCGGCTGCCTCTGCGGCCCCTCCTGCCCCCGCCGCTCCTCTTGCGCCAGAGCCTCCAGTGCGGGTGACGGGCTGCCTGCCGGAGTACTGCTGCCGTGCTCTGCCATGTGAACCCGTTCCTCTGCCGACCTCTACGGCTGCCCGGCCGGACGACGCCGTAGCGATTCGGGCGGATCGCGCATTGCGGACGATACCGGGCGGTGTCGGGGTGCGCACACGGACGACCGGCTCACCCTGTTGCAGACGCGGGGGGCTCGGCGACGCCGTCAGGACGTGGGGCGGTCCCAGCTCGCTGTACCAGGCGTGGCATCGCTGAGCGGCTGAGCGGCGAGCGGCGAGGCCGCAGTGCTCAGCTCGACGTCACGACCGGCCAGGCCCGTCGAGGCGCTCCGTGGGGCCGGCGAAGGAGAGGAACGTGGTCCGGGTGGCGAGCAGCCAGGCCTGCGCACATGGGTCCTGGCATTTTTTCGTCCGTCCCGTCACCTCACCGGCTCCGGCCGGTCAAGGTGCCGGCTCCAGGCCCCAGGCGACGGCTCGGCCCGCGGCGGCCACACGGTTGGGGACGCCGAGTTTGGCGAGGATGTGCTCGATGTGGGTGGCGACGGTGCGCGGGCTCACGTAGAGGCGGTCGGCGATCTCGCGGTTGGTCCGCCCCTGGGTGAGTTCCGCCAGCACCTCCAGTTCGCGCGGGGAGAGCGCCGCTGGGCGGGCGACCGCACGGCATACGGCGACCGTGCAGTCCCCCTGGCGGGTCAGGTGGAGTTCGAGCATCCGCTGCCGGTACGGCACCAGGACCGTGGCCGGCAGCGTTCGCCGCGC
Source organism: Streptomyces sp. XH2 (assembly GCF_049725035.1). NCBI lineage: Bacteria > Bacillati > Actinomycetota > Actinomycetes > Kitasatosporales > Streptomycetaceae > Streptomyces > Streptomyces sp. XH2. The sequence goes on along the minus strand of NZ_JBMMMZ010000008.1, from coordinate 321,564 downwards.
GGCCGTGCGCCGGAGCAGGGCCACGAGCGGGGAGCCGGGCTCGGTGAGGCCGGGCAAGGGCTCCCCGCTCACGGTCACCGGGACCGCGTCGTCGTCCTCGCCGGTGCCCGGCAGGAGCACGGCGCAGGCGTGGCCGGAGCCGCCGGGTCCCGGGGAGCGGTGGCCGGCGAGCGGGTCGGCGACGGCCGCGAGGCACTCGCCGAGCAGGGTCATCACGGCCCGGACGGCCGGCTGGTCGCACCGTGCCCGTGTCGTACTGAGGTTGAGGATGCCCACGTACCGGCCGTCCGCGGAGAACAGGCACTGTGCCACGCCGTCCCGGACGCCCAGGGGTTCGAGGACCTCCTGGAACCCGGTGGAGGCTCCCCGTACCGGATCGGGTACGTCGTGCCACCAGCTCGTGGTGCCCGGCGCGTGCCTGATGAGCGCGAAGGCCGGGTCGTCGTGCAGGCGGGTCTCGATGTAGCGGGTGGTGCCCGCCGGGTAGCTGCCCGCCAGTGTGACGTGGCGGCGGAGCAACGGGTCCCAGCGGGACAGCGACGCGTGGTCGTGGTCGATCACTGCGGACAGCGCCGTCAGGACGGCGTCGGCGCCGCCCTTTCCCCGCGCGGCGTGGCGCGCGGCCTCGCGTACGTCCAGGGCGGCGCTCAGGACGTCCGTCGTGCCCGGCTGCGCTGCTGTCATGGGCGTCGGCTCGGCTTTCATCCGCTCAGAATGATCATCCGGTGTCAGGGCGTCAAACGGGCGTCAATCGGTGAGTTCGGTGAGTTCGGTGAGCTCAGTCAGCTCACCGAGTTCGGTCAGTTCGGTCAGTTCGTCGTGCACGACGTCGCCGCCGACGGCAGTGAACACCACCGGCATGGCCGGGATGTCGTGCGGGTCGGCGGTCAGCAAGTCGCCCGCGAGCACGCACAGGTCGGCGACCTTGCCCACTTCCAGGGTGCCTTTCCAGTCCTCGGCGAAGTCCTGCCAGGCCGCGTCGGAGGTGTAGGTGCGGAGGGCCTCGGCGAGCCTGATGCGCTGGTCGGGGCCGCTGACGCGACCGCTGGCCCTGGACTCGCGGAGCATCATCGTGGAGACGCCCTGCCGCCAGTCGGGGAGGGTGACGGGGGCGTCGGAGCCGCTGGTGACGATCACTCCGGCGTCGATCGCGTCCCGGTAGGGCCATTCGTACGCCGCCCGCTGCGGGCCGACGAACTCCTCTTCGAGGTCGGCGACGGTCCATTTGATGGTGGGGTTCATGTTGACGCCGAAGCCGTGCCGCGCGAGCGTCCGCATGCTGCGGGCGGTGAGGAAGTCGCCGTGGATGACGTAGTGCCGGGCGTCGGGCCGGGGCTTCCCGGCGGCGGCCGCGGCGAAGGCGTCGGCGACGGTGTCGATGGCCCGGTCGCCGGTGACGTGCACACCTGCCTGGTACCCGGCGGCGTGGGTGTACTGGATCATCTCCGTGATCTGGGCGGCGCGCTCGTCGTCGGTGTCCCCGCCGACGCACAGCGAGCCGCAGCCGCCACCGACGTACGGTTCGTGCATCCAGGCCGTCTTGTTGACCGGGATGCCGTCGGCGAACAGTTTGACGCCCAGGACGGCGAGGCGGCGGGGGTCGGTGGACGGCGGCTCGTCCATGGCCGCCAGCGTCCGCACGAACTCCTCGGCCGTGCCGGTCATCCCGGTCGGCAGCAGCAGTACGCCCACCCGCGCGGTCAGTTCGCCGTCGGCGAGCAGGCGCCGGTAGACGTCGAGGGTGCTGTGGGCCATGGCGCCGCGCATCAGGGCGTCGCCGCCCGGGCCGAGGCCGGGCTCGGTGTAGCTGGTGATGCCGAGCCGGGCCAGGGTGCGCAGGGTGGCCCGGATCGCGTCGGCACGCACCTCCTGCGAGAGGGCGGGCAGCTCCCGGTGGACCAGGTCCTGGGCGCCCTCCTGGAGGAGGCCGGTGGGCTCGCCCGCCTCGTCGGTGACGATGACCCCTCCGGGCGGGACGGGGGTGTCACGGTTCACTCCGGCCCACGAGAGCGCCATGGAGTTGACCCACGTGGCGTGTCCGGTGGCGGAGTACAGCAGGACGGGGTGGTACGGGCTGACGGCGTCCAGGTCCTGCCGGGAAGGCAGCCGGGAGGGGTCGGCGACGCACTCGGCGAGGTAGCCCGCGTCCCACCCGTGACCGGTGATCCACTCCCCCGCGGGCGTCGTCGCGGCGGCCTTCCGTACGGCTTCGGCCACGTCGGCCAGCGACCGTACGGCGGGGTGGGAGACGTCGACGGACAGCGGGGGCCTGGTCAGTCCGAAGGCGCAGCCGTGCAGGTGCGTGTCGTTGATGCCGGGCAGGAGCGTCCCGCCTTCGAGGTCGACGATCCGGGTGGCGGGGCCGGCGTGTGCCATGACCTCGGCCTGGTCACCGACCGCGCTGACGAGGCCGTCGGTGACGGCGAGGGCGGAGGCGACGGTGAAGCGGGAGTCGACGGTGAGGACCGAACCGTTGACGAAGACGAGATCTGCCGGAGTGCCGGGCACAGTGATGTCCTATCTGCCAGGGGCTGGTGACTGGGGGCTTCCGCGAGTCCGCGACGGCCGACGGGGAAGCTGACAGCACTGTGCATGCAGGGGGTGTGAGCGCACATCGGTCATCCAACCGATGTCGGGGCGGGCCGGGGCGGACGGGTCCGGCCTGTCCGGACAGGCGCGGCCGGTGGCCCGGCTCAGCCTCCGGCCCCCAGGCCGGGCCAGCCCCGTACCGTCGCGACGCGGCAGCTCAGCGTGCCAGCCAGCGCACCTCGTACGGGGCGAGGGACAGTGCCTGACCGTCCACCCGGGCCGCCACCGGTCGGCGCTCGGTATTGACGACGAGAACGGCTGAGTCGTCGGCGAGGACCTGGATCCTGGCGCCCGGCTCCGCCCTGGCGTCCACCGGCCGGAAGGCGCTGCCCGGCGGGAACTCGTGGGCGAACCGGTTCAGCAGCCGGGCCATGGGCAGTCCTTGGCCACCGTCGGGCAGGTGGGTGCTCCTCCACAGGCAGCCGGGGCAGTCGTCCCCGGTTCGCTGGGGGTTCCAGTAGAAGGCCGCCGACGCGCCGCTCGCGGCCAGATGCATCATCGCGGTGGCGTGCACGGCGGTGCGGTGGTGTTCGTTCCAGCCGTCCCGGCCACCCGGCCGGTCGTCCGCGGCGGGCGGCTCCACGTACCACTCGGCCCACCACACGGGAAGCCCGGTGACGTTCCTCAGCCAGTGGGTGACGGCGGCGAACTTCTCGGTGGCGGCGAACTCGTCGGGAACCGTCTCGTGCCCCTCGCGGGTGTAGCTGGACCCGTCGACGACGGCGAAGTCGGCGCCCGCTTTGTGCTCGTTCCAGTAGTGGATGACGTCGGCGGAGCGCTGGTCGAGTTCGCCCCAGGGGCCGCGGAGTTCGGGCGAGCGGTCCTCCGGGTCGTCGGCGGGCGGGTCGTGGTCGGCCACCACGTAGGGGCCGCCGACCAGGTTGTGCGGGTTCTGCTTCTTCAGTTCCGCGTAGACGAGGTTGTACAGCTGGGTGTACCCCTCGTAGTTCCACCGGCGCTTGTCCTCGTCGTAGAAGCCCTTCAGCTCGTTCCACACGAGGAAGTGCCTGATGTCCGGGTAGCGGTGGGCGATCGCGCCCGCGAGCCGGGCGAAGTCCTTGTAGTGCCGGCGGTCGGGAGCGGCTTCCAGCCGGGACCAGTCGGTCCGTCCCCGCCGCCCGCCCTTCATCCAGTCAGGGGCGCCGCACAGGGTGAGGACGGGGGTGGCGCCGGTGGCCCGCATCAGGGCGACGCGCTCGTCGAGTGCCTGGAAGTCGTACCGCCCGGGCGCCGGTTCGGGATTCTCCGCGCCCCAGCCCATGATGTGCTGGTTCTGCGGCAGCGAGCGCGCGGAGAGCAGGGCACCGGCCTTGCGCGTGGCCTCCGGCGTGCCGTGTTCCGCGCTGTACTGCGTGTGGGTAAAGCCCCAGCCCGGCCGGGCGCCCGCCTGACGGCGGGTGGGCTTCGCCGGCGCGCCGCCGCCGGGACTGCCCGAGGCCATGGCCAGCGGCAGGGCGGCGGCCAGGGCCACCGCACCGCACACACCGAGCAAGGAAGTGGTCCGCCATCGCCCCGTACCGGACGCCGCCGTCTGTGCCGCAACATGTCGCCCCACGACATCCAAGAATAGGCGCATAGCTGGGATTTCGTCCCCCTTGGGCAGCTTAGGCCGCTTGCCGTTCGGTCTTGGAGAGGGATGTTGCCTGAGCCGCCGGCGTGGCGAGGTCCGGGGATTCGGACGGCGACCGCACGGACCGGAGGTGTCGTTCGGCGCCACGCCGTCCGCCGACGTGCAGTGGGCGGTCCGCGTTTTTCGGTCGACTCCGTACGCGTGGAGTTGAGGCGTCATGGACACAGGCGGACACTCACGGAGACCAGTGGACATCACGGGTCTCCCGGGTTCCTGCCCAGAGGTGGCCGGTACGGATTCGTTGATCGTTCCGGCCCGGGACCGTCGCGCGACACTTGCCCGTATGCCGAGCTTTCAGCAGAGGAAAGCCGTAGGGGACGCGCACGAGGCCCATGTCGCACACGAGCTGGCCGAACGCGGGTGGGACGTCTCGCCTTGGGGGCAGGCCGTACTGACCCAAGCGGTACGCGCGGCCCTGCGCCGCACCGACAGCTTCCTGCGCTGGACGCCCGACCTGGCGGCCGCCCAGGACCGGCGCGTCGTCCTGATCGACTGCAAGGGCCGGATGACCAGTCGTACGTCGCACCGCCACGCGGTGGAGCGGTCCGCCGTCATGGCCCACCTCCATCTGACGGCGTGGACGCAGCTCCCTGTCGCGTATGTCTTCGACGACCTCGGTGTGCTCACTCCCTGGGACGTCCTGCTGTCCGGACGCACCGGCCCCCTCACCACGAAGGGATCCGGATCCGCCTACTTCCTGGTTCCCGTGGCGCGGGCCCTCGCCTTCGACGAGGTGTTCGGAACGGTCGCGGTCGCCGCGCCGCAGCCGTAGTACGAGAGGAAGACGTACTCCAGCCTCCGCTCCTCGCCCGGCGCACTCATCCGCCCCGGGACGGACGCAGCCGCGCCGGTGCCTCAGCCGCTCTCATCCGTGCGGGCCACGCCGATGGTCGCGCCGCACTCGCCCTCCTCGCCCCCGCTTCCGCCGCCGCGCAGGAACTCCTCGGCGACCGCGCAGTGCAGGGCGACTCCGGCGGCCAGCGCCCGCTCGTCGTAGAGCACGCGGTCGGAGTGGTTGTCCGGTACCGTTCCCGGCACGCTGCCGGGCGGGCAGGCGCCCAGGAACACCATCGCGCCGGGCACGCGCTGCAGGACGTACGAGAAGTCCTCGCCGCCCATCGTGGGGTGGGGAAGCTCGTGCACGCGGGAGGGGCCGAGGGCAGAAGCCGCCGCGCGGCGTACCAGCGCGGTGAAGGCAGGGTCGTTCTGCACGGTGGGATAGCCCTCGGGGAGTTCGACGTCGACGGTCATGCCATGGGCGGCGGCCACCCCCGCGGCGACGCGCGCGATGCCCTCGCGCACCTTGCTGCGGGTCGCTTCGGAGAGAGTGCGGTACGTGCCGCTCAGCTCCGCCGTCTCCGGGATGATGTTGAACGCGCTCCCTGCCCGGATCGTGGTGATCGTCAGCACCGCGGGCTCGAAGATGCCGACAGTCCGAGTGATCATGGTCTGCAGGGCCTGGACGATCTCGCAGGCGACCGGTACGGGGTCGAGCACCCGGTGCGGGCCGGCCGCGTGTCCGCTCCGGCCCCTGACGCTGACCCGCACCACGTCGGCGGCGGCGTACTGCGTGCCCGGCCGGACGTGGACGGTGCACGTCTCGTTGCGGGCGTTGATGTGCAGGGCGAACGCGGCATCGACCGCCGTGCCGCCGGCCGGGGTGAGCAGCCCCTCCTCGATCATGGGCAGGGCCCCGCCGGCGGTCTCCTCGGCGGGCTGGAACATGAAGACCACCCGCCCCGCCAGCCGCCCCTTGCGGGCGCTGAGCAGCCGCGCGGCGCCCACGAGCATGGCGGCATGCGCGTCGTGCCCGCACGCGTGCATGACTCCGGGCACCTCGGAGGCGAAGTCGAGGCCGGTGTTCTCCTGCTGCGGCAGGGCATCCATGTCCGCGCGCAGCAGCAGGGTCCGCCCGGGCCGGCCGCTGTCGAGCACGGCCACGACCGAGCTCAGCCTCCTGCCGAGCGTCACCGTCAGGCCCAGCCCGTCGAGGGCCTCCACAACCGCCCGCTGCGTACGGGGCAGGTACGTGCCCACTTCCGGAAGGCGGTGGATGCGGCGCCGCAACGCCACGACATCGGGCAGCAGGCTCCGCGCCTCGGTCAGGAGGCCGGATTCCGCTCCGGCAGATGCGGTTCCGTCGATCAGCACGCGCGCCTCCACGACAAGCGGGTCGTCTCCGGCAGGATGTGGCAATGCGGTGGCAATGCGGCAGCGGTCGCCGACGCCATGAGACCACACCCGGGCATTCACCGACAGAACGTCTCCGTGCCGATCCTTGCCGGACCCGCCGAGGGGCGAGCCCGCGTTCCGCCCCTCGGGTGACTCGGGGGACTTGGCGGACTCGGGGGACTCGGGGGACGCCGGCACGAGTGATCTTCATCGCGGTGTCCGGGACCGTCCCGGGAATAGAGTCCCGCGTCGTGGACAGAGCGGACAGAGTGAACCCGGACGACCCCGCCTACGGGCGGCTGCAGGCCATGCCCAGCACCGCCGGGTACGGCGAGGCTGCCGAGGCCCTCGTGGAACAGTACGAGAGCGTGACCTTCGACGAGGTGCACCGCGAGGTGCTGCACCTGTTCCCCACCGAGCCGAGCTCGGTCCTGGACATCGGTGCGGGCAGCGGTCGCGACGCGGCAGCGCTGGCCGCCCGGGGGCACCGCGTCGTCGCCGTCGAACCCACCGCCGAGATGCGCGCTTCGGGCCGGCGCCTCCATGCCGGCCAGGCCATCGAATGGGTCGACGACGCGCTGCCCGGACTGCCACGCCTGAGCGCGCGGCAGCTCCGCTTCGACCTGATCCTGCTGACCGCGGTCTGGATGCACTTGGACGAACAGCAACGCTCTGCCGCCATGGCTCACCTGGCCGGCCTCCTCGAAGCCGGAGGACGGGTGATCCTCTCCCTGCGCCACGGCCCGGTCCCGGCCGGCCGCCGCATGTTCCCCGTCACCGCGCGGGAGACCGTCGAACTCGCCCGGCGGTCCGGGCTGCACGTCGTTCACCACGCCCGGCGCGAGGACCCGCACGGACGCCCGGGAGTGTCCTGGACCTCTCTCGGCCTGCAGCTCTGCGCGGGCACCGACACGTGTCCGGGAAGGGGAGAACCCGGCCCGGGCAAGGGCGGCGGCCCCCTATGCTGCGGGGATGATCAAGCCGACTGAACTCGTCATATTCGACTGCGACGGGGTGCTGGTCGACAGCGAACGCATCGCCGTACGCGTCCAGATCGCCCTCGGTGCGCAGCTGGGCTGGCCGCTCACGGAGGACGAGGTCATCGCCCGGTTCGTCGGCCGCTCCAACGCCTCCGTCCACGAACTGCTGTCCGCGCGGCTCGGCGAGGAGACGGCCACGAAGTGGCAGGAGCAGTTCGAACACCTCCACCGGGAGGCCGTGGACGCCGGGCTCGCCCCCGTCGACGGCCTGCCCGAGGCGCTGGACGCGATCACTCTGCCGACGTGCATCGCCTCCAGCGGCTCCCACGCCAAGATGCGCCACACCCTCGGCCGCACCGGCCTCTACGAACGCTTCGTGGACCGCATCTTCAGTGCCACCGAGGTCGCCCGCGGCAAGCCGGCCCCTGATCTGTTCCTGCACGCCGCGCAGCGGATGGGCGTCGACCCGGCCGCCTGCGTGGTCGTCGAGGACAGCCGGCCCGGCGTCCAGGCCGCCCGCGCCGCCGGCATGCGCGCCTTCGGCTACGCCGGCGGCCTGACCCCGGCCGAGCGGCTCGAAGGCCCCGGAACCGTCGTCTTCCACGACATGCGCAACCTGCCGCGCCTCATCGCGGAGCAGTGAACGACGCCGGGCCCGACCCCTGCTGAGGGGGCGGCTCGTGGCCCCGGCGGCAGGACGGGGCCCTGCCGCCGGCGGCCCGCCCGGGTGACGCGGGGCAGGCCGCCGGTGTCCGGCGGAGACCGGATTACAGCGCGCGCTCCAGGCGGTCCGCCATCAGCTTGACGAAGCGGGCCGGTTCCTTCGGCTGGCCGCCCTCGGCGAGTACGGCCAGGCCGTGCAGGAGCTCGGCGGTGTCGGCGAGCTCCGTACGGTCCTCGCGCTCCTTGTACGCCTGGTTGAGGCCCTTCACCAGCTGGTGGTCCGGGTTGAGCTCCAGGATCCGCTTGGCGCGGGGCACCTCCTGGCCCATGGCGCGGTACATGTTCTCCAGGGCCGGGGTCAGATCGTGCGCGTCGGAGACGACACAGGCCGGGGAGACGGTGAGGCGGGAGGAGAGGCGTACCTCCTTGATGTCCTCGCCCAGCTGCTCCTTCATCCAGCCGAGCAGCCCGGCGTACTCCTCGGCCCGCTTCTCCCGATCGGCGTCGGGGGTCTCCTCGTCCTTGGCGTCGAGGTCGATCTGCCCCTTGGCCACGGACCGCAGCTTCTTGCCCTCGTACTCGCCGACGGCGTCGGCCCACACCTCGTCGACCGCGTCGGTGAGCAGCAGCACCTCGATGCCCCGGTCGCGGAACGCCTCCATGTGCGGGGAGTTCTCGATGCTCTGCCGGGACTCGCCGGTCAGGTAGTAGATGTCTTCCTGGCCGTCCTTCATCCGCTCCACGTACTGCTTGAGCGTGGTCGGCTCGGTGTCGTGGTGCGTGCTCGCGAACGACGCGACGGCGAGGACGGCGTCGCGGTTCTCCGGGTCGGTGACCAGTCCCTCCTTCAGGACGGTGCCGAACTCGCGCCAGAACGTGTCGTAGCGGTCCTGGTCCTTGGCCTTCATCTCCTTGACCGTGGACAGGACCTTCTTCGTCAGCCGTCGCCGCATCAGCTCGATGTGACGGTCCTGCTGGAGGATCTCGCGGGACACGTTGAGCGAGAGGTCCGCCGCGTCGACGACGCCCTTGACGAAGCGGAGGTACGGCGGCAGCAGCGCCTCGCAGTCGTCCATGATGAACACGCGCTTGACGTACAGCTGCACGCCGCGCTTGAAGTCCCGCGTGAACAGGTCGTGCGGGGCGTGGGCGGGGAGGAACAGCAGGGACTGGTACTCGAAGGTGCCCTCCGCCTGGAGCCGGATCGTCTCCAGCGGGTCGCGCCAGTCGTGGGCGATGTGCTTGTACAGCTCGTGGTACTCGTCGTCGGACACCTCGTCGCGCGGCCGCGCCCACAGCGCCTTCATGGAGTTGAGCGTCTCGGGCTCGGGCGCCTCGGCGCTCTCGCCGTTCTCGCTGCCCTCGTCGGCTGCGGCGGCTGTGGCGGAGACCTCGGGCATCATCCGGACGGGCCAGGTGATGAAGTCCGAGTACCGCTTGATGATCTCCCTGATCTTCCACGGGGAGGTGTAGTCGTGGAGCTGGTTCTCCGGGTCGGCCGGCTTGAGGTGGAGCGTGACGGAGGTGCCCTGCGGCGCCTCGTCGACCGTCTCCAGCGTGTACGTGCCCTCGCCGCGCGAGGACCAGCGGGTGCCCTGGCTCTCGCCGGCGCGCCGGGTCAGCAGGGTGACCTCGTCCGCCACCATGAAGCCGGAGTAGAAGCCGACGCCGAACTGGCCGATGAGCCCTTCCTCCCCGGCCGCATCCTTGGCCTCCTTGAGCTCCTGGAGGAACTTCGCGGTGCCCGAGTTGGCGATCGTTCCGATGAGCCGTCCGACCTCGTCGTACGACATGCCGATGCCGTTGTCCCGCACGGTGAGGGTGCGGGCGTCCTTGTCGACGTCGATCTCGATGTGCAGATCGGACACGTCGGCGTCGAGCGAGTCGTCCCACAGCTTCTCGAGGCGCAGCTTGTCCAGTGCGTCGGAGGCGTTGGAGACGAGCTCCCGCAAGAAGACATCTTTGTTCGAGTAGACCGAGTGGATCATCAGCTGCAGCAGCTGACGGGCCTCTACCTGAAACTCAAACGTCTCAGTCGACATGTTCGCGAATACCTCACAGGTCCTATCGCCAGAACTGATCGTAGCTACTGTAAAACACCACGTCAGGACAGGGGCCGGGATGCGGTAGCGGTGGCTGGATCCCGAGGCGGCGCCGGGCTTGGTCCGGACGTCGGCGACGTGGGTCTTCACCGTTCCCGGAGAGATGAAGAGCTCGTCGGCGATCTGCGTGTTCGTACGACCGCGCGCGACGGGGCGGACGTTGTCCTGCTCGCGGTGGGTGAGGGGGTCGTCGCCGTGTCCATCCGCGCGTGCGCAGGCGTCAGGAGGCGCTGGAGCCAGCGGGTGCGGGTGTTGCGGGCGTCCTGGCTGAGGGCTGCTTGTGGGGCCAGGCTGTCGAAGCCGTGGTAGGCGCCGGGCCATACGTGCAGTTCGGCCCGGCCGCCGGCCTGCCAGATGGCGTCGGCGTAGGCCACGTCCTCGTCCCGGAACATGTCGGCCGACCCGACGTCGATGTAGGCCGGAGGGAGTCCGGAGAGGTCCGTGGCGCGGGAGGGGGCCGCGTAGGGCGGCAGGTCCGCGGCGCCGTGGCGGGCGCCCAGCAGTGCCTTCCACGCGGTCGCGTTCGAGGTGAGGTCCCAGGTGCCCCGGCCCGTCATCTGGTGGCTGGAGAAGGTGCTGTTGCGGTCGTCGAGCATCGGGCACAGCAGCAGTTGCCCGAGGGCCCGGGGGCCGCCGCGGTCGCGGGCCAGCAGGGCGAGGGCCGCGGCGAGTCCGCCGCCGGCGCTCTTGCCTCCGATGACGATGCGGTCCGGGTCGATGTCCAGTTCGTCGGCGTGCCCGGCCGCCCAGGCGAGTCCGGCGTAGCAGTCCTCCAGTGGTTGCGGATACTGCGCGTGCGGCGCCAGCCGGTACTCGACCGAGATGACGGCCAGTCCCAGCGGGGCGGCCCATTCGCGGAGGATCCGCGGAAGCACCGACCAGGCGTTACCCATGATCATCGCGCCTCCGTGCAGGTAGTACAGCAGAGGCAGTGGCCCGGTGAGCCCGGCCGGCCGCGCGCTGACGAGCGTGACGTCCGGCGCGTCCGGCGGTCCCGGAATATGAAGCTCCGTCACTTCGAAGCGGCCGCCGGCGCGGAGGTCATCGGCCGTCGGCCTCGGCCGGCCCGCGGCATCCCGCTCTTGCCGAGCACGGAGGTTGTCCGGCGTGAGGGGCTCCCTCGGCCCGCTGCCCAAGGCCGTCAGCACGGCATCCAGTTCGGGGTCGAAAGGGGGCACCGCCTTCGGTGCCGGGGCGCTGCCGCGCTCCGACCGCGCGCCGGGGACGGTCATGACCCGCTCCCCGGGAGGGCGGGACGGCGCCCGTCATACCTGCCGACACAGCCGACCTGCATATACGTGCCCCCGAGGGACACTCGTCCACGACTCATACGGCGTAGCCAACCACACCGCCCGACGGCGCCACCGCCCGGATGAGCCGGGTCCGGCCCGGAACCTCCTGACGCTAGTGGGCTGCCGCTGCCGTCTCCACCCGTCAGGGCGTGATCATCTTCATAGGTCACCGCCGCCGAACCGGGGGTAGAAAGAACGGACCGCTGGGTCCGTTTTCGTATGCGTCGCTCATCGCTCGTTTCCTCGTCCAGTCGTCATGACGTCTGTTCGCTGCCGCACGAAGCACAGGGCCTGCAGCGGTCGCTGGTTCGCTGGCGTCTTGGCCCCGTATTCCGGGTGCCCGGACCGTACGGAAGGGCACACATGACAGACCGTCTCGTCGCCTCGGGCCGCGATGGCCTCCCCACCGGCAGCGAAGTGCCCGGTGCACGGGCGCTGAATGTGCTGTGTGTGCTGTGTGTGCCGCGTGCGCTGCCTGCCCTGGCCGCCGGTCGCGGGGAGTCGGCGCGGTGGTGAACACGAGGGGATTGAGCGCCCGGCAGCTCACCGCGCTGGTGGTGGCGCGGGCGACGAGTTGCGCGGGCTTCTTCGCCGTGCTGCCCTACCTCGGGCTGTGGCTGGTGGACTCCCGTGGCCTGAGCGGGGCCGACGCCGGCCTGGTGGTGGGCGCGGCGATCCTGGCCAACCGGGCCGGCGGGGTGCTGCTGGTGCCGCTGATCCACCGGCTCGGGCTCAAGGCCTCGGTCGGCGCCGGATACCTGGGTGCGGCCCTCGCGTTCGCCGTGCTCGGGGCGGGTCTGCGCCTGCCGGCCTACGGCTGGCTGGTGGTCGCCGCGCTGGCCGGCCTGTCCCTGGCGATGGCGACGACGGCGATGAAGGCCCAGGTCGCGGCGTTCCCGCCCGATCAGCGGCTGCGCGGGTTCAGCTACCTCAACATGGCCGTCAACGCGGGCTCCGCGGTCGGCCCGGTCATCGGCGGCGCCCTCCTGGAGTGGCACGCCGGCTGGCTGCCGCTCGCGGCGGCGGCGCTCGATCTGGTGGCGCTGGCCGCGGTGCCCGCGCTGCCGGGCACGTGGCGGGCCTCCGAGCCTCCGCAACAGGCCGCCGGCAACGACGACGGAGAGAAGGGCCGGGGCCGGTGGCTGCCGCAGCGCCCCTTCGTCGCCTTCTCCCTGCTGGTGTGCGGCACATGGGTGGCCTACGCCCAGGTCTTCGACGTCCTCCCCGCCTACCTCGGCGACACCATCAGCACGCGCGACCTGGGCCTCGTGTTCACCCTCAACGCCGTCCTGGTGGTGGCCCTGCAGGTCCCCGTGTCCGCGCTGTCCCGCCGGGTCCTGAACCGCCCGCGCGCGGGCTTCGGCCTCCTGTGCACCGCGGCCAACGTGATCCTCGCCGCCGCCGTCGTGCTCTTCGCCTTCGGCCGCACGGGCGGCCTCGGGCTGCTCCTCGCGGCCATGGTGCTCTTCACCCTCTCCGAACTGGTGTGGAGCCCCCTCTACGACGCCCAGGTGGGCGAGCGCCGCGGCAGCCTGTCCACCACGGCGGCCTACGCCCTCGCGGGCGTGGCATGGGGCGCCGCCGAGTCGGCCGGTGCCTGGCTCGGCACGCTTCTTGCGGTCCGTCCCGCCGAGCCGGGAGCGCTGTCGCCGGCGGCGGCACCGTACTGGGGTGCCGCCGCGCTGGCCCTGCTCACCGGCCTCGCCATGTCCTGGAACGGCCGCCGTACGACAGACCGCCGTGCACCTGCCGGCCATACGCCCGACACCCCGCCCAGCGGTCACGAAAGGAACTCCCATGACGTGGATATGCCTGCTCGGCCCTAGCACCACCGGATCCCAGGCCATCGCCCTGCACGGGCACCGGCCCGTGGTGCTCGCGCCACCGGGCGAGGCGATACCCCGCGAGGTCACGGCCCACGCCGAACGCGTCGTCTTCTGCGACATCACCGACCACGACGCGACCAGAACCGCCGTCGACCGGCTGACCGCCGAACTCGGGCCTCCGCACCTGGTCGTCTCCTTCACCGAGCACGCCCAGGAAGTCAGCGCCCGGATCGCCACCGACCTGGGACTCCCCTCCGTCTCCCCCGCCGCGGCCGCCCACGCCCGCGACAAGGCGACCATGCGCCGGCTCCTCGCCGACACCCCCTATGCGTGGCCGTACGCGGCCGGCACCGCCGGCGAAATCGTCGATGCCGTGCGCGCCGAACCCGACGGCGTCGCCTGGATCGTCAAGCCGGCCGACGGAGCCGGCAGCGCCGGGGTCACGGCGCTGGAGTCGCACGCCGACCTCGAACGCTGGCACGCGAAGGTCACGGCCGGGCAGGAGCCCCGTACGCGGGGAACCGCCGGCGAGCAGGCCGGCGCCGCCCGCTACATCGCCGAACACGCCGCGAACGGCCCCGAATTCAGCGTCGAGGCAGTCAGCACGGCCGGACGGCACACCATCCTGGCCATCACCGCGAAACAGACCACCGGCAGCCCCAATTTCATCGAAACCGGACACGTCGTCCCCGCTCCCCTGCCGGAAGACGACGGCGAACGCCTGAAGGACGCGGTGCGCTGCGTCCTGGACCGGCTCGGGATCCGCAACGGCGCCAGCCACACCGAACTGCGGCTGGACCCGGTGCACGGCCCCGTCGTCATCGAGACGCACACCCGGGTCGGCGGCGACTGCATTCCCGAACTCGTCAAGCTCGCCACCGGCCGGGACCAGTACGACCACGCGATCGCCGCTCTGCTCGGCACGGACCCCGCCCGGTCCCCGGCCCCGGCCGCACCGGCAGCAGCCATCAGCTTCGTCACGCCCCCCGCCCCGGGCGCCCTCACCGCCCTCTCCCTCACCCCCACGAACGGCGTCCTCCGCTGGCAGTTCGACCGCGCGCCGGGCGCCGACCTCAGCGAGCTCCACAGCTCGCACGACCGCATCGGCTACGCCATCGCCCTCGCCGAAACCCCTGCGGAGGCGATGCGTACGGCCGCCGAAGCCACCGCCGGCGTCCGGGTACAGGTCACGGCTCCCACGCCCTGACTCCGGCTCGCCCCGCGTTGGTCGTCACCGGCCGCACCACCCCGCGGAACAGCCACAGAGGATCGTGATGCACGCCCATGTTCGAACCCACGGCTTGACGGCCGTCACGGAGGTGCCATGCCACTGCAGATGAAGCTGACGGCGATCACCCTCGACTGTATGGAGTGGGGGGCGACCAAGCCGGAGTATCAGCCGGGCGCGGACCGGTGGCGCGTCCTCACCGACCCGGCCGGGCACCCTTTCTGCCTCACCGCCGGAGGCTGACGTCAGGAGCACCGCCCGCGGCCGCGGCGCGGGCGGGCGGTGCCGGGAAGGGGCGGTCGCGGCCGGGCTTGGGGCCTGTCTACGCTCGGGCGACGGGGACGACTGGCACGAGAGGTGATGAGGGATGGGGAAGACGGAGATACCCGGGGCGCGGGCTCGGCTCGTGGAGGCTGCTGAGGCACTCTGCACGTCTCTGACGTCCCTGGCCGAGCGGCTGACGCCGGGCCGGGTGCCGGAGTTCGCCGTGTCCGGCGATCCGTCCGTGGACACCGGCACGGAGCCCCCCACGTACGCGTACACCATCTGCACCCGTGTGCACGTCCGGGACGCACGGCCCGAGCGCGAGGCTTACGAACCCGGGCTCGCCGCCCGCGCGGCCGCTCTGCTCGCCGCCGACGGCTGGGAGACCACCGAGAAGATCCGCGAACCCCGCCCTGGAGTATGGGGTGTCGTCGTGACCGGCCTCCGCAACGGCATGGAGATCGTGGTGTCCGTGTCGCGACGCCGCGACGAGGTGATGTACCAGGGCCGGACTCCGGCCGTCGCCCTGTACGAGCACGTGCCGCACGTCCGCCCCGACCCGGTGGTCACTCCGGAGACACTGCAGCCCGGGCACACCCTGTGTTACGAGTGCGACGGCCTGGGCTGGTGCCCCGGCTGCGAGGGCCGGGGCTGGGTCCTGGGCGGCCGGCCCGGCTGGGGCGGCGGGTCCCCCGATCCCGGCCGCCTGGGCCGGTGCCCGGAATGCTTCACCAAGCGGGTGTGCCCGATCTGCAGGGGGCGGGGCAGTCAGCCGTTCCAGGTTCCAGGTGGCTGATGTACCGCCGCGGGGTTGCCGGGGTTCACGGCTCGCTCTCTCAACGGTGGAAGGGCAGGGGCACCTCTCGTCACTCGTCCTCCGACGCGTCGTGGACCGGCATGACCAACGTGGTGAAGCTTCCCTGGTCCGCGGAGCGGACGATCACGGGCTGGGACGGAGAGGAGATCTCCAGCAGTACGTCGGGGCCGACCCCGGCGTCGAGCGCCGGGAGGAGCACGTGCGGGTCGAAGGCGATGCGCACCGGCGGCCCTGTGCAGATGGCGGGCGCCGTGGCGGCCACCGAGCCGCGCGTGGCGAGGGTGAGCTGCTGGTCGCCGGTGAGCAGGGTCAGTGGCCCGGCGTGGCCGGCAGCGGCGATCGTCTCGCGCAGGGCGGTCCGGTCCGTGATGATCCGGTGCCGGGCGGCCGGCAGGTCGTCCAGGATCATCCGGTAGTCCGGGAACGCTCCGTCGACGGTCGAAAGGTCCCGTACGACCGTGTCGCCGTACAGCCGTACGCCCTGCCGGCCCGGGTCTGCCTCGATGCGGATGTCCGGCATGCGCAGGGCCCAGGACGCGGCCTCCTTCAGCTCCGCGGCGTCGACCAGGACGCGGCACGGGTCACCCGCAACGCCCTCGGCCGAGGAGGCCCGCAGCGCGCGGACCGCCAGGCGGTAGCGGTCCGTGGCCACGAGGCGCGTTTCCTGACGGTCGAGTTCGATCAGAACGCACCCGAGCACCGGGAACTCGTCCCGTACGGAAGCGGACGCCACCGCCGGGGCGACCTGGCGCACAGCGCTGGCCAGCTCCGCCCCTCCGAGCCGCACCGAGGCGCGGCGCGCGCCTCCCGTCAGGTCGCGGAGGATCTCCTCGATCGCCGACCGGGCCGACGCCGCGGTCTCTCGCGCCCGCCGGGCGTGCCCTTCCAGAACGGCGCGGGCTTCCTCGCGGGTGCCGTCGAGCACCACCGAGGCGTCGGTGAGCGGCATTCCGGCCTCGCGCAGCCGCCGGACCAGGACCGCTCGGGGTTCCTGGTCCGCGGCGTAGTAGCGGTAGCCGGTCGCGTCGTCCACGTAGGCGGGGCGCAGCACGTCGCAGTCGTCGTAGAACCGCAGGGCGCTCGGCGCCAGCCCCACCCTGCGTGCGAAGGCGCCTATGTTCATCAGCGCGTCGTTCTCGTCCATGACCGCGATTGTCGGCCTTCAAGCGGCTTGAAGGTCAAACGGTGCCCGGGACAACTCACTCCCCCTCCCTTTCCGGTCCTCCCCTCCGGCCCCCCGCGTGTCAGAGAATGCCGAGCGTCCTCAAGTCCGCTACGTACTTGTCGATGAAATCCGCCGAGAGGGACGGTATGGCGCCCCCGCCGGCGCCGGAGCCGGCGACGGCCGTGGTGAACCGTCCGGCCGGCACCATGGAGCTCGTTCTCGGCTCGGTCGGGCGGGCGTAAGCCCGCATCAGCGGCAGCATCGACAGCCGGCGCTGGTGTTCGGGGAGGCCTCTCAGGGCCGCCTCGAACCGTACGCGCCACTGTTCGTAATCGTCGATCCGGGCGATCGGGTGGCC
Organism: Streptomyces sp. XH2; assembly: GCF_049725035.1. Classification (NCBI taxonomy): domain Bacteria; kingdom Bacillati; phylum Actinomycetota; class Actinomycetes; order Kitasatosporales; family Streptomycetaceae; genus Streptomyces; species Streptomyces sp. XH2. The sequence continues at coordinate 304,478 of NZ_JBMMMZ010000008.1, read as the reverse complement.
CGCGCGGATGAGCCAGTCCACGATCTCGTCCAGCGAGACGTCGTCGTCGTTCGCGTTGACGGTGTTGTACGTGACGTAGCCGTCCCGGCTCCGAGCGCTGAGCGTGGCGATCGCGTCGGCCGTGAAGTCCACGGGCAGCCCGCTGTAGTGGGCCCGCCGGCGGTTGCCGTCCGCGTCGAGCCGGTGGAAGGAGCGCGGCGCCATGCCCGTCGCGACGACGCTCAGGAGCAGCCGCGTGAAGCGGTCGGGGAGGTTCAGCTGTCCGGTCAGGCGGCTGTGGGCGAGGACCATGTCGGGGCGGAACACCGCGACCGGCAACCCTGTTCTGTCGTGCGCGTCCCGGAGGAGGACCTCGCCCGCCCACTTGCTGGTGGCGTATCCGTTGGCGTCGGAGTCGTTCAGCTGCCGTGCCGGCGAGACCGTACGGACGTCGGCCGTCTCGTCGAGGAACGTCCCGTCGGGCATCATCGCGGCCGCGATGGTCGAGACGTAGGCGAACTTCTTCATCCGGTGTGTGAGCGCGAGTTCGATCAGCTGGGCCGTCGCGACGACGTTCGGCTCGAACAGCCGGCTGTACGGGAGGACGTGGTTGACCAGCGCCGCGGAGTGCACGATCCGGTCGGTCCCGGAGGCCAGCCGCTCCCAGGTCGTACCGTCGAGGCCCAGCTTCGGCGCGGAGACGTCTGCGGCCAGGACCTCCAGGTGCTGCGCCGCGGCCGCGTCGAACCAGTCGGTCCGGTCTCCGCACGCGCCGCGCAGGCACTCCAGGACGCGCTGCCCGGCGGCCGTGTCGTCGGCGCCGCGGGCGAGAACGGTCAGCCGGCCGCCCGATGCTGCGACGCGTTCGAGCCACTCGACGGCCAGGAACCTGCCGAGGTACCCGGTCGCCCCGGTGAGCAGGACGTTCCCGGTGGGCGGCGGTTCGGTCCGATCCGCTGACGTATCGGTCCGGTGCGCCGACAGCTCGGTCCCGTCCGGTGCTTTCGGCGCCCGCGCGAGAACCTGCTCGTCGACGAACCGGTCGAGAGTCAGATCGCCGGCCCTCACCTCGGTGGCCCCGCGGCCGTGGACCGAGGCGAACGTGGGCCGGGGCGCAGCAGATGTCCCGGGTGTCGCGGCGAGGTGGCCGGCGATGCCGGCGAGGGTCGACGTGGGGCTGAGGACGACCTGGACCGGGACCTCGGTGTCGAAGATCTGCTCAAGGACCGTCGAGAAGGTGAGCGCCGACAGGGAGTCGCCGCCCAGGTCGGTGAAGGCTGCCTCCGGCACGACCATCGAAGCGGGGTATCCGAGGGTGATCTGGACCGCGGCGAGGACCGCTTCCAGCGGCTCGGCGCTGCGGCCCGCGGCCCGCAGCGCCGCGATCCGCCCGGCCCTGCCGCCGGCGATGTCCGCGTACAACTGCTCCAGCTGTGCGCCGTAGCGGTCCTTGAGGGCGGGCCGCAGGATCTTGCCGACTCCTGAGAGGAGGCCGTTCTCGATCGTGAAGGGGTGCGGTTCGAGGACGACGTCGTAGGGGACCTCGTACGGGTTGAGGCCGGCGTCGCGGGCGAGTTCCCGCATCGAGTCGAGGATCTTCGCCCGGGTCGCGGCGTCGTCGTACGCATCGTCCGGCGGCGACTGCTCGCCGTCGCGCCGCCTGCCGTCGGGCTGTTCGCGGCCGAGGCGCTCCTGGTCGAGCTGCTCGCGGTCGGCGACGACCACGGCCAGCAGGAACGCCTGCTCGCTGCTGCCGTAGACGTAGATCTGCGCGATGTACGGGCTGGTCGAGTACAGCGCTTCCAGCCGGGACACGGCGACGAACTCGCCCTGGGAGAGCTTCACGACGTTGTTGATCCGGTCGACGTAGACCAGCCGGTCGGGTGCGATCTCGGCGACCACGTCACCGGTCTTGTAGTAGCCGTCCTCGTCGAAGGCGCGTGCGGTGACCTCGGGCTGCTTGTAGTAACCCTGCACCAGCCCGACCGACTTCAGGCGGAGTTCGCCCCGGGGGTGCGGCTTGTCGGTCGCGAAGTATCCGAGCTCGGGTACGTCCGCCAGCCGGTAGTCGATCACCGGGGGGCGGCGCACCTGCTGGTCGACGACGACCGGCCGGGTCGTCTCCGTCGACCCGTAGCAGTCGACGACCTTCGTGCCGAGGACCTCTGCCATGAAGGTGTGCATCTGCGACGACAGCGGCGCGCTGCCGCACAGGGCGCTGACGATCCGGCCGCCGAGCATGTCGTCGCGGACCCGGGTGCGTGCGGCCGCCTCGGCGTCCGCCCGGGTGATCCGGGGAGTGCCGGTGCGGGAGAGGCGGTCGGCTTCGAGGAGGTACCGCTGGTGGACCATGTCGCAGATCCTGGGGACCAGGCTCAGCACCGTGGGGCGCGCCAGGCCGATGTCGTCGAACAGCGTCGACATGTCGCTGCGAGCTGTGAAGAAGCCGATGCCGCCGGAAGCGAGCCCGGAGATCAGCCGGGCACGGCCGTTGACGTGGCTCATGGGCATGTAGTGCAGGACGATCGTCGGCACCGGCCTGTCGCTGCCCGGCGCGGCGTTCGGCATGCCGGTGCGGCTGTTCTGCCACATCCTCGTGATCATGGATGCGGTGTACATCGCGCCTTTGGGCGCGCCGGTGCTTCCGGACGTGTAGATCAGGCCGACCAGGCGGTCCGGGTCGCCGTCGTCACGGGGCTCCAGGGCGGGCAGCCGCCTTCCGCGGGCCAGTTCCTCCTGGAGCGGCACGACGGGGGCGCGCCCGCTCAGCTTGCCGACGGCCGTTTGAAGGGCCTCGCGGTGGTCGTCCACGCGCGGGTCGTAGTCGAAGACGACGAGGCGTTCGACGGAGCCGGTGGCGAGGACGGCTTCGACCGCGGCGTCGATCGAGCCGAGGTCGGCCGCGAGGATCCGCGGCTCCGTCTCGGCGAGGATGGGTGCCAGCCGTGCCGCGGTCCATCCCGTGGGAAGGGGGACCGACACCGCTCCCAGGTACATGCAGGCGAGGTCGATCGTGGCGTAGTCGGTGCTGGTGAATCCGAGCACTCCGATGAAGTCGCCGGCGCGCAGGCCGCCCGAGGCGGGGTCGGCCCAGGCGGCGGCGAGGCTGCCCACCTCCTGCCACAGTTCGGCGTAGGTCACGGTCTCGAAGTGAGGGAGGAGTTCGGTGGTGCGGCGGCCGGTGGCGGGGTCTTCGACGATGCGCTCGGCTCTGCGTCCGAGCGCGGGCCGGTCGGCGTAGCCGTTCATGGCGGCCGAGATGGTTTTGATGAGGCTGCCGTCGGCTCGGTGGACGGCCTCGGCGACGCTCGGCGCCGGGGCCGCGCGGGCGAATTCGGGGTCGCTGGTGTGGAGCGCCTCGACGCGGGAGGCTATGGCACGGCTACGGCTACGGCTCGCTTCGTGCTCGTCTTGGTGCTGCTCGTTCCGGAAATCGGCTTGGTGCGTGGCTTCGTGCGTGGCTTGGTGCGTGGCTTGGTGCTCACTCATGAATGTCCTCCGTTGGTGATGGAGCCGGTACTTCGGGGCACCGGGGCGCGGACATCGCGAAGGCCTTGCTCTCGCCGGCTGGTCCCCCTCGCTAGGTGGTCCGAGGCGACGTCTGGGACTGCGTCTGCGCGGCCTGCTTCCGGGCGGCGAGGCCGACGGCCGCCGCCATCAGCAGGTACGCCGCCACGGCCGCGAGCGCCGGAGCGACGATGCTGTCCCCGGTCTGGAGACCGCCGAGCAGGGCGATGCCGATCGTGGTTCCCGACTGCCGGGCCGCCGACAGCAGTCCGCTGGCGATCGCGGAGCGGTGCGGCGGGGCCGTCGCCATGACCAGGGAGATCTGGGGCACGGTGGCGAGGCCGAAGCCGAGTCCGATGAAGACGAGCCCGACGCAGGTGCCGATCGGGGCCTCGCCGCCCAGGAAGACCAGCAGCAGCCCGCCGGCCAGCGTCAGGGCGACGGCGGTGACCAGGACTTTCAGAGGACCGTGCTTGGCGTTGACGCGCCCGGCGACCAGCGGCATGAACGTGATCGGCAAGGCGGACGGCAGGAAGCACAGGCCGGTGGTGACCGGGCCGTAGCCGCGCACTTGCTGGAGGAAGACGCTGATGGAGAACACGAGCCCGTAGTAGCCGAGGAAGAGCAGCAGGCCCACCATGACGAGACCGCCGAATCCCGGGGCCCGGCGCAGGTCCTTGGGAATCATGGGGAAGGAACAGGTGCGCTGTCTGACGACGAACGCCGCGAGCGCTACGAGGGCGGTCACGGCTGCGGCGACGGGCAGTGGGCGGGTCCAGCCCAGTTCGCGGCCTTCGGTGAGCGCCAGCGCGACGCTTCCGAGGAAGACGATGCCGAGGAGCTGGCCCGCGATGTCCTGCGGCTCCTTCTTCGCCTCCGGTTCGCCGCGGGGCATGTGACGCGCCGAGAGCCACAGGATGGCCACGACGACCGGTATGTTGATGAGGAAGATGCTCCGCCAGCCGACGGCGGAGACGAGGGCGCCCCCGAGAATGGGGCCGAACGCGACCGGGCTTCCGGCGACCGTCGCCCAGACGGCGATGGCTTTGGCGCGCTTGCCCGGGTCCTTGTAGGCGTCGGTGATCAGCACCAGAGTGGCGGGCACGAGCAGGACCGCACCGAGCCCTTGCAGAACCCGCATGGCGACGAGTACGGAACCGTCGGGGGCGGCTCCGCAGAGCACGGACGCCAGCCCGAAAATGCCGATGCCGAGCCGGAACGCGGGAACGGAGCCGAACCGTCCGACCGCCGCGGCTCCGGCCAGCACGAGGCTGGCGAGAACGATGACGTACGCGTCGACCACGAGCTGCATCGTCGCGAGGCTCGCGTGCAGGCTGTCGCGCATCGCCGGGATCGCCACATTGACGATGCTGATGTCGATGACGAGCATTCCGTAGCCCAGACAGGCAACTGTCAGGACGCGTCGGGGTCTTACGGGAGCATCTCTCGCGTTCGGCGTGCGGCTGTCGAGACTGGTCGGGTTCGTCATGATGCGGCCATTTCGCAGAGACAGTGAGCCTGTTGATCTTGCTCCGGCAGCGTAGGCACGACGGCACCGACGGCGTCAACCACGGCGTCTCACGGTCGACCGAATATGACCGATAAGTTCAACTCAAAGGCGTCGCATATCAAAGGCGCGGCATATCGGATGCTCGGATTCCGTTCGGAGGATTACGCTCCAAATTCCTTCCGGATTCCCTGCCGACGTCGTTTCGAGGAAACGAGGCCGCGCGAGCCCGCCAGCGGGTCAGCAGGGTGCCCGGTTGCGCCGGAGCGCCGGGTCACCGACCACTACGGCGTCTGCCCGCGCGACGAGGTCACCGAGCCGGAGGATCACCATGAGGATCTGCCGCAGCCTCTGCACGTCCTGGTGCGGCGTCCGGCCGAGGCTGACCGTGTCCGGTCCGAAGCCTCCGCGGCTTACCTCAGCCCGACGTATCCGGCTGCTGCCGAGGCCGACGCCTCGGGCCTCATCGCGTTGACCACCGGGGACGGCCGGCCTGAGGCACTCGGCGCCGATCCCCGGGACCCGGACGCCGGGCACTTCCCGGCCGCCCCGGAGCAGTTGGACGCCTGGCACCGGACCCACTGGACCGTCCGCCGGCAGGGCGGCCTTCGGCACCGTCGGGGCCACGGACGGCAGGATCAAGGGCATCTGCACAGACGGCAGCTGACGTTTCGCAGGCCCGTGCGGTGCGTTCGGCCCGGGCCCTGGGGGCCTGGGCGCTCCGACCGGGTCAGCCGTGCAGGTCGAGGATGTATTCGTTGGTGATGAGGAAGGTCGTCACCACCCCCGCGCCGAACGTGCCCGCGCCGGACTCGGTCTCCGTGGAGCCGCCGAAGGGGCCGCCTCCGATGACCAGTCCCGAGCCTTCTTCGGTGGCGTTGCCGGAGGGGGCGTCAGAGAGCTTGCGCAGGGTCCGGTTCACCGAGAGGTCGATGATCTCGCCGGTGCTGCCGCTGAAGATGCTGAGCTGGTCGGTCGTCCTGGTCTGATAGACCAGCCCGCTGACGTTCGTCACGGATCCCGAGAGCTTCAGCTGACCGTCGTAGGAGGTGCTGGGTGTCGCACAGCGGAGAGTGCCTTTGCCGTCGACGGCTCCGGTATTGGTGATGTCCACCCTGATCGAACCGGAGCAGTTCAGGGTTTGGGCCATGGCGTCGCCCGCGGCGGCGGCCGGGGCGGTTCCGGTTGTTGCCAGCGGGATCGCCCCGGCGACGGCAGCTGCGGCGGCGATGAGTCTGCGGGTGCGGAACGGGAGCATGAGAAGCCCTCCTCCGGTCTTCACGGACGTCGGAGGTACACGGCCTCCACTCGGGAGTGTGCTCTCGCTTCACTCCAGATCGGAATCACCCATTCAGGTGAGCTCCGGTCCATCGTTGACGGAGCCTTGAAGGCCGGTCTGCTGTCGGATCGGACGCCGGCAGCCGCTGCCGGATCGCAGGCCGCCCGCCGCCAGGCTGTCAGACCGTCAGACCGTCAGACCGACAAGCGGAAGCCGAGGTCGCCGAAGGCGACGTGGTCGCCGGGGCCGACGCGGACGGAGCCGGCTATGCGCAGGCCGTTGACGTAGGTGCCGTTGCGGGAGCCGAGGTCCGTCAGGCGCCAGCCGTGGTCGAGCCAGCGCAGTTCCGCGTGCCGGCGGGAGACCGTGTCGTCTTCGAGGCGCAGGTCGGAGACCGGAGCCCGGCCGACGGTCAGCGGCTTCGTGCCGGGCTCGGGGAGCCGGAGGCCGGGGAGCCGCGCGGCCCGCCAGGCTCCGCGAACGCTCGCGCCGAAGGAGGACACGCGGCCCACCACGCGCAGGAGGAAGTCCGAGAACCGCCCGCGGGCCGGGAGGTCGGCCATGGCGAGCTCGATCTCGGCGCTGGTGCGGGCGGTCAGGACGAGGTCCATGCGGCGCATGAACGTGTCGTGGGAGAGCCTGCCGTCGCCGGTGCCGTCGCGCAGGATCGCCAGGGCCCTCTCCCGGTCGGCCTCGGAAGGCCGTGTCACGCGCGTACGGAACTCAGGAGACGTCATGAAGGTGATTCTCGGGTTTTCGAACCGTCCTGTCCACAAAATCAAACAGGTGCGCGTCACGCCACGCGAGCCTCTTTCACGGCGTCGCGTATCTTCCAGGCCGACCAGGGCCTTTGCCCTGCCAGCTGTTCGACCGCGCGGCCCAGCCAGTCCGCGTCGCCGAGCTTGTGCGTCTCGTCCGCGGCGCAGGTCTGTGCGAGCAGTTCCTGGAACAGCTCGTGTTCGATGGGGCTGTACCAACGAGGGTGGAGACCGAAGGGGGCAAGCCAGTCCTCGTAGGGGTGGCGCAGCGTCATGTGCAGGTAGCCGCGTCCGCGTCCCCTCCACGGGCCCGGCAGGGCATCGAGCAGCGCCTTCGCGCCGTACGAGTCCTTCGGGTACTTGGCCCCCAGTGTGCAGCGCCCGAGGATCATGATCCTGGACCAGGGGATCAGCCGCTCCTCGGAGTCCCGTGCGTGCTGGTGAAGCCCCTCCGCACGGAACTCGAGCCAGGTGCCGCCAGGCCTTCGGGAATCGCCCACCATCCAGCGGCCGTCGATCCTTTCCAACGGCCCCAGAGAAACGCCCGTGTCGCTCATCTGTCCATTGGATCACATGCCGTTGACCCGCATACCGGTGGATGGATCACATGCTCCACGGACCCCGTCAGCGGCGGGAGGTGGCACGCGCGGGCGGCGCGATGCGTACGCACTTCTCTTCGGGCGCGTTCTCGATGTCGTCGAGCTGGGCGGTGATCGTGGCGCGCAGGTCGTCGTAGTCGTCGAAGCGGTGGTCGTTGAACAGCGTGTGGCCCGTCCACATCAGATTGGCGCACACCCGTGCCGGCACCCGGCCGGTCTGGGCGCCCATGCCGACCAGGGCCACCGACGCGATGCTGCCCGGTGCCTGTTCGTTCTGCCGGTGGATCGCCTGGAAGGCGGCGGCGCACGCCAGGGCCACGTTCAGCGTCTCGCTCACGTTCTGCGCGGAATATTCCATCGTGGGCGCCGAGATCAGGAATTTCGGATTGACCGCCCCGGACGGCACGCATACCGCGCTTCCCACCGGGAGATTTCCCTCGTACTGGTCGCGTATTGCGCGCTGCACGCGCAGTTGGATTCCCGCTCCGAGGTGTCGCTTGATGGCCGCGTCGACGCCGCCGTCCATCCGGCCCCGGGAGTTGGTCGGGGAAACCCAGGCGTCGACGTCCTCATCGAGGATCGACCCCTTGCGGATCTCGATCCCGGGAGTGTCGGCGAACGCCGCCCGCCACGCCTCCACCACCTTCGTGTTGATATCGGTCAGCACTACTCGCAGCGGCGGCTGCACACGGTCCACGGTCATGGTCCACTCCCATCGGAAAGCCGGTCGTTCCAGCGCTCATGACGTTACCGCGCCTCACTGACAACGCTGCTGCGACCTGCGGTTCATGACCTCTCGTCACGATTGCGGCCGGTGTCGGAGCCCGGTGCTAGCCTGCAGGCAGTTTCCGCGAGGCAGACCCCGCGAGGCGGACCCGAAGTCCCGTAGTGGCGTTTTGGGTTCTTGTCGCCGCGTTCGGCCCTCGCGCGGCGATTTCACCTGCCGTGCCTACCTTGCCGAACATGCCCTATCAGCACGTTTTGATATTCGGAGCCCTCCACAATGAGCGAATCCCCTGCCCCGGCCGAGCCCGACGCGAATGACCCGCTCGCCCTCGCCGAACTCTTCAAAGGCGGCGGCGAACCGTGGCTTCCGCTGCTGAAGCCGGTCATCGAGGAGCAGCCGGAAGCGGCTGCGTTCATCGGCTCGGGTCGCGGCCCGGAAATCGTCCCCGTCCGTGAACTGACCTTTCAGGCGCTCAAGCCCAATCCACCGCACAAGTGGAAGGTCGTCGCCTTCGGTCAGAATCCGTACCCGCGGCCGGAGAGCGCCACGGGCATCGCGATGTTCGACAACACCTTCCACGACTGGAAGGACAGCCAGTTCGGCAGGGTCGTCAGCATCCGCTGCATCATCAAGGCGGCGGCAATGTGGAAGTACGGCATACCCAAGAAGACCCCGATCGCCGACATCCGGGCGCTGCTGAAGGAGCGGGAGACCGTCCAGCCGCCGGAGTGGTTCCAGGCGATGCTCACGCAGGGCGTACTGCTGCTGAACACGGCGCTCACCGCCACCAGTAACGGGGGAAGGGGCACCGACGCCGACCGGCACACCGCTTTCTGGCGTCCGGTCGCCGAGCGGATCGTCGAGGAGATCCTCAAGGCCAAGCAGGACGCCGACGAGGAGGACCGTGGTGTCGTCTTCGCGTGGTGGGGGGCGCACGCGCGCAGCCTGAAGAAGGTCGTCCTCCGGCTCCAGGAGAAGTACCCCGGGGTCGAGGTCCGGCACATCGACCACCCCAACCCCGCGGCGCAGGGCGACATCTTCTGCGACGGCGACCACTTCGCGGTCGTGAACGACGCCCTCGCGTCGCTGGGCGCCGACCCGATCGACTGGCTGCCGAGCAAGGGGTGGGACAAGGCCGCGGCGGAGGCCGGCGGCGGGGCGGACGGCGGTGTCGCCGAACGCATGGGCGCGTTCATCACGTCCACCATGGAGCTGCACCAGCTGTACCTGGAGCGGCTCGCCAACGTCAAGGACGAGGGCCTCGCCCTCCCCGCGATCACGGGTGTGTTCGACACCCCGCTCATGGACTTCCGCGACGCCGTCGGCCCGGTCGCGAAGCGGCTGGCGGGCCTCGACCGACACGTCGGCCTGTCGCACGAGTTCGGCAGGAGCCGGGTGGCCGAGCCGGCTGCGGCCGGCAGTCTGTCCGCCGACGCGATCGCCGCCCTCTACCTCTACACCTGCGAGTCCGCGTTCTACCGGGAGATCAACGCCATTCTGCGCTCGCCGGACCGGTCCAAGGTCATCCCGTACCTCCCGTACCTGCGGCTGCTGTTCTCGGCGGTGTCGGGGCTTCCCGCCCGTACGGAGCCGTTGTGGCGCGGGGTGTCGCTGGACCTGCGCGCGCAGTACCCGGTCGGCAAGACCGTGACCTGGTGGGGCGTCTCGTCCTGCACGCCCAACCTGGGCGTGGCGCAGGGGTTCCTCGGCGGCCGCGGCAAGCGGACGCTCTTCGAGGTGCGGCCGGTGCGGGCCGTGGGCATCCAGCGCTTCTCGGCGTTCACCGGCGAGGAGGAGTACATCCTCCTGCCGGGCACCCAGCTCAAGGTGGAGGACGTGAAGGTCGAGCGCGGCGGTCTGTGCACCGTACAGCTGACCGAACTGGAAGAGGGTCCCCTCGTCTCCTGAGCGACCGCCGGCGCGTCTCTTGAGCGACCGCCGGCGCGGCAGTACCTGCAGGCCTTCATGCGGCGTGCATGAAGGCCTGGACAGGGCTGCTGCAACCGCTGCGACCGCTACGACGCCCACAACCGTTTACGACCGCCCGCGCCACCAGTCGACCGTCGCCTCGACCTGCTCGTCGACAGGGGTGGCGCGTACGGCGAACTCGGTCTCGTACGCGCTGGAGTCGACCACGAAGGGACGGTCGAACTGGTGGCGGATCTCCTTCAGTTCGCGGATCAGCGGCGAGAACACCGACGCGACGCCCAGCACGGCCGGCGAGAGCCTGCGCACCGCGACCGGCCCCGTTCCGGCCTGAGCGGCAAGGCGGTCCACCATCCGGCGGGCGGATAGCGCGGGCGCCGTCGGGAGGTGCCAGGCCCTCCCCCAGGCGCGCTCCTCGCCCGCCACCTCGACCAGGGCCCTGGCCACATCGGGGAGATAGGTCCAGCTGTGCGGGGCGTCCGGGTCGCCGAGCGCGGAGACGGACTTGCCGCGCAGCAGGCGCGGCATGACCCGGGCGGCCAGGTGTCCGCCGTCGGTGACGCCGGGGCCGAAGAAGTCCGAGGCACGCACCTCGACCGCCTTGATGCGGCCCTGTTCGTGCAGGTCTCGCGCCTGCTCCCAGACGGCGGCGCGCACCCGCCCCTTGGGGCCCGTCGCAGCGAGGGGAAGGTCCTCCGTCATGGGACCGTCCACGGGGCCGTAGCCGTAGAGGTTGCCCAGCATCACCAGAACGGCACCGGTGGCCTCGGCCGCCGCGCAGAGCGACGAGGCCAGCGGCGGCCACTCGGCGGCCCAGCGGTGGTAGGGCGGTGCGGCGCAGCCGTAGATCGCGACCGCGCCCCGCGCCGCCTCGATCAGCTGCCTGCCGTCCGCCGCATCCAGCGCGACGTGCTCGATGCCGGGCTCCGGGCTCCGGCCCGACCTGGTGACGACCCGTACCGCGTACCCCTGCTCGGCCAGCGTCCGAGCGGTGGCCGCCCCGGCGGCCCCGAATCCCACTACGACACAAAGACTCACGTACGCACACTAGCGCGAGTGCGTGTCTTGTTCCTGTCCCAGGTACCGCGCGCTGCGGATACCGGCTGACGACCGGTCCGACCTGGTCAACGCGGGCTCCGGTGCTGGCCCGATCCTACGCAAAGCTGGCCCTGCGGGCGCTTTCCGGCCACGTTCCTCCTGCCAAGAATGGGCTCCGACCTCATCCGGTGCCGGCGAATCAGGTGGCGGATACCCGAACCCGTCAGGAGAGAAGCCATGGCACTGGAAATGCGTGAACGCTGCGAGCGATGCGAGAGTGCGATGCTGCCGCCGGACTCGGCCGCCCGCATCTGCTCGCACGAGTGCACGTTCTGCGTGCCCTGCAGTGACGCCATGCACGACGTCTGCCCCAACTGCGGCGGCGAACTCGTGGCCCGTCCCCGCCGCGTTCCCTAAGACAACGTCTCCGGAAACACAGCGTTCCCGGAAACACAGCGCTCCCAGGAACTCAGCGTTCCATAGGACCACAACACCGATGGCCCCTCCACTCATTCGGGTGGAGGGGCCACGGACTCCTCCCCGGGGAAGAATTCCGGCATCTAGGATTAAAACCGTAACGCCAGGCCGGGGAGAGGCATCAGAACCTTGAAGGACTCTTCACTGGACGCGATGATCCTGGCGGATATCGCCGTCATCCTGCTCATCGGTGTCGTGATCAGCCCGCTGCGCACCCGCCTCCGGCAGCCGGTCGTCGTCGGTGAGATCGCCGCGGGTCTCCTCCTGGGACCGAGCCTCCTCGGCCTCCTGCCCGGCGACCTTCCCGGTCTCCTCTTCCCACCGCAGGCGCGGCCGCACCTTGCCACCGTCGCCCAGGTGGGCATCGCCCTCTTCATGTTCGTCACGGGCTGGGAGCTGGACTTCCGCCCGCTGCGCGGCCGTTTGCGTTCCGTCCTCACCGTCACGACGGCGTCTTTGGCCATCCCCTTCACCCTGGCGGTGGCCGTCTCGGCGGCACTGCTCGCCCAACGCCCGGCCGCCACCTCCCCCGGCACCCCCGCCGGTGTCTTCGCCGTCTTCATGGGCATCGTCCTGTCGATCGGCGCGCTGTCCGTTCTCGTCCGCATCATCAAGGAGAACGGCCTGCAGCACGGCCGGGTGGGGCCATTGGCCACCGCCTGCGGAGCCATCACCGAGACCATCGCCTGGTGCTCCTTGGTCGTGCTGCTCACCACGACCCGGGGGCACGGCCTCTCCCACTGCCTGCAGACCGTGGCGCAAGTCCTGCTCTACGCACTCGTCATGGCGTTCGGGGTCCGCCCTCTTCTGCGCCGGTTCCTGCACCGGTTCCCGCACCGTGACAGCCAGGGCGGTCACCCGCTCCTGCTCATCCTGGTGATCAGCAGCGGCGTCCTCCTCTCCTCCTGCGCCACCGCGTGGATCGGGATCCACGCCGTCCTGGGCGCCTTCGCCTTCGGCCTGGCCATGCCCCGTGACCTCCCGCCCGAGCTGCGCCTGTCCCTCGAAGCCCCGTTCCAGCACACCGGCGCCCTGCTCATCCCCGTCTTCTTCGCCCTCACGGGGCTCTCCGTCGACATCACCGAGCTGGGACCGGCGGGTGCGATCGAGCTCGCGGCCTTTCTCTTCGTGGCCTGCGCCGGGAAATACGCGGGAACGCTGTCCGGAGCCCGTCTGATCGGCCTTCCTCACCAAGAAGCCTCGGTGCTGGCCGCTCTTCTCAACACCAAAGGGCTCAGTGAGGTCATCATGCTCACCATCGGACGCAATGCCGGAATCATCACCGGCGAAGTCTTCACCGCAATGCTGCTGACCGCACTCCTGGCCACGACATCCGTCAATCCCCTCGTACGGGTCCTCACGGCCGCGTCCCGCACCGGCGGCGCGCGCCTGCCCGCCCAAGCCGCACCGACGGATCCGGTGAACACCGGTGACGAGCGGGTTGCACGCACCTCCCCGGACGAGCCGGCCCGCTGAGCCGAGACGTCAGAGCCGGGGCGGGCCCTGTCCGGCGCGGTGGAGGAGCGTGTCGAGGCGGGCGAGCCCGGGGTCGTCCAGAGGAAGCCGCTCATCCCACCAGGTGACGCCCGCGTCACGGAGCGGTCCGATCAGGTCGCGGGCGGCGGTCACGTCGTTCGCGGGGCTGACGCCTCCGGCCACCACCTCGAAACGCGCACCGCGGCGGTCGTCCGGGCGGTGCCGGCCGACGTAGGCCACCAGGTCACGCACCTCCTCCACCGGCGGGGTACGGCCGTGCCCGGCGGAGGCGAACAGCGGAACGACGCCGTCCCAGCGGGCCGCGCGCCGCATCGGCCTGCGGTTCGGCCAGTAGCCGGCGATCCACACCGGCGGACGCGGGCGCTGGACGGGCCGGGGCAGCAGGGCCACGTCCTGCGCCTGGAAGTGCCGGCCGCGGTGTGTGATCCGCGCCCCCGTCCAGTACTGCTCCAACAGGCTCAGCCCTTCGTCCAGGCGCTCGGCGAGCAGGACTTCGTCGGTGGGTTCGCCGAAGCTGCCGTACTCGTCCTCGACGGGCCCGCCCAGGCCCGCCGCGAAGACCACGCGGCCACCGCTGATGCGGTCCAGTGTCGTGACCTGGCGGGCCAGTTGGTGCGGACGGCGCCGGGGTACGGGTGTGACCAGCGTGCCCAGCTTGATGGACGTGGTCGCCAGTGCCGCCGCCGTCAGGAGCATCCACGGATCGCCGACCGGGCGGGAGGAGTGCTTGTCGTGGACCACGTGGTCCCACAGGAACAGGCCGTCCCAGCCCGCCGCTTCGGCCGCTTTGGCCAGTGCCGCCACGTTCCTGGCATCGGCAAAGTCTCCGAAATTGGGGACATTCATCGAGAAACGCACCCAGGCATGATGAGCCTGAACACGTTTCCTTGCAATGGTCCTGGCCTGTACAGCTCGGTCCGGAACGGCCCTCAGTAGCCCATCAGGCCCTCCGCCCGTTCCTCCTCGTCGCCGTCGAGATGCCCGGAGAGCGCCTGCTGCAGGGCGAACGTGCCGCGGATCGCGGTGATGCGGGCGGCGAGTTCACCGGCCGGCCCCAGCCGGTCCGCCGGCCACAGCCGGTCTCCCCGGGCGAGTACCCGCCCCAGGACGTCCTCGCCACAACTGGCGCCGATGGCTGCGAGGTCCTCGGCAGGGTCTCCGATCGCCGCCTCGTCCCAGTCGACGATTCCGCTGAGCCGCGGCATTCCGCCGGTGCGTTCCCACAGGACGTTCTCCGCGCCGAGGTCACCGTGCACCACCGCGCTCGTGATGTGGGGGAGGTCGCTGACGGCCGTGAGTTCCCGTTCGGCCCGCCGGCGTCCGCTGCCGGACATCAGGGGGAACAGCTCTGCGCGCACGTCCGCCGCGAACTGCCGCCACCGGCCTTCCGGCGCCACGGGCAGAGCGGCTCGTACCTCCCTGTCGGCGCCGGCCCGGGCCAGTCCGGCCAGTAGTGACGCGTACTGCCCCGCCACCGCATCGGCCACGGCCGGGTCCGCGAGCGCACCGGCTTCCAGAGGCTCCCCCGGGATGCGGGTCAGCACCAGGTACGGCACCTCGTACGAGTCATGGCCCTCGCGTGAGCCACGGCCTCCGCCCTCGGACAGCGGCTCGGGCGTACGGAAGCCGAGATCGAGTCCCGCGAGCGCCCGCAGCACCGCCGCCCGCGCGGGCAGCCGGGCGGCCACCGCCTCGGTGCGGGGCAGGCACACCACACGATCGGAGCCGATCACCACGTGGTGGAACTGCCCCCGCCGGACGGTCCGGTCCCCCGGTCCGTCGTCCGGCAGCAGTCTGCCGAGCAGAGCACGATGCGTCTCAGCGATCTCCACGGAGCGGGATTTTATTGCGTTGACGCCGTCACCACCGCTCCTTTACGTTTCATCACGCCTTTGTTGTCGTCGATCGGAGCAGGACGTTGCTCGTCTGAGGTCTTGAGACACCGCGCTATGCAGCAGCGCCATGACGCCGCCGCTGCCCGCGTTCCGTGTGCGACCTCGACGCATTGAGCCGTCCCTCCGCCGACGCGGGATTCTCTTTCCCGCATTCTCGTCGGCCCCTCCTGGTCGCCCGGCGGTGTCCGCCCCGCGCCGCCCTTACGGCGGTTCCCCGGCCACCTTCCCCGCAACGATTACGAGGCTTTCTTGTCTGCTTCTTCTGCTTCTTCAGCTTCCATCACGTGCACGTCCCTCTCCTATACCTGGCCGGACGGCACCACCGTCTTCGACGGTCTTCAAGTCGCCTTCGGGACAGGAAGGTCCGGCCTCATCGGCCTCAACGGCTCCGGAAAATCGACCCTGGTGAAACTGATCGCCGGGGAGCTCACACCCACCGGCGGCACGGTGCGCGTCGCGGGCGAGATCGGGTACCTGCCGCAGAACGCCACGCTCGACACGGCGCTCCGCGTCGAGGACGTCCTCGGCATCGCCGGCACCCGCGCCGCGCTGCACGCCATCGAGGCGGGCGACGTGCGCGAGGAGCACTTCACGGCGGTCGGCGACGACTGGGACGTCGAGGAGCGCGCCACGGCGACGCTCGCCGGCCTGGGTCTGGGCGGCATCGGCCTGGACCGCACCATCGGCGAGGTGTCGGGCGGGGAGTCGGTCCTGCTGCGCCTGGCCGCGCTGCTGCTGCGCCGCCCCGACGTCCTCGTCCTCGACGAGCCCACCAACAACCTCGATCTGTACGCGCGCCGGCGCCTGTACACGGCCGTCGAGGCGTGGTCCGGCGTCATGGTCGTGGTCAGTCACGACCGCGAGCTCCTCGACCGGGTCGATCAGATCGCCGACCTGCGGGCGGGTGAGGTCTCCTGGTACGGAGGCAACTTCTCGGCGTACGAGGAGGCGCTCGCCGCCGAACAGGAGGCGGCCGGACGGCTGGTGAGGGTCGCCGAGTCCGATCTGCGCAAGCAGAAGCGCGAGCTGGCCGACGCCCACGTCAAGCTCGCCCGCCGCAAGCGGTACGGCCAGAAGATGTGGGACAGCAAGCGCGAGCCCAAGATCGTCATGGGCGACCGCAAGCGGCAGGCCCAGGTCTCCGCGGGCAAGCACCGCATCATGCACGAGGAGAAACTGGCCGAGGCGAAGGAACGGCTCGACAAGGCGGAGGAGGCCGTGCGCGACGACGACGAGATCCGCGTCGACCTCCCGCACACGGCGGTGCCGCCGGGCCGCTCCGTCCTCACGCTGCGCGACCTCCGCCTCGCGTACGGGGCGCGGGTCGATGGCGGGTTCGAGCTGCGCGGCCCCGAGAGGGTCGCCCTCGTCGGCCGCAACGGCGCGGGCAAGACGACGCTCCTGCGGACGATCGCCGGTGAGCTGGAGGCGCTCGCCGGGGACGCCGAGGTCCACGTGCCGCTGCGCTTCCTGCCGCAGCGGCTCGACATCCTCGACGAGGAGCTGACGGTCGCCGGCAACGTGGCGCGGTTCGCTCCCGGAGCCACCGGCAACCGGATCAGGGCGCAGCTGGCCCGCTTCCTGTTCAAGGGGGCACGGGCCGACCAGTACGCCGGGACGCTGTCGGGCGGAGAGCGCTTCCGGGCCGCTCTGGCGGCCCTGATGCTCGCCGAGCCCGCCCCGCAGCTGCTCATGCTGGACGAACCGACGAACAACCTGGACATGGCGAGCGTCCGCCGGCTGGCCACGGCCCTGGATTCGTACGAAGGCGCGCTGATCGTGGCCAGTCACGACATCCGCTTTCTGGAATCCATCGCGATAACGCGCTGGCTGAGACTGGACGGGGAACTTCGGGACACGTCGGCCGAGGAGGTGCGGGCGGAATTGGCCACGGGCTGAAGTCGTGGCCGGGTTCCCCATTCGGCGGAACGCGGTGTTTGCACCGACCACGCACGGCAACGCGACAAGGGAAACCACCGCCACTGCGAAAGGGGCCCCCGTGGTCGCCGTCGCTCTGCTCCTGCCCCCTTTTATGTTGTGCGTGGTGCTCGCGCTGGGCCGCTACGAGGAGCGACTGCTGAGCGGTCGCTCCCCTGAACGCCCGGCGCAGCCCCGGCCCCGGCATCTCCGCCTACGGGCGGTGCCCGATGTCACCGGTCAGGAGCCGGTCGCGCGTCGGGAGGCGCTTTCGCGTCAGGAGGCGCTCTCGCGTCAAGCGCCGGCCTCGCCGGTGGGCCGGTCGTCGCCTGCCAGGCCGTTCGCGAGGGGCACAAGGGGCAGGGGCAGGCACGCCGCCTGAGCGAGCCCGAGGTCCGCGGCAGCAGCAGCGCTCCTGCCCCTGTTCAGGGAGAGGGGGCCTGGAGTTCGCACACGGCGATGCCCGGCTCCAGGAGGCTGCCGAGGACGAGGGTGCCCCTGTGCTCGTACACGCTGGTGATCATCCGGTAGCCGGTGCCGTGGCGTCCCAGGTCGTGGGTGATGCGGCCGCCGGCGTCGACACCGATGACGCGCGCGACACGGCGCGGGGGCAGGCGCAGGTGGACCGCCGCGGCAGCCGCCGCGCGTCGCACCGGCGCGGGGGCGCGGTGGAGGCGTTCGAGGGGCGCGGTGCGGGGCGCGGCCAGGGCGGTCCAGAGGGTCCCGTCGGCGCTGCGGGAGAGGTTGTCGGGGAAGCCCGGCAGATTGCCGATGAGGGTGTCGCGCACGCCGGACCGGGGGCCGGTGAGCCAGAGGCGGGTGAGGCGGTACGCGCCGGTTTCGGCCACGGCGACGTAGGTCTCGTCGGCCGCCAGGGCGACGCCGTTCGCAAACTGCAGGTCGTCGAGGAGCACTTCGGGCTCGCCGCCCGGCCGGAGTCGGAGCAGCCGGCCGGTGCCGGAGTGCTCGACGATGTCGGCCTGCCAGTCGCGCAGCCCGTACCGCCGGCTGGCGGCGGTGAAGTAGAGGGTGCCGTCCGCGGCGGCGGTCACGTTGCTGCAGAACCGCAGTGGGACGCCTGCCACCGAGCCGACGAGCACCTCGGTCCTGGCTCGTGCGCCCTCTTCGGTCCCAGGGGTGATGCGCAGCAACCCCCGTTCCGCGTCGCAGACGAGCAGCCGCCCGTCGGGCAGTGCTTCCAGGCCGAGCGGCCTGCCGCCCGTCCGGGCGATCTCCTCCACCCGCGCGCCGCCGCGCGGGCCGGGCAGGGTGATCCGCCGGATCCGGCCGTCGTCGGTGCCGGTGAGCACCCGCCCGGCGGCGTCGACGACGACGTCCTCCGGCCCCGATCCCCCGATGCGGAGCAGGCGCAGGGGCGGCAGCTGCCGGGGCTGCGTGACACGGGCGGGAGCGGGAGCGGGAGCGCGCTTCATGAGACGGGCACCGGACGCCGGGCGCGCAGGCACCGGGAGAACTCCTCGGCGTACGGCAGGATCACCCCGGCGCAGATCACCGCGGCGAGCCCGGCAAGGTACTTCGCGGGCAGCGGCCTGTCCTTGGGGAGGAGGGCCCAGTCGCGGGGGCCGGGGCCGCCGCGCAGCGTCGCGCGGACCTCGTCGGCGTGCAGGCACGCGGTGAACGCCATCGCCGACAGGGGCAGCACCTCCAGAAAGCTGTGGATGTGCTGCTCCACGGGGCGCACTTCGCGCTCCGCCGTGGCCAGGCTGACGTCGTAGAGGGCCGTGGCGCCGTGGGCGACGGCGGCTCCTCCCATCACGGAGAGGACGAGCGGGTTGATCCTGGCCAGGAGGCCCATCGCGACGGGGACACCGGCCTCGGTCATCATCAGGGCGTGGACGGCGGATTCCTTCACGCCGCTCGTGTGCTCGATGCGCGTCTTCTTGTGCATCCACCAGTCGGCGACCGCGGGCACCACCCACAGCGGGAGGACCCCGTAGAGCAGGAACCGCCGGTTGGCGTCTTCGACGGTGGTGGAGCGGGCGGGGAGGGAGAGGTCGCGTCCGCGGCGCCAGTGCTGCCAGGTGCGGACGAGGGACGTGCCGGAGCGAGCCATGGAAGCCTCCGGGGAGAAAAGGGGTGGCCGAGAGGGATGATATGAAGATCGGTTCGCAGCTCGCGTACACATCTACCCCCTTCTCCCCTGTCATGCAGCCGGAGCGGAGAACGGCCGAATAGCGTGATCGCGCCGGGTGGGGCCGGGTTCGTCAGGACACACTCGTTCCGTCGGGACACACTCGTTCCATGGGCACCAGCAACGAGCGGACCGCGGCCGCGCTGCTGCGGATGTACGGCAGGACGTACGCCGAGGAAGCGGGCATCCGGCTGCGGGACACGCCGCAGCCGCTGTACCGGCTCCTCGTGCTGGCCTGTCTGCTCAGTGCGCGGATCCGGGCATCCGTCCCGGTCGAAGCCGCGCGCTGCCTGGCGGAGGCCGGGATGAAGGACCCCCGGCGCATGGCCGGGGCGACCTGGCAGCAGCGGGTGGACGCACTGGGCAAGGGCGGCTACCGCCGCTACGACGAGCGCACCGCCACGCAGCTCGGCGACGGCGCGCACCTGCTGCTCGACCGCTACCGGGGCGACGTCCGGCGGATGCGTGAGGAGGCGGACGGCGACCCGGGGCGGTTGCGGAAGCTGTTGCAGGAGCTCCCGGGGCTCGGGCCCGCGGGTGTGGCCATCTTCCTGCGGGAAGTGCAAGGCGTGTGGCCGGAGGTGCATCCGTGTTTCGACGGCAAGGCCGGTGAGGGCGCCGCCCTGCTCGGGCTGCCGCGCGATCCCGGCGCGCTGGCACGGCTGGTCGCACGTGCGGACGCTCCGGCGTTCGCGGCCGCACTGGTGCGGGCCGCACTGGACAAGGAGATCGCCGGTGAGGTGAAGGAAGCCGCCCGCGCCGGGAAGGGGGACTGACCGGCGAGGCGGCAGCGCAGAAGAACGGCAGGGCGGCAGGGCAGCAGGGCAGCAGGGCAGCAGGGCGTAACGCGCTCAGGCGCGTGCGGACGACCGGCGCGGTAGCGCGCTCAGGCGCGTGCGCGCAGGGCGTCGAGCCTGCGGCGGGCCGGGCCCAGCGACCGGCCGCGCGGTGCCGCTCCGCCGTCCTGCCAGGGGTCGCGGCCGAGGCGGCTGCCGACCGTGGTGAGGGTCCAGCGGCCGGAAGTCAGCTCCGGGTCGTCGACCTCGTCCCAGCTCAGCGGGGTCGCCACGGGGGCTCCGGGACGGGCCCGGACGGCGTAGGGCGCGACGGCCGTCTGGGCGTAGGCGTTGCGCTGGACGTCGAGGTAGAGCCGGCCCTTGCGGGCCGCCTTGCGCGGCTCGGTGGTCAGCCCGGCGGGGTTGCGGGCGGCGAGGACGTCCGCGAGGTCACGGGCGAACGCGCGGACCTCGTCGAACGGGGCACGCCGGTCCAGGGGGACGAGGACGTGGAGCCCGCGCGACCCGGTGGTCATGACCATGGAGGGGAGGCGGAGTTCGTCCAGCAGTTCCCGCAGCAGCAGGGCGGATTCGCGTACGGCGGTGAAGTCGTCACGGGAAGCGCCCGGCGGGTCGAGGTCGACGACCAGCCGGTCGGGGCAGTCCGGGCGGTCGGCCCGGGCGAGCCAGCGGTGCGGCGTGATGCACGCCTGGCCCGCGAGGTAGACGAGGGTGGCGGTGTCGTCGCAGACGACGTGGGTGACCGTGCCGTCCTCCTTCGCGAGTTCCGCACGGTGCACCCAGCCGGGGAAGTGGTCGGGGACGTCCTTCTGCATGAAGCATTCGCCGTCGGTTCCGTCCGGGCAGCGCTCCAGCATCAGCGGCCGCCCGCGCAGGTGCGGCAGCATCCGCCGGGCGGCCTTCCGGTAGAACTCGGCGAGATCGGCCTTGGTGAGAGCGCCACCGCCGGACCCGTCCTCGCGGGCGGCATCGGCGTCGGCCGGTCCGGCGGGGAAGAGCACCTTGCCGGGGCGGCTGATCTCCACGGTGCGGCGGCCGGTACGGATCTCCATGGCGTTCGCTTGCCTTCCCTGTCCTTGTCTGCCTCGCCTTGCTGCGCCTTCTCTCGTGCTGCTCAGCCGCTCGCAGGTCCTGGTCGGCCGGATTCCGCTGCTGCCTCCTGCCGGGCGACCTGCCGCAGAGTGCGCCCCGTAAGGGCCGAGCGGGCCCGTAGCGGGTCGGGTGTGCCGTGCGCAGCGGCGGCGTGCTTGTCCTTCCGCTTGACCAGCACCCATGCCTCGTCACGGCCTTCACGGATCCTGGTGAGCGCGTAGCCGCCGTGCAGCTTGCGCCCGTCCATCCAGAACGACGCGTGGCCGCGCCGCAGGGCCTCGGCCATCGGGAGCTCGCTCCCGTCACGGCCGGTGGTCTCGTTGCGGTAGGTGCCCTCGTCCCAGACGATGACCGTGCCCGCGCCGTAGCCGCCTTCCGCGATCACGCCTTCGAAGGTGCGGTACGATAGCGGGTGGTCCTCGGTGGGCATGGCCAATCGCTTCTCCTGCGGGTCCCGGGAGGGGCCCTTGGGGACGGCCCAGGACTTCAGGACGCCGTCGGCCTCCAGCCGGAAGTCGAAGTGCGTGGTGGTGGCGTCGTGGATCTGGACGACGAAGGACGGCCGGCCGCCGGCGGCGTGGCGGCGGCCGCCCGCCTTGCCCGCGCCGCTCGGCTCGGCGGTCTTGGCGAAGTCGCGTTTGCGGCGGTATGCGGTGAGTGCCTCGGCCGACGCCTCCGACTTGCGGGAGGTCATGTCGTCATCTCTCTCCCATCACGACTTTCCATCAAGACTTCCCGTCAAGGCTTCCCTTCAGGACTTCCTTCAGGATTCAGCGTGTCCTTCGCCTTCACCGCCACCGTGCCATTGGCGGCGGGCCGCCGCAGGGCGGGGGCCGCCGATCGGGGCGGCTGTCCAAGCGCTACGGCACCGGCGGCTGTCCGAGCGCGGGCGACCGCCGGTCAGGGCCGGCGGCCGAGCCCGGCCCAGAACTCCGAGACGTCGGCCCAGGGGAAGAGCGGGCCGGGGTCGATGCGACGGTGCACCTTGACCTCGGGACGGTCCTCCGCCGGGACCAGCGCCGTGTCGAGATCGCTGTGCCGGTACAGGTCGGTGAGGCGGGGACAGTCGGTGCGGAGCGTTCTCAGGACGTCCATGAGGGCCCGCACCTGTGCGGGCGGGAACGGCTCCGTCGGGGTCTGGTGGCCGGCGTCGAACCACCGGGGGTACCGCCCGCGGTTGATCAACTCGATGCCGATCGACGGGGTGTTGTGTCCCTGGACATGCTGGGCGACGCGTTCGACCGGGACGAGTTGGTGCACCGTACCGTCCCGGTCGATGTACAGATGCCCGCACACCCCGCGCCCGCTCTCGCTCTCCCGCGCGGTCTCCTCGGCGACCTGCAGCGCCTCTTCGAAGCCGGGAAGCTCGGTGGCGTGCAGCACCACCGCGGTGACGGCGTCGAGACGGCGCTCAGGCAGCCGGTGGTACCAGCTGACGAGATGGTCGCAGGCGTAGCGTCCCACAGGGCCCATGAGATCCGACTCTACGCCCTGCCCGCCGTCGGGAACCGAACAAGGGCCGGCTCACCGGCTATCGGTTTCGCCGGGTGAGTGAGCGCGGTCGCAGCAGTGCGGCCGCCAGTACGGCCGGGACGGTGAGCAGCAGGGTGAGCTCGACCAGTGACACGCTGCTGGTCTTCTTCTTGCCGACGGACTTGATGGCGTTTCTGTAGAGGGGACGGCGGGCTGAAGGCGGGTTCGGGCGGGTGGGGGGCCGGGGAGCCGTCGAAGCCGGCGGAGCCGGGGCGGCGGGGGCAGGCGGCCGGGCGGGAGGTGGCGGCGCGTTGACAACAGGCACGGGCGCGGGCGGGCGTTGGGCAGGGGGTGCGGGAGCGGGGGCCGGGGGCGCGGGAGGAGGTGCTGGAGCCGGGGGCGCAGGAGCCGGGGGCGCCGGTGGTGCGGGTGCTGGTGGTGGGGCGGGCGCGATGTCGCGGGTGGGGGGGGGCGCCCCCGGGGGGCCCCCCGCCACACGTGCTGCGTCGTGCGCGAGGTCAGTCGTTCGCGACGACCGCGTAGCGCGGGGTGCCCTCTTCCATCTGCCGCAGCGCGTCCTTGCGGTCGCGCTTGGAGAGGCGGTCGATGTAGAGCCGGCCGTAGAGGTGGTCGGTCTCGTGCTGGAGGCAGCGCGCGAAGTAGCCGGTGCCCTGGACGCGGATGGGGTTGCCCTTCGCGTCCTGGCCGCGGACGACGGCGTAGTCCGGGCGGGCGAGGGAGGCGTAGGCGGTGGGGACGGAGAGGCAGCCCTCGTTGGAGTCGTCCAGGACCCGGCGGTCGGCCGGGAGGTCCTCCAGGACGGGGTTGCACACGGTGCCCACGTGGCGGACGCCCTCGTCGTCCATGCAGTCGTAGACGAAGACCTTGAGGTCGACACCGATCTGGTTGGCGGCGAGGCCGACGCCCTCCGCGGTGCGCTGGCTCGCGAACATGTCGTCGATCAGCTGCGCCAGCTCGTCGTCGAAGGAGGTGACGTCCTTGCACTCGCGGTGCAGGACGGGGTTGCCGACGACGGTGATCGGGCGGGACGTGCCGCGCTCGCGGTGCGCGAGCTCGCGCGCCTCGCAGTCCTCGGTGTCCACGATGAACTCGCCGTCCACCTGCTGGTCGGTCTCTTGCTGCGACTGCTGCGACATGTCCGCCGTCGTGCCTCTCTCAGAACCCAAAAGGATGTCCTGTACAGGGTACGGGTCCCCGCCCGCGGCGCCGGGGTCCTCGGAAGTGCTCAGCAGACCTCTTCCAGGTCGCGCCACTCCCGGCTGTCCGGGCTGTCGGCCACCCAGCCGTCCAGCAGGCCGCGCACCAGCCCGGCGGGGGCGGCGATGCCGCACTCGCGCTCGGGCACCCACAGGGAGCCGGAGCCGGCCGTGCGGTGGCCGAGGGGGCCGGGGTGGCCGGGCTCGCTGTGGTCGTGGGGGTCGAGGTGCTCGCCGTTGCCCTCGTCGCTGGGCATGCGGCTCTCCGAGCACGTGCGGCACAGGAGCCGCACGGACGAGGACCAGTCCTCGGCGGCGAAGCCCGCGTCGGCCGCGAGCCGCTCCAGGGCGTCCCGGTCGGCCTCGGTGGCGGCCTCCAGCAGGACGACCCACGTGGGCACGGGCGAGGGGGCCCACAGCTCGATCTCGTCGAAGACGGGGTAGGCGGGCCCGGCGGCGGTGACGCGCTCGCCGTGCGGGACGCCGTCGTGCAGCACGACCTCGCCCCAGCGGCGGCCCGAGGACGGCAGCGGGATGGAGAGGACCTCCATCCGGGCCGGGTCGAGCCGGCGGCCCCAGACGACCTCGGCCTCGCCCTCGGGCGAGAGTCTGACGGCCGCGCTGCCCAGCTCCATGCCGACGGGCTCGCCGGCCGGGGTGCCCTCGCCGGGCACGCGCAGGCCGTACGCCTGCCAGGCGCGGCGGGCCAGCGGCCAGTCCTGCAGGGCGGTGGCGGCGATGCCCACGTTCCACCAGTCCGGGGCGCCGGCCTCGCGGTCCAGGAGGGCCACGGCGCGCAGCCCGGCGGCGCGGGCCTGCTCCCAGTCGTGGCGGAACTTGTGCAGCAGCGCCAGGTTGAACCACGACTCGGAGAGCCAGGGCTCCATGTCGGCCGCGCGGGTCAGGAGCGCGCCCGCGTCCTCGTACCGGCCGTCGCCGATGAGCGTGAAGGCACGGTCGGTGGCCTGCCGCCACGAGGCGGAAGGCCGGTGCCGTACCTTGCCGAAGATCCTCACGATTCCCGCCTGCCGGTTTCTGCGTGCGACCACGCCGGATGACCCAGGTGAAGGCCGCCGTCCTCCCTGACGACAACCTGCCACATCTCACTCGCTCCGGGAAGTCGCGCCCGTCACACCTCCGTGCCGGAGGCGGCGACGCGCCCGACGCCCCCCGTCGTCTCCGCGGTTCTCTCGCCTTCTTTCCTCTGCTCTCCTCTTCGCATCCAACCATGCCCCTTTGGACGCCCGCTCATTACCCGTGGGTTCACCGCGGTACTCCCGCTTTGACCGGACTCTTACCTCTGGTCCTGCCGCTGGTCGGGCACCCTCGGTCCGCCCCCGCGCGCGAGCACTCCGGCCAGGGCCGCCACCACCTGCGGGTCGTGTTCGCGGGCCGTGTCGAGCCGGAGCCGCTCCAGGGCGCACAGCGGCCCGCAGCCCCTCTCGCCGACGAGGTCCTCGTAGGCGTTGACGGTGCGGACGATGCGGGCGGCGAGCGGCTGCTCGCGGTACGGGTCGGCCTGGCGCTCGACCACGACGGCGACGTCGGAGGGGACACCGGTCCGGCGGACGACGGCCCCGCCGAGGAGGGCGATGCGGCGGCGCTGCTCGGGCGGCAGGGGCTCGGTGGCCCCGGCGGGCACCGG
This sequence comes from Streptomyces sp. XH2, assembly GCF_049725035.1. Lineage (NCBI taxonomy): Bacteria > Bacillati > Actinomycetota > Actinomycetes > Kitasatosporales > Streptomycetaceae > Streptomyces > Streptomyces sp. XH2. The sequence continues at coordinate 278,996 of NZ_JBMMMZ010000008.1, read as the reverse complement.
GTCGAGGAGGGAGAGCTGCCCGATGTCGTGCATCAGTGCGGCGTACTCCAGAACGGTGAGCCCGGCCTCGGACAGGCCGAGCTCGCGTCCGGTGGCCCGGCTGAGGGCGGCGACGCGCCGGGCGTGCCCGGCCCGGGTGTGGCCGGCGATCTCCGTGGAGCGGGCGAGGGAGGCGATGGTCTGGTGGTACGTGGCCCGCACGGCGGTGTAGCGGTGGAAGGAGAGCTGGGTGAGGAGCAGGGGCAGGCAGAAGACCGGCAGGGCCCACAGCCCGGCGACGCCCACGGCGAGGGCCATGACGATGCCGGTGGCGCAGATCGCGGTGCCGATGCCGGCGAGGGCGCGCAGTTCGTCGCGCAGGGCGGGGCCGTAGGGGCCGCCCGTGCGGAGCAGGGTGAGGGCCGCGGCGAGGACCGCGTCGAAAAGGGTGGTCAGGGCGAGCACGAGGAGCAGGACGAAGGCGTAGGCGGGGCCGTGGCCGGGCCAGCGGTCGAGGACGCCGGAGTGGTGCAGGGGCTGGAAGCAGACGGCCGCGAAGGCGGTGGTGAGCAGGCGGCGCGCGAGGTGGTCGCGGGCGGGCGGGCGGCCGATCGCGCCGGCGAGGGTGGCGGCGAGGACCACGGCGACGACCTGGGGGGCGCCGTGTGCGGTGGGCTGTCCGCCGATCTCGCCGAGCAGGGCGTACGAGAGGGCTCCGGCGGCTCCTACGGGCGCGGTCTGGCGGTCGCCGGGGCCGGCGGTGGGGCGGCGGCGCCGGGCGGCCTCCCCGACGGCGATGAGGAGGCCGTAGGCGAGGGCCACGCGGGGCTGGGCGACACCGTGCCAGGCGGTGCGGGCCAGGGCGGCCAGGGCGAGCGCCACGGCCGCCCCGTGCACGCTCCGTACCAGGAGTCCGTCACACCCTCCCGTCACCCCTCACCTCCCGGTTGGCCGGCTCCGGTGACCGGCCGGTGGGATGAAGGGACGTTTCCGCTGGGTGGAGTTGCACTCTCCGTAGCCTCCGAGGTCACTGTCGAATGCCATCCGTGACGGTCGAGGGCGGCGCACAGGGCGGCGACCATGCGAGGGTCGAACTGGCTTCCCGCACAGCGGTGGAGCTCGGCGAGGGCGGCCGCTACGGGGCGGGCCCGGCTGTAACTGCGCGTGGAGGTCATCGCGTCGAAGGCGTCGGCGACGGCCACGACCCGGGCGAAGAACGGGATCTGATTCCCCATCAGCCCGTAGGGGTAGCCGCTGCCGTCCAGTCGCTCGTGGTGGTGGAGGATCGCGGCCCGCGCCTCGTCGAGGAAGCCGATGCCGCGCACCATCTCGTGCCCGTATTCGGGGTGCAGCTCGATGACGCGGCGCTCCTCCGGGGTGAGCGGGCCGTCCTTGCGCAACAGGCGCGTGGGGACGCCGAGTTTGCCGACGTCGTGCAGGATGCCGGCGAAGCGCAGCGCCTCCAGCCGCTCGCCGGCCATGCCGAGCTCGCGGCCGATGAGCACGGAGGCGCGCCCCACGCGCTCGCTGTGGCCGCGGGTGTAGCGGTCCTTGAGGTCGACGGCCTGGACCAGCGCCCGGATGGTCGCCTGGTGGGCGGCGCGCTCGCGCTCGCAGCGGTCGAGGAACCAGGAGGAGACGGACATCGGCAGCAGGACGAGCAGCGCCGCGGGCGGGCCGTAGGCGCTGTGCCACAGGGCCGCGGTGAGCAGGCCGGTGGGGCCGTGCACGAGGGCCGGCAGCAGCGGGCCGGGCAGCAGGAGGCCGCTCCAGGCGGCGCGCGGACGGCGGTGCTCGGCGGCGACGCGGACGGCGCCGTCGAGGGCGGCGGCCACGAGGGACAGGACGAGGGCCGCGGCGAGGGCGGGCGGCAGGGCGGCGGGGAAGTCCGCGGGGGCGAGCGGGGAGAGGCCCGCGTCCGTGGCCATGGCCGGGGCCGCGAGGGCGAAGACGTGGGAGGCGGCGCAGGAGGCCAGCGAGAGCTGGGCGGCGTGCCACAGCCGCCGGACCCAGGCGGGACGCTGCTCGACCCGGCCGACGAGGGCGCCCGGCACGGCCACGAGGCCCGCGGCGGCGGGCGGCAGCAGGAACGCCCCGGCGAGCAGGACGGGCAGGGTCAGGGTGCGGCGGGGCAGGCGCTCGCAGACGGCACAGACCGCGGCCAGGAGGGCCACGGCGCACCACGGGACGCCGGGTCCCGCCCGCAGGGCGGGGGCGGCGCACGCGGCGGCGGCGAGGACGGCGCACAGCACGCACAGGCGCGCTGCCGCCGGTAGTGCCCCCATGACGCGTCCTCCCCGTCCCGTGAGGTGCCGGCATGCTTGCCGTCAGGATGGGGAGAATAGGGTCCGGCGGAGCCGGGGATCGCCGCATTCGGGGATTGCCCCGTGCGAACCGACCAGATGCACACCTTCGGGTGATTATCGCCGCCGGACGGCATGCGCGAGCCGGGCCGCATAAGGCCGTAAGCAATAAGCGATGCCGTGGGCGATGCGAGACGCGCAGGATGACCGCGCTGCGGGCGCGGGGACCGGCTACTCCTGGGTCGTGGCGCCCAGCGGGCCCGGCCGCGCGGGGCCGCCCGAGGCGCTGCGGGCGCTCTTGGTGCCCGGCGCGCTCTCGGCGCTCTTGGCCGTGCGCGCGGCGGCCTCCGCCGCGCGGGCCTCGGCCACGACGTCCTGCTCGGGCACCGACTGCCCGGCGCGGATGAGCTCGATCCGGCCCATCACCTTCGAGCGCAGGTCGGCCGGCACGTCGTCATGGCCGCAGCAGCGCTTGACCAGCTTCTTCACGGCCTGTTCCAGACCGTACTTCTCCAGGCACGGGGAGCACTCGTCGATGTGCACCTCGAACTTGGCGCAGTCCCCGTCGGGCATCTCGTGGTCGAGGAACTCGTAGAGGTGGTCGAGAACCTCGGAGCAGTCCGTCTCGTGCGGGTCTCCGCAGCTCATGAGTCCGAGCCTTTCCGGTTGTGCGACTCGTCGGAGCCGTTCGGCGCAGCAGGGGCCGCCCCGGCGGGGACCAGTCCCCGCTCGCGGGCGTAGTCCTCCAGCATTCCGCGCAGCTGGCGGCGGCCCCGGTGGAGCCGGGACATGACCGTGCCGATGGGCGTACCCATGATGTCCGCGATCTCCTTGTACGCAAAGCCCTCGACGTCCGCGAGGTAGACCGCTATCCGGAATTCCTCGGGGATGGCCTGGAGGGCCTCCTTGACATCGGAGTCCGGAAGGTGGTCCAGGGCCTGGGACTCGGCGGAGCGCAGACCGGTCGACATGTGCGACTCGGCGCGGGCCAGCTGCCAGTCCTCGATCTCCTCCGACGCGCTGCGCAGCGGCTCGCGCTGCTTCTTGCGGTAGGAGTTGATGAAGGTGTTGGTCAGGATGCGGTACAGCCACGCCTTGAGGTTCGTGCCGTCCCGGAACTGGTGGAAGGACGCGTACGCCTTGGCGTAGGTCTCCTGCACCAGGTCCTCCGCGTCGGCGGGGTTCCGCGTCATCCGCAGGGCGGCGGAGTACATCTGGTCGAGGAAGGTGAGGGCGTCCCGCTCGAACCGGGCGTTGCGCTCGGCAGCGCTCTCCGCCGCTTCGGCCGCGGCCTCCACGGCACTCTCCGCAGCGGTGCGTGCGACGCCGTTCGCGGCGCTCTCGGTGGCGCTCATGCCCGTGGCCCCGGTGTCTTCGGTCCCCTCGTCGGTCCCAGTGACCGGACCCACCTCCTCCAACACGACGGCAGGACCGGATGCGGACCCGCTCGAATCGGAGAATAGACGACGATCCCGCCCGTCCGCCGCTCCAGACGGGGCGGGCTGCGCCACATGCAGTGCGGACCATCCCAGGTCAGCGGTCTGCGGGCGGGACAGGCATGCGATCGAACCCATGCGGCGAGCTCCCATTCCTCGGTCGGGCCAGTGACTGATGACGACTGGCACAACAGCGCCGGGGCACGCGGCATTCCCGGAATCCTCCGGAATTCAACAGAACTTTCGGAATGTGGAATTCCGCAAGAGGTCCGCAGGTGCCGGCAGGCGCGCACCGGGCCAGCGCGGGGCGCGGGCCGGTCAGCGGCCGATGCCCTCCAGCCACTCGGCAACGGCCCCGGTCAGCCCGGCCAGTGCCGCCTCCTGCCCGATGTCCGCCTTCTTCGGCACGGCGAAGCCGTGGTCGCCGTGCGGCACGGGCACCAGGTGCGTTCCGGACGGGAACTCCTCGGGGCGGCCGAACGGGTCCTTCGCGCCCTGGACGACCAGGGTGGGCAGGCCGGTGCCGGTCAGCTCGTCCGCGCGGGACTTCTCCGGCTTGCCCGGCGGGTGCAGCGGGAAGCTCAGGGCCAGCACGGCGGCGGCACCGAGGCCGGCCGCGGTGCGGCAGGCGACCCGGGCACCCGCGCTGCGGCCGCCGGCCACGACCGGCAGGCCGGGCTCCTGCAGCGCCGGCCACAGAGCGGTCCACGCCGCGTCCAGGGTCTTCGGCGCGGGGGCGACCTTCTTGCCGGCGACCCGCCAGGGCTGCTCCACCAGGGCCACGGTGACGCCGTGCGCGGGCAGCGCGGCGGCGAGGGCCTGCAGGTCGCGGGCCTCGACGCCGCCGCCGGCGCCGTGGCCGAGGGCGAGCACGAGGCGGGCCCGGGAGGCCGGGTGCCAGTGGATGCGGGCGTCGCCGGCGGGGGTGGGAACGGTCTCGGTCACCGGTCCATCATCGTCCACCCGCGCGCCGGAGCCGGCGACGCGCTCAGAGGGGGCGCGTTCAGAACAGCGTCGCCTCCTCCGGCGCCTCCAGCTCCTTCACGAGCTCCGGGCCGTTGTTGCGGACGTCGCTGACCGCCGTCGTGACCGGGTAGGCGCGCACGGACCCGGCGGGCGGCGGGGCCAGCAGGCCGCGCAGCTCCTCGGTGCCGGTGCGGCCGGGGTCCAGCCAGGCGGCCCACCGGTCCGGCGGCAGCACGAGCGGCATCCGGGGGTGGATCTCGGCCAGGGACCGCGGCCCGCCCTCCGGCGCCGGCCCGCCCTCCGGGAGGGCGAAGGGCTCGTGCTCGGCCTCCGTCGTGAGCACCGTGCAGGTCGCCCACCAGGCCTGGGGATGGTCGGGCGGCAGCGTGGGGTCGCGCCAGAACTCGTACAGCCCGGCCATCGCCATGACCGACCCGTCGGCCGGGGTGACGAAATAGGGCTGCTTGCGGGGACGCTTCTTGCGGCCCTTCTCCTCCAGCTCCCGCTCCGCCGCACCGGTGACCCACTCGTAGTAGCCGTCGGCGGGTATGAGGCAGCGGCGCGCCTCGAAGGCCCTCCGGTAGGACGGCTTCTCGTGGACCGTCTCCGACCGGGCGTTGATCATCTTCGCGGCGCCCTCGGGGGATTTCGCCCACGACGGCACGAGTCCCCAGCGCAGGGGCCGCAGCTGGCGAACCGGACGCCGGTCGCCTGCGTCTTTAAGGGGACGCTCGAGCACCGCGTACACGCTCTTCGTCGGGGCCACGTTCCAGTCCGGGGCGAGGGCCTCGGACGGCTCCCACTTCTCGACGCCGAAGAGCCCCACGAGATCCTCGGGCTTACGGCTCGCCGCATATCGACCACACATATTGGCCACCCTGCCACGGACCCACGAGGAGCCGCGCACAAATGGACACCACCGAAGCCACCGCCCTGTGGGACCGCGTGGTGGGGACCCAGCCCGCACCCTCCGCGTGGCTCGTGGCCGCCACCGGGATCGTCGCGCTCGCGGCGGTGGCACCCCGCGGGATATGGCTGGTGACCCGCAACGCCGTCACCATCGCCCACGAAGGCGGCCACGGGCTGGTGGCCCTGCTGGCCGGGCGGCGGCTGGAGGGCATCCGGCTGCACTCGGACACCTCCGGGCTGACGGTGTCGCGCGGCAAGCCCTCGGGCCTCGGCATGATCCTCACCGCCGCCGCCGGCTACCCCGCGGCGTCGCTGCTGGGCCTCGGCGGCGCGTGGCTGCTGTCCACCGGTCACATCACGGCGCTGCTGTGGCTCGCGACGGCGCTGCTGGCCGCGATGCTGCTGATGATCCGGAACGCCTACGGGGTACTGACCGTCGTGCTCTCCGGCTCCCTGTTCGTGCTGGTCTCCTGGCTGGCGGGGCCGGCGGTGCAGGCGCTGTTCGCGTACGGGGTGGTGTGGTTCCTGCTGCTCGGCGGCGTGCGGCCGGCGTTCGAACTGCAGGCCAAGCGAAAGCAGTGGGGCGGCGCGGCAGCGCCTCGATCAGGGGTGGTGGTCGGGCGACGGGCGGGCGGAGCCCCCGACTCGGACGCGGACCAGCTCGCCCGGCTCACCAACCTGCCGGCCGTGGTGTGGCTGGTTTTCTTCCATGTGATCTCGCTGTGCGCGCTGACGGGCGGCGGCCGCTGGCTGCTCGGCCTCTAGCGGGCGCGGCGGCGGCCGGGCGCTCCCGACCTGACAGGCCCGGGCCCGCGACCTCGGGCCCGAGCACTGCGGAGACGGGACCACGGGGAGAACGTCAGTAAGGTAAAGGCATGACCGAGAACCCCGCGCACTCCGACCTCTGGCCCGCCCCCCTCGCCACAGGAGCGGTCGACGCGACCGTGACCGTGCCCGGTTCCAAGTCGGTCACCAACCGCGCCCTGGTGCTGGCCGCGCTCGCCTCCGAGCCCGGCTGGCTGCGCCGTCCCCTCCGGTCCCGCGACACCCTGCTGATGGCCGAGGCGCTGCGCGCCATGGGCGTCGGCATCGAGGAGACCGTCTCCTCCAGCTCCACCGACGCGGACGGCCCGGCCGGCTCCGGCGAGGCGTGGCGAGTGATCCCGGCCCGGCTGCGCGGCCCCGCCACCGTCGACGTCGGCAACGCCGGCACCGTGATGCGCTTCCTGCCGCCCGTGGCGAGCCTGGCCGACGGCCCGATCCGTTTCGACGGCGACCCGCGCAGCTACGAGCGCCCCCTGCACGGCGTGATCGACGCGCTGCGCGCCCTGGGCGCCCGCATAGACGACAACGAGCGCGGGGCCCTGCCGCTGACCGTGCACGGCGGGGGCGCCCTGGAGGGCGGCACCGTCGAGATCGACGCCTCGTCCTCCTCCCAGTTCGTGAGCGCGCTGCTGCTGTCCGGGCCGCGCTTCAACCAGGGCGTCGAGGTCCGGCACACCGGCTCCGTCCTGCCGTCGATGCCGCACATCCGGATGACCGTCGACATGCTGCGCCAGGCCGGCGCGCAGGTGGACACCCCCGAGTCCGGCGGCGAGCCGAACGTGTGGCGGGTCTCCCCCAGCGCCCTGCTCGGCCGCGACGTCGTCGTGGAGCCGGACCTGTCCAACGCGGCGCCGTTCCTGGCCGCCGCCCTGATCACCGGCGGCCGGGTCACCATCCCCGACTGGCCGGAGCGCACCACCCAGCCCGGCGACGCCCTGCGGGAGATCTTCACCGCCATGGGCGGCTCCTGCGAGCTGACCGAGGCCGGCCTGACCTTCACCGGCACCGGCCGCATCACGGGCATCGACGCCGACCTGCACGAGGTCGGCGAGCTCACCCCGGTGATCGCTGCCGTCGCGGCGCTCGCCGACTCCGAGTCCGTCCTGCGCGGCATCGCCCACCTGCGGCTGCACGAGACGGACCGGCTGGCCGCCCTGGCCAAGGAGATCAACGAGCTCGGCGGCGACGTCACCGAGACCGAAGACGGGCTGCGCATCAGCCCGCGTCCCCTGCACGGCGGCGTCTTCCACACCTACGAGGACCACCGGCTCGCCACCGCGGCCGCCGTCATCGGCCTCGCCGTCGACGGCGTCCAGGTGGAGAACGTCGCGACGACCGCCAAGACCCTGCCCGACTTCCCGGAGCTGTGGACCGGGATGCTGGGCACCGTCGCGGGGGCGGCGACGGCGCCGAGAGTCTGAGAGATCCAGGAAAGCCAGCAATGCGCCGCTACGGCAAGAACCCCGACGAGGACGACGTCCGCGTCCGCCCCAACCGCAAGGGCAACCGCCCCCGCACCAACATCCGCCCCAAGCACGAGGACGCCGCCGAGGGCTTCGTCCTCACGGTCGACCGCGGCCGGCTGACCTGCCTGGTCGACGACCGCAAGGTGGTCGCCATGAAGGCCCGCGAGCTGGGCCGCAAGGGGGTCGTGGTCGGTGACCGGGTCGCCGTCGTCGGGGATCTCAGCGGCGCCAAGGACACCCTCGCGCGCATCGTGCGGGTCGAGGAGCGCTCGTCGGTGCTGCGCCGCACCGCCGACGACGACGATCCGTACGAGCGCGTGGTGGTCGCCAACGCCGACCAGCTCGCGATCGTCACCGCCCTCGCGGACCCCGAGCCGCGGCCCCGGCTCATCGACCGCTGCCTCGTCGCGGCCTTCGACGCGGGCCTGGAGCCGCTGCTCGTCCTGACGAAGTCGGACCTCGCCTCCCCGGACAAGCTCCTGGAGTCCTACGGCGCGCTCGGCGTGCGCTACGTGGTCACCAGCCGCGAGGAGCTCGCGGACGGCGGGGCCGCCGACCGGGTCCGGGAGCAACTGGAGGACCGGATCACCGCCTTCGTCGGCCACTCCGGCGTCGGCAAGACCACGCTGGTCAACGCCCTGGTCCCGGACCGGCAGCGGGCCACCGGCCACGTCAACGCCGTCACCGGCCGCGGCCGTCACACCACCACGTCCGCGCTGGCCCTGCCCCTGCCGACCGGCTCGGGCTGGGTCATCGACACCCCGGGCGTGCGCTCCTTCGGCCTGAACCACATCGACCCCTCGCGCGTCATCCACGCCTTCCCCGACCTGGAACCGGGCACGGAAGGCTGCCCGCGCGCCTGCAGCCACGACGAGCCGGACTGCGCGCTGGACGCGTGGGTCGCCGACGGCCACGCCGATCCGCAACGGCTGTATTCGCTACGGCGACTGCTTTCCACACGGGAGCGACGCGAAGGCGATTGATCGCCTACGTTTGCGAGTGACCGCCAGTGGCAAGGGCATCAGCACACCGGGGCGGACGGCGGTCACCGAGACACGGGAGGCAAACTGATGGCGTGGCTGCTGGTCGTGGTCGCCGGACTGCTGGAAACCGGCTTCGCGGTCTGTCTCAAGCTCTCCCACGGTTTCACCCGGCTCTGGCCGACGATCGCGTTCGCGTGCTTCGCACTCGGGAGCTTCGGCCTGCTGACGCTCTCCCTGAAGAAGCTGGACGTGGGCCCGGCCTACGCCGTGTGGACGGGCATCGGCGCGGCCGGAACGGCGATCTACGGCATGGTGTTCCTGGGCGACCTGGTGTCGACGCTGAAGCTGGTGTCGATCGGCCTGGTGATCCTGGGAGTGATGGGCTTGCAGCTGTCGGGCTCGGCGCACTGACCCGGCCTCAGGCCCGGCCGGGGAACTCCTCCGCGCCGACGTCGAGTTCGACCTCAGGAATATCACAGGTGGCGGCCGGGAACCGCCCGGCGCTCCGGAACGGCAGGTCCGGCTCACCCTTGCCGGAGGAACCGGCACCCTGACCGGTCACGGCTCCGGACAGGGCCCTTCCGCCACCTGCTCGCCCACAAGGGTGCGGACCAGACGGGCGACTTGCGCGGCGGCCTCCTCGTCCGACGCGCCCGGGGCGACGACGTAGGACAACGTCAGCCGTACGGCCGCCTCGCAGGCCCACAGCGTGACCTCCGGCGGCCGCTCCCCGGCGGTGCCGGAGACCGCGCGGACGGCGCGGTCCCGTATGGCGTCGGCGAGCGGCGCGGCGCCGGGCGCGGAGCGCGGCACGGCCCGGGCGAACGGGCCGCGCGGGGCCGGCAGGACCGGGGCCGCGGCGGCCGGGAGCCGCTCCCCGCGGCAGCCGGTGAGCGCGGCCCGGACGAGGGGGTTGGCCCGCGCCGTGCGCAGGATCCAGCAGGCGGCGGCCGCGCAGCGGGCCCCTGCATCGGCTCCGCCGGCGGCAGCCGCGGCGGTGGGGTGCGAGGCCGCCAGGGCCCGCTCGACCCCGGCCAGGAAGGCCTCCGCCTCCCGCCGCACCAGGGCCCTGGCCAGGCCGTCCTTGCTGCCGAACTCGTTGTAGAGCGTCTGCCGGGACACCCCGGCGGCGGCTGCGACGTCCACCATCCGGACCCCGTTCCAGGGCCGGGTGCGCAGCGCCGCGAAGGCCGCGTCCAGCAAGAGCTCTCGTGCCGCGGGCATGGTCGCCTCCCCGGCCGTCCGGCCGCACTACGGCTGTGGCCACAGAATTGACGTGCCGCCATACGGTGTCAAGAGCCGTGGGCGGGCCGCGAGGCCCGAAGCGGACGCCACAGGTACTGTTCAGCCATGTCCGACTACCACGATGATCTGCGTCTGGCCCACGTCCTCGCGGATGCCGCGGACGCGGCCACCATGGACCGGTTCAAGGCCCTCGACCTGAAGGTCGAGACCAAACCGGACATGACCCCGGTGAGCGAGGCGGACAAGGCCGCCGAGGAGCTGATCCGCGGCCATCTGCAGCGCGCGCGGCCGCGTGACGCGGTGCTGGGCGAGGAGTTCGGCAGCGAGGGCACGGGCCCGCGCCGCTGGGTGATCGACCCCATCGACGGCACCAAGAACTACGTGCGCGGCGTGCCGGTCTGGGCCACCCTGATCTCACTCATGGTGCAGGTCGAGCAAGGCGGGTCGGTCGGTTTCGAGCCCGTCGTGGGCGTGGTGTCGGCACCGGCGCTGGGCCGCCGGTGGTGGGCCGCCCGGGGCTCGGGCGCGTACACCGGCCGCAGCCTGACGTCGGCGACCCGCCTGAACGTGTCGCGGGTGGGCCGCATCGAGGACGCGTCGTTCGCCTACTCCTCGCTCAGCGGCTGGGAGGAGCGCGGCCTGCTGCCGGGCTTCCTCGACCTCACGCGCGACTGCTGGCGGACCCGCGGCTACGGCGACTTCTGGCCGTACATGATGGTCGCCGAGGGGTCGGTGGACATCTGCGCCGAGCCGGAGCTGTCGCTGTGGGACATGGCGGCGAACGTGGTCATCGTGGAGGAGGCCGGCGGCCGCTTCACGGGCCTGGACGGCCGCCCCGGGCCGCACAGCGGCAACGCCGCGGCGTCCAACGGCCTGCTCCACGACGAGCTGCTGGGCTACCTCCGGACGTAGGCGTACGGGGCCGGCCTCCGGCCCCGGGACGTACGGCGCCCGGGGCGGGCCCGGCGGCGCCCCCGAGCGCGGTTACGGCCCCACGCGCCCCTTGTTGGGCGGGCCGCGTCGTGTGACGATGAAGGACCCACGCTTGTGAACTTGTGAATCCCTACGGGGAGTTCACGGTCCACCAAGGAGGTGGCTCCAGCCATGCTCGTCCGCGACGCCATGAGCACGGTGGTCCTCACCATCGGCCCCGCCCACACCCTCCGCCAGGCGGCCCGGCTGATGTCCGCGCGCAGGATAGGGGCCGCGGTCGTCCTCGACCCCGATACCAGCGGGCTCGGCATCCTCACCGAGCGGGACATCCTCAACTCGGTGGGCGCCGGGCAGGACCCGGACCGGGAGACGGCCCACGCCCACACCACGACGGACGTCGTCTTCGCGGCCCCGGAGTGGACCCTCGACGAGGCCGCCGCGGCCATGTCGCGCGGCGGCTTCCGGCACCTGATCGTCCTCGACGGCCACGGGCCGGTGGGGGTGGTGTCGGTGCGCGACATCATCCGCTGCTGGGTGCGCGCGCGGACGCGCGGGGCCCGGGAGGGCGCCGGCGTGCTGGCGGGCTGACGGGTTCCGGGCAGCCCGGAGGGGCCGAAGCCCCATGGCGTCCGGCCCCTCCGGTGTGTACGGCAAGCGTCCAGTGGCTTCTCAGCCGCGAAGAGCCTGGACCGCGGCGTCGAGCCGCTTGCCGTAGTCCGCGTCCGCCTGGCGGAAGTTGTCGATGGCCCGCTCGGCGATGTCGTCGCGCGAGACCTTCGCGATGAAGCCCGCGAGGTTGGCGATCAGGCGGTCCTTCTCCTCCTCCGACATCAGCCGGTAGAGGTTGCCCGCCTGCACGAAGTCGTTGTCCTCGGCGTGCGAGGGCGCCTCGTGGGTGCCGGTGGCGCCGGCGACCGCGGTGGGCTGCCACAGCGCCGCCCCGGTCTGCTCCGGGCCGCCGAAGCTGTTGGGCTCGTAGTTCTTGGCGCGGCCGTGGCGGCCGTCGTAGGCGTGGCCGTCCCGGCCGTAGGTGCGCGCCACGGTGGCGCGCGGGCGGTTCACCGGCAGGTGGTCGGCGTTGATGCCGACGCGGTAGCGGTGGGCGTCGCCGTAGGCGAAGAGCCGGCCCTGCAGCATCTTGTCCGGGGAGGGGCCGATGCCCGGCACGAAGTGCGCCGGCGAGAAGATCGCCTGCTCCACCTCGGCGAAGATGTTGTCGGGGTTGCGGTTGAGCTCCAGCTTGCCGATCTCGATCGGCGGGTAGTCCTCGTGCGGCCACACCTTGGTGAGGTCGAACGGGTTGAAGCGGTAGTTCGCCGCCTCGTCCGCCGGCATGATCTGCACCTGGACGGTCCAGGTCGGGAACTCGCCTCGCTCGATGGACTCGCGCAGGTCGCGCTGGTGGAAGTCCGGGTCCTCGCCGGCGATCCGGTCGCCCTCGGCCTGGGTGAGGTTCTTGATGCCCTGGTCGGTCTTGAAGTGGTACTTGACCCAGAAGACCTCGCCGGCGGCGTTGTTCCACTGGAAGGTGTGCGAGCCGTAGCCGTTCATGTGGCGGTACGAGGCGGGGATGCCGCGGTCGCCGAACAGCCAGGTCACCTGGTGGGTGGCCTCCGGCGAGAGCCCCCAGAAGTCCCAGACGTTGTCCGCCTCCTGCGAGCCGGTGTACGGGTCGCGCTTCTGGGTGTGGATGAAGTCGGGGAACTTGATGGCGTCCTTGATGAAGAACACCGGGGTGTTGTTGCCGACGAGGTCGTAATTGCCCTCCTCGGTGTAGAACTTGAGGGAGAAGCCGCGGGGGTCGCGCACCGTGTCGGCGGAGCCGAGGCTGCCGGCGACGGTCGAGAACCGCAGGAACGTCTCGGTCTGCTTGCCCACCTCGGAGAGGAACGCGGCCCGGGTGTACTTCGTGACGTCGGCGGTCACGGTGAACGTGCCGTACGCACCGGCGCCGCGGGCGTGCACCACGCGCTCCGGGATGCGCTCGCGGTTGAAGTGCGCGAGCTTCTCGATCAGCGACTGGTCCTGGATCAGGACGGGGCCGCCGACGCCCGCGGTCTCACCGTTCTGGTTGTCCGCGACCGGAGCTCCGGACTCCGTGGTCAGCGGGCCCGTCGTGTAGATGTCCTCGCCCTGAACCGGCACGTGTGCCTCCGTCATCCGTCATCTCGTCCGTCACTCGGCCCCGAACCGGCCGACCGGTCTGTGAATCGATCGCCTGGCCTTGAGCCGAGCTCGATCCTACATTAGACGTTGTCTAAGTCAAGATAGACATGACATAGATATGAGATCCAATGGTGGACGAGGGCCGCTGCTACGCTGGTCCTATCTGACTGATAGGTGAATGGCATGAGTGACCTGCTGGAACGGCTCCGGGGACGCGGCTGGCGGCTGACCTCGCAGCGACGCGTCGTCGCCGAGGTCCTCGACGGGGACCACGTGCACTACACCGCGGACGAGGTGCACGCCAGGGCTGCCGAACTGCTGCCGGAGATCTCGCGCGCGACCGTGTACAACACCCTCGGGGAGCTGGTCTCCCTGGGCGAGATCATGGAAGTGAGCACGGACGGGCGCGCCAAGCGCTACGACCCCAACGCCCACCACGCGCACCAGCACCTGGTGTGCTCGCAGTGCGGCACCATCCGGGACGTCCACCCCACGGGCGACCTGCTGGCCGGGCTGCCCGCCGAGGAGCGCTTCGGCTTCCAGGTGGCGGCGGTCGAGGTCACCTACCGCGGCCTGTGCCCCGGCTGCTCCACGGCATGAGAAAAGGCCCGGATCCTGGGATCCGGGCCTTTGCCTTCAGTAGCGGGGACAGGATTTGAACCTGCGACCTCTGGGTTATGAGCCCAGCGAGCTACCGAGCTGCTCCACCCCGCGTCGGTAGGACGACTCTAACCCGGCGACGACTGCTGAGGCAAATGAGGTACGCCGGCGGGACCGGGCCGCCCCGCCGGACCGGGCGGCCCTACGCGGTCAGCTCCTGCTGCAGCGCGTCCCGCAGGCGCGCCGCGCGCTCGGCCACCTCGGGAGGCCCGAGCGCGACGGCCCGGTCGCACCAGTGCCGCCCCTCCGTGAGGTCGCCCCGCCGCGCCGCCAGCAGGGCGAGCCGCAGGGCGGCCCGTCCGTGCCCGGCCTCGGCCGCGCGGGCCCACCACAGGGCGGCCTCCGGCTCGCTGCCCTCGCGGGCCAGCAGCAGCCCCAGGTTGAAGGCGCCGTTGCGGCTGCCGGCCTCGGCCGCCTCGCGGTACCAGTGCGCGGCCTCGACCACGTCGCCCCGCTCGGCGACGAGCATCCCGAGCCGCACCTGGGCGCGGCGGTGGCCCTGCCGGGCGGCCCGGCCGTACCACTCCTCGCACTCCTCGCGCGCCTCCTCGTCCCGGTCGAGGAGCGCGCCCAGCCGGAAGGCGGCCTCCGCGCTGCCGCCCCGTACGGCCACCCGGAGGTGACGCTCGGCGGCCTCCTCGTCGCCGTCGCGCAGGAGGGCCATGGCGACCTGGAGGGCGGCGTCGGTGTGCCCGGCCGAAGCGGCCCGCTCGTACCACTGGAAGGCCGTGCGGTCCTCGTCCCGCCCGGCGTAGAGGATGCCGAGGTTGAAGGCCGCGTCGACGCTGCCCGCCTCGGCGGCCTTGGAGAACCACGGCTCGGCGCCGGCCGCGTCGCCGCCCTGGAGGAGCAGCACGGCCAGGGCGTTGGCGGCCTCCTTGTGGCCCGCGTAGGCGGCGCGGCGGTACCACTGCTCGGCCTGGGCGGTGCGGCCCTGCTCGGCGCAGAGCAGGCCGAGGTTGTACGCGCCGTTGACGTCGCCGTGGTCGAGCGCCGTGCGGTACCAGCGCTCGGCCTCCTGGGACTCGCCGCGGTCGGCGTGCAGGGCGCCCAGGGCGTTGGCGGCGTTGCCGTCGCCCTCCTGGGCGGCGCGGCGCCACCACACGGCGGCGCTGTCGGTATCCCCGGCGTCGCGCAGGAGGAAGCCGAGGGCGCAGGCGGCGCGGGGCTCGCCGTCCTTGGCGGACGTGAGGTACCAGCGGGCGGCCTCCTGGGACTCGCCGCGGGCCTCCAGCAAGGTGCCCAGGTGGAGGGCGGCCCGGCGGTGGCCGCGGGCGGCCGCCTGGCGGTACCACTGCTCGGCCTCGCGGGCCGGGCCGCTGCTGTCGCGGCCGCCCGCCGCGGCGGCGCGCAGCTCGCGGACGGAGGTCTCGACGCCGCCCGGGCCGAGGACCTCGGCGCGGGAGCGCGGCGCGCGGCCGTCCAGGATGCGGGCGAGGCGGTAGGCCGCCTCGCGGTGGCCCCGCTCCGCCGCGGCCCGGAACCAGCGCTCGGCGCCGACGTCGCTGCGGTGCTCCAGGAGGTCGGCGAGGGCGTAGGCGCCGAGAGCGTGCCCGGTTTCAGCCGATTGGCGTAGCCAGTACTCGGCGGCGGGCTCGTCCCCGCGCTCGCGGTGGTAGCGGCCGAGGGCGTGCGCGGCGGCCGGGGACCCGGCGACGGCGGCGATGCGCCACCACCCCGCGGCCTCGTCGGCGTAGCCCCGCTGATGCAGCAGGACGCCCAGGTTGTTGGCGGCGGAGCGGTCGCCCTCGGCCGTGGCGGCGCGCAGGTGACGCTCCGCCCCGTCGAGGTCTCCACGGCGCAGCAGCAGGGCACCGAGCATGCTCAGAGCGGCGGGGTCACCGCCCTCCGCGGCGCGGCGGCGGGCGGTCTCCAGCTCGAGGTCGGCGGCGTCGCCGGCGTCGGCGGAGTCCGCCGTGCCGGGGCGGAATCCCGGCCCGCCCGGCATTTCCTGTTCGCTCCCGTCACCGGGAGCCTCTACAAGCCGCCCTGTCTCCCACAGCGTCGTCCTGTCCCCCATAAGCCCCATCGTCGCACCACCCGCAACCCGCGTACACCTGGTATACCGCAGCCAGTGAGGTCACTTCAGCGTTTTGTCGACTTCCCGACTTCCCGACACGACGGGGCTCCAAACTCTCCACAGAAGCCCCGCACACAACCCGCACAGTCCGCGTCACCCGGACACCGCACGGCCGGGGTGGCCGGCGAGGTCCGGGAACGACAAGGCCCGGAGTCCGTAGCCGGACTCCGGGCCTTGTCATGAAGTAGCGGGGACAGGATTTGAACCTGCGACCTCTGGGTTATGAGCCCAGCGAGCTACCGAGCTGCTCCACCCCGCGCTGTTGTGGAACAACCGTACCACGGCGCGGGGTGGGGCTTGATCAACTTCCCGGCTTGCCGCCACTCTTCTCGGCGGCCTTGGCCTCGGCCTTGGCGGCCCGGTCCAGGGCGTCCTTCAGGGCGTCCTGGGCCTTGCCGTACTCCGCCCAGTTCTTGTTCTCCAGGGCCTTCTGGCTCGCCGCGAACGCGTCCTGGGCGTCCTTCAGGGCTTGCTTGACGGTGGGGTCCTGGGGCGGTGCCGGCTTCTGGGTGCCCTCGCCCGGGGGCTTCGTGACCTCACCCTTGCTCCCGAAGATCTCGTCCAGGGCCTCGTCGAGAGTGTCCCGGAAAGCGATCTTCTCGCCGTAGTTCACCAGCACCTTCTTCAGGAGCGGGTAATTGGAACCCGCACCCCGCAGATAGACCGGTTCCACGTACAGCAGCCCGCCGTCCAGGGGCACGGTCAGCAGGTTTCCGTACTCGACCTCGGAATCGCCCTTCTTCCAGATGTTGATCTGGTCGGCGACGGGTGTGTGGCTGTTGAATTTGCCCTGCGCCAGACGGGGGCCCCACACCGAGGTCTCGGACGGGAGTTTCAGGATCCGGATCTTCCCGTAGTCCGGGCTCTTGGCATCGGCGTCCACGGCCATGAAGGCGCCGAGATTCGTCCGGTTCTTGGGCGTGAAGGTCGTCGTCAGCGAGAAGGTCTGCTTCTCCTGGCGGGGCATCTTCATGCTCAGGTAGTACGGCGGGACGGCGTTGCCCTTGGTGTTGGTCGGGTCGTCCGGCACCTCCCAGCGCTCACTGCCGGTGTAGAACGTCTCCGAGTCGGTGACGTGGTAGCGGGAGAGCAGTTCGCGCTGGACCTTGAAGAGGTCCTGCGGGTAGCGCAGGTGGTCCATCAGGCCGGAGCTGATCGTGCTCTTCGCCTTCACGGTGCCCGGGAAGGCCTTCATCCAGGTCTTGAGGACCGGGTCCTTGGTGTCCCACTGGTAGAGCTTCACCGTGCCGTCGTAGGCGTCCACGGTCGCCTTGACGGAATTGCGGATGTAGTTGACCTGGTTCTGCTGCGCGACCACGGCACGCTGCCCGGTGGTCAGCGAGTCGGCCGTGGTGTCGCCGAGCGTCGTACGGGAGGCGTACGGATAGCCGTTCGTGGTCGTATAGGCGTCCACGATCCACTGGATGCGGCCGTCGATCACCGCCGGATAGGCGTCGCCGTCGATGGTCAGCCAGGGGGCGACCGCCTCGACGCGCTCCTTGGGCGTGCGGTTGTAGAGGATCCGCGAACCCTCGCCGATGGCGCCCGAGTAGAGGATCTGCGGCTCGCCGAAGGCCACCGCATAAGCGGCCCGGCTGACGGGATTGGAGAGGCTGACCCCGCTCTTGCCCTTGTACGAGTAGCTTCGCTCGCCCTTGTCCGAGGAGTAGTCCAACTCCTCCTGCGGGCCGCCGACGATCGAATACTGCGTCGTCTTCTCGCCGTAGTAGACGCGCTGCTCGTATGGACCGAACAGGCCCTCGGTCGGCAGGCTCTTGGCGGTGAAGTCCGGCGCACCGGCCTTGTCCGTCGTGGAGCCCTTGGCGGCGATGGCGCCGTAGCCGTGGGTGTACTTGAAGTGGTCGTTGATCCAGTTGCGCTCGGGAATTCCCTTGAGGTTGAGCTCGCGCAGGCCGATGACCGTGTCCTGCTCCTTGCCGTCCACCTTGTAGCGGTCGACGTCCAGCGTGGAGGGGAACTGGTAGTACCCCTTGACCTGCTGCTCCTGCTGGAAGGCGGGCGAGACGAGATTCGGGTCGAGGAGGCGGAGGCTGGCCGTGGAGTTCACCGCAGCACGCACCTTCTCGGGGTCCTTGCCCGTCAGGTCGCTGTTGCCCTTGTAGTTCTGGACGTCCGCGTCACCGATCCCGTACGCCTCACGCGTCGCCGTGATGTTCTTCTTGATGTACGGCGCTTCCTTGGCCTGCTCGTTCGGCTGGACCTGGAACTTCTGCACGATCGCCGGGTAGAGCCCGCCGATCAGCACGGCCGACAGCACCATCAGCCCGAAGCCGATCACCGGCAGCTGCCAGGTGCGCCGCCACAGCGTGGCGAAGAACAGCACCGCGCAGATCAGCGCGATGATGAAGAGGATCGTCTTGGCCGGCAGATACGCGTTGGCGTCGACGTAGCGCAGCCCCGTCCAGCCGTCGGTGGACTTCAGGCCGCTGGACTTCACCGCCAGGCCGTAGCGGTCCAGCCAGTACGCGATGGCCTTCAGACCGACGAAGATGCCCAGCAGCACCGACAGGTGCCCCGTGGCCGCGGCCGTCGCCCGGTGGCCCGGACTGGTCAGCCGCAGGCCGCCGTAGAGGTAGTGCACCAGGGCCGCGGCGATCAGCGACAGCACCGCGGCGGCGAAGCCGAAGCTCAGCAGGAAGCGGTACCAGGGCAGGTCGAAGGTGTAGAACGAGATGTCCTTGTGGAACTGCGGGTCCTTCTGGTGGAAGGAGACGCCGTTGACCCACTGCAGCCACGTGCGCCACTGGCCGGCCGCCGAGGCGCCCGCGACCAGGCCCACGAGCGCGGTCACCGCGAGCAGCGCCCACTTCTTGTAGGGCGCGATGCTCATCCGGTAGCGGTCGAGGCTCTGCTGTTCCATCGACATCGCGGCCAGCGGCGGCCGCAGCCGGTGCGCCAGCCAGATGTTGGTCCCCACCGCCAGCGCCATCAGCAGGCCGAAGACCGCGAACAAGCCGATCTTGGTGCCGAGGGTGGTGGTGAAGACCGAGGAGTAGTCCACCGAGCGGTACCAGAGCCAGTCCGTCCAGAACCCCGCGAACATCACGAAGAGCATGGCCAGTGCGGCCAGCACGCCCAGCGTCGTGAGCAGGGTCCGGATCCGCCGGGACGGCCGGCCGACTCTGATCCGTGGCCCTGTCGGGCCTCCGCCGCGGTCCGGCATCTGGAAAGCCAAGGTGCGCACCTCGAAGTTCGCTGTGAGTGGAGCTGTCGATCAGGGCCCAGCGATACTAGGGCCCAAGGTGGCAACTTACCGAGGCTTTACTCAGTTCCCGTTTTCGGTCCCTCTCAGGGCACGATATTGCTCATGTCCAGCACTTCCAGCACCCCCGACCCCTCCCTCCCGTCCGGCCCCGGCGGCCCGGGCGGCGACGTCCCCATGGCGGCCAGCCCGCTGACCCGCGCCGTTCTCGAGATCGACCAGTACGCCTCCGGCCTCGGCTGGGACCAGCCCGCGCGGCTGTTCGCCCTGGTCGACACGGGCAAGCTGCGCGCCCAGGAGCCCGGCCTCGCCGACCAGCTCGGGCTCGACGACACCGCTCAGGCCGGCTCCCTGACCCCGATCGAGCAGGACGAGATCCCGGCGGGCACCCCCCTGGACAAGTTCCTCGGCACCATCGCGTGGCCCGACGCGGTGACGGGCTGCGCCCTGACCGTGGAGCGGCTGATGCTGCCGCCGTCCGCCGAGGGCACCGTGCCCAACGGCATGAGCGAGAAGCAGCTCGCCAAGTGGGTCGCCGCCCACCCCGAGCGGCAGGAGGTCCGGATGACGGTCGCCGTGCTGCGGGACGGCGCGCGGGAGACCGCGGTGCGGCTGCGCGAGAAGGACTCGCCGACCGAGGTCCTCACCGGCCCGGATCTGGTGCCGGGCCTGGCGGAGGCGCTGGCGGCGACGTTCGAGGACTAGTCCGCCGGCACCGTACGCCTTGAGCGCCGGGCGCGCTGAGGAATCAGCCCGCCCGGCGTTCGAGGACCGGGGTCCGGGGCGGAGCCCCGACGGCGGGGTGTCAGCCTGCCGAGCAGAGGGGCAGCCCCGCCGAATCGCCCTTGCGGATCTTCTCCAGGGCGCCGACCGCTTCGCCGATGGTGTCGACCTTGACCAGGGTGAGCCCCGCCGGCTTGTCCTTCGCCGCGGCCGCGCAGTTGTCCTTCGGCGTCAGGAAGTACTGGGCGCCCTTGTTGCGCGCGCCCACCGTCTTCATCTCGACGCCGCCGATCGGGCCGACCTTGCCGTTGTCGTCTATGGTCCCGGTGCCGGCGATGAACTTGCCGCCGGTGAGGTCCCCGGGCGTGAGCTTGTCGACTATCCCGAGGGCGAACATCAGCCCGGCGCTCGGGCCGCCGACGTCCGCCAGCTTGATGTTGATCGTGAACGGGAAGGTGTGGTCCGTCCCGGCCTGGATGCCGACGACGGCCCGCTTGTCGTCGGGCGCCTTGGCCGTGGTGAGGGTGACGTCCTGCTCGCCGGCGGGCTGCCGCTTCTCCTTCTCGGCCGCCGCGGCCTCCTTGGCCGGAATGATCCGGAAGGCGACCTTCTGGCCGGGCTGGTGCTTGGTGACCAGCTTGGCGACGTCACCGGGCTGCTTGATCTCCGTGCCGTCGACGGACTTGATCACGTCGCCGGCGTGGAGCTGCCCCTCGGCCGGGCTGTTCTTGACGACCGACGCCACCACCGTGCGCGTGCCGACCGGGATGTCCAGCTGCTTGAGCGCCGCCACCTTCGCGCTCTCCTGCGACTGGCTGAACTCCTCCGCCGTCTCCTGGTTGAGCTCGTCGGGCGTCTTGTCGTCCGGGTAGAGCGTGGAGTGCGGGACGACCAGGTTGTCGTGCGCGATCCAGCCGTAGACCGCCTCCACCAGGTTCATCCGGTACTGGGAGCCGGTGACGCGGACCGTCGTCATGTTGAGGTTGCCGGTCGTCGGATACGTCTTGTGGCCGGAGATCTGCAGGACCGGCTCCCCGCCGTGCTCACCGAGCGTGTTGACCGTCGGCCCGGGCGACATCTCCGCGTAGGGCACGGGGATCAGCACGCCCGCGCAGAGGAGCGCGATCAGCATCAAGAGGGAGGCGAGCATCGTCGCGGTGCGGCGGGGCATGGAACGACAGTACGGGACGGGTCTGACAGTCCACCCGCGGGGCGGTCCGTCCGGGGAGCGGGCAGAGAGGCCGCTCGGGGGCTCCCGCATCCGGACCCGCGCTCCGGCGCGAGCCGGGGGGCGCGTCAGGAGACTCCGGTACCGGAATCCGAGCGCTCCATCGCCTCGCGGAACCGTGCGTAGCCGGCGAGCTCGGAGATGTCCCCGGCCTTGCGGTTACGGGCGGCCCAGGTGCCCCACAACAGAGCAACGACGGCCGCGGCAACCGGAATCAGCAACCACACGAGTGCCGACATACCGACCTCCCGACCCCCGGACACCGCCACTGAAAAGACCGATGAGCAGATTAGTCTTTCGCACACTCAACGCTCACGTCAGGGGGCCGGTTACGCAACCGGAAGTGATCCTTCAGGACGGTCGGGCCTACGCGCCCGCCCTCCCCCGGCTACCGCCGGGAGGTGCCCCCACTCCTAAGCACCCACCCGCCCCCAGCTACCGCTGGGAGGTGCCCCCAGCCCTAAGCGCCCACCCACTCTTCCGTGCCGTCCTGGAACACCTGGTGCTTCCAGATCGGGACCTCTCGCTTGAGGTCGTCGATGAGCCTGCGGCAGGCCTCGAACGCCTCCGCGCGGTGCGGGCACGAGACGGCCACCACGACGGCCAGGTCGCCGATCTCCAGGTCGCCCACGCGGTGCACCGCCGCCAGCGCCCGCACCGGGAAGTCCGCCGCGACCTTCTCCGCGACGCGGCGCAGCTCCGCCTCCGCGGTGGGGTGCGCGGAGTAGCCGAGGCCGCGGACGCCCGCGCCCCCGTCGTGGTCGCGCACCGTGCCCACGAAGAGCGCGGTGCCTCCCGCGGCGTGGTCGCCGACGGCCGAGAAGACCTCGTCCACGGACAGGGGGGAGTCGCGCACCGCCAGCAGGCGGACCGGGTCCGCCGCGGCGAGCTCGCCGGGGTGATCGTACGTACGGGCCATGGCCCCATCGTGCCGTACGGAGGGCGCGGGCGAGGACCGGCCTTTCAAACAGCCGTACGAGACGGCTCCTGGACGGTCCTACGGGCCCTGCGCGGGCCGGTGCGGGCCCCGAGCCCCTGGAGGGCCCGGAGGCTCCTAGAGCCGGCGGCGCGCCTTGCGGGCCCGGCGGACGAGCGCGGCGGTGCCCAGCAGTGCCACGGTCGCCCCCGCGGCGCCCGCGGCGGTGGCGTCCTTGCGGCCGAGGCGGCGCCCCGCCACCGTGTGCCGGCCGGAGACCTCCTCCAGCAGCTCGGCGAGGACCTCCTCGTTCGTCCAGCGCGGCCGCCAGCCGGCCTCGTGCAGCCGGCTCCCGCTGACCACCCACGGGTGCATCGTGTACTCGAGGTCGCCGGCGGGCGACGGCGTCAGGCCGAGGCGGTGCAGCCGGGAGGCCGCCCCGAGGGCGACGGCGGAGGGCAGCTCCATGCGGCGGATGCCGGAGAGCTCCTCGACCTCCTCCTGCTCCAGCCAGCCGTCGCAGCCGACCGCGAGCTCGCCCTCGGCCTTCTCCAGCGCGGCGAACTCCAGGGCGCTGACCAGGTCCTCCACGTGGCAGAACTGCCAGGTCGGCCGCGACCCGGCGACGACGAGGAGGCGGGGCGACTCGAAGTAGCGGGTCAGGGCGGTGTCGGTGCCGCCGACGAGGACCGCGGGACGCAGGACGGTGACGTTCAGGCCGGGATGGGCGCGCGGCGCCCGGCGGGCGAGCCGCTCGATCTCCAGCAGGTCGCCGACGCCGGTGGCCTCGGCGGTGGCGCGCAGCTCGGCGTCCTCGGCGAGCGGCACGTCGTTGTCGGGCAGGGCCCCGTAGACCATCGCGGAGGTGCACAGCACGACGCGGTGCACCCCGGCGGCCGCGGCGGCGGTCAGGACGGTCTGGGTGCCGCGCACGTTGTAGGCGGTGCGGGCGGCGGGGTCGGTCTCCAGGTCGAGGTCCAGCGCGAGGTGCACCACGACGTCGGCGCCGCGCAGCTTCTCGGCGATCGCCGGGTCGCGGACGTCGAGCACGTGCCACTGCGCCTCGGTCACGTCGCCGCGGCGCTCGTCGATCGCCACGACCTGCTTGATGTGCTCGGACACGGCGAGCCGCTGCGTGAGCAGGGCGCCGACGCCGCGCGCGGCACCGGTGACCGCGACGACGGGCCGTCGGCCGCCGTGCGGGCTCGTACTGTCTCGCGCGGAACCGTTTCGCGCTGCGCGAACTTCTGGGTCGGGGGAACTCACCGGGCGTCTCCAGCGGTTGTCTTCAGTACGTACGAGAGATGACGCGTACGGACCAGGTGACGTCCATCCTGCCGCAGGCCCCGGGTCGGCGAAGCACCAAGCCCGGATACCGGTGAGGTGTCTAGGCTGGTGGTGATGTCGGGCATTCGCCGCCGGTCCAGGTGCCGGCGGCCCTACGAGCCGAGGAAACCCGTGAGTGACACCCCATTCGGATTCAGTCTTCCGCCGGAGGAGCCCGAGAACGGCGGCGACGGCAAGAAGAAGGGCGAGGGCCAGGGCGGCCAGGGGCCTGCGAATCCGTTCGGGTTCGGCGGGCCGGGCGCCGGGGACAACCCCTTCGCCGCGATGTTCGGGTCGATGAACCCCGGTGATCTCGGGGCGGCCTTCCAGCAGCTCGGGCAGATGCTCTCCTACGAGGGCGGCCCGGTGAACTGGGACATGGCCAAGGACATCGCCCGCAAGACCGTCGCGCAGGGCACCGCCGACGGCACCAAGGACGCGAGCGTCACCTCCGGCGAGCGGGCCGCGGTCGAGGAGGCCGTGCGCCTGGCCGACCTGTGGCTGGACGGCGTGACGTCCCTGCCGCAGGGCTCGGGCACGGCGGTGGCCTGGAGCCGCGCCGAGTGGGTCGAGGCGACCCTCCCGGTGTGGAAGGAGCTCGTGGACCCGGTCGCCGAGCGCGTGGGCGCGGCGATGGGCGGCGTGCTGCCCGAGGAGATGCAGGCCATGGCGGGGCCGCTGCTCGGCATGATGCGCTCCATGGGCGGCGCCATGTTCGGCACGCAGATCGGCCAGGCCGTGGGCGTGCTGGCGGGCGAGGTCGTCGGTTCCACCGACATCGGCCTGCCGCTGGGCCCCGCGGGCAAGGCCGCGCTGCTTCCGGTGAACATCGCGGCGCTGGGCGAGGGCCTGGGCGTCCCGCTGGACGAGGTCCGGCTGTACCTGGCCCTGCGCGAGGCGGCCCACCAGCGGCTCTTCGCGCACGTGCCGTGGCTGCGCTCGCACCTCTTCGGCGCCGTCGAGGGCTACGCCCGCGGCATCAAGGTCGACACGGCCAAGCTGGAGGACGTGGTCGGCCAGCTCGACCCGACCCACCCCGAGCAGCTGCAGGAAGCCCTCCAGCAGGGCATGTTCCAGCCGGAGGACTCCCCGGAGCAGAAGGCGGCCCTGGCCCGGCTGGAGACCGCCCTGGCACTCGTCGAGGGCTGGGTGGACGCCGTCGTGCACGCGGCCGCCGCCCCGCACCTGCCGTCGGCCGGCGCCCTGCGCGAGACGCTGCGCAGGCGCCGCGCCTCCGGCGGCCCGGCGGAGCAGACCTTCGCGACGCTGATCGGCCTGGAGCTGCGGCCGCGCCGGCTGCGGGACGCCTCCCGGCTGTGGGCCTCGCTGGCGGACGCGCGCGGCCCGGAGGGCCGTGACGCCCTCTGGGAGCACCCGGACATGCTCCCGACGGCGGCCGACCTGGACGACCCGGACGGCTTCGTCCACCGCGAGCACCTGGACTTCTCCGAGATCGACAAGATGCTCGGCGAGGCGGCCAAGGGCGAGAAGGGCAAGCCCGAGGGCGAGGACGACGACAAGAAGTGAGCCTTCACGACGACGCGGTCCGCGTGCTGAAGGAGTACGCGGACCAGGAGGAGCTGCGCGGGCTCTATCTGGACCACCTGGCGGCCCACCCGGACGGCATGTGGAAGCCGTGCGAGGCCGGGCACGTCACGGCGAGCGCCCTGGTGATCGACCCCTCGCGCGGGCAGGTGCTGCTCACGCTCCACCGCAAGCTGCGGATGTGGCTGCAGATGGGCGGCCACTGCGAGCCCGGTGACGCGACGGTCGAGGCCGCCGCGCTGCGGGAGGCCACGGAGGAGTCCGGGATCGCCGGCCTGACGCTGCTGCCGGGCGGCCCCGTGCGGCTGGACCGGCACCCGATCCCGGCGCCCTGCAACTGGCACCTGGACGTGCAGTACGCGGCGCTGGTGCCGGCGGGCGCGACGGCGGCCATCAGCGACGAGTCGCTGGACCTGCGCTGGTTCCCGTACGCCGAGGTCGGCGACGTCGCCGACGACTCGGTGGTGCAGCTCATGAACAGGACGCTGGAGCGGCTGTAGGAGCTTGACGCGTAAGGGGCGGTCACCCGTGGTGACCGCCCCTTACCTGTGCCCCTGCGGCGTACCGCCGGTGCTCAGTTCGACCAGATGTTGCCCTGGTTCTGCCCGTGCGCGCCCTGCTGGCCGAGGCCGTACTGGGCCATGAGCCCCTGGCCGATCTCGGCGCCCTGGGGCGGCAGCAGCTCGCTGGGCTGGACGAGGGCGTAGCCGTTGCCGGCGAAGTTCAGCTCCCAGCCCTCCCCCGTGCTGCCGCGGCGCCGCCACACGCCGGAGGACGACGTCTGGGCCTGCATCTGCACGCGCAGGGACGTCGACCAGGCGATCACGGCGTCCGCGTCGGCACTGACGTACCGGTCGGGGGTGACCTGCAGCATGAGGGGCTGCCCGGAGGTCATCAGGGCCACCTTGCCCTGACCGCTGATGTTGAGCTGGTACGCGCCGGTGCCGGAGATCCCGTACTGGCTGTCGACGGCGATGGTCTCCCAGTGCAGCGTGGAGTCCAGCGCGAGGACGTAGGCGCCGTCCACGGTCAGGCCGTCGCGGTCGACGTCGACGACGTGGACGTGCTGGGCCAGGTTGGCGAAGTAGACGGTGCCCTGGCCCGAGCAGCGCATCAGGTCCAGGCCCTCGCCCGTGTGGGCGCGGGAGTGCTGCTGGCCGCGGGTCTGGTACTCGCCGTCGAACTCGATCAGGCCCTGGTAGGCGACCATCGAGCCCTTGCGGGCGAGGACGTCGTCGTGGCCGGTGAGGGAGACGCGCAGCATCTGCGGGTTCTGCAGGGCGTAGCGGTCCTGCGTCTGGGCCTCGGTGAAGCCGAAAAGCGGGCTCTGCATGGTGTCCTCGTTCCCCCTCAGCCCCGCGCCCGGAGCCGGTCGGTGCTGTCCTCGCTGGGCTGTACGACGACGAAGCCCTCGCCGGAGAAGCCCAGTTGATAGGCCTCTCCGCTGCCCCGGCCGATCAGGGAGGAGGCCTTGAAGCTGCGCTTGCCCTTCATCCTGAGGTTGCTGGACCAGGCGACGAGCGCGTCGGGGTCGACGTAGGTCTCGTCGTCGCCGCGCCCGCAGTCCACGACGATCGGGGTGCCGCGGGAGGTGAGGGCGACCCAGCCGGTGCCGCTGATGCCGACGTTGAACAGGCCCTGTCCGGCGAACTTGGCCATGCCCTTGACGCGCTCGACGCCCCACTGGAGGTGGGCGTCGAAGGCGAGGACGTTGGTGCCGTTGACGGACAGGGAGTCGCCGTTGAGCTGGAGGCAGACGACGTCGGCGCCGTAGTCGGCGAGGTAGAGCAGGCCGTCGCCGTGGCAGCGCATGAGGGGCATGCCCTCACCGGTGAGCCACTGGGAGGCCATCTGCCGGACCGCGGGCGGGTTCGGGTCGTACTGGACGAATCCCTCGTAGGCGACCATCGAGCCGGTGCGGGCGAAGAGGTCCTGACCGGTCTGCATGGCGACCTTCAGCATGCTGCTGCCGTGGTTCTCCATGCGGGCGGTGACGGGGGTCGGGGCATAGCCCTGGATCGGTGTCTGGTTCATGGTCTTCGCGGGCTCCCTCAGACCTCGTAGGGCTGGACGACGACGAAATTGCCGGGAGCACCCCGGAATTGGAGGTTCACGGCTTCTCCGCTGTGGCCCGGGAAGGAGCTGCGGCGCAGCCTCACCTGGCTGGAGATGATCACCTGGGCGCCGGCGGACCAGGCGACGATGGCGTTGCTGTCCACGTAGGTCGAGGGGGTGACCGGCAGGACGACGGGCGTGCCGTGGGTCTTGACGACGACGGTGCCGTGGCCCTGGAACTGCATGGTGAACAGGGCGCCGCCGGGGATGCCGTGGCCCTCGATCCGGCGGACCTCGTGCTGCAGCGTCTCGTCGAAGGCGAGCACCGACTCCGCGGAGACGCAGATGGCGTCGCCCTGGAGCTCGATCGGGTGCACGTGGGCGGCGTTCTCGGCGAGGAAGACCTGACCGCGGCCGGTGCAGCGCATCAGCTGCAGCTCCTGGCCGGTGGCGTTGCCCACGATGCGGCCGGCGAAGCCGGCGCCCTTGTAGCCGAACTCGACCTTGCCCTGGTAGAGCACCATGCTGCCCTGGCGGGCGAGCACGGGCTGGCCGTCGACGCCGAGGTCGGCGCGGATGAGCCTGGGGTTCTGCAGGGTCCAGCGCTGTCCGGTGGGCACTTCGCGGTACTTCTGCAGGGCCGCCTGGACGCCTGCCGCACCGGCGGCGCCGGCCTGCTGGCCGTACGGGGCGGGCTGGCCCGGGTAGGGCTGGCCGTGCTGCGGGGCCCCGGGGTGGGGCTGACCCGGGTAGGGCGCGTGCTGCTGGTGCGGTGCCTGGGGCTGCTGGCCGTAGGGCTGCTGCTGACCGGGCTGGCCGTAGGGGGCGGGCTGCTGGCCGTAAGGGGCCGGCTGGCCGGGGACGCCGGGCGGGCCGGGCGGCGGCGGGAGGTGGCCTCCGGACGAGGCGCCCGGGTCGTTGAAGAAGCCCGGAGGGGCGATCCCCGCGGCCAGGGTCGGCGCGGCGTGCATCTGCCCGGCGGGCGGTGCCGGGGGCGGGGTGCTGCCGGGCGGGGGCGGGAAGCCCTGGTGGGGCGGCGGCGTGTGGGCCTGGTGGGCGGGCGCGGGCGCCGGGTGCGGTACGGGCGCGGGGGCCGGTGCCGCGGGCGCGGCGAAGGCCGGGGGCGGGGTCGTCTGCTGCGGAGGGGCGAACGCGGGCGCCGCGGCCGGTGCCTGGGCGGGCGCCGCCTGGGGCGTCTGGGCCGCCTGGCTTCCGGGTTCCTCCTCCTCCAGCACCTCGCCGCCGAAGTTTCTGAGCAGCGCTTCCAGACCGCCGTCGAAGCCCTGGCCGACGGCCGCGAACCGCCAGACGTCCTTGAGGTAGACGTCGCCGAGCATCACCGCGCGTTCGGTGCTGAATTCGGTCCCGGTGAAGGAGTAGCGCGCGACTTCCTGGCCGCCCGCGACGATGCGCAGGTAGCCGGGGCCGATCTGCGACATCTGGCCGGCGCCGTCGAGGGTGGCCGTGAAGCTGAGGCGCTGGATGTGCGGAGGGATCTGGTCGAGGGTGACGCGGAAGGAGTCCGTGTCACCGGCCTGCGCGCCGAGCTGCTGGATGGCGCCCTCGGGCGACTTGGGCTGGTTGAAGAAGACGAAGTACCGGTCGTCCGAGAGCCGCTCCGCGGCGTCGAGGCCGAAACAGCTGATGTCGAAGGTCAGGCCGGGACCCGCGATCTGCACTCCCACGTACAGATCGGTCCCCGCCGTCAGGTCACTGATCTTGGCCTTGTGGCCGCGCTGGAATTCCCTGGCCATGCGTTACGACCGTCCCCCATCCGAACGTGCGATGAAAACGTGTGATGAATGCGTTGCGTCAGGCTAACGGCTGAGGGCTGGATCATCCGACTCAGGACCGGTCGCGTCCCCTTAGGGGACGCGGCGGCGCCGGGTCCGGTTCATTCGCTGCGCGCTGCGGGGAGGTGGGGCAGCCGGTCGGCGGCCACCACGCCCTCGAGGTAGCCGCGGGCGCGCTCGGTGCGCGGGTAGGCGTCGAGGAGCCGCCAGAAGCCGGGGCCGTGGCCGGGGACGAGCAGGTGGGCCAGCTCGTGCAGGAGGACGTAGTCGAGGACGTATTCGGGCATGCCCTGCAGCCGGTGCGAGAGGCGGATGCTGCCCTCGGCGGGGGTGCACGAGCCCCAGCGGGTGTTCTGGTTGGTGACCCAGCGGACGGTCGCGGGGCGGGCCCTGCCGCCGAGGTACTGCGCGGACAGGCGGGCGGCACGCTCGGCGAGCTCGGTGTCGCCGAGCATGCGCTTGCTCTCCTGGGCGGCGAGCTTGTCGAGCATCGTCGTGACCCAGCGCTGTTCCTCGGCCTCCGACATGCGCGCGGGGATGAGGACCACGGTGCGGTCGCCCTCCCGGTACGCGGAGACCGTTCTGCGGCGGCGCGCGCTCCGTCGGACCTCGACCGCACCGGGCTCGGCGCCGCCGGTGAGCGGGCCGGGAGCGCTGCGCGGTGGTCGTGCGGCACTGTGCAGAGGGTCGACGGGCACGCCCCGACGTTACCGGCTGCCGGCGCGTGAAGTCCCGCCCATCGCTCCTTGTCGGAGGCAAAGACCCCGCGGAAACAGCGTTCGTACGACGATCACACCGTGCCTGTGGACAACTGCTCACGCGGACGGCACGGAAGGTCCATGCTGAGGTCCACGTCGAGGGGGGAACCATGCAGAAGACCGCAGAGCGCGCCCGATCAGCTCAGTCAGCCCAATCAGTGCACTCAACGCAATCCGCCCATCCCATGCTCAAGCCAGCACTGCGCCGCAGTTGGCGCAATCGGGACACCGTTCAGTTCGGGGTGGCCCCGGCGCACGCGGTCACGGTGGGGCCGGTGGACACGGCGACGGGCAGCTTCCTGGGCCTGCTCGACGGCACGCGCGGGATGCCGCTCCTGCGGGAGGAGGCGAGAGCCGTGGGCCTGCCGGAGGGGCGGGCGGACGCCCTGGTGGAGCGGCTGTCCTCGGCCGGACTGCTCGACGACCCGCTCGGGGGCGGCGAGGGGGCGGCGGCCCTGCGGGAGACGGGGGCCGCACTGGAGCGGCTGCGGCCCGACCTGGCCTCGCTGTCCGTGCTGCACCCGGGGCCGGGCGAGGCGATGCGGCTGATGGGCGCGCGGCAGGCGATGCGGGTGCAGGTGCGGGGCGCCGGCCGGGTGGGTGCGGCCGTGGCGGCACTGCTGTCGGCCTCGGGCGTGGGGCAGGTCGATGTGATGGACGGCGGCTGTGTGGAGCCGTGGGACACGGGGCCGGGCGGGCTGGGTGCCCCACGGACCGGGGAGCGGCGGGAGACCGCGGCGCGGCGAGTCGTGCGGGAGGCGGCGCCCGAGCCGCGGCGGCGGTCCCGGCGGGGCGGTGAGCCGGAGCCGCCGCTGGCACTGGTGGTGTTCGCCCCGAGGGACGGGCTTGCCGCGTACGCACCCGATCCCGGCGCCGCGCAGGAGCTCGTCCTGTCCGGCACCGCGCACATGTACGCGGGCGTGCTGGAAGCCACCGGTCTGGTGGGGCCGTTGGTACTGCCCGGCGCGACGGCCTGTGCCGGCTGCATCGAGCTGGGGCGGGCCGGCCGCGACCCGGCCTGGCCGCGGATGCTCGCCCAGTGGCGGTCCGGCCGGGGCTCGGGGGTACCGTCGTGCGACATGGCACTGGCCACGGTTGTGGCGGGGCTGACCGTGGCGCGGGCGCTGGCCTTCCTCGACGGTGGGTCCCCGGCGAGCGCGGGGGTGCGGCTGGAGCTGGCGCTGCCGGGTCCCGCCTGGTCCCCGCGGCCCGTCGAGCCGCATCCGCGGTGCCCCTGCGGCGCGGCGCGCTCCCCGGAACCCGGGTGTGCCGCGGCCACGGGGTCACCGCACGGGACAATGAGCAGGTAACCGCCGTCCGCGGCGTGGCTGTTCAGCTCAGCTAGTTGGAGGGGCGAATGTCTGATCTACCCCGCAAGGCGGTCACGCGTACCGCCAAGTTGGCCGCGTTGCCACTGGGGTTCGCGGGGCGCACGGCCCTGGGGCTCGGCAAGCGCATCGGGGGGCGGCCGGCGGAGCTGATCGCGACGGAGCTGCAGCAGCGCACTGCGGAGCAGCTCTTCGCGACGCTCGGGCAGCTCAAGGGGGGTGCGATGAAGCTGGGTCAGGCGCTGTCGGTGTTCGAGTCGGCCCTTCCCGAGCAGATCGCCGGGCCCTACCGGGCCGCCCTGACCAAGCTTCAGGAAGCGGCCCCGCCGATGCCGGTGAAGACGGTGCACGCGGCGCTGGCGGAGCGGCTCGGCGAGGACTGGCGGGAGCTGTTCGAGGAGTTCGACGACCGTCCCGCGGCGGCCGCCTCGATCGGCCAGGTGCACCGGGCGGTCTGGCACGACGGCCGGAAGGTCGCGGTGAAGGTGCAGTACCCCGGCGCGGGCGAGGCCCTGCTCTCGGACCTGACCCAGCTGGGCCGGTTCGCGAGACTGCTGGGGCCGCTGGTGCCGGGCATGGACATCAAGCCCTTGATCTCGGAGTTGAAGGACCGGGTCTCCGAGGAGCTGGACTACGGCCTGGAGGCCCGGGCGCAGAGCACGCACGCCGAGGAGTTCGCGGGCGATCCGGATGTGATCGTCCCGCAGGTGGTGCACCAGAGCGATCAGGTGCTGGTCACCGAGTGGCTGGAGGGGCTGCCGCTGTCGGAGGTGATAGCGGACGGCACCCAGGAGCAGCGGGACCGGGCCGGGCAGTTGCTGGCGCGCTTCCTCTTCTCCGGTGCGGCGCGCACGGGCCTGCTGCACGCGGACCCGCATCCGGGCAATTTCCGGCTGCTGACCGGGGACGCCCCCGACGGCCCGCCGGAGAAGTGGCGGCTGGGCGTGCTGGACTTCGGCACGGTCGACCGGCTGCCGCAGGGCCTCCCGCCGGAGATCGGCACGGCGCTGCGGCTGACGCTGGACGGCGAGGCCGAGGCGGTCCACGAGCTGCTGCGGGACGAGGGGTTCGTCAAGCCGGAGATCGAGCTGGATCCGGGTGCCGTGCTCGACTATCTGCTGCCGATCATCGAGCCGGCGCAGGCGGCGGAGTTCACCTTCACCCGCGGCTGGATGCGCGCGCAGGCGACGCGGATCGCCGACCCCCGTTCCCCCGCGTACCAGCTGGCCCGGCAGCTCAACCTCCCGCCGGCGTATCTGCTGATACACCGCGTGACGATG
The DNA here is from genome assembly GCF_049725035.1 of Streptomyces sp. XH2. Lineage (NCBI taxonomy): Bacteria > Bacillati > Actinomycetota > Actinomycetes > Kitasatosporales > Streptomycetaceae > Streptomyces > Streptomyces sp. XH2. The sequence continues at coordinate 246,870 of NZ_JBMMMZ010000008.1, read as the reverse complement.
AGCACGATCGGGGTGCTGTGCCAGCTGGGCGCGACCGTGCGGCTGCGGGACGAGATGGAGGCGTGGGTGCCCGGCTTCGCGGCGGCGGGGGGCGGCCCGGCCGCGGAGAGCAGGGAGACGCCGGCCTGAGGGGCCGGGCGCCCGGCCTCACCACCAGGACGAGTCGAGGCGGCCCTCGATCGATCTGATGTTGGCCCGGGCGCAGTCGTCGCAGAAGTAGCGGCGGCGGCCGTTCTCGAAGGAGCAGGTCCAGGTCGGCGGCGCACCGTCGGCGGGGGTGCCACAGCGAGCGCAGGCGATGGTCTCGTCGGTCTCGGTGGCCTCAGGGTCCAACTGCACTGATTCATGCGTCTTCTGGTCCACTCCCAGACGATATCCCCGTAGAGGTGCCGGGAGGGCACAACGCACCCGAACGCCCCGCGGGGCCGGTCCGTGCGGATCCGGCCCCGCGGGGGTGGGAGCAGGGGCGGGCGAGGCCCGCCCGGGGCGGCCGGGTCAGTTCATGACCGCCATGGCCAGGGCCCGGCGGGCGCGCATCGAGGCGCGCTCGGCGCGGCGCTGCATGCGCCGGGCGGCGGCCAGCCGGTTGGCCCTCCTCTCGGAGTCGGCCTCCCTCAGTCGCTCGTGCATATGGGCACGGGCCAGGGCTTCTGGGATGAGTTGCATTTCGAGGTTCCTGTTCTGGCGCGAGGCGGTCGCGCGGGCAGTGTCACGGAGGGGGAACTCGGGGCCGAACGGCTCGGCGGAGGGGCGGTGCATGGTCGGATCCTGCTTCTTGGGGTCGTGCGTGGTGGGGCGGTCGATGGTGCCGAAGACGCTCATGCGGCGACCGGGTTCTTGCGCGGACGGCCACGGGGGCGCTTGCGGGCCACCACGACGCCCTGGACGAAGAGCTCGCCGCCCCAGACGCCCCACGGCTCGCGGCGGTCCATGGCGCCGGCGAGGCAGGCCTCACGCAGCGGGCAGGTCCGGCAGAGCGACTTGGCGTACTCCACGTCCGCGGGGGACTCGGCGAAGAAGACCTCCGGGTCGTAGCTGCGGCAGGGGACGGGGGTGCCCAGGTTCTCGATCGCGTCGTCGAGGTCGGTCAGGGCGGTGAGGGGGGTCAAGGTGTCCTCCGTGGGGACGGGCGGGGGGATCAGGTCGGTCGCTACTGACGGGGTGTGCGCCTTGAGTTGCACGGTGTCTTTTTCCTCGTCTGTCTTCCGGCTCGTGGCCGGGCTGGTTCCCCTCGGTGAGGGGGCAAACAAAAGGGCCGCGGATCCCGGTGTGGGTTCCGCGGCCCTGGAAGGTGCCGACCTGATCATGCCGATCAGGCTGGATCTCTCCAGGGTTCGAGCCCACGGAAGGCCCACATCGTCTGGTGCTGGTGCTGCGTGCTGCCGGATCCGGCGCCGTTGGTCGTCGTCGCAAGGGCATAGGCCTGGGCCTGTGCCGTTGCTGCTGCCTCTACCGCGGACGCCTTGGTCGGTCGCTCATTGATCAGGGAGGTTTCGTTGATCAGGGCGGAGCCGTTGATCGGAGCGAAACCGGCGCCGGACAGACCGGTGCCCCGGAGAGAGACGAAGGAGAAGCCGAGCGGACGGGCGGCGATGACCTGGCGATCGGTCATTTTGTTGCTGGTCTTGAAGCTGATCATTGGTCTCGCCTCCTCTCGGCGTCTTCGGGGACCTGTCGGAACGGGTCCGGGCTTTTGAGTTCAGTACAGCTGGTTCAGTACAGCACGGATCCGACGGCTCCCGGAAGAGCCGTTGTCTCCGTGCTCGGAAGGCTATGGGTATGCCGTCCGCGTGCGCAAACTATTTTTCCGGAGATTCTCCGGATGCGTCGTGGGACGCATCTTCCGACGTCAGGTCGTGTCCTGCACACAGCGCGAGGACATCGGCGCCGAACGAGTCGAGCTTGCGTCCTCCCACCCCTGAGATGCGCGAGAGCTCCGCTTCGGTTCCCGGAACGGCCTCCGCGATCGCGAGGAGCGTCTTGTCGGTGAAGACGCAGTAGGCGGGCTGGCCCAGCCGGCCGGCCTGGTCCGCGCGCCAGTCGCGCAGCCGCTCGTAGAGCGCCTCGTCGAGCTCGGAGGGGCAGTCCTCGCAGCGCATGAGCTTGATCTCGCCCGCGTCGGTCAGGGTGCGGCCGCAGACGCGGCAGCGGGCGGAGCCCCGCTTCCGGCGGCGGTCGGGGCCGCGCTCGACGCCTCCCGGGCCGCCGCGGGAGGCGGTGCCGGGGCGGACGGCCGCGGAGCCCGGGCGCAGGCCGTTCAGGAAGCGGGTGGGCCGCCGGGAGGGCCGGCCGCCCGGCGTCCGGGAGAGCGCCCAGGAGAGGGAGAGGTGGCGGCGGGCCCGGGTGACCCCCACATAGAGGAGGCGGCGCTCCTCCTCGATCTGCTCGTCCGTCCTGGCGTATGTGATCGGCATCATGCCCTCGGCGAGGCCGACGAGGAACACGGCGTCCCACTCCAGGCCCTTGGCGGCGTGAAGTGAGGCGAGAGTCACACCCTCGACGGTGGGGGCGTGCTGGGCGCTCGCCCGCTCGTCGAGCTCGGCCACGAGATCGGCGAGGGTCGCCTCCGGTCTGGCCCGGACGAAGTCCTCGGCGAGGCGCACGAGGGCCGCGAGGGACTCCCAGCGGTCCCGGACCGCGCCGGAGCCGGCGGGCGGCTCGGGCGTCCAGCCGCGGGTGCCCAGGACGGCCCGCACCTGGGACGGGACGTCATCGGCGCCGTCGAGCTGGGAGTCGGAGCCGCCGGCGCGGGCGGCGCCGCGCAGCAGCAGCCCGGCCTCGCGCACCTCGGGCCGCTCGAAGAACCGCTCGGCGCCGCGCAGCTGGTAGGGCACCCCGGCGTCGGCGAGGGCCTGTTCGTAGACCTCGGACTGGGCGTTGATGCGGAAGAGGATCGCGATCTCGCTCGCGGGCACCCCGGAGTCGATGAGGTCCCGGACGCGGCGGGCGGTGCCCTCGGCCTCGGCGGGCTCGTCCGCGTACTCGCCGTAGACGGGCTCGGGGCCGGGGTCGCGCTGGGAGACCAGCGCCAGGCGGTGCTCCGCGGCGCGGCCGCGGGCCTGGGAGAGCAGGCCGTTGGCGAGGTGGACGACCTGGGGGGTCGAGCGGTAGTCCCGGACGAGCTTGACGACCGTGGCGTGGGGGTGGCGGATGCGGAAGTTCAGCAGGTGGTCGGGGGTGGCACCGGTGAACGAATAGATCGTCTGGCTGGCGTCGCCGACGACGCAGAGGCTGTCGCGGTCGCCGAGCCACAGCTCCAGGAGGCGCTGCTGGAGGGGGCTGACGTCCTGGTACTCGTCGACGACGAAGTGCTGGTACTGGCGGCGGACGGTCTCGGCGATGTCGTGCCGGTCCTGCAGGACGCCGACGGTCAGCAGCAGGACGTCCTCGAAGTCGATCACGCCGCGGTCGCGCTTGAGCTGCTCGTAGCCGGCGTAGATCCGGGCGGTCTCGGCGGGGTCGCGGGGGGCCTCGCGGCCGGCCTTGGCCCTGGCCGCCGGATAGTCCTCGGGGACGGTCTGGGTGACCTTCGCCCACTCGATCTCGCCGGTCACGTCGCGCAGCTCGGTGCGGTCGAGGCGGAGCTTGCAGCGGGCCGCGGCCTCCGCGACGATCTGGACCTTCCGCTCGGCCAGCCGCGGCAGCTCCCCGCCGACGGCCTTGGGCCAGAAGTACTGCAGCTGGCGCAGGGCGGCCGAGTGGAACGTGCGGGCCTGGACGCCGCCGGCGCCGAGCTGGCGGAGCCGGCCGCGCATCTCTCCCGCGGCGCGGTTGGTGAACGTGACGGCGAGCACGCTGGAGGGCTGGAGCACGCCGGAGCGGACGCCGTAGGCGATGCGGTGGGTGATCGCGCGGGTCTTGCCCGTGCCGGCGCCGGCCAGCACGCACACCGGGCCGCCGAGGGCGGTCGCCACCTCGCGCTGCTCGGGGTCGAGCCCGTCGAGCACCGCGTCCGGGGAGTCCGGAACCGGCGGGAAGAGGGTGGAGTGCGTTGCTGCTGTCACCCCGCCATGCTGCCAGGTCCGGCGGGGCGACCGGGAATGTCGTCCACAGGCGTGACCCGCTAGTCGTACGAATACGGGAATGGCCGTGGACAGGTGCACGTTCTACCACCGGAACAACACCGGGATCGGTACCCACGGCACGACCAGGGGGCGGACCGGACCACCACCGAGAGAAGGGCACGAGGTCGCATGTCGGGCACCGTGACGATGTACAGCACCACGTGGTGCGGCTACTGCCGCCGGCTGAAGAGCCAGCTGGACCGCGAGGGAATCACCTACAACGAGATCAACATCGAGCTCGACGCCGAGTCGGCGGCCTTCGTGGAGAAGGCGAACGACGGCAACCAGACGGTCCCGACGGTCCTGGTGAACCCGCTCAGCGGTGCGGCGCCGGTCACCATGACCAACCCGTCCCTGGCCCAGGTCAAGCAGGCCCTCGCGTCCTGACGCGCGCTCGCGGCGGGCACGCGAGCAGAAAGGCCCCGGTCCGCGGACCGGGGCCTTCGCCACGTCTTGCCCGGCAGGGCAGGCCTTCCAGCACCGTCTGCCCGTCAGAGCAGGCCATGCAGCACCGTCTGCCCGTCAGGGCTGGCCCTGCGGCAGCGGCTCGCCGTACCAGAGCTCCAGCAGCCGGGCGGCGATGGAGATGCCGGTCGGGGGCAGGACCTCGCCCGAGGCGAAGGCCTCCCGCAGCTCCTCCCGCGAGAACCAGCGCGCCTCGTGGATCTCCTCCCCGTCCACCTGGATGTCGCGGGAGACGGCCCGCGCCATGAAGCCCAGCATCAGGCTGGACGGGAACGGCCAGGGCTGGCTCGCGACGTACTCCACGTCCCCCACGACGACGCCGGCCTCCTCGGCGACCTCGCGCCGCACCGCCTGCTCCAGGGACTCCCCCGGCTCGACGAAGCCCGCGAGGGTGGAGAAGCGGCCCTCCGGCCAGTGCATCTGGCGGCCGAGCAGCGCGCGGTCGTCCTCGTCGGTGACGAGCATGATCACGGCCGGGTCGGTGCGCGGGTAGTGCTCGGCGCCGCAGGCCGGGCAGCGGCGGATGTGGCCGGCGGCGGCGACGACCGTGCGCTCGCCGCAGCGCGAGCAGAAGCGGTGCAGCCGCTGCCAGTTCTCCAGGGCGACCGCGTGGACCAGCAGCCCGGCGTCGCGCGGCGAGAGCAGCAGGCCCGCCTCGCGCAGCCCGGCGGGGCGCGCGGACTGGTCCATCCGCCCGGGCAGGGCGTCCTTCTGCAGCGCGAAGTAGGCGATGCCGTCCGCGTCCTGGCCGAGGAAGTAGCGGTGGGTCTCGGTGACGGGCGCCTCGAAGGCCGGCGTCATGACGAGCTCGGTGCGGCCGTCGGGGGTGTCGTCGATCAGCGCCTGCCCGCCGGAGACCACGAAGACTCTCGTGGAGGGGTGGCTCCAGGCCGCGGCGAGCCACGCCTCGTCCAGGCGGTGGTGGGCGGCGCGGTCGATGCCGCTCACGCCGGTGAGGGTGATCGGCCGTCCGGCCGTGCGATCGGTCCAGGTGGTCACTGCTGCTTCCAACTCCCCCTACGAATCCCTGCGATTGGTCGTCTGTGCGGTGCGCGGGCTAGCCGGCGCTCCCTCCCCCGGGCGCCGTCGCGGAGGCGCCCGCTTCCGCGAGGTCGCTCCACAGGTGGGCGGCGGTCTCGACGCCCTTCATCAGGAGGTCGAGCTCGACCTTCTCGTTCGGGGCGTGCCAGCCGTCCGAGGGCACCGAGATGCCCAGGAAGAGCACCGGGACGCCGAGCACGTCCTGCAGGTCGGCGGCGGGGCCGGAGCCGCCCTCGCGGGTGAAGCGGACCTTCTTGCCGAAGGCGCGCTCCATGGCCCGTACGACCGACTTCAGGTACGGGTGGTCCAGGGGGGTCAGGCAGGGGCGGGTGGCGCCCCAGAAGGTGAGCTCGTGGCGGATGCCGTCCGGCAGGGTGTCGGCGACCCACTGGCGCACGGCCTGCTGGACGCGGCCGGTGTCCTGGCCCGCCACGAGCCGGAAGGACAGCTTCAGCTGGGCGGTGGAGGGGACGATGGTCTTGCCGCCGGGGCCCTGGTAGCCGCCGCCGATGCCGTTGACCTCGGCGGTGGGGCGGGCCCAGATGCGCTCCAGGGTGCTGTAGCCGGCCTCGCCCCGGGAGGCGTACGAGTGGGAGGCGCGCAGCCAGTGCTGCTCGTCGAAGGGCAGCTCGGCGAAGAGCTCGCGCTCGCGGTCGGTGAGCTCGACGACGCCGTCGTAGAAGCCGGGGATCGCGACGCGGAGGTCCTCGTCGTGGAGGGCGGCGGCGAGCCGGGCGGCCTCCATGGCGGGGTTGGGCACCGCGCCGCCGAAGGAGCCGGAGTGGATGTCCTGGTCGGGGCCGTAAAGGTCGATCTGGCAGTCGGCGAGGCCACGCATGCCGGTGCAGACCGTGGGGGTGTCCTCGGACCACATGCCGGTGTCCGAGACGATCACCGTGTCGCAGGCGAGGCGGTCGGCGCGGGCGCGGACGAGGCCGGCGAAGTGCTCCGAGCCGGACTCCTCCTCGCCCTCGATGAGCAGCTTGAGGTTGACCGCGGGCGCCGTGCGGCCGGTGGCGGCGAGGTGGGCGCGGACGCCGAGGGTGTGGAAGAACACCTGGCCCTTGTCGTCGGCGGCGCCGCGGGCGTACAGCCTGCCGTCCTTGACGACGGGCTCGAAGGGCTCGGTGTGCCAGCCGTCCTCGCGGGCGGCGGGCTGGACGTCGTGGTGCCCGTAGACCAGGACGGTCGGGGCGCCCTCGTCGCCCGAGGGCCACTCGGCGAACACCGCCGGGGCGCCGTCGGTCTCCCAGACCTCCGCGGTCGGGAAGCCCGTCTCGCTGAGCTTCGCGGCCAGCCATTCGGCGCTGCGGCGCACGTCCCCGGCGCGGCCGGGGTCGGCCGAGACGGAGGGGATGCGGAGCCACTCGACGAGGTCGTCGAGGAACGCGGCGCGGTGGCCTTCGATAAACGCGCGGACGGCGCTGTCCGGAGTCTCGCTCATGACATCGAGCCTATCCGGACACGCATCGTGACCATGACCGGCCCGGCGTCCGCCCTGGTCACACCTGCTCCCCCAGGAGGAGCCGTTCGAGGCCGGCGCGGTCGGGGAGGCCGGGCGGGCGGACGGTCTCGCCGTCGCGCACGTACACGAACGCGGCCGTCACGGAGGACAGCGGCAGGCCGTGCTGCTCGGCCCAGGCCACGCGGTAGATCGCGAGCTGCAGGGGGTCGGCGTCGTGGGCGCGGCCGGTCTTCCAGTCGACGATCTCGTACGTGTCGCCCTCGGGGCCGCGCTCGCGGTAGACCGCGTCGATGCGGCCGCGGACGACGCGGCCCGCGAGGGTGAGCTGGACGGGCACCTCGATCCGGTGGGGGACGCGGTGGGCGTACGGGGTGCGCTCGAAGGCCTCCTTGAGGGCGGCGAGGTCCTGCTCGTCGGCGATCTCGGGGCCGGGGCCGTCGTCGTCCGCGCCGCCGGGCAGCTCGTCGGGGCCGAGCAGCGGCAGGGGCAGCGGCTCGAAGCGGGACTCGATCCAGGCGTGGAAGCGGGTGCCGCGGCGGGCCGCGGGCTGGGGCGGGCGCGGCATGGGCCGGGCGAGCTCGCGCGCGAACCCTTCGGGGTCGCCGGCGAGCCTGACCAGCTGCCACGCGCTGAGCGCGGCGGGCAGGGGGACGTCGCGCTCGCGCGCACGCGCCCGGCGGAGCTCGCCCGCCAGGGCGTCGAGGTCACGGTCCCAGGAGGCGGCGAGCCTGGCCTCTTCGGGCAGGAGCGGGGACGCCGCGGGCGCCGGCTCCCGTGTCGCGGAGGGCTCCCCGGAGGGGAACTCCTCCGGGTGCGGAGCCGGGTGGGGCAGGCCGCCCACAGGCCCGGGGCGTGCGGGGGCGTGGTCGACCCGCACGGGCACAAGGTCGCCGGCCTCGCGGCGGGGGCCGGGCAGCGACGGGGTGCGGTGAGGCCCGGCACCGCCGGGCTCCCCGGTGGTGGCGCGCCGCTGCGGCGGAGCGGGGTGCCCCGGTCCCGCCCCTTCACCGTTTCCCGGGGCTCCGTCCCGGCCCGTGAGCGGGGCAGGCATGCCCGGGGGACGGCGGTCGGCGCCCGCGTCCGGCTCCGGGCGGGCCGTCGGCAGGGCGTCCCACTCGTCGGGGCCGAGGTGCTCGTCCTCGTACGCCTCGAACGCGTCGTACTCCTCGTCCTCCGGCGGAGGCGGCCAGTCGGGATCGTCGGCGGGGCCGGGCTCCGCGGCCTCCGCCGGCACGGCGTCCAGCCGGGCCAGGTGCGCGTTCACCGCGTCCGCCGCGGCGCGGCGGCGGGCGAGGGAGTCCGGGTCCAGGGGCAGGGGCCAGGAGCGGTCGGTGGCGGCCTCCTCCAGGGCGGGGTTCTCGGCGCCCTCCTCGGGAGCCTCGGCCCAGGCCTCGATCTCGCCGTGGCCGGCCTCGCAGTGCGCGCGGAGGGCGTCGAGGAAGGCGGACGGCCCACGGGGCTTCTTCTGGCTGGGACCCCACCAGTGGCCGGAGCCGAGGAGGAGGGAGCGGGGCCGGGTGAAGGTGACGTAGCCGAGCCGGAGTTCCTCGATGCGCTGGTGTTCCTTCATGGCGGCCTTGAAGGCGGCCATGCCCTTGCTGTCCCACGCCTCCACGTCGGGCAGGGTGTCGGCGTCGCCGCGCAGGGCGTGCGGGAGGACCTTGGCCTGGGCGGTCCAGGAGTCGCGGGACTGCTCGCTGGGGAACGACCGGTCGACGAGGCCGGGGACGGCGACGACGTCCCACTCCAGGCCCTTGGACTTGTGCGCCGTGAGGATCTTGACGGTGTCCTCCCCTCCGGGGAGGGAGCTGTCGAGGCCCTTCTCGTACTGCGCGGCGGTGCGCAGGAAGCCGAGGAAGGAGAGCACGGTGGTCTCGCCGTCGAGGGCGGCGAAGCCCGCGGCGATGTCCAGGAAGTGGGAGAGGGTCTCGCGGCGGCGGGCGGCCAGGGCGTGCGGCGAGGCGGACAGCTCGACCTCCAGGCCGGTGACGGCGAGGACGCGGTGGAGGACGTCCATGAGGGGGTCGGCCAGGGAGCGCCGCAGGTCGCGCAGTTCGGCGGCGAGGCGGGCGAAGCGGACGCGGGCCTCGGCGGAGAAGGGCAGGCCGTCATCGGGGGTGCCGGAGGCGTCGGCGGCGAGGAAGGTGTCGAGGGCGTCGGCGAGGGAGACCGTCTCGGCCGGGTCGACGCCTTCGACGGCTTCGGCGAGGCGCCGCCCGGGGTCGTCGCCGGCGCTGCCGTAGGGGACGAGGGTGCGGGCGCGGCGGCCGAGGAGGGCGAGGTCGCGGGCGCCGATGCGCCAGCGGGGCCCGATCAGCAGCCGGACGAGGGAGGCGTTGGCGGCGGGGTCCTGGAGGACCTCGCAGACGGCGACGAGGTCGGCGATCTCCGGCAGGTGCAGCAGCCCGGACAGGCCGACGACCTCGACGGGGATGTCGCGCCGCACGAGGGCGCCCTGGATCTGCGCGAAGTCGGCGGCGGTGCGGCACAGGACGGCGATGTCGCCGGGGCGGGTGCCGGTGCGCACGAGGTGGGCGAGGGAGTCGGCGAGCCAGTCGAGCTCCTCGGCGTGGGTGGGCAGCAGGGCGCAGCGCACCACGCCGTCCCGCTCGGCGCCGGGGGCGGGGCGCAGGGCCTCGACGCCTTCGTGGCGCTCGCGGAGCTCGGCGGCGAGGCCGTTGGCGAGGTCGAGGAGGCGGCCGCCGCTGCGCCGGTTCTCGCTGAGGGCGAAGCGCCGGGCGGGGCTTCCGTCGGCGAAGGGGAAGTGCTCGGGGAAGTCGTCCAGGTTGGCGACGGAGGCGCCGCGCCAGCCGTAGATGGCCTGGCAGGGGTCGCCGACGGCGGTGACGGCGTGGCCGGTGCCGCCGCCGAAGAGGCCGGAGAGCAGGAGGCGCTGGGCGACGGAGGTGTCCTGGTACTCGTCGAGGAGGACGACGGCGAACTGCTCGCGCAGGATCCGGCCCACTTCGGGGCGGGTGCGGGCGAGCTCGGCGGAGAGGGCGATCTGATCGCCGAAGTCCAGGAGGTCGCGCTTGCGCTTCTCCTCGCGGTAGGCGCCGGTGAGCTCCAGCAGTTCGAGGCGGGCGCGGGCGGTCTCGGGGACCTTGCGCAGATCGGCGTTGGTGAGCCGGGCGCCTTCCAGCGCGGCGAGCAGCTCGCGGTCGTGGGCGCGGAGCCGCGCGGCCGGCACGAGGTGCTCGGAGAGCTCGCCGTCGAGGGCCAGGAGGTCGGCGACGAGGTCGCCGAAGGAGCGGGTGAGGGCGGGGTACGGGCCCGGCGAGGTGCGCAGGACGCGGGCGGCGAGCTGGAAGCGGGTGGCGTCGGCGAGGAGGCGGGCGCCGGGCTCCAGGCCGATGCGCAGGCCGTGCTCCTTCAGGAGCCGTCCGGCGAAGGCGTGGTACGTGGAGATCAGCGGCTCGCCCGGGGCCTGTCCGGGGTCGGCGGCCGAGGGCTCGGGGTCAGTGACGCCGGCGGCGACGAGCGCCTTGCGGACGCGCTCGGACAGCTCGCCCGCGGCCTTGTTGGTGAACGTGAGGCCGAGGACCTGCTCGGGGGCGACCTGCCCGGTCCCGACCAGCCAGACCACGCGCGCGGCCATCACCGTGGTCTTGCCGGAGCCGGCGCCGGCCACGATGACCTGCGGGGCGGGCGGCGCGGTGATGCAGGCCGTCTGCTCCGGGGTGAAGGGGATGCCGAGGAGCTCCTTGAGCTGCTCGGGGTCGGTCAGGCGCGGGGTCACGGCACACCACGCTAACGGCCGCCACTGACAGCCCCGCATCGCCGCAGGTCAGAGGGGTTCCGTGACGGCCGGGCTACTCGACGACCTGCCGGCCCTCGGGGCGGGCGGTGCAGGAGGCGCGGAAGGAGCAGTGCGAGCAGTGCTGGCCGGGGCGGGGCGCGAACCGCTCCTCCAGGACGCGGCCCGCGGCCTCGGCGAGCAGCCCGCCGATCCACTCGCCCTCGCCCAGCGGCTCCTGGGCCTGCACCTTCGGCACGGAGTCGCCGCCGTCCTTCTTCGCCGCGCCCTGGCGCAGCTGGACGAGCTCGGCGCCCCCGGGCCGCGGCCGGGCGCCCTCGAAGGCGTCGTCGACGGCGCCGTGCTCGACGGCGAGCTGGTAGACGGCGAGCTGGGGGTGGCGCTCGACCTCCTTGGCGGAGACGGTGCCCTTGCCGGTCTTGAAGTCGACGACGTAGGCGCGGCCGTGCTCGTCCGCCTCGACGCGGTCCATGGAGCCGCGGATGCGGACCAGGTAGTCCTCGGCCTTCAGGGTGACGTCGAAGGGGTGCTCGGTCGCGACGGGGGCCCGGCCGCCGCGCTCCATCACGTGCCAGCGCAGGAAGCGCTCCAGGGCCGCGCGGGCGTTCTCCTTCTCCTGCGCGGACTTCCAGGGGGCGTCGAAGGCGAGCGCGTCCCACACGGAGTCGAGCCGTTCCATGAGCACGGCGAGGTCGGCGGGGGTCCGGCCGGAGGCGACCTCGTCGGCGAGGACGTGCACCACGTTGCCGAACCCCTGGGCGGCGGTGGCGGGCGCGTCGGCCTTCACCTCGCGTCCCAGGTACCACTGCAGGGAGCAGGTGCCCAGCTGGCCGAGGGCCGAGCCGGACAGGGCCACGGGGCGCGTGCGGTCGCGCAGCGGCACCTCGCTGTGCGTCGGCTCGTGCAGGCCCCACCAGCGGTACGGGTGTGCCGCCGGGACGAGCGGCTGGCCCTCGTCGTCGCGCAGGGCCGCGAGCCGGGCGAGGCGCTGCGCGGCGGCGGCGCGCAGGGCGTCCGAGGCGGCAGGGTCGACGGTGGTGGCGCGCAGCTCCGCCACGAGCGCGGAGACGGCCAGGGGGCGCCGGGGGCGCTGGCTGACGTCGACGGGCTCGGCGCCCAGCTCGGCCAGGAACCGGGAGGGCTGGTCGCCGTCCTCGGCGGCCGCCTTGACCGCGGTGACGACCACGCGCTCGCGCGCACGCGTGGCCGCCACGTAGAACAGGCGGCGCTCCTCGGCGAGCAGCGCGCCGGGGCTGAGCGGCTCGGCGAGGCCGTCGCGGCCGATCCGGTCGGCCTCCAGGAGCGAGCCGCGGCGCCGTAGGTCGGGCCAGAGGCCCTCCTGGACGCCCGCGACGACCACGAGCCGCCATTCGAGGCCCTTGGAGCGGTGGGCGGTCATCAGGCGCACGGCGTCGGGGCGGACGGCCCTGCGGGTGAGGGTGTCGGCGGCGATGTCCTGCGCTTCGAGCTCGTCGAGGAAGTTCAGGGCACCGCGGCCGCCGGTGCGTTCCTCGGCGCGGGCGGCGGTCTCGAAGAGGGCGCAGATCGCGTCCAGGTCGCGGTCGGCGTTGCGGCCGGCGGCGCCGCCGCGGTGGGCGGTGCGCTCCAGGCGGGTGGGCCAGGGGGTGCCGTCCCAGAGGGCCCAGAGGGCCTCTTCGGCGGTGCCGCCGGCCGCGAGGAGCTCGCGCGCCTCGCGCAGGAGGGCGCCGAGGCGCTGGGCGCCGCGGGCGTAGGCGGGGTCGTGGACGGCCAGCCGTTCGGGCTGCGCCAGGGCTTCGGCGATGAGGGTGTCGGAGGGGCGCGGTACGGCTTCGCCCGCGGCGCGCTCCTCGTCTCTGAGGGCCCGGCCGAGGCGGCGGAGGTCTGCGGCGTCCATGCCGCCGAGGGGGGAGGTGAGGAGGGTGAGCGCGGTCTCGGGGGCGATGCGGGGCGCCTGCGGCGCGGCGTCTTCGCCCGCCCGCCCGCCCATGGCTGTTGAAGCGGCAGGCACCCCGGCAGAGGCCCCCGTGCCGACCGGAGCCGGAGCGGCGGACGCCCCGGAGGACGCCGCAGGCTCCGCCGCGTCCTCCGCCACCACCCTCAGCGCCGTCAGCAGCGGGGCGACCGCCGGTTCCTGGCGCAGGGGGATGTCGTCCCCGTCGACCTCCACGGGGACGCCCGCCGACGTCAGGGCGCGGCGCAGCGACGGTATGGAGCGGGCGCCGGCGCGGACGAGGACGGCCATCTCGTGCCAGGGGACGCCGTCCTCCAGGTGGGCGCGGCGCAGGATGTCGGCGATGTTGTCGGTCTCGGCGCCCGCGGTGGGGTACGTGTACGCCTCCACGCTGCCGCCCTCGCGCACGGCGGCGAGGTCCCGGTGCGCGCGGACGGCGTCCGCGGGGAGGCGGGTGAGGGGCATCCGGCGGGTGAGCAGCCGGGTGGCTTCGAGCAGCCGCGCGGCGGAGCGGCGCGAGGTGGTGAGGACCTCGACGGGCGCGGGCGAGCCGTCCCGGCGCGGGAAGGCGTGCGGGAATTCGAGGATGCCGTTGATGTCGGCGCCCCGGAAGGCGTAGATCGACTGGTCGGGGTCGCCGAAGGCGACGAGGGTGCGGCCGTCGCCGGCGAGGGCCCGCAGGAGCCGCACCTGGGAGGCGTCGGTGTCCTGGTACTCGTCGACGAAGACGGCGTCGTAGCGGCCGGCCGGCTCGGCGGCGGTGTCCTGCCGTTCGGCGAGGAGGACCGCGCGGTGGACGAGTTCGGCGTAGTCGAGCACGCCGCGCATGTCGAGCAGGTCCAGGTACTCGGCGAGGAAGGACGCGGCGGCCGCCCAGTCGGGCCGGCCGGTGCGGCCGGCGAAGTCGCCGAGGGCGCCGGGGCCGAGCCCGAGCTCGCGGCTGCGGGCGAGGACGGCGCGCACTTCGTCGGCGAAGCCGCGGGTGGTCAGGCAGGCGCGCAGTTCGTCGGGCCAGCGCACGCGGGCGCGGCCGGTGCGCTCCAGGTCGGCCTGGCCGGCCAGCAGCTCGCGCACGACGGCGTCCTGCTCGGGGCCGGACAGCAGCCGCAGCGGGTCGATGAACAGGTCGGCGTCCTGGTGGGCGCGGACCAGGGCGTAGCAGTACGAGTGGAAGGTCGTGGCCCGGGGCGCGCCGGCTCCGGCGCCGAGCCGGGCGGCCATCCGGTCGCGGAGCTCGACGGCGGCCTTGCGGCTGAAGGTGAGGACGAGGATCCGCTCGGGCGGGGTGCCCCGGCGCACCCGCTCCGCGACGGCCTCGACCAGCGTGGTGGTCTTCCCCGTGCCCGGCCCCGCGAGGACGAGCAGGGGACCGCCGGCGTGCTCAACCACGGCGCGCTGGCGCGCGTCCAGCTCAGGAAGGGCCGTGGGGCCCGGCCGGGTGCGCACGAGGCGGTAGGCGCCCGGGGAGGGCTGCCGTGCCTGCGGGCGCTGCGGCCGGGTCGAGCCGGAAGGCGGGGAGGAGCTCACGTGGGTTGCCGGTCCTGGTGGGAGTGCGGGGAGTCGTGCGGCCGTACGGGCGCGGGGGCCGGGGAGTGACGGCGGTTCCCGACGCTACGCCAGGCGGCGTCCGGGGCGCAGGGCGTCCCGGGAGTCGGCGCACGGCTTCCACGGTCTCACCCGTTCGGGTGAGACCGGTCCCGCACCGGTCACACAGTGGCCGGGGGAAACCGTCAGGTGTGCGGAGTCACACTCCCGGCGTCGCGGCCGTCCCAGCGGGCGCGGGCCATGGCGAGCCGGGGCACGTGTCCCTCGGCCGCGCGCCCGGCCTCGCGCAGCGGCGTGCCCTCGTCGCGGTAGTGGGCGAGGGCCCGCAGCTCGCTGCCGGGCAGCAGGACGCCGTCCGCGCGGACGACCCGCCACCAGGGCACGGCGCCGCCGTAGAGCGCCATGACGCGCCCGACCTGCCGCGGCCCGCCCTCACCCAGCCACTCGGCGACGTCCCCGTAGGTCATCACCCGGCCGGGTGGGATCCGCTCGGCGACCTCCAGCACCCGCTCCGCGTACTCGGGGAGCTCATCGTCCTCGCTCATCCGGTCCATGGTGCCGTACCCCGCCGACAGCACAAGCCCCCGGTGACTCAGAGTGCACATCCGCAGCACAGGGCGTACGATCCGGAGTCCGCGCCCCCGAATTGCACCCTGATGCCCCCTCGCCCGGTGGGGCCATGCCACCATCTTCCGGGCGGTGACAGGTGATACGAGACCAAGAAGAAGAGAAGGACCGGCAGCAGGGCGCGGGGCCTCCTGAAAAGGACCGCGCTCCCCGAGCGCTGCCCGCGTCCGGGGAGCCCGGCTACGACTGCGCGGACGGCGAGGCGCACATCGACCGGGTCTCCGGCGACGAGCCCCTGCTGCCCGCCCGCGTGCACCGCCCGGCCGACCTGGTGCGGCTCTTCCTCGGCATCGTCGGCATCGCCCTCGTCCTGGCCCTCGCGGCCTTCGCCCACGGCACCACCACGGGCCTCGAACAGGACATCAAGGAGAGCACGGGGCGCGCCCCGCAGCTGCTGGCGAGCTTCGCGGGCCTCGCGGCCAACATCGCCATCTTCATCGTCCCCGTGGCCTTCGCCGTCGAGCGGCTGATCAAACGGGACGGGCTGCGCATCGCCGACGGCGTGCTGGCCGCCGTGCTCGCGCACGGCGTGTCCCTGGCCACCGACCTGTGGGTCGCCCGGTCGGCGCCCGGCTCGATCCGGGACGCCCTCACCCAGCCCGCCCCCACGGGCGGCCTCACAGACCCCGTGCACGGCTATCTGGCGCCGGTCATCGCCTACATGACGGCCGTGGGCATGTCCCACCGCCCCCGCTGGCGCGTCGCCATGTGGGCGGTCCTCCTCCTGGACGCCTTCGCCGTCCTGGTCAACGGCTACACCACGCCGTTCTCGATCGTCACCACCGTCCTGATCGGCTGGACGGTCGCCTACGGCACGCTGTACGCCGTCGGCTCCCCCAACGTCCGCCCCACGGGCCGTCACCTGCTGACGGGCCTGCGCCGCGTCGGCTTCAAGCCGGTCACCGCGCTGCGCACCGAGGACGGCGCCGACGACACCGAGCCGCACGAGCGGGGCCGCCGCTACATCGTCACCCTGGAGGACGGTCCGCCCCTGGACGTCACGGTCGTCGACCGCGAGCAACAGGCGCAGGGCTTCTTCTACCGCGTCTGGCAGCGGCTGGCCCTGCGGGGCATCACCCAGCGCCGCAGCCTGCAGTCCCTGCGCCAGGCCCTGGAGCAGGAGGCGCTGCTGGCCTACGCGGCCATCGCGGCCGGCGCCAACGCCCCCAAGCTGATCGCCACCTCCGAGCTGGGCCCGGACGCCGTGATGCTCGTCTACGAGCACATCGGCGGCCGTCCCCTGGGCCAGGTGCCCGCCGAGGAGATCACCGACGAGCTGATGGCGGGCGCGTGGCGCCAGGTGCAGGCCCTGCAGTCGCGGCGCATCGCGCACCGCAGGCTCGACGGGGACGCCCTGCTGGTGGATCGTTCCGGCAATGTGGTCCTGACCGACCTGCGCGGCGGCGAGATCGCGGCCGGCGACGTGGTCCTGCGCATGGACGTGGCACAGCTCCTCGTCACGCTCGGCCTGCGGGTCGGCGCCGAGCGCGCCGTGGCCACCGGCGTGGCCGTGCTCGGCCCCGACGCCATCGCCGACAGCCTCCCGCTCCTGCAGCCCATCGCCCTGACCCGCGTCAGCCGCGCGACCCTGCGCCAGCTCGCCCGCGAGCGGGCCCAGCGCGAGCGCGAGAAGGTCCTGGAGGCGGCGGAGGCCGCCAAGGAGGCCGTCAGCGACCGCAAGACGCTCAAGGCGGAACGGCAGGCCGAGAAGCGCGCCTTGGACGAGGCTCTGGAGGAGGCCCGCGAAGAGGACCTGCTGGCCCAGATCCGCCGCCAGGTCCTGCTCATCCGGCCCCAGGCCCCGATAGAGCCCGTCCGTCTGGAGCGCATCAGGCTGCGCACCCTCCTCAGCTTCGTCGCGGGCGCCTTCGCCGCGTACTTCCTGCTGTCGCAGCTGACCCACGTGCAGTTCGGCGACCTCGTCGACAAGGCGAACTGGGCGTGGGTGGCGGTCGCGGTGGCCTTCCAGGCGCTGACGTACGTCGCCGCCGCGATGAGCCTGCTGGGCTTCGTGCCCGAGAAGGTGGGCTTCGGCCGCACGGTGCTGGCCCAGGTGGCCGGCTCGTTCGTCAAGCTCGTGGCTCCCGCGGCGGTCGGCGGCGTGGCCCTGAACACCCGCTTCCTGCAGCGCTCGGGCGTCCGCCCGGGCCTCGCGGTGGCGAGCGTGGGCGCGTCCCAGCTGTTCAGCCTGGCGTGCCACATCCTGCTGCTGCTCTCCTTCGGCTACGTCACCGGCACGGAGCGCAGCTCGTCGCTCGGCCCCTCCCGCACGGTCATCGGCGGCCTGCTGACGGCCGCCGTGCTGGTGCTCGTCGTGGCGGCGATCCCCGTCCTGCGGAAGTTCGTGTCGACCCGCCTCCGGTCGCTCTTCGCGGGCGTGATCCCGCGCATGCTGGACGTCATGCAGCGCCCGCAGAAGCTGGTCTCGGGCATCGGCGGCATGCTGCTGCTGACGGCGGCGAACGTCATGTGCCTGGACGCGGCGATCCGCGCGTTCGGGGGCGAGCTGAGCTACGCGAGCATCGCGGTGGTGTTCCTGACCGCGAACGCGCTGGGGTCGGCGGCGCCGACGCCGGGCGGCGTGGGCGCGGTGGAACTGGCCCTGACGGCGGCGCTGACGGTGGCCGGGCTCCCCGCGGAACAGGGCACGCCGGCGGTGCTGCTCTTCCGCCTCATGACGCTGTGGCTGCCGGTGCTGCCGGGGTGGCTGTCGTTCACGCACCTGACCCGCAAGGGAGCGATCTAAGCCCGAGCCGGGTGAGGCATCTACCAGCCTCGTCCCCAAAGAAGCCTTGCACATGCGAGCTGCACCCCCTTAACGTGCCGCATATGCGTTCCTACACCATCGGCCGGGCTGCCAAGCTGCTCGGAGTCAGCGCCGACACCGTCCGGCGGTGGGCCGACGCGGGCCGGATGCCGACGCGCCGCGACGAAGCGGGGAAGCGGCACATCGACGGGGCCGACCTGGCCGCGTTCTCGGTGTCCCTCGCGGCGGAGGCGGCCGACGGCGAGGACGCGTACACCAGTGCCCGCAACGCCTTCCCCGGCATCATCACCGCGGTCAAGCTCGGCGACGTGGCAGCCCAGGTCGAGATCCAGGCCGGCCCGCACCGGCTGGTCTCCCTCCTGACGCGCGAGGCCGTCGAGGAGCTCGGCCTGGCGGTCGGGATGGAAGCGGTGGCCCGGGTGAAGGCGACGAACGTGCACATCGACCGCACCTGACCACGGAGAACCGATGCACATTCGCCGCTCCCTGCCGTTCCTCGCCGGCGCCCTGCTCGTCCCGCTCCTCGCGGCCTGCGGCGGCGAGGGCAAGTCCGACGCCAAGGAACCCACCAACCTCACCGTCCTGGCGGCGGCGTCCCTGACCGACGTCTTCAAGCAGGCGGGCGCTGCCTACGAGAAGGAGCACCCGGGCACCAAGGTCACGTTCTCCTTCGCGGGCTCCCAGGAACTGGCGGCGCAGGTGCGCCAGGGCGCACCGGCGGACGCTCTGGTCACGGCGGACACGAAGACGATGCAGGACCTCGAGAAGGACACGGGCTCCCCCACCGTCATCGCGAAGAACCGGCTGACGATCGCCACGGCGAAGGACAACCCCAAGAGCGTCAAGTCCCTCTCGGACCTCTCCCGCGATGACCTCAAGGTCGTCCTGGCGGCACCCGAGGTCCCGGTGGGCCGCTACAGCAAGAAGGTCCTGGACCAGCAGCACGTCACGGTGAAGCCGGTCTCCCAGGAGCCCAACGTGCGGGCGGTGCTGAGCAAGGTGAGCATGGGCGAGGCGGACGCGGGAATCGTCTACGTGACGGACGCCACCACGGCCAAGGGCAAGGTCGCCACCACGGCGATCCCCGACGACCAGAACGCGGTGGCGTCGTACCCCGCAGCGACCCTCAAGAGCTCCAAGCACACCACCGAGGCGGCGGACTTCGTGAAGTGGCTCAGCACGGACGAAGCCCAGAAGCTCCTCCGCACCGCAGGCTTCCAGCAGCCGTGAGGAGAACGCCGCTGACGCTGGCGCTGCCCGCAACAGCGGCAGTGGCGTTCCTGTTCCTGCCCCTGGTGGGCATCCTGGCCCGCACGCCGTGGAGCACGCTCCCGGCACGCCTGACCTCGCACGAGGCGACAGAGGCCCTGGGACTGTCCCTGCTGGTCTCGGCCTGGGCCCTGGCGATCTCGCTCCTCCTGGGCGTCCCCCTGGCCTGGCTCCTGGCCAGGGTGGACTTCCCGGGTAAATCGCTCGTCCGCTGCCTGGTGATGCTGCCGATGGTGCTGCCGCCCACGGTCGCGGGCGTGGCACTGCTCCAGGGCTACGGCCGCAGGGGCGTCCTGGGCCCGCCCCTGGAGTCACTGGGCATCACGCTCCCCTTCTCCACAGCGGGCGCAGTCGTAGCGTCATCCTTCGTGGCAATGCCCTTCCTGGTGATCAGCCTGGAAGGAGCGCTGGCAGGCCTGCACCCGCGCTACGAAGAAACCGCAACGTCCCTGGGAGCAACCCCCCTCCGCGTGTTCCGCACGATCACGCTCCCGATGGTGGCACCGGGCCTGGTCGCAGGGGCGGCCCTCACATGGGCCAGGGCGCTGGGCGAATTCGGCGCGACGATCACCTTCGCGGGAAACCTCCCGGGCGAAACCCAAACCCTCCCCCTCCAGGTCTACCTCCTCCTTCAGGACGACCCGGAGGGCGCCACAGCGGTGTCCCTGCTGTTGCTCCTGATCGCCACGGCGGTGTTGCTCGCCCTCAGGGGCCACTGGCTGCAGACGCGGACGGCCGAGGGGCGGGGCCGGGGTGGTCCGGGGCCGGTAAGGGGCGTAAAGCGTGATTTGCGGAAGCGTTCGGGGCACCCGGAACGACGAACGGGGACCGTAAATCATGCAGCCCCGGAGGCCCTGGACCACCCCCGGCCCCCCCCCCCCCCCCCCCCCCCCCCCCCCCCCCGCCCCCACCCCGCACCCCCTGCGCACCACGGTCACGGGCGCAACAACCACCACCCTCACCGCACAGCCCGGCACCACCATCGCCGTAGTAGGCCCGAACGGCGCGGGCAAAACAACCCTGCTCCGAGCCCTCCTGGGCCTGACGGACCGCGCCACGACAACAACCCTGACGCTCGGCGACAAGGACGTGGCGGCAAGCCCCCCGCACCAGCGCCACATCTCCTGGGTCCCCCAGGACACCGCCCTGTTCCCCCACCTCACGGCCGTAGCCAACACCGCCTACGGCCTCCGCTCCCAGGGCATCCCCAAGAAGGAAGCCCACCACCAGGCCCACCACTGGCTGGCCCGCCTGGACGTAGGCGATCTGGCCCACCGCAAGCCCGGCAGCCTCAGCGGCGGCCAGGCCCAGCGCGTGGCCCTCGCCAGAGCCCTGGCGGCCCGCCCCCGCCTGCTCCTCCTGGACGAGCCCCTGGCCGCCCTCGACCAGTCGACCCGCTCCGCGGTCCGGCACACCCTCCGCACCCACCTGGCGGACTTCCCCGGCGTCTGCCTGATCGTCACGCACGATCCCGTGGAGGCGGTCTCCCTGGCGGATCACGTCCTCGTGCTGGAGGACGGCGCGACCGTCCAGTACGCGACGCCCGCCGAGCTGACCCGCCACCCCCGTTCCCCGTGGGTGGCCCGCATGCTGGGCCGGAACGCGTGGCCGGGCAAGTCCACGGCAGAGGGAACCCTGCTCTTGGACGACGGCGCGAGCCTGGTCACGGCCGACGCCCGCCGCGGAGGCGACCCGCACGAGGCACCGGCAGGCCTGGCCGTGGTGGGCCCGGAAGCGGTCTCACTCCACACCGTGCCCCCCACCGCAGGAAGCCCCCGCAACGTCTGGCAGGGAACGATCCGTGAGATCACCGCGCACGGCGGCCGCCTGCGGGTCCTCGTGTCGGGTGAGCCGGACGTCGTCGCGGAGATCACTCCGGCCGCCGCGGCGGAGCTGAAGCTGTCGGAGGGCACACCGGTGTGGGTGAGCGTCAAGGCCACGGAGATCACTTTCGTCCCCCTGTAGGGGGTTAACCACAAACTCCCCGAGTAACCCGTACGCCCCATCCCGCGCGCACCTCAACCGCCCCGCCCGGACGATGAACGAGTGATCAGATCCGCACGGGCAGGAGGCATGCTCGCCGCCGCACTCCTGGCGGTCACGGCGACGGGATGCACGGCGGGCAAGAGCAGCAATACGCAAAGACAGACGCAGAACACCCGCACCGCCCCCTCCACCGCCCCCTCCCGGAACGCGGACGCCGCCCGCCAGACACTCTCCTGGAAGGCCTGCCCGCCTCCCACCCCCGCGGAGGGCGGGTCCTCCGGCCGGGCCCCGGGCCCCGACTGGGAGTGCGCAACGCTCCACGCGCCCCTCGACTACGCGAAGCCCAGGAGCAACACCAACAGCATCGACATCGCCCTGATCCGGGCCAGGGCCACGGACCAGGCCCACCGCATCGGCTCGCTCGTCTTCAACTTCGGCGGCCCCGGCGGCTCCGGCATCACCACGCTCCCGGCCTTCGCCGACGACTACAAGAAGCTCCGCACCCGCTATGACCTGGTCAGCTTCGACCCGCGGGGCGTGGGCCGCAGCAGTGGCGTCACCTGCCTGGACGACAGGCAACTCGATGCGTACTACGCCGCGGACGCCACCCCGGCCACTCCGGCCCGGGAGAAGGCCCTGGTGGAGCGGGTGGCCGCCTACGCCGCCGGCTGCGAGCGCAACTCCGGCAAGGTCCTCCCCCACGTGGGCACGGAGAACGCAGCCCGCGACATGGACCTGATGCGCGAGGTCCTGGGCGACGCCGAGCTGCACTACTTCGGCGTGTCGTACGGGACGGAACTCGGCGGCGTCTACGCCCACTTGTTCCCGGACAAAGTCGGCCGCGCACTTTTCGACGGCGTCGTGGACCCGTCCGCGGACCCCGTGCAGAGCGCCCTCGCCCAGGCCCAGGGCTTCGAGCTGGCCCTCACCAACTACATGGGGGCCTGCGCGAAGACCTCGGACAACTGCCCGACGGAACCCCAGATCCGTGCGCTCCTCCAGCGCCTGGGGGACAAGCCGATCCCCGGTGCGGCGGGCCGTGACCTGACCCGTTCCCTCGCGACGAGCGGCATCGCGCAGTCCCTCTACTCGAAGGACTTCTGGGACTACCTGACCGAGGGCATCGAGGACGCCGAGAACGGCGACGGCCGGCTCCTGCTCTCCCTCGGCGACGCCATGAACGGCCGCGGCCAGGACGGCCACTACAGCACCCTCCAGGCCTCCCTCAACGCCATCACCTGCGCGGACTTCGCGCAGCGCTACACCGCGGCCGAGATCGAGCAGCGCGTGCCGGAGTTCCGCAAGGCCTCCCCCGTCTTCGGGGACTTCATGGCCTGGAGCCTCACCCAGTGCACGGGGTGGCCGGTGAAGGGCGGGTGGCAGACGCCGGACGTGAGCGCGAAGGGCTCGGCGCCGATCCTCGTCGTCGGCAACACCGGCGACCCCGCCACCCCTTACGGGGGAGCGAAGCACATGGCGCAGGAGCTGGGGCCGGGCGTCGCCGTCGAGCTGACCTACCGGGGCGAAGGGCACGGCGCTTACGACAGCGGCAATGCATGTGTCAAGGGGGCGGTCGACGCCTACCTGCTGGACGGTACGGTGCCGGAACCAGACAAGATCTGCTCATAGCACACATAGCACATATCACTGGTGACGGGCACGAGACGCGATCAACCGGGTCGAATGTCAGTGGCTCGCACTACGATCGCCCGCACAGCAGTTCCGCGGACGTGAACGGAGTTCGGGGGGACGAAGTGCCGCACAGGACACCACGCACAACACCGGATGCAACACACCCGCACACCACCGGCGATCAGCCCGACCACCGCAGGGTCAGGGCCCTCACCGGCGCCCTGGCCATCGCCGCCCTGGTGGCCGCCCTCGTCGCGCTCTGGCAGACGCAGTCCACGCCGCTCGGCGGGCGCGCGTACTGCTGGGGCGCCTGGCCCGAGGACGAGGCACCGTTCCGCCGCGGTGATCGCGACCGCGTCGCCGACGAGGTCCCGCCCGGCCCCGGCCGCCCCACCGGCCAGTGCTCGCTCCGCTGGCACGGAGGTCAGGGCTCCGGCGCGTACGAGCAGCGGCTGGACCTCCACCTGGGCACGGGCCCCCGGGAAGCGGGTGAACGCCGTTCGTGGCTGGGCGAGTTATTCGGCGGTGGCGACATCCCGCTCCCCGACGGCCTACCGGGCTTCACCGCGGCCGCCTCCGGCACGGGCGCCATCGTGCTGCCGGAGAGCTGCGACGTGGACGGCCACCCGTCCGTGGTGATGCTCAAGAGCACCAAGGCGCTCCCGCCCGCCACCGCAGGGGAGTTGCTGGTCCGGGCGGCCAACAAGGCCACGAGGGCCACGAGTTGCACGACGCTCCCCCCGCTCCGCCTGAGCCGCCGGCCGTCCCCCTCCACCGCCGGCCACGAGAGCTGCGCCATTGCAGGCCTGCCCAACGCACGCGGCACCGGTACCAGCACCGGATCCCTCAAGAACAGCGACTTCCACAGCTGCGCCATAACAGGCACAGGCGCAGGCACAGCCGCAGCCGCCGGACCCGCCCCCTGGGCCGCCCGCTTCACCACCACCGCCATGCCCCGCCTGGTCGCCCTCTTCGACGGCCTCACCGGCGACCGTCCTCCCGCCCCCGGCTGGCGGGCGCACGGCAGCATCGACGCGGCGGGTGCCCTGGTCCGGGCGGATTGCGGTGGCAGGCCCACCGTCTTCGCCATGCGCAGCGGCCCGGCCCGCACCCACACCCGGCTGGACGACCCGCGCGAGGTCTTCCCGCTCTACGTGGACGCGGTGGCCGCTCATATGGGTTGTGCGCCCCTGCGCGCCGGGTGACGCCTCCGCGCGGCGGCGACTCCACCGCCTTCACCTCCGTACAGTCGGGGGAATGAGCTCCTCTCGGCCTCGGGCCACCACCGCCCTCCTCGGCGCCGGCATCGCGCTCGTGACGGCCCTCGCCGCCTCCGGCTGCGGCGACTCCGGTCCCCCGGACGCCGGGGACGCCAAGAGCAGCAGGAGCAGCGGCGAGGACGGCGGCGGCGCGTCGGCCGCCCCGCTGCGCTGGACGGCCTGTCCCCCGCCCAGCGTCGCGCAGGGCACCTCCCTCGACGGCAAGGCGCCCGGCAAGGAATGGGAGTGCGCGAAGCTCCCCGTCCCCCTCGACTACGCGAAGCCCGGCGGCGAGCAGATCGAGCTCGCCCTGATCCGTGCGAAGGCGCGGGACAAGGGCAAGCGCCTCGGCTCGCTCGTCTTCAACTTCGGCGGCCCCGGCGGCTCGGGCGTGGCCACCCTGCCGGGCCTGGCGACCAGCTACGACAAGCTGCGCGACCGCTACGACCTGGTCAGCTTCGACCCGCGGGGCGTGGGCGACAGCGCGGCCGTGCGCTGCCTGGGCGACAAGGAGACCGACGCCGCCAACGAGATCGACGGCACCCCGGACGACGCGGAGGAGGAGCGGGCCGCCCTCGCGGCCAACAAGGCGTACGTGGACGCCTGCGCCAAGAACTCCGCGAAGCTCCTGCCCCACGTCGACACGCTGAGCGCGGCCCGCGACATGGACCGGCTGCGGGCCGCTCTGGGCGACGCGAAGCTCAACTACTTCGGCATCTCCTACGGCACCGAGCTGGGCGCCGTCTACGCCCACCTCTTCCCGAAGAACGTGGGCCGCGCCGTGCTCGACGCCGTGGTCGACCCCACGCAGGACCCCGCCGAGGGCAACCTCGGCCAGACCAAGGGCTTCCAGCTCGCCCTGGGCGACTACCTCAAGGACTGCGCCGCTTCCGCCCAGGCCGCCGCCTGCCCCACCCAGGACCGGATCGTCTCGCTGCTCAAGAAGCTCGACGGGCAGCCCCTGCCGACCCGCCAGGGCCGCAAGCTGACCCAGGACGAGGCCGTCAACGGCATCGCGTCCGCGCTGTACTCGAAGGACACCTGGAAGTACCTGACGCAGGGCCTGCAGGAGGCCATGAACAAGGGCACGGGCGACACCCTGCTGGTGCTCTACGACCTCCTGAGCGGGCGCGGCCCCGACGGCCGCTACAGCAACCTCCAGCCGGCCAACCGGGCGATCTCCTGCGCCGACTCCCGGCAGCGCTACACCGCCGACGACGTGAAGGGCCGGCTGCCGCAGTTCCGGGCGGCGTCCCCGGTCTTCGGGGAGGCCGCCGCCTGGTCGCTCCTCAGCTGCACGGGGTGGCCCGTCGAGGGCAAGTGGAAGACGATCGACGTCAGCGCGGAGGGCTCGGCGCCCATCGTCGTCATCGGCAACACGGGGGATCCGGCGACGCCTTACGCGGGCGCGCACCGGATGGCCGAGGGCCTGGGCAAGGGCGTCGCCGCGGAGGTCACGTACAAGGGCGAGGGGCACGGGGCGTACAACAGCGGCAACGCGTGCATGGTCCGCACGGTCGACACGTACCTGCTGGACGGCAAGGTCCCGGCGCAGGGCACGACCTGCTCGTAAAGCTGTGAGGGGGTGATCCGCTGCCGCGGATCGCCCCCTCACGGGAACAAAATCAGTAGACCGGCTTGTCCGGCTCCACCTGGTGGACCCAGCCGATCACGCCGCCGCCCACGTGCACCGCGTCGGCGAACCCGGCCGCCTTGAGCACCGCCAGCACTTCCGCGGACCGGACACCCGTCTTGCAGTGCAGGACGATGCGCTTGTCCTGCGGCAGGTCCTGCAGGGCCGTGCCCATCAGGAACTCGTTCTTCGGGATCAGCCGCGCGCCCGGAATGGAGACGATCTCGTACTCGTTCGGCTCGCGGACGTCGATGACGTCGATGTTCTCGCCGTCGTCCAGCCACTCCTTGAGCTGCTTGGGAGTGATCGTGGAGCCGGCCGCAGCCTCCTGGGCCTCCTCCGAGACCACGCCGCAGAACGCCTCGTAGTCGATGAGCTCCGTGACGGTCGGGTTCGCGCCGCAGACCGCGCAGTCGGGGTCCTTGCGGACCTTGACCTGGCGGTAGGTCATCTCCAGGGCGTCGTAGATCATCAGGCGGCCGACCAGCGGCTCCCCGATGCCGGCCAGCAGCTTGATCGCCTCGTTGACCTGGATGGAGCCGATCGAGGCGCACAGCACGCCCAGCACGCCGCCCTCGGCGCAGGAGGGGACCATGCCCGGCGGCGGGGGCTCGGGGTACAGGCAGCGGTAGCAGGGGCCGTGCTCGCTCCAGAAGACGGACGCCTGGCCGTCGAAGCGGTAGATCGAGCCCCACACGTACGGCTTGTTCAGCAGCACGCAGGCGTCGTTGACGAGGTAGCGCGTGGCGAAGTTGTCCGTGCCGTCGACGATCAGGTCGTACTGGGAGAAGATCTCCATCACGTTGTCGGCTTCGAGGCGGCCCTCGTGCAGGACGACGTTCACGTACGGGTTGATGCCCAGCACCGTGTCGCGCGCGGACTCCGCCTTGGAGCGGCCGATGTCCGCCTGGCTGTGGATGATCTGACGCTGCAGGTTGGACTCGTCGACCTCGTCGAACTCCACGATGCCCAGGGTGC
Source organism: Streptomyces sp. XH2 (assembly GCF_049725035.1). Lineage (NCBI taxonomy): Bacteria > Bacillati > Actinomycetota > Actinomycetes > Kitasatosporales > Streptomycetaceae > Streptomyces > Streptomyces sp. XH2. The sequence continues at coordinate 220,449 of NZ_JBMMMZ010000008.1, read as the reverse complement.
CGACGCCGGCCGCGGCCAGGTACATCAGGGCGGGGGAGCCGAGACCGCCGGCACCCACGCAGAGCACCTTGGCGTTCTTCAGGCGCTTCTGCCCGTCCATACCGACATCGGGGATGATCAGGTGGCGGGAGTACCGACGAACCTCGTCTACGGTGAGCTCGGCAGCCGGCTCGACCAGGGGTGGCAGCGACACGGGGACTCCAGGGTCCTCCCCGCCGGGGCGGGGAACATACAGGCGGCGTTCGGTCCTTCCCCCGTAACACTGCCACGCCCCGCCTCATTCCGAGACACCAGGTCCGATGCGCGAGACGATCTCGTCCCAGTAGCCGGGCATCACCTCCCAGGGGTCCGCTTCGTCCCGGTCCGTCCGGTCGGTGAAGTAGATCGTGCCGGCGCCCTGCCAGCGGGCGAGGCGCAGCGCCTCCTCCAGGTGGGCGCGGGGGATGCCGTGCACGAGGTGGCAGAAGCGGGCGGGCGGGAAGTCGGCGGTCCACTCGGCCACCTGCGACCAGCGGTACGCCGACCACGGGCCGTGGAAGGTGACGAGCTGGTCGGCGAGGTCGGCGTAGCCGGGCGAGGGGTGGGTGCCGTGGACGAGGACGACGTACGCGCGGTCGAGCACGGTGCGCAGCGAGGCGACCGTGCGCCGGGTGCCGGGCAGGGCGGCCGGGTCGGCGGGGGTGGCGTCGAGGGCGAATCCGTCCACCCGGTACCAGTTCAGATAGCGCTGGGCCTCGGAGAGCACCTCGCCGAGGGGGCGCTCGCCGAACCTCAGGTCCAGGTGGCCGAGGACCCGGACGCCCGCCTCGCGCAGCCGGGCGGCGGCGGCCACGCGATACGGGTCCGGGCGGTCGCCGGGGCCGCCGGAGGCGGTGCCCCCCGGGGCGGCCATGGGGCCGCTGCCGAGCACGACCCACTCCACGGGGACGTCGGCGCGCAGGAGTTCGCCCCACTCGGCGGGGGCGAGCAGGGGGTGCGCGAAGCCCGGCACGCCGAAGCGCAGGGGGGCCTCGCGCACCCGGGACCGCCGCTGCCCGGGCGGGCTCAGATGCGACACGCGGCCTCCATCCAGATGTCGGCCAGGGACTCCTCCAGGCCGATGCGGGGGCGCCAGCCGAGCCGGTCGCGGGCGGTGCGGACGTCGGCCTGCTGCCAGCTGCCGCAGCCGTCGGGGTAGGGGTAGGCGGGCGGGGTGCCCAGGTGGGGGTCGTCGAGCTCGTGGAGGGAGCCGCCGTAGCCGGCGACGCGGGCGAGCGTGGCCGCGGCCTCGCGCAGCCGGACCGCGCGGCCGGTGCCGATGTTGACGGCGCCCTGGGCGGCGGAGAGGGAGGCGGCGTGCACGGCGCGGGCCACGTCGCGGACGTCGACGAAGTCGCGCTGGACGCCGAGGCCGCTGAGCTTCAGCTCGCTGTCGCCGTTCTGCATGGCGCGCCGCAGGGCGTCGGCGAGCCGGCCGAGGGGTGAGCCGGCCGGGGTGCCGGGGCCGACGGGCGAGAAGACGCGCAGGACGATCGCGTCGAGGCCGGAGCCGAGGACGAGCTCGGTGGCGGCGAGCTTGCTCACCCCGTACGGGCCGCCGGGGCGCGGCACGGCGTCCTCGGCGGTGGACGAGCCGGGCTGGGAGGGCCCGTACTCGGAGGAGCAGCCGAGCTGGACGAGCCGGGCGCCGCAGCCGCTGCGGCGCAGCGACTCGCAGACGGTGGCGACGGCGACGGTGTTGTGGCGGGTGAGGTCGCGGGCCCCGCCGCGGGTGGCCCCCGCGCAGTTGATCACGACGCCGGGGTGGACGGCGTTGAGGAAGCGGGTGAGCGCTCCGGGGCTGCCGGTGGCGAGGTCGAAGCGGACGTCCGCGTCGTCGCCGCGGCCGAGCGCGGTGAGCTGGACGGCGGGGTCGGCGAGCAGGCGGTCGGCCACGTAGCGGCCGAGGTAGCCGTTGGCACCGAGCAGCAGAACCCTCATCGGTCGCGCCCTCGCTCTCGCCCGGCGGTGCGGATGGGGTGAACGGTCATCTTCCTTGCTCCTCTGAAGGGGGTGTGCGGCTGGGACGTGCGGTCACCGGGCCCGGGCCGGGGCTTCTCCGGGGTCGGCGGGGACGGGTGCGTGCGGGCCGTGGCGGTGGGCGGAGGCCCGGGAGAGCGCGGTCAGGGCGTGGGCGAGGAGGGCGAGCGCGGGGAGCGCGCAGGCCACGAGGGGTATGGCGGCGGGGCCGTAGGCGCCGGTCGCCCAGGCGACGGCGGGCGCGGCGAACCGCCCCGGTGTTCCCGCCCCCACCGCCTCGACGGCGAGCGCTGCCGCTTCCAGGCCGCAGGCGGCCAGTGCGGCGACGGCTGCGGCCCGTCCGGAGCCGCGGGCGGTGAGCAGCCGGGCCAGGAAGAGCAGCCCGCCGAGGGCGGTGACGGCGGCGAGCTCGGCGGGGCGGGCGGCGGGCGCTCCCGAGGCTGCCCCTACGGACCACAGGAGTGCGGCCAGGGCGGCCGTGAACAGCCCCGCGGCCGTGAGGAGCAGGGGCCAGGCGCGGGCCCGGAACTCGGCGCGGGAGCGGCTCACCACCAGGGCGTGCCGCACCCGTCCGGTGAACCACCGGGCGCACCACAGGGCGGGGGCGAGGCCGCACATGAGGGCGACGGCCGGGGCGGCGGCCCTGACGGCGTCCGGCAGCACCGCGCGGCCGGAGAGCAGCGCGGTGAGGACGGGCCCGCCGAGGAGGGCGTACGCGACGAGCCAGGCGGCGGCGAGCAGGCAGGCGAGCCGCCATGGGGCGCCCGGCCCGTGCGCGGGCGCCGCCGGGTCGCACGGCACGCGGGGGCCGGGAGCGGGCCGCGCGGGCTCGTCGCGCTCGGTGCGTGCGTACAGCTCGTCGGCGAGCGAGAACACGTCCCGGTGCCGGCACTCCGCGGCCGCGTGGTCCGTGAGGCCCCCGTCCTCCAGGACGGCGGCGATCTCCAGGGGGTCCACGGCGCGGGCGCACAGTCCGCGATGGCGCTGCAGGAGGGCCTTCACGGGATCGGCCTGTGCGGGGTCGGCCTGCGCGGGACCGCTCTCCCCCGTGGCGGCGTGGGCCACGGCTATGCCGGCAGCGGCGGCGGGCGCGCTGCCGTCCCTGAGCGGTGTGGTCATGGGCGGCCTGCCCAGGTCGGGGAGGACTGGCGGGGCGTCAGGTCGAACGGGGCGCGGGATTCGGCGGCGCGGGAGAAGGGGACGGCGGGGTCGGAGGCGGCGGGGTCCCGCCCGGCGGGTGCCCGGGAGATGAGTTCGAGGTAGAGGCCGTGGAAGTCCGTCACATGCCTTTCGGTGGTGAAGAGTTCGAGCGCGCGGGCGCGGGCGGCGGCACCGAGCCTGGCTCTTCGGCCCGCGTCGTGGAGCAGTTCCAGGCAGGCCGTGGCGAGGGCGCCGGCGTCGCGCGGGGGGACGACGAGGCCCGTGCCGCCGATGACTTCGCGGACGGTGGCGGAGTCCGGCGAGACGGTGGCGCGGCCGCACAGCATCGCCTCCACGAGCGGTCCCGGGAACGTCTCGGCGCTGCCGGCGAGGACGACGACGCTCCCCGCGGCGTACGTGGAGGGGGTGGCCGCGGGGGCGTAGGAGACGCCGACGGGCTGGACCCCGGGCAGCGGCTCGCCGACGATGCGCATCCGCACCTCGGGCTCGGCCTGGCGCAGGGCCGCGAGGGTCTCCCACAGAAAGGGCTCGGCCTTGCCGCCCGCCCAGAGCACGGTGAGGCCGTCGTCCGACCTCCCGCCGGCCTCGGCCCGCTCCCCCACCGCCTCGTACGGACCGGGGTCGAGGCCGGGGTGGACGGTGCGCAGCCGGCCGGGGTCCGCGCCGCAGCGCTCCTGCCAGCGCCGCACCTGGGCGTCGCCGGGGGTGATGATGTCGGCGCGGGCGTAGATCTCGGCGGTGAGCTGCCGGTGGAAGGCGGAGAGCAGGGTCCGTACGGGCAGGGAGAGGCCGGCGGCGCTGGCGGCGCTGTTGAGGTAGTAGGCGCGCAGGCGGACCTCGTACTCGGTGACGAGGAAGGGGGTGTCGAAGAAGCGTTTGGCCAGGAGTCCCGGGAGGGCGGCGAGGCCCGCGGAGGTGGCGTGGCACAGGTCGACGCCGGCGAGGCCGCGGTCGCCCGCGGTGCCGTACCAGTCGAGGGAGAGGGGGCGCAGGGCGCGCTCCAGGAGGGCGGTGACGGCGAGGAGGTCGGCGACGCGGATGCCGTAGGCGGCGGGGTGGGAGCCGGGGGCGCGGCAGGCGGACTCCAGGATGCGCAGGGCCTGCTCGGAGCGGAGGGCGGAGCCGAGGCCGCCGGCGTCGCGGGCGAGGTCGGCAAGGCCGTTCAGGGCGTCGGCGAAACGGTACGCCTGGGTCTTGCGGTCCTCGGGGCCGGGCTCGACGGTGGCGGTGAGGGCCTCGGCGAGGCCGGCGAAGTACGCGCCGAAGCGGCGGCGCTCGCGTCGGCCGTAGGCGCGATGGGCACGCCCCGTGGCCCCGGCCGGATCGCCCCACAGGGGGGCCGTGCGCACCCGCCGCACGTGCTCCGGCAGGTCGCACCAGCCGCCCGCGTCCTGCCGGGCGCGGCGGCTCAGGGCGCAGATCTCGAAGTCGTGCCCGGGCAGGCCCCGCACGAGCCGGTCGCACCACTGACCGCCCTCACCCGAGGCGTACGGATACCCACCCTCCGTAAGGAGTCCCACGCGCACGCACGCACCCCCGTCTGTCCCTTGTGGTCGCCCTCGCCTGACCTGCGGCCGCCGAACGGCAACGGCAGCGGAAGCACGCTATGCGGGCTCGCCCGTGGGGGGGGGGGGGGGGGGGGGGGGGGGGCCCCCCCCCCCCACCGGAAGGGGTGAACAGAGGTGACTTTCCCGGAGATGAGGCGTTGCCCCGCGCTATGCGGGGGCTTCGGCCGCTTCGAGCCGCGGGACCGCCGCGAGCAGGCCCTTGGTGTAGGCGTGCGCGGGCCGCTCGTAGACGGTGTCGGCCGGTCCCTCCTCCACGATCCGGCCGCCGCGCATGACGACGAGCCGGTCGCTGACCTGCCGTACGACGGCGAGGTCGTGGGCGACGAAGACGAGCGCGAGGCCGAGGTCGCGCTGCAACTCGCCGAGCAGCCGCACGACCTGTGCCTGGGTGGTGACGTCCAGGGCGGAGACGGGCTCGTCGCAGACGATCAGCTTCGGCTCGGGGGCGAGGGCCCGCGCGATGCCGACGCGCTGCCGCTGGCCGCCGCTGAACTCGTGCGGGTAGCGGTGGTAGGAGGCGGGGTCGAGCCCGACCCGCTCCAGCAGTTCCCGCACGCGCGCGACGATCGCGGCGTCGTCCAGCTTCCCGGCGGCGCGCAGCGGGTCGGCGATCGACTCCCCGATGCTGCGGCGGGGGTTGAGGGAGGAGACGGGGTCCTGGAAGACCATCTGCAGCTCGCTGCGGAAGGCGCGCAGCTCGCGCTCCTTCATGCCGCCGATGTCGCGCCCGCGGTAGCGCAGCTCGCCGGCGGTGGGCTCCAGCAGGCGCACCAGCATCCGCCCGAGCGTGGTCTTGCCGCTGCCGGACTCGCCGACGATGCCGACGGTCTCGCCGGCCCGTACGGTCAGCGACACGTCGTCCACGGCGGTCACGGCGCGCTTGCCGCGCCCGAACTCCCGCCGCAGGGCGGTTGCTTCCAGGAGGACGGAGTCGTCACCTCCGGCTTCGGACAGTCCGTCCTTACGGGTCTCCCGCCGGACGTTTACGCGCGGGACGGCCGCCAACAGGTCGCGGGTGTAGTCCTCGCGGGGCGCGTGGAGCACCTCGTGGACGGGTCCGTGCTCGACGGCCCGCCCGTCCTTCATCACGAGCAGGTCGTCGACGCTGCCGGCCGCGACACCCAGGTCGTGGGTGACCAGGATCAGGCCCATGCCGGTCTCCGCGCGCAGTTCGCGCAGCAGGCCGAGGATCTGGTCCTGGACGGTGACGTCGAGGGCGGTGGTGGGCTCGTCCGCGACGAGCAGCTTCGGCCGGCAGGCGAGGGCCATCGCGATGAGCGCGCGCTGGCGCATGCCGCCGCTGAACTCGTGCGGGCGGGAGCGGGCGCGGCGGGCCGCGTCCGGGATGCCCACGCGGTCCAGCACCTCGGCCGCGCGGGCCCGGGCCTGCCGGCGGGAGGCGTCGCGGTGGTGGACGCGGTAGACCTCGGCGATCTGGTCGCCGACGGCCTGGTAGGGGTCGAGGGAGGAGAGCGGGTCCTGGAAGACCATGGCGGCGACGCCGCCGCGCAGCCGCCGCAGGGCGGCGTCGTCCGCGGCCTGCACGTCGTGCCCGGCGACGGTCACCGCGCCGGTGACGTCGGCGCCGGTGTCCCGGTGCAGGCCCAGCAGCGCGTAGGCGGCCGTGGACTTGCCGGAGCCGGACTCGCCGACGATGCCGAGCGCTCCGCCGGGCGCGAGCTCGAAGGAGAGGGCGTCCACGGCCCGTACGGCCCCGGCCGAGCCGCCGTGCGGCCCGGCCGGGAAGGCCACGGAGAGGCCGGAGACGGCCACCAGGGGCCCGGTGCCGCGCGGGCCGGCCGCCGGCCCGCCGCTCGTGTGCTGTGCGGTCATCGCAGGGCCACCCTTCGGTCCGCGGCGGCGTAGAGCACGTCCGCCACGATGTTGGCGACGACGACGGCGGTGCCGGTGACCATGACCACGGCGACGACCACGGGCAGGTCGAGGGTCGTGGTGGCGTGCACCAGCAGCGCCCCGATCCCGGGCAGGCCGAACATCATCTCGGTGAGGACCGCACCGCCGAACATCGACCCGAAGTCGGCGGCCGACAGGGAGACGACGGGGGCGACGGCGCCGCGCAGGGCGTGCCGCGTGACGAGCTTGCGCTCGGCGACCCCGTAGGCGCGGAAGGTGCGGATGTGGTCCTCGGCCAGCGTCTCCAGCATGGAACTGCGCATCAGCCGGGCGTACTTCGCCGACTCCAGCAGGCCGAGCGCGGCCCACGGCAGCAGCATGTTCCAGGCCCACTGCTCGGGGTCGTCCGTGAGCGGCACGTAGGTCGGGAAGGGTAGCCAGGCCAGGTAGGCGCAGAAGAGCATCAGCAGGCCGAGGCCGCTGATGAAGACGGGCGTGGCGGTCCCGGCGAGGGTGAGCCAGGTCAGCACCCGTTCGGTGATCCCGCCGCGGCGCAGCGCGGAGAGCAGGCCGGTGCCGGTGCCCAGGAGCAGGGCGACGGCCATGGCGCCGACGGCGAGCGAGGCGGTTGCGGGCAGCCGCTCGATCAGCATGTCGGTGACCTGCTGGTTGTTCTGGTACGACAATCCGAAGCACGGTGCGTCGCAGTGGAGGACGGCGGTGCCGGTGGAGTAGTCGTGCCCGGCGACGATGCCCTGCAGGAAGTGCCAGTACTGGACGTAGACGGGGTCGCCGAGGGAGAGCTGCGCGCGGACCTGGGCGATCTGTTCGGGGTTGCAGCGCGGGCCGCAGGCCAGGCGGGCGGGGTCGCCGGGCGCGATGTAGAAGGTCGCGTAGACGACGGCCGAGAGGACGAGGAGGACGGCGAGCGCGCCCGCGGCGCGCCGCAGGAGGTATCCGGTCATGCCGCGCCTCCCGCGCCGCTCGTGCGCGCCTTGCGCCGGCTGCGGCCGACGCGCAGCCGGGACGCCTCGCGCGGGTCGAGCGCCGCGCGCACCCCGTCACCGAGGACGGTGAAGGCGAGCGTGGTGACGAACAGCATGAGGGCCGGCAGCAGCACGTACACGGGGTCCGCGCGGAACCACGTGGTGGCCGTCGAGAGCATGTGGCCCCAGGAGGGGGTCGGGGGCTTCACGCCGACTCCGAGGAAGGACATGCTCGCTTCGAGCACGATGTTCGACGGCAGCAGGACGGCCGCGTAGGTGATCACGGGGGCGGCGAGCGAGGGCAGCAGCTCGCGCCGGGCCAGGCGCAGGGTGGAGCCGCCGGTGAGCCGGGCGGCGGAGACGAAGTCGAGCTTCATCAGGCTCAGGGTCTGGGCGCGCACGAGGCGGGCCATGCCTCCCCAGGCGAGCAGGCCGATGGCGATGACGAGCAGCACGGGCCGGGGGAAGTCGGCCGGGACGACGGCCATCAGGGCGATGGCGAAGACCAGCAGGGGCATGGCCACCATCACGTCGGTGACGTGGGTGAGCAGGCTTTCCACAAGGCGGTTGCCGAGCGCGGCCGCCAGGCCGATGCCGACGCCGATGAGGATCTGGACGGCGGTGGCGCCGACGGCGACGAGCAGCGAGACCCGGGCGCCGTAGACCAGGCGCACGAACAGGTCGCGCCCGGTGCCCGGTTCGACGCCCAGCCAGTGCTCGGCGCTGATGCCGCCGAAGTCGCCGAAGGGGACGCCGCCGCGGGCGGAGTCGACGAGGGCGTCGTGGTACGTGTTCGGGTCCTGTCCCTCGATCGCGGCCAGCAGGGGCGCGGCGAGGGCGAGGAGGACGAGCAGGCCCAGCACGGCGGCGGCCGCGAGCGCGGACTTGCGCGCTCTCAGCCGCCGCCAGACCTGCCGGGGGCCGGAGGCGGGAGCGGTTCCCGCCTCCGGTTCCGCGGTGGTGAGCAGTTCGGTGGTCACTTGACCGCGACCTGCGAGACGTCGAGGACACCGGTCCAGTTGCTGATGACGACGTTCTTGACGTCCTTGCCGAAGAGGCGCTTGTAGACCGGGTTGAACAGCGGCACGGTCAGGGCCTGCTCGCCGATCCGCTTGTCGAGGGCGCCCCAGCGCTGCGCGGCCGCGTCATGGTCGGTGATCTTGTTGATGGCGTCGATCTCGTCGTTGACCTTCGGGTCGTCGAGGCGGGCGGTGTTGAAGTTGGCACCGTCCTTCACGATCTGCCGGCCGTCGAAGATCGGGGCGAGGAAGGGGCCGCCGGAGGGCCAGTCGGCACCCCAGTGGGCGATGAAGAGGCCCGGCTGCTTCTCGAAGCTGTGGATCTTCTCGTCGTAGTCGTTGTCCTCCAGGCCCTCCAGCTTGACGGTGATCCCGGCCTCCTTGAGCGCGGCCTGGACGGCGGTCGCGATCTCGGGGCTGGTCTCCCGGTTCTGGGCGGTGGAGTGGGTGAGGGTGATCTCCAGGCCGTTCTCGTGACCGGCCTCCTTCAGCAGCTCCCTGGCCTTGGCCGGGTCGCCCTTGCCGCCCGCCGGGAAGTGGTCGTACGGCGTGTAGCCGAGGGGCTTCTGGCGGGGCAGGAAGGTGGTCGTGGGCTCGGCGAGCGAGGAGCCGCCGGCGGCGTTGACGACGCTCGTGCGGTTGATCGCGTACGAGATCGCCTGGCGGACCTTCGGGTCGTCGAAGGGCTTGACCGCCGGGTTGAACGCCAGGTAGGAGGTCTGGCCGAAGTGGCCGGTGCCGACCCGGGCGGCGAGGTTCTTGTCGCCGGTGACCTGGGCGAGTTCGGCCGGGCCGAGGTTGGTGTCGGTGGTCACCGCGGCGGCGTCGGGGCCGGAGCCGGTGGACAGGCGCTGGTTGATGACCGCGGCGGACAGGCCGGACTTGACCTCGATCCGGTCGGGGTAGGCGTGCCGCTCCTTGTCCGTCTCCTCGGACCAGTTGTCGTTGCGCTCCAGCGTCATCTGCTCGCCGTCGCCCGCGTTCTTGACGACCTTGTACGGGCCGGAGGAGACCGGGTGCTCCGCGTACTTGGCGCCGGTGTCCTTGGCCTTGGGGACGGGGGCGAACTGGGTGGAGGTCGCGAAGTAGGGGAAGTCGCCCTCGGACTTCTTCAGCTTGAAGACGATCGTCTTGTCGTCGGGCGTCTCGATGGAGTCGAGGCCCTTCTTCTCCTTGTACGGGCCCTGGTAGCTGTCGCCGCCGATGAGCCAGTCGCGCAAGTAGGGGGCGCCGCCGGAGAGTTCGGCGGCGAAGGAGCGCTCGACGCCGTACTTGATGTCGGCGGAGGTGATGGGCGAGCCGTCCTCGTACTTGAGGCCGTCCTTCAGCTTGTACGTCCAGGTCTTGGCGTCGTCGCTGGGCGTGCCGGTGTCCGTGGCGAGGTCGGGGACGACCTTGGTGCCCTCGGCGCCGTTCGCGCGGTGGCGGGTGGTGAGGGTGCGGTAGACGAGCGAGGGGATGTTGCCGCCGCCGGAGGTGTAGAGGCGGGCCGGGTCGAACTGCTTCTGCGGCGCGCCGTTGAGCACCGTGAGCGTGCCGCCCTTCTTGGGCGCGCCCTCGGCACCGCCGCCCTTGGCGTCGCCGCCCTCCTTCGGGCCGCACGCCGCTGCCGCGCCGCCGACCAGGACCACACTGACGGCGGCAGCGGCCACCCGACGGGATATGACGGACATGTGACGCATGACAGGTAAGGCCTTTCGCGGGAATGCGACGGTGCACCGGGGACGGGGGGTGGACCGGAGGAAGGGGAGCAGGAAGCACCCGCGGAAGGCGGTGGGAAGGAGCGCACGGGAGCACCGGACCGCCCCCGGCGGACGCGACGCTGACGGGGCAGCGCGGGACGGCGAGGGAAAAGGGCGGTCTCAGCGACAGTGGATGTCGGCGACGCTGTGCGCGGCCACGCCGATCAGCGCCAGCACGAAGGCGGCGTTCTCGGAGGCGTGGCGGTACGACATGCGCAGAAGACTGAACGAATTTTCGGTCCCTGTCCAAGGTGTCTCATATCCGGAGATGAAATCTCCCGGATGGTGAGACATTTGATCACGGGTGGGGCCAGGGGTTCGGCCGGCAGGTGACGCCGTCCGTCGTCAGGAACTTGGTCTGCTGCATCATCACCGGGGCGAGCGCGCCCTCCTTGCTGCACGTCTCGTGGTCGTGCCCGAGGCGGTGGCCGACCTCGTGGTTGATGAGCATCTGCCGGTAGGCGTACATCTTGTCGCCGTACGTGCGCGCGCCCTGCGCCCACCGGTAGGCGTTGATCATGACGCGGTCGGTCGCGGCGGAGTCGCAGGAGACGTTGTCCTGCGTGGTGTCCAGCCCCGACTTGGCGCACCACGCGGCCGTGGTGCCCGGCGTGGCCAGCGTGATGACGAAGTCCGCGTGCCCGGAGGAGACCCGCTCGAACGTGCGGGTGCCGCCGTGGCCCCAGCTGCGCTCGTCGTTGAGCGTGCGGTGCACGGCGGTGGCGAAGAGCTCGCCGTCGAGCGGCAGCCCCTTCTCCACGTCGACGCGGTAGCGCAGTACCTCGCCGCGGCCCGGGGCCGCCTCGTGACCGCCGACGGTGCCGAAGTCACCGCTGCCCTTCGCCTTCTCGTCCAGCGGGTACCTGCGGTCCATCTTCTGCTCGTACGTGAGCTGCTGGGCGGCGCCGCCGTTGGGCGTGGGGCGGCTGTCGGAGCGGGAGGCGGCGTCCGGCCCGGTCCGCTCGACGTCGGCGGGCCGCGCCTGCGCCTGGGTGTCCGTGCCGTCCTCGACCTGCCCGGCGACGACGACGGCGAGCACGGCCGTCACGACGGCCGCGGCCACGCCCGTGGCCGTCCGCGCGATGCCGCCGCCGGACTTCGAGCCGGCGTCGCGGGAGGCCCCGCGGGATCCGCCGGTGCGGGGGCGGGCCGCACCGGGGCGGGGGGCGGGCACCCGCGCGGGAGCGGGCGGAGCGGCAGGCGCGGAGCCCTCGGCCAGGACGGAGGCGGGAACGGGCCCGGAGACGGGGCCGGAAGGGGCTCCGCCCAGCCAGTACGGGGAGGGGGACTGCGCCGGCTGTCTGCCGGAGGCCGCTTCGTAGGACATGTCGTACGGGGAGCCGTGGGCCGGCTCGGGAACCGCCCGGTACTCGGCGGCCTGCTGGCAGGAGACGGGCTCCTGCTCGCCGCCGTACCCGCCGAGGTAGCCGGACAGCCGCGCGTCGCCGCCGGGAACGCTCCCCGGCCCGTACGCCCCGGCGTCCGCGCCGTGGACGCGCTGCACACCGATGACGCCCCAGCCGACGCCGACGCCCTGCCGCCCGAAGGCGTCGAACGCGTCGGAGGGATCGTCAGAAGGGTCGAACGACCCGGCGAAATCGAAGGGGCCGGCGGGATCGGAGGAGCCGGGCCGGCCGGCCGCGCCCGGGGAACCCGCCGGGCCGAAGGGCCCGCCGAGTGGCTCGCCCTCGCTTTCGCCCTGCGGGGCGGCCGTGGCGTCGTGACCGCCCGCGCCCGGTCCGCCGCCCGCGCCGGAGGCGGCGGGCGCGGCGGGCCGGGAGACGGCGCGGGGGGCGCGTGCGCTGTGTTTACCCACGAGGCGAGGCGCTCCGATCGGCAGTGACGGTGTCCGCTACGAGGTCGCGGAAGGCACGAGCCACCGCGTCCGGGTCCTCCATCATGGCGACATGTCCCGATTCCACCAGCGTCAGCAGCCGCGAGTCGCGGAAAGTCCTGCTGGCACGGCGGGCCATCCGGATGGAGACGAGCTGGTCGCGCATTCCGTAGACCAGAAGAGTAGGGGCAAGGACGCGCTCCGCCTGCCGCCACAGCGAATGCTGGCCCCCAAGGGTGTACGCGTCGACCACTCCGCGTGCGGAGCGGGCCATGACGTCCCAGAAGTAGGGGAGCTCCAGGCGGCGCTCGTACTCCGCGACGGCCAGCGCGAAGCCCTCGGATGTCACTCTTCCGGGGTCTCCGTAACAGAGCGCGAGGACGTCACGCGTACGGCGCTCGGGTGACCAGTCCTTCGTCATCCGGGCGAAGAGGGAGGCCACGCCGGGCAGCGCGAGCAGGGCCGTGGGCACCGCGGTGCGCTGCGGGCGCAGCTCGGGCAGCGCCGGGGAGACCAGGGTGAGCGTGCGGACCAGGTCCGGGCGGACGGCGGCCACGCGGACCGCTATGGCGCCGCCCAGCGAATTGCCGATGAGGTGGACGGGGCCGCGGTCGCTCGCGTCGAGGTAGCGGATGACCGACCGGGCGAAGCCGGTGACCGAGAAGTCGCCGTCGTCCGGGGGCGGGGAGTCGCCGAAGCCGGGCAGGTCGAGCGCCTCGCACGCGGCGTCGCCGGCGAGCAGCTCCATGAGCGCGGACCAGTTCTGCGAGGAGCCGCCGAGGCCGTGGACGCACAGCACGGGCGGCAGCCCCGGCGTCCGGGGCGGGCGGGAGCGCACGGCCAGCGTGACCCCGGGCAGGGTCACCGTGCGGACCTCCTCGCCCTCGCTGACGCGCGAGGGCCGACCGGGAGGCACCACGGGGACGATGCGGGCATCCGGTGACTCGGTCGAAGACATGCGGGCAATGTTACGAGACGATCACGCCGGGCCGGTTGTGGCGGGGGTCACAGATCACCTGGCGGCCCGGGGCCTCGTCTCCTAGGCTCGACCACAAGGAGTACGAGGGCGCACATCCCGGATACCGGAAAGAGGTTCCGCATGCCTGTCGACCCGAGCGACCCCGATACGTTCGAAGACTTCGACGAGGAGGACGCCGACGTGACGGAATACGACGCCGAGGCCCCGGAGGCCGACGCCGCGGAGCAGCACGCCGACCTCGCCCAGCACCGCGACGATCCGCTCGCCCTTCTGGACCCCGCCACGGCCAATGTGGCCGACGCCGCCGAGCAGGCGCGCGTCGTCGACCTGGACGAGGACGACTACCGCTGATCGCGCGTGACCGCGGAGTCCTGGGCTGAGCTGCGCCAATTGTCAGGTTTTTGTCAGCTTCCCACAGCGTCCGGTCCGTGAAATTCTCCGCTCCGACCACGCACGCCCGGGTTACCCAAAAGTACGATGGCGGGCGCGGTGCACACCGTGCAGTGAACGATCTTGGGAGGCGGCGTGACAGCCATCGAGCAGACCGAGGCGCGGCCGCGGGGCACGCGCCTGCCGCGCCGAGCCCGACGCAACCAGCTGCTGGGCGCGGCCCAGGAAGTCTTCGTCGCCCAGGGGTACCACGCCGCGGCGATGGACGACATCGCCGAGCGGGCCGGCGTCAGCAAGCCGGTGCTCTACCAGCACTTCCCCGGCAAGCTGGACCTCTACCTGGCCCTGCTGGACCAGCACTGCGAGAACCTGCTGCACGCGGTGCGCACCGCGCTCGCCTCCACGTCCGACAACAAGCAGCGGGTGGCGGCCACCATGGACGCCTACTTCGCCTACGTGGAGGACGAGGGCGGCGCCTTCCGCCTGGTCTTCGAGTCGGACCTGACCAACGAGCCGGCCGTGCGCGAGCGCGTCGACAAGGTCTCGCTGCAGTGCGCCGAGGCGATCAGCGACGTCATCGCCGAGGACACGGGCCTGTCGAAGGACGAGGCGATGCTGCTGGCCGTGGGCCTGGGCGGCGTCTCCCAGGTGGTCGCGCGCTACTGGCTCTCCAGCGAGAGCACGGTGCCCCGCGCCACCGCCGTCCAGCTGCTGACCTCGCTCGCCTGGCGCGGCATCGCGGGCTTCCCGAAGAACGCCCCCGAGCAGCACTGACCGGCACCGTCCCGGGCTAATGTGTGGACATCAACCCACATCTTCGGAGGGACGTAAGCCGTGGAGGTCAAGATCGGCGTGCAGCACGCGCCGCGCGAGATCGTCATCGAGAGCACCCAGAGTGCCGAGGAGGTCGAGCGGGTGATCTCCGACGCCCTGGCCGGCAAGGCACCCCTGCTCAGCCTTGAGGACAGCCGCGGCCGCAAGGTCCTGGTCCCGTCCGAGCGCCTGGCGTACGTGGAGATCGGCGAGCCGGCGGCCCGCAAGGTCGGCTTCGGCGCGCTCTGAGAGCGCTTCCAGCGGCGGGGCCCCGGTGAGGAATCACCGGGGCCCCGCCGTTGTCGTTACGGATGTACGCCGGGGAGGTTGCCGGACACCCTCGTGGGGTAGTACGGCTTCGACCGGTTTGCACCCGCCCCTCGCTCCGGTATCGGGAGGGAAGTGACGATGATCCTCTGGGAAGTGCTGGGCTCGCTCCTCATCGGGCTGGCCGTGTCCTACGGCGCCCTGCACTGGCTCCCCGAGCGGTACGGGCAGTTCCGCTCCCGGGCCCTGACACTGGCCACCGGTCCCGTCGCGGCGCTCTTCGGCGCCCTGCTCGCCCACTCGGTCCTCGGCCCGGGGCAGACCCCGGCCGTCCTCGCGGTCTCGCTGGGGGTGGCCGTCGCGCTGCTGTCCCTGCTGCTGCGCCAGGGGGACCACCCGGCCCGCCGATCAGCCACGGCCTGAAGGGGCCTGGACCAAGCCGGAACAGCCCGGGCCGGAGCCCGGGCCCGGGCGGTCAGGCCGCGAGGCCCAGCGCGGCCATGCGCTTGGTGTGCGCCTCGGTGATCCGGGAGAACATCTTCCCGACCTCCGCGAGGTCGAAGCCGTCGGCCACGCCGCCCACGAGCATCGTCGAGAGGGCGTCACGGTCGGCGACGACGCGCTGCGCCTGCGAGAGCGCCTCGCCCATCAGCCGGCGCGCCCACAGCGCGAGGCGGCCGCCCACGCGCGGCTCGGCCTCGATCGCGGCGCGCACCTTCTCGACCGCGAACGTCGCGTGGCCCGTGTCGTCGAGCACGGTCAGCACCAGGGCGCGCGTGTCGGAGTCCAGGCGGGCCGCCACCTCGCGGTAGAAGTCACTGGCGATCGAGTCGCCCACGTAGGCCTTGACCAGGCCCTCCAGCCAGTCCGAGGGCGCCGTCTGGCGGTGGAACTCGTCCAGCGCGGCCGCGAAGGGCTCCATGGCGCCGGTCGGCTCCACGTCGATCGCGGTCAGCCGGTCGCGCAGCCGCTGGAAGTGGCCGAATTCCGCCGCGGCCATCTTCGCCAGCTCGGCCTTGTCGTCGAGCGACGGCGCCAGCTTGGCGTCCTCGGCGAGCCGCTCGAAGGCGGCCAGCTCGCCGTAGGCGAGCGCGCCCAGCAGGTCCACGACCGCCGCGCGGTACTGCGGGTCGGCGGATGCCCGGTCCCAGTCCTGGGCGGCGATCCCGGTGAGCGCCTCGGCGGGCTCGTTGGCGTTCTCAGCGTTGTCGGACGTCTCCATGGAGCGCACAATAGCCCGCTTCGCAACCCGGGGAAGCCCCAGGTCAGCTACTTCATCCGGATCTGTCCCAAGGATTGTCCGGAGGATTGTCCGGACACACATGCGCCTTTCCGGGGTACAGTGGTAATGCGCCTGTCGAGTGTGTCGGCAGGCTGTCCCATGCTGTGTCCTCCGGGGGCATCTTCTCGCCCCAGCCCCTGGACTCCAGCGGATGCCCGGTCGGTGGCCCGATCGGCTTCCAAAACCGACCGCCCTCCGCGCGGTGCGCACGAGACGTACGCACCAGGAGGGATCCGCTCGCGGCACGTGTGCTCGAGCGAAGGCAGTGGTCCCGCGCCGACCGGCGTCCCCAGGCCGGACAGTACCCCGGCGCGGTCCGTACGACCTGTACGACCCCCTTCGCCGCCCAGCGCCGCGTCTCACAGAAGAGGCAAGATCCTGTCCACTCTCTCGAACCCCTCGACCTTCCGAGACCTGGGAATCCTCCCCGAGACCGCCGAAGCCCTTGAGGCCGTCGGCATCGTGCACCCCTTTCCGATCCAGGAGATGACGCTCCCGGTCGCCCTCTCCGGCTCCGATGTCATCGGCCAGGCCAAGACCGGCACCGGCAAGACGCTGGGCTTCGGCCTCCCCCTCCTGGAGCGCGTCGTCGTCCCCGCGGACGTCGAGGCGGGCCGGGCGAAGCCCGAGCAGCTGACCGACGCCCCGCAGGCGCTCGTCGTCGTCCCCACCCGCGAGCTGTGCCAGCAGGTCACCAACGACCTCCTGACCGCCGGCAAGGTGCGCAACGTCCGCGTCCAGGCCATCTACGGCGGCCGCGCCTACGAGCCGCAGGTCGAGGCCCTCAAGAAGGGCGTCGACGTCGTCGTCGGCACGCCCGGCCGCCTGCTCGACCTCGCCGGCCAGAAGAAGCTCAGCCTCGCGCACGTCAAGGCCCTCGTCCTGGACGAGGCCGACGAGATGCTCGACCTCGGCTTCCTGCCCGACGTCGAGCGCATCATCACGATGCTTCCGGCCAAGCGCCAGACCATGCTCTTCTCGGCCACCATGCCCGGCGCGGTCATCTCCCTGGCCCGTCGCTACATGTCCCAGCCCACGCACATCCGCGCCACCTCGCCGGACGACGAGGGCCAGACCCACGCGAACATCGCGCAGCACATCTTCCGCGCCCACAACATGGACAAGCCGGAGATGGTCGCCCGCATCCTGCAGGCCGAGGGCCGCAACCGCGCGATGATCTTCTGCCGCACGAAGCGGACCGCCGCGGACATCTCCGACCAGCTGATCCGCCGCGGCTTCGCCGCCGGCGCGGTCCACGGCGACCTCGGCCAGGGCGCCCGCGAGCAGGCGCTGCGCGCCTTCCGCAACGGCAAGGTCGACGTCCTGGTCTGCACCGACGTCGCCGCCCGCGGCATCGACGTCGACGACGTCACCCACGTCATCAACTACCAGGCCCCCGAGGACGAGAAGACCTACCTGCACCGCATCGGCCGCACCGGCCGCGCCGGCAAGTCGGGTACGGCCGTCACCCTCGTCGACTGGGACGACATCCCGCGCTGGAAGCTCATCAACAAGGCGCTGGAACTGCCCTTCGACGAGCCCGAGGAGACGTACTCCACGTCCCCGCACCTGTACGAGGCTCTCGGCATCCCCGCCGGCACGAAGGGCATACTGCCGCGCTCCGAGCGGACCCTCGCCGGGCTCGCCGCGGAGGAGATCGAGGACCTCGGCGAGACCGGCGGCCGCGGTGGCCGCGGCGGTCGCGACCGGGGCCGCGACGGGGGCCGCGGCCCGCGTCAGGAGACCGAGGAGCGTCCGGCCCGTACGCGCACGCCGCGCCAGCGCCGCCGCACCCGCGGCGGGGCCGCGCTCGGCACGGAGCAGGCCGCGGCAGCGCCCGCGGCCGCGGCTCCCGTGACGGAGGGGGCTCCCGCCACGCCCGCCAAGCCGCGCCGCCGGCGTCGTACGCGCGGCGGGGCCGGCTCGGCCGCGGTGGCGTCCGTCGCCGCCGAGGCCGTGGTGACCGCCGAGCCCGTGGCTCCCGCCGAGGCTGCCGCCCCGGCCGCCCCGGCGCCCGCCGCGGAGGTCCCGGCCCAGCCGCGCCGCCGCCGCACCCGTGCGGCGAAGCCGGAGGCCGCTGCCGCGGTGGTGGCTGCCGAGACCGTGCCGGTCGTCGAGACGGCTCCGGTCGTCGAGGCCGCGCCGGTGGTTCCCGCCCAGGAGCCGGCCGAGGCCGAGGCTCCGGCCAAGCCGGCCCGCCGGACCCGCGCCAAGAAGGCCGCGGCCGCCCCCGCCGAGGCCGCGGTCGACACGGCGGAGGCCGTGGAGACGAAGCCGAAGCGCACCCGCAAGGCCGCCGCCCCCAAGGCCGAGGTCGTGGAGGCCGTCTCCGAGACCGAGGTCGCAGAGAAGCCGAAGCGCACCCGCAAGACGGCTGCCAAGAAGGTCGCCGAGGCCGCGGTGGAGACCGCTGCCGCCGGGACCGAGGCCGCCGAGAAGCCCAAGCGCACCCGCAAGACCGCAGCCAAGAAGGCCGTGGAAGCCGTCGACACGGCCGAGGCCGTCGAGGTGAAGCCGAAGCGCACGCGGAAGGCCGCCGCTCCCAAGGCGGAGGCCGTCGAGGCTGTGGCCGAGGCCGAGGTCGCGGAGAAGCCGAAGCGCACCCGCAAGACCGCGGCTGCCAAGAAGGCCGAGGCCGCGGTGGAGACCGTCGCCGCCGGGACCGAGGCCGCCGAGAAGCCCAAGCGCACCCGCAAGACCGCGGCCAAGAAGGTAGCCGAGGCTGCCGACGCCGCCGAGGTCGCGGAGAAGCCCAAGCGCACGCGGAAGGCCGCCGCCCCCAAGGCTGAGGCCGTCGAGGCCGAGGCCGAGGTCAAGCCGAAGCGCACGCGCAAGACGGCTGCCAAGAAGGTTGCCGAGGCTGCCGACGCCGCCGAGGTCGCGGAGAAGCCCAAGCGCACCCGCAAGGCCGCCGCCCCCAAGGCGAAGGCCGCGACGGAGGCCTGACGGCAGGTCCGCTGAGCGATGAAGGCCGGTCACCCCACGAGCGTGGGGTGACCGGCCTTCGCCGTCACCGGGGAGCCCGGCGGTGCCGGACCCGCGCTGCCCGGAACCCCGCGACAGCGAACCGTTAGCCTCGTGCCATGAGCAGGCCCCCCTTCCTCACCTTGCCCCCGTGCGCCCGCGCCCACCGCCTCTCCACCCCCCGCGGGGAGTTCGCGGTGCACGACGCCCTCCCCGCCGCTCCCCCGCGCGGCACCGTCCTGCTCGTGCCGGGCTTCACCGGCAGCAAGGAGGACTTCATCGCGCTGCTGGAGCCGATCGCGGCAGCGGGGTACCGGGCCGTGGCCGTGGACGGGCGCGGGCAGCACGAGACCGACGGGCCGCGCGACGAGGCGGCGTACGCCCAGGCCGAGTTGGCCGAGGACGTGCTCGCCCAGGCGGCGGCCCTGGGCGGCGGCGTGCACCTGCTGGGGCATTCGCTCGGAGGGCTGATCTCCCGCGCCGCGGTGCTGGCCGACGCGTCCGCGTTCCGGTCGCTGACCCTCATGAGCTGCGGCCCGGCCGCGATCTCCGCACCGCAGCAGGAGCGCACGCGGCGGCTGATCGCAGCGCTCGGGGCGTACGACATGGGCGCGGTGTGGCTGGAGATGCGCAGGGCGGACGCGGAGAGCGCCCCGGCGGCGCCCGCCCCGCCGGAGCTGGACGCGTTCCTCCGCCACCGGTGGATGGCGACGGTGCCCGAGCAACTGATGGCGACAGGCAGGCAGTTGACGTCCGAGCCGGACCGTACGGCGGAGCTGGCCGCGGTGCCGCTGCCCAAGCACGTGCTCTCCGGGGCCGTGGACTACGCGTGGCCCGTGCCGTCGATGGACGCGATGGCGAAGGAGCTGTCCGCGGTCCGTACGGTCGTGGCGGGCGCCGAGCACTCGCCGAACGCCGAACGGCCGGGCCCCACGGCCGAGGCGCTGGCCCGTTTCTGGGAGCTGTCCGGCCGGGGCTGAGCCCGTCAGCTCCGGGAGCCGGTCGTGACCGTGAAGAGCCCGCCGTCCGGGTCGCGCAGGGTCGCTTCGCGCCCCATCTCCGACTCCCCCGGCCCGGCGGCCACCGTGCCGCCGGCCGCGAGCGCGGACTCGGCGGCCTTCTCGACGTCGTCGACGTAGAAGTAGACGTGCCAGCGCGGCCGGATCTGCGGGTCGGGGGCGGCTTCGATGGCGCCGCCGCGCAGGCTGGCCACGGTGTGGCCGCCGGACCGCACCATGACGGCCTCGTCCTCGTAGCGGACCTCGCAGCGGTCGGGCCGCCCCGTGGCCCATTCGAAGACCTCGCCGTAGAAGATGGCGGAGGCGAACGCGTCGCGGGTGCGCAGCTCCAGCCAGGCGGGGGCGCCCTGCCGGCCGATCTGCCACTCCCGCAGGGTCTTGCCCTCCCAGAAGCCGAAGACGGCTCCGGCGGGGTCGGCGGCCAGCGCGGCGCGGCCGGGCCCGACGGTGAGGGGGCCGACGGCGACGGTGGCGCCGCGCTCACGGATGCGCGAGGCGGTCACGTCGGCGTTCTCGACGGCGAAGTAGGAGGTCCAGGAAACGGCGACGGGGACGCCCATGCGGCGGGCGACGTTGCTGATGCCGGCGACGGGCCTGCCGTCGGAGAGCGCGACGGAGAA
Source organism: Streptomyces sp. XH2 (assembly GCF_049725035.1). Classification (NCBI taxonomy): domain Bacteria; kingdom Bacillati; phylum Actinomycetota; class Actinomycetes; order Kitasatosporales; family Streptomycetaceae; genus Streptomyces; species Streptomyces sp. XH2. The sequence continues at coordinate 199,953 of NZ_JBMMMZ010000008.1, read as the reverse complement.
GTCCTCCCCCAGGCTGCCGCGGCGGAAGGTCCAGCCCATGACGGAGCCGTAGAAGGCCTGTGCTCCGGCGAGGTCGCCGGTCAGCAGGCTCACCCAGCACGGTGCTCCGGGCACGGCACGGTCAGTGAGCGACATGGGCCGATCGCCTCGTTTCTGTTCCGGATTGCGAGTCAGGAGTCCCCGACGGGGGTGGCCGGGCCGGTGGTTCACGGCCCCCTGCCAGGGTTCCACTCGGCTTCCCCGTATGCATTCCGGCACGCGCGTTCCGCCCGCAGTTGATCCCGTCCGAGGGAAGCCGGGCCGGATCGGGTGCGGATCAGAGCTGGGTGTGCAAGTGGTCCCAGAAGCCGTCCCGGAGGGCCCGCCGCAGGTCCGCGTGCCCGCGCAGGGACAACCCGAGCAGCGCCTCGGCCTCGACGAGGAGCTCCTGGTCGACGGCGCCGGGCAGGATGGGGTGGCCGGGCAGCAGTTCGGCGACGGTGTCGCGGCCGCGCGAGGCCAGCCACTGGGCCGCGACCTGGGCGCCGACGAACCGCACGTCGTCGCGGCCGGGCGCGGGCCGGCCGGCGAGGGGGCCGTCGGCGTGCGCCTCGTGCACGGTGCGCCGGGTGACGTACGGCTTGCAGAAGTCGAGGTCGAAGGTGCGCTGGCTGTCGACCTCCCACAGCAGCGGCTCGGCCTGGTTGCGCCCGCCGGCCGCCTCGATGCCCCACAGGTGGACGCGGGCGCCGTAGCCCTGGGCGGCCTCGACGGCCGAGACGAGGTCCTCGTCGCCGCCGATGAGCGCGGCGTCGCTGATAGCCCGGTGGCGGGCGAGCGATTCGAGGTCGGTGCGGATGAGGGAGTCGACGCCCTTCTGCTGGTTGTTGGCGTTGAGGTTGCCGAGGCGGACCTTGACGTCGGGGAGCTCGGCGATGCGCTGCTGCTCGGTGGTGTGGATGCGGCGGCGGGCGCCGTCGTACCAGTAGACGCGCAGCAGCCGGCTGTCGGGGAAGATCGTGCGCGCCTTGTCGATGAAGGCGTCGATCAGCCCTTCGGCGTCGAGGTCGAAGGAGCGCCGGTCCTCGGTGCCGGCGACGAGGCGCCCGGCGGCCGCGTACACGTAGCCGGCGTCGACGAAGATCGCGTGAGTGGACGGCGTGGTCGCGACCTCGGCCAGCACGCGCGTGAGGAGATCGTTGGTGCGCTCGACGGCGGCGGCGATCGCGTGCAGGTGTTCGGGTGACTGCTCGGGAGGCTGCTTGCGCTCCGGGGACTGCTGATAAGGATCCGTCATGGTGTCGTCTCGTTCAGTTGCGCACAGGCGGTTACATCGGCAACGCGTTCCGTTACACGGATTTAACAATTCTTAGTCATGTTAAAAATTTCCTTAGCGTAGGGAATGTTTGCAGGGGTAACCTCGTTGTACCCCTACGGAACGCGCCCCACGGACGCGGCGGGTTCCGTCAGCCATGAAGTTCTCCTCAGGAGGATCAGACGAAGGGAGAAGCCGTGCGCTTCGAAATCATGCGCCTGGACGACGTCAACGGCACCGCCGTGGACAGCACCGTCGTGGACGCCGCCTCCGTGAGCCGGATCGTGCAGCAGGCCGCTTCGACGGGTCAGCGCATCTACATCCGCCCGGCCGCCTCCGCGGCACAGTAGCGCCGACGCTCCTTCGCGAACAGCGACACCCCCGTACGGACTGTCCGTACGGGGGTGTCGTCGCATGTGCGACCGCGTCTGCGCGGCCCGGGTCACCTGGCCTCGATCACCTGCGTGATGCCGTTGATGATCTGCTGGACGGCCAGCGCCGAGAGCATCATGCCCGCGAGCCGCGTCACCAGCACCACGCCGCCGTCCTTGATGACCCGGATGATCAGCAGCGAGTAGCGCATCACGAGCCACAGCACGACGTGCATCGCGGCGATCGCCGCCCACACCGAGACCTGCGCGCCCACCGAGTCCGCGTGCTGCACGGCGAGGATCACCGAGACGATCGCTCCCGGCCCGGCCAGCAGCGGCATGCCGAGCGGCACGAGCGCCACGTTGACGTCCTTGGTCTGCGTCGGCTCCTCCGACTTGCCCGTGAGCAGGTCCAGCGCGATCAGCAGCAGGAGCAGACCGCCCGCGATCATCAGCGCCGGCGTGGTGATGTGCAGGTAGTCCAGGATCTGCTGGCCGCAGATGCCGAAGACGGTGATCACGCCGAAGGCGACCGCGGCCGCCTGCCAGGCCATGCGGCGCTGGACCTTGGCCGGGCGGCCCGAGGTGAGCGCGAGGAAGATCGGCGTGATCCCGGGCGGGTCCATGATCACGAACAGGGTGAGGAAGAGGGAGCCGAAGACGGCGAAGTCGAACACAGGTGAGCCTTGCGGGAGTGGTGGTGCGAGCAGGTGCGGAACGCCCGCCGGTGCGTACGGGCGTACGGCGGCGCGGGCGGGGGCGTACGGGCGCGGTCACCCGCGCACGGCATCACGAGGGATGGGAACGTGCGGACGCGACCGGACCCGGAAGAGGGGTGCGGTCAGCCGCCGGCGCCGGGGACGGGGAACGCGCCCGTGGCCCGGCGCGTGATCTCGCCGTAGATTTCCGGATCGGTCGTGAACTCGCCGAGCGAACAGGTCTTGCGGCTGCCGTGGTAGTCGCTGGAACCGGTGGTCAGCAGGGAGAGGTCCGCGGCGAGGCCGCGCAGCCGGGCACGGGTGGGGGCGTCGTGGTCCATGTGGTCGACCTCGATGCCGTCGAGCCCGGCCGAGGCCAGCTCGGCTATCGCGCTCTCGGAGACGCAGTTGCCGCGCTTCAGCGCGAACGGGTGCGCGAGGACGGTGACGCCGCCGGCCGCCTTGACCAGGCGGATCGCGTCGAACGGATCCAGCTCGTGCTTCTCGACGAAGGCGCGGCCGTCGCCGGCGAGCCACTCGGAGGTGAAGGCGTCGGACACGCTGGGCACGACGCCCAGCTCGACCATGGCGGTGGCCACGTGCGGCCGCCCGACGGCGCCGTCGCCGGCGATCTGCGCGACGCGCTCCCATGTGACGGGCACGCCGAGCTCGTTGAGCTTGGTGACCATGGCGCGGGCGCGCGGGACGCGGTCGTCGCGGACGAGGTCCCGCTCGCGGGCCAGGCCGGGCTCCAGCGGGTCGAAGAGGTAGGCCAGCATGTGCACGCTGAAGCCGTCCGGGCCCGGGAGCCGGCAGGACAGCTCCGCACCGGTGACCAGGGTGAGCCCCGCGGGGAGCGCCGCGATGGCCTCGGCGTGTCCGCCGACGCCGTCGTGGTCGGTGAGCGCCACGACGTCCAGCCCGGCCGCGGCCGCGTTGCGGACCAGCTCGGCGGGGGTGTCCGTGCCGTCGGAGGCCGTGGAGTGGGTGTGCAGGTCGATGCGCACGACACGGCTCCTCACGGCGGCAGACGAAACGGGACCGGTTCAGGATAACCGGCCCGGAGCGGGGCGCCGGGCCCGTAGGGCCCGCGACCAGGACACGGCCCGCCCGCCGGTCCGGCCCCAGGGGGCGCCGCCCTGCCCGTTCGCCGCACCCGCAGGCCGCGGCCCGGCCGCCCGGTCCATCCGCAGCGGCGGCGGGCAACCACGGCGGCGGATCCCGGGCGGTACCCGGTCCGCCTGAGCCCGTACGGCACCGCCGGTCACCTCCACTGCGGCGGATCGCCGTCGCGGCGGGGAAAGACGGCCGGGCCGCCCGGCCGGCCGGAACGGCTAGCGGCCCGCCGGCGGCAGCAGGCGGGGCGACAGCGCCCCGCAGGGGAGGAGGTCGACCTCCGCGCCCGCGTCCCGCAGGTCCGTCAGGACCAGTTCGTCGTACATCAGCAGTCCCGACCGCTCCGGCCAGACCACGGCCCACAGCCACAGCCCCCGCGCCTCGCCCGCGAAGACGGCCCGGTCCTCGGGCGCGCCCTCGACGTGCCAGAGGGGCGTGGGGCGGCCGGCCGCGTGCACCTTGGCGTGCGGGGAGCGGTCGACGCGGAGGTAGGGGCCGGGGTCGGGGCCGTCGACTCCGGCGTAGCGCGCGCCGAGGCCGACGCCGAGCTCCTCGGCCACCAGGAGCAGCTCGCCGGGGCCGCCGAGAGGGCTGGGGCCGGAGCAGGCGACGGCGGTGGCCCGCCCGCCGCTGCGGTCGTCCCCCGCGCAGACCACGCCCGTGAACAGCCAGCCGACGGGCAGCGGCCAGGGCATCCACACGGGCACCTCGGCGCGGTTGACGACGACGGCCAGGGCGTCCACGCTCGGCGGGACGACGGGCTGCAGAGGGTGCACCGTGCCGTGGACGTCGCACTGCCAGGAGTCGGCGAAGAGACCGGGCGCTCGCACCCGGCCACCGCACTTCGGGCAACTGGGTTCGCCCCTCATAGCCTCCAACGGTCCTCCCAGGCCGCCGCCGCGTCAAGGACGATCACCCGTCCGGACGGCGCGGGCCCGGAGGGTCACCCCAGGGGTACCCCGGAGCGCGTCGGGTCACGCAGGTCGGTGCCGTTCCTCAGCCACCGCTCCTGCAGCGCCTCCGCTCCCTGCACTCGCTTCCAGGCCGCTTCATTGGGGGTCATGGGCAGCAGGGGGAGGAAGCGGACGGGGTCCATGGGCTCGTCCAGTTCCAGGTCCTCGACCAGGCCGCCGGACTCGGCGACGAGGACCGAGGTGAAGGGTGCCCCGGGCCACAGCGGTTCGCCGGTGTCGAGCGAGGCGCCGGGCGCCACGACGAGGCCCTCCACCTGGGGGGAGGCGGCGAGGACGGCCAGCGGGCGCAGCACCTTGTCCGTATCGGCGCGGCCGGCGCGTACGGAGAGGAGGAGCTCGGCGCGCGGGCCGCGCAGGGGATCGGCGACCACGATCGAGAGGGGCGCCGCGAAGCGGCTCGTTGAGGGGTGGTGGTCGGGCGAGGGGCCGGCCGGGTCGGTCATCGGCTGGGCGGACATGCCGAGGGTGGCGTAGCGGACGACGTCCCCGTCATGGAATCGGAGGACCTCGATCCGGTCCGTGCCGAGGAAGGTCACCGCTGCGCGCGCGTCCGGTTCGCCCAGGGCTGTCCGGAGCCGGGCCTCGACCAGTGCGAGAACGTCTGACATGCAGTGAGCATAGAACGCGTATCGAACGGGCAAAGGAGGGTATTGACGCGTCAAGTGGCTGCTAGCCTTGACCTCTGGTCAGGGAGTTACGTTCGTCCCTCAGCGGGGACCGGCCGGAGGAGGTGGGGCTGCGGTGGATCCTAGTCGACCGTGCAGTACCGACAGTTCTCCCGTCCCTTCGCTCCGGACGCACACCACCCTGTGATCTGAGATCTTCCGACCCCGGCCGTGCCGCCGACGCTTTCCCGGAAGTTCTTTCGCGCCCGCAGTGCCCGACGGAAGAGCGCCTTCGTCCCGCTTTGTTCCGTGTTCTCTGCGTAGTCCTCTGCTTCGAAGTTCCCCGCTTCTCCGCGAAGTACTCCGCGAACTGCCGTCAGCCTTCCCGCACTGCACGAAGCGCCGTCCGATTTGCGGATGTGTTCCCGGTCATGGATGCACGTCCACGTTCCGGACAGCGTTGCGCGCGCACTCCGCACCGGGCTGACGGCCGGCCCGTGAAGGAGCCCTGCCATGTCGATGATCCGCGACCTGCGCGCCGCCGTCCGCCCCGCCCTGCGCCGGAGCACCGCCCCGTACGAGTACGACACCACCCGGGACCCCTCGGTCAGCAGCGCCGTCGTCGACTGTGCCGTCTACCGCGACGGCAAGCGGCTCAGCGACCACGTCAGCCCCGCCGAGGCGATGCGCCGGGTGCGGGCCGGCGGCGGCTTCGCCTGGATCGGGCTGCACGAGCCGACGGAGCGTGAGTTCTCCGGCATCGCCGCCGAGTTCGGGCTGCACCCGCTCGCCGTGGAGGACGCCGTCCACGCCCACCAGCGGCCCAAGCTGGAACGTTACGACGACACGCTGTTCACCGTCTTCAAGACCATCCACTACGTCGAGCACGCCGAGCTCACCGCCACCAGCGAGGTCGTCGAGACCGGCGAGGTCATGTGCTTCACCGGGCCGGACTTCATCATCACCGTCCGGCACGGCGGCCAGGGCTCGCTGCGTGCGCTGCGCCACCGCCTCCAGGACGACCCGGAGCTGCTGGCCAAGGGCCCGTCCGCCGTCCTGCACGCCATCGCCGACCAGGTCGTGGACGGCTACATCGCCGTCGCCGACGCCGTGCAGGACGACATCGACGAGGTGGAGATCGACGTCTTCTCGCCCGCCGGCAAGGGCGCCTCGCGCGGCGGCGACGCGGGCCGGATCTACCAGCTCAAGCGCGAGGTGCTGGAGTTCAAGCGGGCCGTCGCCCCGCTGCTGCGGCCGATGCAGCAGCTCAGCGAGCGGCCGATGCGGCTGGTCGACCCGGACATCCAGAAGTACTTCCGGGACGTGGCCGACCACCTCGCCCGCGTCCACGAGCAGGTCCTGTCCTTCGACGACCTGCTGAACTCCATCCTCCAGGCCAACCTCGCGCAGGCGTCCGTCGCGCAGAACGAGGACATGCGGAAGATCACGTCGTGGGCGGCGATCTTCGCGGTGCCGACGATGATCGCCGGGATCTACGGCATGAACTTCGACCACATGCCGGAGCTGCACTGGAAGTACGGCTATCCGGCGGTCATGGTCGTCACGGTCGCCATCTGTGTGACGATCCACCGCGGCTTCAAGCGGAACGGCTGGCTCTAGCCGGCCGTTCCGCGGCCGTTCCCCGGCCCGCCCTCAGCCCTGCGTCAGCTCTTCTTCAGCTCTTCTTCGCGACGCGGTCGGCCATGATGACGAGGCCCAGGCCCGCCATGATCACCGCCAGCGCAGGGTAGGAGGCGACCGGCGGGGTCTGCCCCAGCCACAGCGCCGCGATCAGGGCCGCCCCCGGGGTCTCCAGGAGGATCGCCGTCGAGGTGACGGACGGGCCGAGGCCCTTGACCACGCGGTTGATCAGCGAGTGTCCGAGCAGCTGCGCGGTCACCGTCAGCACGGCCAGCTTCAGCCAGGTGCCGCCGCTGTAGCCGCCGAGGGACGCGCCGGAGACCAGGCACGTGGCGAGCAGCAGGACGGTCGTCGTGCCGTAGCAGACGTAGCTGTACGTGACCGTGCCGACCGTGCGGCGCACCTCCGCGCCCAGCAGCACGTAGCCGGCGGCCGCCATGCCGCCGGAGAGGGCGAGCGCGTCCCCGGCGAGGGCGAGCGAGGACAGGGACAAATCGACGCCGGTCAGGAGCACCACGCCCAGGAACGCGAGGGCGGTGCCCGCCCACACCAGCGCGGGCGGGCGGTGGCCGCGCAGGCGCATCAGGAGCGTCGTCCAGATCGGGGTCGTGGTGACCAGGGCGGTCGAGGACGCGACCGACGTCATCTGCAGGCTCGGCAGCCACACCCCGAAGTGCACGGCCAGCAGCGCGCCGGCGGCCACGGCCAGGAGCAGGTTCCGGCGGCCCAGGGAGAACAGCTCGGCGCGGTGCCGGGTGAGGGCGAAGGGGGTGAGGGCGCCCACGGCCATGGCGTTGCGCCAGAAGGCGATGGCCAGTGCGGGGGCGGCGGTCGCCGCGATCAGAGGGGCCGAGAGGGAGATGCCGGAGATGGCCACCGCGAGCAGGAGGAGGTCCGTGCGGACGGTGGGACGGGGGCGGGAGGTCGCCTCATTCGCCTTGGGCAAGGCTTCACGGCACGTACGGGCACTGGTCACCCGTCCAGGGTAGATCTCCTGGTCGCACGGGCAGCCGAATAAAGTGGGCCCATGACACAGACGCAGGAGCTGCTCGACCAGGCGCTCATCGAGGAGGCCACGAAGAAGTCCGGCCTCATCTGGGTGCAGGGCCCGGCGGGACCGAGCCGTGCGCTGTGGCACGTGTGGCACGAGGGTGCCGTCCACGTCGTGGGCGGGCCCGGCGAGCAGCCGCTGGACGGGCTCGGGCTCGCCGACGGCGGCGAGGCCACGGTGACCGTCCGCAGCAAGGACAAGGGCGGGCGCCTGGTGTCCTGGGCCGCGCGCGTCACGGAGCTGCCGGCGGGCGGCGAGGCGTGGGAGGCGGCGGTCGGCGAGCTGAAGGCGAAGCGGCTGAACGCGCCCGATGCGGAGCGGGTCGCCGAGCGGTGGGCGAAGGACTGCCGCGTCCTGCGCCTGGAGCCGTCGGGGGCGACGGCGCCCCTCCCGGACACGGCCCTGACCGCGGTCCCCCTCCCGACCCCGGCCACGACACGGCGCCCGATGCCGGCGGCCTTGCCGAAGCTTCTCCGGAGGGGGCGCCGGGGGACGCGCTAGCCACGGCGCCCAGCCGGAACGCGCCTGCCCGGCGGTGCCGGACCGGGCTTGCGGCCGATCAGTCGCGCACGCACGGCACCGCCGAAGGCCGCCGCCGGGCGTCTCGCCGTCGCGGCGGAAGACAACCGGCGCGGCCAGGGCGCCAAGGGCGCCGCAACACGCACCACACCACCGGACACCGCCGTCGGGCGTCTCTCTGTCGCGGCGGGAGGAAAGGCCCGGCTCAGCCGGACCGGCCTCGCCCCGAAGGGGCCCCCGCGGTGCTACTTCGTCGCCGGCGGCAACGCCGCGCCCTCGCCCGTGGACGGGAGCCGCTTCCCGTAGTCGACGACGTCCTGCTTCGGCGGGGCCGCCAGGGCGAAGTCCTTGCCCCAGTCGGACAGTTCGAGCTGCCCCGCGCCGCCCGCGCGCTGGACACGCAGGGGGTACGGCTCGCCCATCAGCGAGACGTCGAGCGTCCCGCCCGAGCCCCCCGCGCCGTCGACCCGGATGGTCCGGGCGCCGGCCACCGTGCCGTGGTCGCCCCGCGCGAGCTTGCCGTGCAGGCCGAGGAGGCCGTCCAGCAGGACGTTCTTGTCGGTGAAGCCCTTGAACTGCTCGTAGGCCGGGTCCCCGGCCGGCACCTTGACGTACTTCTTCTCCAGCTTGCCCGCGGCCGCGGCGCCGTCCCCCTTGTCGCCCCGCGCCCAGAACGCCGCCGGCGCCTTCAGGAAGAGCTCTTCGCCGACCCGCAGCAGCTCGAACGCGCTGGCGTCGGAGGCGACCCGGCCGGTCCCCCCGTCCCGCTTCAGCCGCATGTCGAGCTTGTACGTGCGCCCTTGGCTGACGACGTTGCCGGAGAGGTGGACGGCCGAGGCGTCCCGCGCCGCGGTCCGCGCCTTGTCCTGGATCTTCGCGGGCTCCAGCTTGCCGACGCCGTTGGTGCCGGCGTCGGGGTCCTCCGCGGTGCCGCCGCAGGCGGTGAGCGCCACGGACAGGCCGGCGCAGAGCGCTCCCACGAGAGCAGCCTTCCGGGTACGCACGTCGCTCCTGCCTCCTGTTCAGCCGGGGAACAGGGGGCAGCGTACCCGTGCACGGCACAGGCGGAAGCCAGCAGTCCGGACGGCCCTCTCTCCCGCGCCGGGGAGAAGCCGGTCACGTTAGCCTGAACCGGACACCGGACCACGGAGGAGGTGTGCGGCATGGCGGCAGGCGCCCACCGGGTCTTCGTGTCGCACCTCTCGGGCGTGGCGGTCTTCGACCCCAACGGCGACCAGGTCGGCCGCGTCCAGGACCTCGTCGCGATGCTGCGCGTCGGCGGCCGCCCGCCCCGCGTCCTCGGCCTCGTCGTGGAGGTCGTCAGCCGCCGCCGCATCTTCCTGCCCATGACCCGGGTGACGGGCGTGGAGTCCGGCCAGGTGATCACCACAGGGGTGATCAACATGCGCCGCTTCGAGCAGCGCACCACCGAGACGCTGGTCCTCGGGGAGCTCCTGGACCGGCGCGTGCGCCTGGTCGACGGGGACGAGGAGGTGACCGTCCTGGACGTGGCGATCACCCAGCTCCCGGCCCGCCGCGACTGGGAGATCGACAAGGTCTTCGTGCGCCGCGGCAAGGGCGGGGCGCTGCGCCGCAAGGGAGAGACGCTCACGGTCGAGTGGTCGGCGGTCACCGGCTTCTCCCTGGAGGAGCACGGGCAGGGCGCCGCCAGCCTCCTCGCGACCTTCGAGCGGCTGCGCCCCGCCGACCTCGCGAGCGTGCTGCACCACCTCTCCCCCAAGCGCCGCGGCGAGGTCGCGGCGGCGCTCGACGACGACCGGCTCGCGGACGTCCTGGAGGAGCTTCCGGAGGACGACCAGATCGAGATCCTCGGCAAACTCAAGGAGGAGCGCGCCGCGGACGTCCTGGAGGCCATGGACCCGGACGACGCGGCCGACCTGCTCTCCGAGCTCCCGGAGGACGACAAGGAGCGGCTGCTGACCCTCATGCAGCCGGACGAGGCGGCGGACGTGCGCCGGCTCCTGGCCTACGAGGAGCGGACCGCGGGCGGCCTGATGACCACCGAGCCGATCGTGCTGCGCCCGGACGCGACCGTCGCCGACGCCCTCGCGCGGGTGCGCAACCGCGACCTCTCCCCCGCCCTGGCCGCACAGGTGTACGTATGCCGGCCGCCGGACGAGACCCCCACCGGCAAGTACCTGGGCACGGTCCACTTCCAGCGGCTGCTGCGCGACCCGCCCTTCACCCTCGTCGGCTCGATCGTGGACACCGACCTGCGGCCCCTCCCGCCGGGCACCCCCCTGCCGGCCGTCACCAGCTACCTCGCCACGTACAACATGGTCGCCGCGCCCGTGGTCGACGAGAGCGGCTCCCTGCTGGGCGCGGTCACCGTCGACGACGTCCTGGACCACCTGCTGCCCGACGACTGGCGCGAGACCGAGCTGCACTACGGCGCGCCGGGCATGACCGAGCTGCCGGAGGCCGCCGATGGCCGGTAACGACCGCGGGCGCGAGACCGACCGGCCCGGGCACCGGCCCGACCGCGCCGAGCGCGTGCGGGCGCAGTCGGAGGCGGTGCACCCGCACCCCCACCCGCGGCCGCGCGTCCGCCTGGACCTGCCGCGGGTCCGGCGGCGCGCGTGGCTGCCGGAGTACGACCCGGAGGCGTTCGGGCGGACGTCGGAGCGGATCGCGCGCTTCCTGGGGACGGGCCGGTTCATCGTCTGGATGACGGTCGTCATCGTGCTGTGGGTGGTGTGGAACACCACGGTCCCCGGGCACCTGCGGTTCGACAACTATCCCTTCATCTTCCTGACCCTGATGCTGTCGCTGCAGGCCTCCTACGCGGCGCCGCTGATCCTCCTCGCGCAGAACCGCCAGGACGACCGCGACCGGGTCAACCTGGAGCAGGACCGCAAGCAGAACGAGCGGTCGATCGCGGACACGGAGTACCTGACCCGGGAGATCGCCTCGCTGCGGATGGGCCTCGGCGAGGTTGCCACCCGCGACTGGATCCGCTCCGAGTTCCAGGAGCTCGTCAAGGAACTCGAACAGCGCCGGGTATTCCCGGCGGAGAGTGAGGAACGCGACCGCTGACGGCTCTTTCCGGAGGCCCCCTCACGCGCCGTACCATCTCCGTATGGCTACCGACACGAACGGAACGTCCCCGAGCGAGGACGCGGTCCGCGCCGCGCTCGCGACGGTGAACGACCCCGAGATCCAGCGACCCATCACCGAACTGGGGATGGTCAAATCGGTGGAGATCGCGGCGGACGGTTCCGTGGCGGTCGAGGTCTACCTGACGGTCTCCGGCTGCCCCATGCGCGAGACGATCATCAGCCGTGTGACGGACGCCGTCGCACGCGTCGAGGGCGTCACGGGCGTGACGGTCGGGCTCGACGTGATGAGCGACGAGCAGCGCCGCGAGCTCGCGGCCTCCCTGCGCGGCGGCACGGCCGAGCGCGAGGTGCCCTTCGCCAAGCCCGGCTCGCTGACCCGGGTGTACGCGGTGGCGTCCGGCAAGGGCGGCGTCGGCAAGTCCTCCGTGACGGTCAACCTGGCGGCGGCCATGGCCGCCGACGGCCTGAAGGTCGGCGTCGTCGACGCGGACATCTACGGCCACTCCGTCCCGCGCATGCTCGGCGCGGACGGCCGCCCCACCCAGGTCGAGAACATGATCATGCCGCCGTCGGCGAACGGCGTGAAGGTCATCTCGATCGGCATGTTCACCCCGGGCAACGCCCCGGTGGTGTGGCGCGGCCCGATGCTGCACCGCGCGCTCCAGCAGTTCCTCGCGGACGTCTACTGGGGCGACCTGGACGTCCTCCTGCTCGACCTGCCGCCGGGCACCGGCGACATCGCGATCTCCGTCGCGCAGCTCGTGCCGAACGCCGAGATCCTCGTCGTGACGACGCCCCAGCAGGCGGCCGCCGAGGTCGCCGAGCGGGCCGGCTCGATCGCCGTGCAGACCCACCAGAAGATCGTCGGCGTCGTGGAGAACATGTCCGGGCTGCCGTGCCCGCACTGCGACGAGATGGTCGACGTCTTCGGCACGGGCGGCGGCCAGCTGGTCGCCGACGGCCTCACCCGCACGACGGGCACGAACGTGCCGGTGCTGGGCGCGATCCCCATCGACGTCCGCCTGCGCGAGGGCGGCGACGAGGGCAAGCCGGTGGTCCTGACGGACCCCGAGTCCCCGGCGGGCGCGGCACTGCGCGCGATCGCGGGCAAGCTCGGCGGCCGTCAGCGGGGCCTGTCCGGGATGTCGCTGGGCATCACGCCGCGCAACAAGTTCTGACGGGCGCGCGCCGGCGGGTCCGCCACGGGTCCCGCCGGCGGCACGCCGGCTACTTCTCCTGGTGCCCCAGGTCCTTCACCGGCGCCGAGGCCGCGTTCTGCTTGACGGACTCGATGCCCTTCTCGCAGGCCGCCCGGCTGTTGTAGGACTCGCCGACGGCGATGATCTCGCCGTTGCCCGCCTTCAGCCGGTAGCGGTACTTGCCGCTCTTGTCCTCGTACATCTCGAACTTGCCCGCCATGACGCACTCACCTCTCCGTGTGCTGCCCCCTGCCGGAATTCAAGCCCGGCTCGGCGGCGCGCGCAGCCGGGGTGGGCCCGGCGGGTGACGGGGACCCGGCCGGTCATTCCCTGTACGCCGTGATGTCCTTGATCACCGCGAAGCCCATGCCGTACGCGCTCATGCCCCGGCCGTACGCCCCGATGTGGACCCCCTCCGCCGAGCCGGCCAGCACCCAGCCGTACTCCGACTCGCGGTAGCGGAAGTCCGTCGGCACGCCGTCCACCGGGAGCGAGAGCGTCGACCACGCGGAGTCGTCCAGGTGGTCCGCCAGCTCCCACGCGAGGGCCGTCTGCTGGTCGAGCCAGTCCTGCCGCAGGGCGCGCTCCATCTGCGCGGGCCACGTGCACGACAGCAGCCCGGAGCCGGCCAGCCAGGCCGCCGAGGAGACCGAGGTGGCCTCCAGGACGCCCGTGCCGTCGGCGCTGCGCCGGCCGGGGCGGCTGGCCACGGTCACGACGACCGCGAAGCGCTGCTTGGCGGCATGCGGATCGGCCCGCTCGCTGCGCAGCGTGGGCTCCTCGCCGTGGCCCGTCGAACCGTGCTCCACGGTCCCGTCGGCGGCGGCGCCGACCTGCATCAGCCAGCGCGGCCCGGTGTAGGCCTCGTCGAGGCCGTACCAGGGGAAGGAGGCCAGCAGATAGCCGTCGACCGTCCGCCGGGTGCCGGGCGCGCCCTCCGCGTTCTGTCCCGCGGCGTCCGCGGCCGCGTCGCCCGTGCCGGCCCCTTGAGCCCCAACCCGACTCGTCGTCTCCATCTGCGCGGCGCCTCCTCGTTGCCCGGTGTCCTGGGCGAGCCCGCCCCCCTCGGACGACTTCACCCCAAACACAGGGAGGATAGCCACCCCCGTCAATGGCGCACGGGATGCGCGGAACTCAGGTGGCGTCGGAGTCGAACGGAGGGCGCTCCCCCGGCTCGGGCTTGTCGCGCTTCTTGAGCAGGTCCGGGCGGGCGGGCGCGCCGTCGCTCGCGGCGGACGGGGCGGGGCCGGAGGCGGCGGCATCGCCCGTACGGCCGTGCACGGCGTCGGCGACGTCGGTCATCTCCGCCTTGAGGTCGAAGCCGTTCCGGATCTCCTTCAGGCCGAGCTCGTCCTTGTCCAGCACGTGCTTGCGGACGAAGGTCTTCGGGTTGAGGTCCTCGAACTCGAAGTCCTTGAACTCGGGGCCCAGCTCGGAACGGATGTCCTCCTTGGCGCTCTCGGAGAACTGCCGGATCTTGCGCAGCGTGCGCGACACGTCCTGGATCATCTTCGGCAGCTTGTCCGGTCCGAAGATGAGCACAGCGAGCACCACGAGCGCGACCAGCTCGAGGGGTCCTATGTCGAGCACGTTGAAGCTCCTTGATGCGTCAATGGCCGACGGTCCAGGCCACCTATCACGGTACCTGGCCCGGCGGGGCCAGAGGGATACACCTGGGCCAACATCAGGCCAAAGGCGATGTCAGGGGGAAACCCCGCGGAACCGTACGGAACTCCGCGGGGCCCCGTGGTGCTCAGCGGGCGCTCGCGGAGCCGAGGGTCAGGTCGACCGCCCGCTCCGTGCCGTCCCGCTCCACGGTCAGGGTGAGCCGGTCGCCCGGCCGGTGGCTGCGGATCTTGACGATGAGCTCCTGGCCGCTGTGCACGGCCACGCCGTCCACCTTCTTGATCACGTCGCGCGGCTGGAGACCCGCCTTGTCGCCGGGGCCGCCGGGGGTGACCGCCGGGCCGTCGCCGTTCTTCGTGTTCACCCGCGCGCCGTCACCCGAATACGACATGTCCAGGGTGACGCCGATGACCGGGTGCGTGGCCCTGCCGGTGTTGATGAGCTCCTCGGCGACCCGCTTGGCCTGGTTGATCGGTATGGCGAAGCCCAGGCCGATGCTGCCGCCCTGGCCGCCGCCGAGCTCGCCGCTGTCGCCGGCGGAGCGGATGGCGCTGTTGATGCCGATGACCCGGGCCTCCGAGTCCACCAGCGGGCCGCCCGAGTTGCCCGGGTTGATCGGGGCGTCGGTCTGCAGGGCGTCGACGTAGCTGACGTCGCTGCCGTCGCCCTTCTGACCGCCGGCCGTGATCGGGCGCTCCTTGGCGCTGATGATGCCCGTCGTGACCGTGCCCGCGAGGTCGTACGGGGCGCCGATGGCGATCACCGAGTCCCCGACGCGCACGGAGTCGGAGTTGCCGAGGGCGAGCGGGGTCAGCCCGGACACGCCCGACACCTTGATCACCGCGAGGTCGTAGCTGCTGTCCCGGCCGACGACGGTGGCCTTCGCGGTCTGGCCGCTGCTGAAGGTCACCGATATGTCGCCGGAGGACCCGGCGGGCTCCACGACGTGGTTGTTGGTGAGGATCCGGCCGTCCTTGTCGAGGACGAAGCCGGTGCCGGTGCCCTGGTCGCTGCCGCCGCGGACGTGGATCGTCACCACGCCCGGCAGGGTGCGGGCGGCGATGCCCGCGATGCTGCCCGGCGCGCGGGCCGAGCGGTCGGCGCCGGCCTGGGGCAGCTCCACGTGGCGCCCGATGGTGCCGTCCCGCTCCAGGAACGCGCCGACTCCGCCGCCGATGCCGCCGGCGACGAGCGCGACGAGCAGGGCCCCGGCGACGAGCCGCCCGCGGCGCGGCGCGCCCTCCCGGCCGGGCTCGCCGGCCGGCCCGGCGGGGCGCGCGGTCCAGGGGTCGTACTGCCACGGCCCGGCGGGCGGCGGCGTGGGATGCGCCCCGTGCGGGTAGGGCGGCGGGCCCGCGGGGGGCGCCGGGGTGCCGTGGGGCGGGGTCATGCCCGGCGGCGGTACGGGCGGCAGCGCTGTGCCCTGCGGCGGCGTGACCGGCCGCTGCACCGGCGGCGCGGGCGCCCACGGCCCGGGCCGCCCGTACGGAGGCGTGCCGTAGGGATCAGGAGCGTGCAGCGGGGCGGCCTCCGGCCCGGGCCCACCGGATGCCGCAGGCTCCTGGCCGTAGGCGGGCAGGGGGCGGGTGGTGTCTTGGGGGGAGGAGCCGGACGCGGGGGCGGTGTCCGGCCCGGCGGCGGGCGCGCCGAAGGGCGCAGGCTCCTGGTCGTACGCCGGCAGCGGGCGTGTGACGTCCTGAGCGGAGGAGCCGGACGCGGGTGCAGAGTCCGGCCCAGCGGCGGGCACGCCGGCAGCCGGGGCATCCTCCCCGTACGCCGGCAGCGGGCGAATGGCGTCCTCAGCGGAGGAGCCGGACGCGGGTGCGGTGCCCGAGACCGCATCCGGACCGGAGACGGGCGCGCCGAAGGCCGCAGCCTCCTGGCCGTACGCGGGCAAGGGGCGCGTCTCCGCTTCCGGCGGGGTCGCCGGGCCGGGGGCCGGGGCCTCGTCCAGGAACTGCGGGCCCTCGTGCTCCTCCGCGGCAGCGGGAGGGCGCGGGCGGCTCCACCACTGCGGCCTGGGCGCGGCGGCCCGCGTCTTCCCGTCGTCCATCTTCTCCCCACCGTTCGCCGGAGGGCGCACGGCATCGCCGGAGGGATGCGCGGCCCACTGGAATTCAACCAGGTCTGCGCGGGCGTGCGCAGGGGGCCCGCGCGGGGGATCAGCGCCGGGCGGTGTCCGCCGGGGGCGCGCCCGGTGCCGAGTGGCCCGTGCGTATCAGCGGGGGCAGCGGGGGCGCGGCGGACGGGCGCAGCAGGGAGACCTCCCGCACCGGCACGGCGGCGGATGAGCCGGGACCTGCCGACGAGCCGCCCTGGGAGGCGGTGCGGGCGAGGCGCCTGCGCTCGTCGCGGGCGCCGCCGGACGGGGCCGACAGCGGGGTGGTCGCCGTGCGGGGGTTCTCGGCGCGCGGGCCCTGGGGCCCGGTGACCGAGGTCAGCGGCGACGCGCCGCCGAGGGCGAACGCGGCCAGCGAGACGGCTCCGGCGGCGGCGAAGGCGATCCGGCGCCCCCGTATGCCGCCGCGGGGCGGCTCGGGCATCTCATGGATCCGGAAGCCTCCCTCGCGGGGCCGGGCGGCTCCGGACCGGACGCCGCCGGGGAGCAGCCCGAGGGGCGCCAGGGCCTCAGCCCTGGCGGCAGGGCCGGCTTTTCCCGGCCCTCCGGCGCCCTCACGGCCCTGCGGGCCGTCGCGGTCGGCGTCGAGGGGGGCGTGGGGATCGCCGCCCGCCAGGCCCTGGAGCCGGGCCAGGAAGTTCTCGGAGAGCGGCGGGGGCGCCGCCTCCGCGAACACGCTTTTGAGCCGGCGCTGAGCGTCGGCTTCCGCTTTGCAGGTCCAACAGGTGGCGAGGTGCGCCAGCACCCGCTCCCGAGAGTCGTGTCCCAACTCCCCGTCGACCAGGGCCGCGAGGCGGTCGCCGAGATGAAGCTCGGCGGGGGACTGACCGCCTGAACCGGTCACGCGATCCCGACCTCCCCACCGAGCGGAACGCCGGCGGCCACGCTCGCCACGGCGCGCTGCTCGGCCCGGGCGGCGGGCGAGCGGTGCTGGAGCGCCTTGCGCAGGTGGGAGCGGCCGCGGTGGATGCGGCTGCGGACCGTACCGAGCTTCACGCCGAGCGTCGCGGCGATCTCCTCGTACGAGAGTCCTTCGATGTCGCACAGGACGACGGCGGCGCGGAACTCCGGGGCGAGGGTGTCCAGGGCCTGCTGGATGTCCGCGTCGAAGTGCGTGTCGTTGAAGTGCTGCTGGGGGGAGGGTTCGCGGCTGGGGAGCCGCTCCGCGGCGTCCTCGCCGAGCGCGTCGAAGCGGATGCGCTGGCGGCGCCGGACCATGTCCAGGAAGAGATTGGTGGTGATGCGGTGCAGCCACCCCTCGAACGTGCCGGGGGTGTACGTGGAGAGCGACCGGAAGACCCTGACGAAGACCTCCTGCGTGAGGTCCTCGGCGTCGTGCTGGTTGCCGGTGAGGCGGTAGGCCAGGCGGTAGACGCGGGCACTGTGCGTGCTGACGATCTCCTCCCAGGTGGGAGGCGTCCACGCCTGCGAGTCCGCATCGGTGGCGAAGGTCGCGGTCTGTGCGGAATCGGTGGCGCGCGAACGGTCAGCGGTCTTGGTCACGGATTTCGGCTCGCCGGCGGACCTGCGAAAGCGCCTCAGCACTCCCCGACGGTCGTCGGCCGCAGCCGCACCTCCCCTGTCGGCTCTGGTGGTGTCCAGTAGAGCCCCTACCATATCCATCCCGCCCGTTAGCTCCGGATAAGGAATTTTGACCTGCATTTGGCCTTGATCCCCCCGCCCTTCCCGGCATCTCCTCCCGGGGGCCCTCGCTCCGCCGCCCCTTCTCCTCAACGCGCGGTCCCATCTGCGGGTTCCCGTGGTCAGCGGATACAGTCACGGTTGCGTCGACTACGGGGACAGGAGAGGGCCATTACCGGCAACCGGCAGACGAGCTGGGCGTTCGCCGATGCGTTCGTCGCCGAGGACGAGGCGCTGCGCTGGGCCCGTGACCGGGCCGTGGAGGCAGGCCTGCGCTCGGTGTCGTCCGGCACCGGCGCGGCGCTGCGCCTGCTCGCGGCGGCCGTGGACGCCAAGGCGGTGGCCGAGATCGGCACCGGCACCGGCGTCTCCGGCATCCACCTCCTGCACGGCATGCGGCCCGACGGCGTGCTGACCACGGTGGACGCGGACCCCGAGTGCCAGCAGTTCGCCCGGCAGGCGTTCCGCGCCGCGGGCTTCGCGGGCAACCGCGCGCGCTTCATCCCCGGCCGCGCCCTGGAGGTGCTACCGCGCCTGGCCGACGGCGGATACGACCTGGTGTTCTGCGACGGCGACCGGCTGGAGTGCCTGGACTACCTAGCCGAATCGTTGCGCCTGCTGCGGCCGGGCGGCCTCGTCTGCTTCGAGGGCGTCTTCGCCGACGGCCGCACGGTGGACGCGGCCGTCCAGCCCGCCGAGGTGCAGCGGCTGCGCGAGCTGCTGCGGGCCGTGCGGGAGTCCCGGGTGCTGGTGCCGTCGCTGCTGCCGGTGGGCGACGGGCTGCTGTGCGCCGCGCGGCGCGGCTGAGCCCGCGCGAGGCTCGGACGGTCACCGGCCCCTGGCGTGCGCCCGGATCCGGCCCCGGACGCACCGCTGCCCCGGCAGCCGGTGCGGACCGGCTGCCGGGGCAGCGTAAGAACGGTGGTTCGGCGTGTGTCAGCCGACAACCTTCTTCAGGGCGTCTCCGAGGGCCTCGGCCTCATCCGGGGTCAGCTCGACGACGAGCCGACCGCCGCCTTCGAGCGGAACCCGCATGACGATGCCCCGCCCCTCCTTGGTCACCTCGAGCGGGCCATCGCCCGTCCGCGGCTTCATGGCCGCCATGCTCGTTCCCCTTCCTGAAACCAGCTCATCGTCAGCCGACGGCCCCACGACAGGCCCGCGTCACCGGCATCGAACACATTGCTTCCAGGCCATTATCTCGCATCGCGTGACCCAATGACCAACATCGGTCCGCATCCCTTCGGCAACGCGCTCGCGCAAAACCACCCAATTCGGCGATCGGACTGCGATACTGCGCCACCCCGGCCGGGAATCCATGGCCGGATTCTTTGACGCAGGTCACATATCGGCGGCCGATGATCTCCGGCATGCTGAGCCCTGAACGCCGCCCGCAGGGCTTGCGACGAGGGAGGGAACGCACCATGGCCGACTCCGTGCTGTACGAGGTGACGGACGGACTCGCGACGATCACGCTGAACCGTCCCGATGCGATGAACGCGCTGAACACCGACACCAAGGCCGCCCTGCGCGACGCCCTGCAGCGGGCCGGCGCGGACCCCGCCGTCCGGGCGGTGCTGCTGACCGGCACCGGGCGCGCCTTCTGCGTCGGACAGGACCTCAAGGAACACGTCGAATCGCTCGCCGCCGACCGCAGGAACGGCACGCAGCTGACGATGAGGACGGTCGAGGAGCACTACAACCCCATCGTCACCGCCATCGCCGGCATGCCGAAGCCGGTGGTCGCGGGCGTCAACGGCGTCGCCGCGGGCGCGGGCGCGGGCTTCGCCTTCGCCGCCGACTACCGCGTGGTCGCCGACACCGCCGCCTTCAACACCTCCTTCGCGGGCGTCGCCCTGACCGCCGACTCGGGCGTCTCCTGGACGCTCCCCCGCCTCGTCGGCCACAGCCGCGCCTCCGACCTGCTGCTCTTCCCGCGCACCGTGCCCGCCCAGGAGGCATACGAGCTGGGCATCGCCAACCGGGTCGTCCCGGCGGCGGAGCTGGCCGCGGAGGCGGAGGCCGTGGCCCGGCGGCTCGCCGAGGGGCCGACCGCGGCGTACGCCGCGATCAAGGAGTCCCTCGCGTACGGCGCGGGCCGGCCGCTGGCCGAGGCCCTGGCCAAGGAGGACGAGCTGCAGGGCCGTGCGGGCGCGTCGGAGGATCACGCCATTGCGGTGGACGCGTTCCTGAAGAAGGAGAAGCCGCGGTTCGTGGGGCGCTGAACCGTACGGGCCGGGCGGCCCGGGCGGCAGCGGTGCTCAGGCCCCCCTCGCGTGACAGCCCGCCACGTGGTCGTTCACCAGGCCGCACGCCTGCATCAGCGCGTACGCCGTCGTCGGCCCGATGAAGCGGAAGCCCCGCTTCTTGAGGTCCTTGGCCAGGGCCGTCGACTCCGGTGTCGTCGCCGGGACGTCCGCGGCCGTGCGCGGCGCGGCGGCGGCCGGCTCCGGGGCGTAGGACCAGATGAGGGCGTCCAGCTCGCCGGGCGCCCACTCCGCCGCCACCCGGGCGTTGGCGATCGCGGCCGTGATCTTCGCGCGGTTGCGGATGATGCCGGGGTCGGCCAGCAGCCGCTCGGCGTCGGCATCGGTGAAGGCGGCCACCTTCTCGATGGAGAAGCCGGCGAAGGCGGCCCGGAAACCCTCGCGGCGGCGCAGGATCGTCAGCCAGGAAAGCCCGGACTGGAAGGCCTCCAGGCATATCCGCTCGTAGAGGGCGTCGTCGCCGCGCACGGGGCGGCCCCACTCCGTGTCGTGGTAGACGCGGTAGTCCGCCGCGGACTCGGCTTCCATGCCGCCCCACGGGCAGCGCCGCAGGCCGTCCGGGCCGGTGATCAGGGTGCCGCTCATGCCGTCTTCTCCCCCTCGTCGCCGCTGTCGCCGCGCCCGGCCGCCCTGCCCTTGGCCTGCGCGCCGCCGCCCATGGCCGCGGCCTGCGCCCCGGCCAGCGCCGCCTCCAGCTCGGCGATGCGGGCGTCGCGCTCGGCGAGCTCGGCACCCAGGCGGTCCAGCGCCTCGTCCGTCTCCGCCATGCGGTAGCCGCGCAGGGCGGCCGGCAGGCGCAGGGTGTCGACGTCGGCGCGGGCCATGGGGCGGTCGGCGGGGAGCGGCCAGACCGTCCGGTCGGCGGCGGCCTCGGGCAGCGCCGCGCCGCTCCCGCCGCCGGCGACGAACAGCGCGACCGCGGCGACCACCACGACCAGCGCGATGAGCAGGAACCAGAACACGACCATCTCCCCGGGAACGCGGACTGCGATTCGGTCCACCCCGATCGTGCCATGCCGCACTGACGGTTAAGGTCACTGGCGGACCACCGAGAGGGAGTAGGGACATGCTGCGGCTGGGACGACGCGAGTTCGATGCGCACGAGCCGGTGATCATGGCGATCGTCAACCGGACGCCGGACTCCTTCTACGACCAGGGTGCGACGTTCGGCGACGAGCCCGCCCTGGCCAGGGTGGAGCAGGCCGTCGCGGAGGGCGCCGCCATCGTCGACATCGGCGGGGTGAAGGCGGGGCCGGGCGAGGAGGTGACCGCCGAGGAGGAGGCGCGGCGCACGGTCGGCTTCGTGGCCGAGGTCCGCAGGCGCCACCCGGACGTGGTGATCAGCGTCGACACCTGGCGGCACGACGTGGGCGAGGCGGTGTGCGAGGCGGGCGCCGACCTGCTCAACGACGCGTGGGGCGGGGTGGACCCCAAGCTGGCCGAGGTCGCGGCCCGCTACGGCGCGGGCCTGGTGTGCACGCACGCGGGCGGCGCGGAGCCGCGCACGCGCCCGCACCGGGTGGAGTACGAGGACGTGATGGCGGACGTCCTGCGGGTGACGCTGGGGCTGGCGGAGCGCGCGGTGGCGCTGGGCGTCCGGCGCGACGGCATCATGATCGACCCGGGGCACGACTTCGGGAAGAACACCCGGCACTCGCTGGAGGCGACCCGGCGGCTCGGCGAGATGGCGGAGACGGGCTGGCCGGTGCTGGTCTCGCTGTCGAACAAGGACTTCGTCGGCGAGACGCTGGACAAGCCGGTGAAGGAGCGCGTCCTGGGCACGCTCGCGACGACGGCGGTCTCGGCATGGCTGGGCGCGCAGGTCTACCGCGTGCACGAGGTGGCGGAGACGAAGCAGGTACTGGACATGGTGGCGTCCATCGCGGGCCATCGCCCGCCGGCGGTCGCCCGCCGCGGTCTGGCCTGACGGCGCCGCTGCGGCGGAGCAAAGATGCCCGCCGCAACGGCGGCACGCCACCGGGGCCGCCGGAGGCGGCGGGTTACATCCCCGCTTCCTTCGTCACCAGCCGCACCGCCTCTTCCACGTCGTCCGTGACGTGGAAGAGGTGCAGGTCGTGCGGGCCGGCCTTGCCCTCGGCGACGATGGTGTCGCGGAACCAGCCGACCAGTCCGCTCCAGTACGCGGAGCCGAAGAGCACGATCGGGAAGCGCGTGACCTTCTTGGTCTGGACGAGGGTGAGGGCCTCGAACAGCTCGTCCAGCGTGCCGAGTCCGCCGGGCAGGACCACGAACCCGCTCGCGTACTTCACGAACATCGTCTTCCGCACGAAGAAGTAGCGGAAGTCGACGCCCAGGTTGACGTACGGGTTGAGCCCCTGCTCGAAGGGCAGTTCGATGCCGAGGCCGACGGAGACGCCGCCGGCCTCCGTCGCGCCCTTGTTCGCGGCCTCCATCGCGCCGGGCCCGCCGCCGGTGATGACCGCGAAGCCCGACTCGACGAGCCCGCGCCCGATGGCGACGCCGGCCTCGTACTCGGGAGAGTTCCGCGGCGTGCGGGCGGAGCCGAAGACGCTGATGGCGGGTGGCAGTTCGGCGAGCGCCCCGAAGCCCTCGACGAACTCGGACTGGATGCGCATCACCCGGAAGGGGTCCTCGTGGACCCAGTCCGCGGCTCCTCTGGTGTCCAGCAGGTGCTGGTCCGTGGTGCCCGCCTGCATCTGGCCGTACCGGCGTACCACCGGCCCCCGGCGCTGCTCCCGCTGCGCGCGCGATCCTTCGGGATGTGCCATGCCGTGCTCCCTCCGCTGCAGATCGTTGCTGTTCAGCGTAGGCCCACACGGATGGCTTTCCGGCAGGTCACCGGAAGGTCAGCCGGCCAGCCAGGCCCGCAGCCGCGCCTCGCAGTCGTTGATGAGAGAGGCCCGGACGCGTTCGTCCCGCTTGTGGGCGAGGGTCGGCTCGCCGGGGCCGTAGTTGACGGCCGGCACCCCGAGCGCGCTGAAGCGGGAGACGTCGGTCCAGCCGAACTTGGGCTTGGGCGTGCCCCCGACGGCCTCGATGAACGCGGCCGCAGCGGGGTGGGACAGCCCGGGCAGCGCGCCGGGCGACTCGTCGTCCACGACGAGCTCGGCGACGCCGCAGTCCGCGAAGACCTCGCGCACGTGCTCCAGGGCCTCCGCGGGGCTGCGGTCGGGCGCGTAGCGGAAGTTGACGGTCACGGTGCACGCGTCGGGGATGACGTTGCCGGCGACGCCGCCCTCGATGCGGACGGCGTTGAGGCCCTCCCGGTACTCCAGGCCGTCGATGACGTGGCGGCGCGGCTCGTAGGCCGCGAGCCTGGCCAGGATGGGCGCGGCGGCGTGGACGGCGTTGCTGCCCATCCAGCTGCGCGCGGAGTGGGCGCGCTCGCCGGTGGTGCGCAGGTGCACCCGGAGGGTGCCCTGGCAGCCGCCCTCGACCTGGGCGTCGGAGGGCTCCAGGAGGACGGCGAAGTCGGCGGCGAGCCAGTCCGGGTGGGCGTCGGCGATGTGGCCGAGGCCGTTGAGGTGGGCGGCGACCTCCTCGTTGTCGTAGAAGACGAAGGTCAGGTCGCGGTTGGGCTCCGGCACGGTCGCGGCGACGCGCAGCTGGACGGCGACGCCGGACTTCATGTCGCTGGTGCCGCAGCCCCACAGGAAGCCGTCCTCGTCCAGCCGTGAGGGGACGTTGCCGGCGATGGGGACGGTGTCGATGTGGCCGGCGAGCACGACGCGCTCGGAGCGGCCCAGGTTCGTGCGGGCCACGACGTTGTTGCCGTGGCGGTCCACCGTCAGGTGCGGCAGCGCGCGCAGGGCGGCCTCGATGGCGTCGGCGAGCATCTTCTCGCTCCCGCTGACCGACGGGACGTCGACGAGCTGGGCGGTGAGGGCGGCGGCGTCGAGGGACAGATCGAGTACGGCGTCATCCATGCGGCGACTCTAGCCCGGCCGGTGCGGGCGGGGCCGGGCCGGTGGGTGGGGCCCGGGCGCCGTCGGCACTCTCCAGTAACGTGGGCGGCATGTCCCGGATCTTCGTCACCCGACGTGGCCGAATGTTGCGCATCGTGGCCGCCTGTGCCGTGCTGCTCGCGCTGATCGGCTACGGGATCGCCCAGCTGGTGACGGGCGGACCGGGGGCGCCGCGCTGCACGGTGCGCGCGGACGGCGCGTCGTACACCCTCTCGCCCGAGCAGGCGGTGAACGCGGCGACGATCTCGGCCGTGGGGGCCGAGCGCGGGCTGCCGGAGCGGGCTGTGACGATCGCCCTGGCCACGGCCATGCAGGAGTCGGGCCTGCGCAACATCCACCACGGCGACCGGGATTCGCTGGGGCTGTTCCAGCAGCGGCCGACGCAGGGCTGGGGCAGCGCGCGGCAGATCACGGACCCGGTGTACGCGGCGGGGAAGTTCTACGACCACCTGGTGGAGGTGCCGGGCTACTCGCGGCTGCCGCTGACGGTGGCCGCGCAGAAGGTGCAGCGCAGCGGCTTCCCGCAGGCGTACGCCAAGCACGAGCCGGACGCGTCGCTGCTGTCGTCCGCGCTGACGGGCCGGGAGGCGGCGGCGTTCACCTGCACGACGAGCCCGAGCGACGGCAAGAAGGGCGACGTCACGGCGGTGCGGGCCAAGCTGCGCCGGGAGTTCGGCACGGCGGCCGTCCCCGCGGCGGACACGCTCGCGGCCGGGAGCGGCGGTGGTGCGGGCGCGGCCGGGGGTGCCGCGGCGCGGACGCTGTCGGTGCCCGTGCCGGAGAAGTCGCCCGGTCCGGGCGAGCCGGCCGAGGGCGGCCGGGAGCGGCGCGGCTGGCAGCTGGCCTCGTGGGCGGTGGCGCACGCGACGGAGCTGCGGATCGAGCGGGTGTCCTTCGGCGGCCGGGTGTGGACGGCGGCGGATTCCCGGGACGGCTGGCGCGCGGACAAGGGCGCCAAGGGCCCTGCGGAGCCGGGGAATTCGGCGGGGAACTCCTCGCCCGAGGTACGGATCACGACCGCCCCGTAGACGCTCAGGAGTGCGAGCGGACCCCCCACCGGGGGTATGCACAACAGCCCCGCGCGATTGCCGGGCACCGTCCGTCCCAGGCGTCCGGCTTTACCGGAAATTCGTTGTGACCAAAGGCTTGTAAGCCTTTCTGACGGCCATACCGCACGCCCGTTTTGCCCCGCTTTTAGGGGGACAGATAATGCGACGCATTACCAATTCTTTACCGTGGCGCACCGCAACCTTCCGCGGATTCACGCGGTAGTCACTGCGTCCGCTCGCCGGACAGCCAACGTCCTCAACTCCGCCAAAGGAGCATCATGTCCCTCCCCCTGACGCGTCGGATCGCCCGGGCCGCCCTGCTGGTAGCCGCCGGTGCGGCACCCGTCATCGGCGCGGCCGGAGCGGCGAGCGCCGCCCCGCAGGCTCCCGACCTGACGAGCGGCCTGACCGCGGTGGACGGCGCGAACCTCGGCACCAACGTGGACGCTGCCGCCCACAAGGCCGGGGACACGGTGACGGGCGTCGGTACCAGCGCCATCAAGACCACCGTCCCCGGCGCCGCCGACGCCACCGGCAAGGCCGCCAAGACCGCCGCCCCCGCCGTCCAGAAGGTCGCCGGCGAGGCCGCGGGCGCCACCTCCGGCCTCGCAGGCCAGGCCACCAAGGCCGCCGGCGGTCTCAACGCCCAGGGCCTGCCCGTGGGCGGGCAGCTCCCGATCGGCGGCTGACACAGCGCACGCACCGGCACGCGAGAGGGCCCGGGAGATCTCCTCCCGGGCCCTTCCGCGTGCTCATGCGGCGCGCCTCATGCGGTCAGGCGGCGGACCGCGGCCTCCACCCGCTCGTCGGTCGCGGTGAACGCGATCCGTACGAACCGCTCACCCGCCTCCCCGTAGAACACGCCCGGCGCCACGAGGATGCCGCGCTCGGCCAGGGCGGCGACGGTGTCCCAGCAGGGCTCGTCCCGCGTGGCCCACAGGTACAGCGACGCCTCGCTGTGCTCGATCCGGAAGCCCGCCGCATCGAAGGCGGCCCGCAGGGCCTCCCGCCGGCGGGCGTAGCGCGCCCGCTGCTCCGTCACGTGCGCCGTGTCCCCCAGGGCGGCGACCGTGGCGGCCTGCACCGGGGCGGAGACCATCATTCCGCTGTGCTTGCGGACCTGGAGCAGCTCGCCCAGCACGGCGGGGTCACCGGCGAGGAAGGCCGCGCGGTAGCCGGCCAGGTTCGAGCGCTTGGAGAGCGAGTGCACCGCGACGACGCCCTCGTACGAGCCGCCGCAGACGTCCGGGTGCAGGACGGAGACCGGCTCGGCCTCCCAGCCCAGCTCCAGGTAGCACTCGTCGCTGAAGAGCAGCACCCCGTGCTCCCGGGCCCACGCGACGGTGCGGCGCATCTCGTCGGCGGTCAGCACGCGGCCGGTGGGGTTGGACGGGGAGTTGAGCCAGAGCAGCTTCAGGCCCGTGGGGTCGAGCTCCGTCGGGTCGTCGTAGACGACGGGCTCGGCGCCCGCGAGGCGCGCGCCCACCTCGTAGGTCGGGTAGGCCAGCCGCGGGTAGGCGACCTTGTCGCCCGCGCCGAGGCCGAGCTGCGTCGGCAGCCAGGCCACCAGCTCCTTGGAACCGACGATCGGCAGCACGTGGGCGTGCGTCACGTCGCGGGCCCCCAGCCGGCGCTCCACCCAGCCGGTCAGCGCGTCGCGCAGCTCGGGCGTGCCCCACACCGTGGGATAGCCGGGGCTGTCGGCCGCGTCGGTGAGCGCCCGCCGGATCAGCGCCGGTACGGGGTCGACGGGGGTGCCGACCGAGAGGTCCACGATGCCGTCGGGGTGGGCGGCGGCTTTCGCCTTGTACGGGGCGAGCCGGTCCCAGGGGAAGACGGGGAGGCGGGAGGAGACTGCGCTCACGGTGTTCGCTCTCTTGCTCTGGGGGTGACCGGCGATACGCCGCGGCCCCGCACGGCTGCGGCCGTACGGGGCCGGGGGGCCGCTCGGGTCAGTGCTCCGGGTTGATGTCCGCGGGCAGCGCGGCGATGAAGGGGTGGTCGCGCTCGATCAGGCCGAGCTTCGAGGCGCCACCGGGCGAGCCGAGCTCGTCGAAGAACTCGACGTTCGCCTTGTAGTAGTCCTTCCACTCCTCGGGAGTGTCGTCCTCGTAGAAGATCGCCTCGACGGGGCAGACCGGCTCACAGGCACCACAGTCGACACATTCGTCCGGGTGGATGTACAAGGACCGGGAACCCTCGTAGATGCAGTCGACGGGGCACTCCTCGATGCACGCCTTGTCCTTCACGTCGACACAAGGCTGCGCGATGACGTAGGTCACGCTGTCGTTCCTCCTCGGTAGGGCTCATCTCGCGCGGGAGCGCGGCGTCGTCGATGCCCACACCTAGTATCTCCGTTCCCGGGCACTTGACGAACAAGAGGGGCGAGGAGAGCTGTGGAATTCACCACGGGCGGACGTCTGGAAATCAGGATCAGTACCGCTGATGTGGGAAAAAGGGTATCCGTACGCCGTCTGAACCCTTCAGGAGGGTCGTCCGGGGGGTCCGCCGAGCGGTTCACGGACACCGTCGGCGTCCTCACCTCCTGGGAGGGCGGCGTGCTGCGGATCACACGACGGACCGGAGAGATTGTCACTTTCGACGAGACCGCCCTCGTCGCCGGCAAGGTCGTTCCCACCCGCCACCCGACCGCCACCCCTCATGGAAGCGCTTCGCGCCCCTTTGATCCCCCGCCCCGGCGGCGCGGCCCCGCCGCCACCGTGCGCGAGCTCCAGGAGACCGCCGCCCGCGGCTGGCCGGCCCGGGAGACCGCGCGCCTCGGCGACTGGACCCTGCGCGCGGCGGGCGGCTTCACCACCCGCGCCAACTCGGCCCTGCCGCTCGGCGCTTGCGGGCTGCCCCTGCCGGAGGCCGTGGACCGCGTGGCCGCCTGGTACGCCGAGCGCTCCCTGCCCGCGGCGATCCAGATCACGACCGGCGACCCGGAGCAGGACGCCCTGCTGGACGCGGAGCTGGCCGGGCGCGGCTGGACGGCGGAGCGCCACGCCCTGGTGCGGACGGCCCCGCTCGCCCCGGTCGCCGACACCGGGGCCCCCACGGAAGGCGTGCGGCTGTCGCGCACCGCCGACGAGGCGTGGCTGCACGCGTACGGGCGGACCGGCGCGAGCGCGGAGGACGCCCTGGCCGTGCTGGGCGGCGGGCCGTCGGTGTGGTTCGCGGCCGTGCCGGGCGCGTCCGGCGCCCCGCTCGCCGTGGGGCGGTGCGTCGTCGACGGCCGGTGGGCGGGCTTCTCGGCGGTCGCCGTGCACCCGGACCACCGCCGCCGGGGACTCGCCACGCAGGTCATGGCGCGCCTCGCGGAGCAGGCCCTGAGCGAGGGCGCGTCGGCGGCGTACCTGCAGGTGGAGACGGACAACGGCGCGGCGGAGGCCCTCTACGACGAGCTGGGCTTCACGACGCACCACGCGTATCACTATCGCCGCGAGGCGCGGCGCCCGTAGCACCGCGGAGCACTGCTCGCGGTGATCCCGCATCCCGCCCGCCCCTCGCCGTCGTGGCGTGTCACCGTCGCGGCGGGATCGAGAGGCCGGGCCTCACCCTGCCGTGCGCGGGCAGGAGAGTCCCGTCGCCACGGCGGGGCACCACGACGGCGAGGGTCCGGCGGAACACGCAGGCACCGGAACCGGAGCGCACCATAGAAACTGCGGAGGCAGCCATGTACGACACCACCGGACGGCGGGCGCGATTCGCGGAGGCGGCACGCGAAGCGCGGCCCGACCTCGCCCTGCTGTGCCTGCTGATCGCGGGCGAGGCCGACCCCGATGCGGGCGAGGAGCCGGTCGACACCGCGCAGATAGAGCTGGACCGGCTCGCCGGGCTGCTCCCCGCCCTGGGCCGGCAGGCGAACCCGCGGCGGTGGGCGGAGGCGCTCGCGGAGCTCCTCGGCGAGCGCTGCGGCTTCCACGGCTCCCCCGCCGACTACCGGCGGCTGGAGTCCTCGCTGCTCACCGAGGTGCTCCGGCGCCGCCGCGGGCTGCCGATCCTGCTGTCCGTGGTGTGGATGGAGGTCGCGCGGCGGGCCGGCGCGCCGGTGTACGGGGTGGCGCTGCCGGGCCACTTCGTCGTCGGCTTCGGCGAGCCGTACGGGCAGCACGTGCTGGCCGACCCCTTCGACGGCGGCCGGATCCTGTCCGAGGAGGAGGCGGGCCTGCTGGTCGCGGGCGCCACGGGCGCCCCGCTCGCCCCGTCGATGTTCTCCCCCGCGGAGCCGGCGGAGATCGTGCTGCGGGTGCTGAACAACATCCGGGCCTGGGCCGCGGCGCGGCCCGAGCGCAGCGACGTCCAGCTGTGGGCCGTGGAGCTGTCCCTGCTGCTGCCCAGCCACCCGGCCAGGCTCCGCTACGAACGCGCCGAGCTGCTTGTGGAGCGGGGCGACTTCGTGGGCGGCGCGCACGAGATGGAGGAGTACGCGGAGGTCATCGACGCGCTGGAGCCGACGGTCGCGGAGACGGTGCGGCGGCAGGCGCGGGCGGCCCGGGCGATGCTCAACTGACCGCCCGGGGCGGCGCGCCTGCCGGCGTCACAGCCAGCCCTTGTCCCTCGCGATGCGGACGGCCTCGGCGCGGTTGCGGGCGCCCGTCTTCTGGATGGCCGTCGAGAGGTAGTTGCGGACGGTCCCGTTGGACAGGTGCAGCGTCCTCGCCAGCTCCGCGTTGGTCGAACCGTCGGCGGACGCGCGCAGCACCACCCGCTCGCGGTCGGTCAGCGGGTTGGCGCCCTCGGCGAGGGCGGCCGCCGCGAGCGTCGGGTCGATGACGCGCTCGCCGCGCAGCACCCGGCGCAGGGCGTCCGCGAGCTGGGACGCGGGGGCGTCCTTGACGAGAAAGGCCTCCGCCCCGGACTCCATCGCGCGGCGCAGGTAGCCCGGGCGCCCGAAGGTCGTGAGGATGACGACCTTGAGGGCGGGCAGCTCGCGGCGCACGAGGGCGGCCGCGTCGAGCCCGGTCATCCCCGGCATCTCGATGTCGAGCAGCACCACGTCCAGGTCGTGGGCGCGCGCGGCGCCGAGCACCTCGTCCCCCCGGGCGACCTGGGCGACGACCTCGATGTCGCCCTCCAGCCCGAGCAGCGCCGCCAGCGCCTCCCGGACCATGGACTGGTCCTCCGCGAGAAGGACTCTGATGATGCGTCGGCCCGCGGCGTCCGCCGGGTGGTGCTGGTCTGTCACAGCGACAGGGTAGGCCGCTCCCGGGCGGAGGCGCGTGCCAGCGGGACGAATGCACGCAAGCGGAAGCCGCAGCGCGGGCCGGGGCCGGTCTCCAGGCGGCCGTCGGCGAGGGCGAGGCGTTCGGAGAGGCCCGTGAGGCCGTTGCCGTGGGTGCCCTGGGGGCCGCGGCCGTCGTCGCTGACGGTCAGGCAGAGCTCGTCGCCCTCCTCGGTGAGCGCGATCTCGCAGCGGCGGGCGTCGCTGTGCCGCACCACGTTGGTCACGGCTTCCCGGAGCGCCCAGGCCAGCGCGCCCTCCTCGTCGGGCGCGAGGTCGGGGTGGGTGGTGGCGGCGCGGGAGAAGTCGGCGACGACGCCGGCCGCCGCGAGGGCGGTGCGGGCGCCGGCCAGCTCGGCCTCCAGGGTGGGGCGGCGAAAGCCGCTCACCGCCTCCCGGACGTCCACCAGGGCCTGGCGGCTGACCCGTTCGATGTCGGCGACCTGCTGGGCCGCCTGTTCGGGCTTGCCGGGGAGCATGCGCCCGGCCAGCTCGCTCTTGAGCGTGATGAGCGACAGGGAGTGCCCGAGGAGGTCGTGCAGGTCGCGGGCGAGGCGCAGCCGCTCCTCGTTGGCGGCGAGGTGGGCGACGGTGGCGCGGGCCTCGCGCAGCGCTCGGGCCGTCAGGGCCATCTGCCGCACGCCGTTCATCGCGAAGCCGCCGAGCAGCGCCGGGATGATGAGGGCGGCGAGGTATTCGGGAGCGCCCGGTGTCATCGCGCCGAGTCCCGCCAGTACCCCCGTGACCAGCGGAATCACGACACGGGACAGCTTCGTCGGCAGGACCGCGCCGGCAGCGACGCAGACGTAGACGAAGAGGACGAGCCAGGCGCCCCCGAGTGTGAGGGTGAGCGCGGTCGCGAGGGCCATCTGCAGGCCGAGCGCGGCGAGCACGCGGGCGCGCTCCAGGGGGCGGGAGGTGTGCCGGAAGACCAGGGCGAGGTAGCCGGCGACGAAGGCGACGAGCCCCGCGCCGCCGAGGAGGTCGCCCACCAGGGCGTGGTGGTCGCCGAGGACGTCCTCCACCGGGGCCGCCATGTAGGCGAACCAGATGGAGATCCAGATGATCTTCACGACCGCCTGGCGCCGGTTCTCGGGCTCCGTGCCGATGCCGATGGTGTACGACGGGTCGTCGTGGACTTCCATGGCGGCCCGCCATGGGTTCCAGCGCCGCGGTCCTCCGGCCATGTCCCTCGCCCTGTCCTGTCTTCCGGATCCGGTCCCTCGGGGCGTCAGCCCTTGCGGGTGTCCTTGCGGTACAGCCAGGCTGCCATGCCCGCGAACAGTGCGAGGTAGACGACGAGGAGCGCCACGTGCTTCAGCTCGGGGGCGTGGGCCTGCTCGATGGAGCGGCCGAGGCCGGCGTACGCGTAGGTGGGGGTCCACTCCGCGACCTTCTGCAGCCACGTCGGGAACGTCGTGGTCGGCATCCACAGGCCGCCGAGCATCGACAGACCGAAGTAGATGATCATCGTGATGGGGCGGACGGCGTCGCCCGTGGCGAGGTAGCCGACGGCCACGCCGAGCGCGGCGAAGACGATGCTGCCCGCCCAGATGGCGCCGACCAGCGCGAACCACTGCCAGGCGGCGTCCATCCGGACGCCCTTGACGGCGGCGGCGATCACGAAGACCACGAGGATCGAGGGGAGCGAGACCACGGCGGCGGAGGCGACCTTGGCGGTCACGTAGCCGCGGCCGGGCAGGGCGGTGAGGCGCAGCTGGCGCACCCAGCCCTTCTCCCGCTCCTTGGCTATCCGCTCGCTGTTGCCGACGAGGACGGCGGTGATGGCGCCGAAGGAGGCCATGGAGACCATCATCAGCAGCGGCAGGGTGAGCCCGGTGTCCCCGATGATCTCGGTGCTGCTCGCGCCGCCCGCGATCATCAGGTACAGGCCCGCGGGGTAGAGCAACGAGAAGAACATGAACTTCTTGTTGCGCAGGGTGCGCGCGATCTCGAGCTTGATCAGGGTGTTCACAGGGCCGCCTCCTCGGCGGTGGCAGCGTCGGTGATGGCGATGAAGGCCTGCTCCAGGCCGAGGCCCGCGACCTCCAGGTTGCGCGGGTAGAGACCGAGGCCGTAGAGGGCGTGGACGGTCGCGTCGGCGTCGTGCGACTGGATGCGCACGGTGCGGCCGGAGACCTCCAGGGAGGACAGGAACGGCAGCTCGCGCAGGGCGGCCTCGCCGATGTGCCCGTCCAGGTCGAAGACGATGCGGCGGGCGCCGGCCTTCGCCTTGATCTCGGCGGCCGAGCCGTCGGCGAGGACGCGTCCGCGGTGGAGCACGATGACGCGGTCGGCGATGGCGTCGGCCTCTTCGAGGTAGTGCGTGGCGAAGAGGATCGCGCGGCCGTTCTGCGCCTGCTCGCGCATCACGCCCCAGAAGGCCTGCCGGGCCGAGACGTCCATGCCGGTGGTGGGCTCGTCGAGCACGATGAGCTCGTTGGCGCCGGCGGTCGCGAGGGCGAAGCGCACGCGCTGCTCCTGGCCGCCGGAGAGCTTGTTGACCTTGCGGTCGGCTATCTCGGTCAGATCGGCAGCGGCGAGCACCTGGTCGACGGGGAAGCGGCGCGGGTGCAGGTCGCAGCCGAGCTTCACCAGCTCGCGGACGGAGACGTCCTCCATCAGGCCGCCGGACTGCAGCATCGCGCCGACCTTGCCCTGGGCGATGGCCTGCTGCGGGGTGGTCCCGAACAGCTCGACGCGGCCCGCGTCGGGGTTGCGCAGGCCCAGCAGCAGGTCGAGGGTGGACGACTTGCCGGCGCCGTTGGGGCCGAGGAGGGCGACGGTCTCGCCCGGGTACAGCTGAAGGTCGAGATCCGCCACGGCGCGCACCGCGCCGTAGCTCTTGCTCACGTTCTCGAAGCTGACCACGGGGGCGCCGGTGCGGCGCCCTTCCCCCGTGTACGTTCCTGTGGTGGTCATGCTGACCATGTTCCCTGGTCAGCGGGGTCGGCGGCAGTGTCAGGAGTACGGTCCTGACGATGACAGATGTCATGTCCGCGGATGACGGAAGCACGGAGTCAAGCGGCTGCCGGGAGAGCGAAGAGCCCCCGTGCCGGTGGGGCACGGGGGCTCTCGGCCGCTGAAGGGACCGGGCGGTCAGCTCAGCGGGATCGTCCCGACGCGCTCGGCGGGCGTCTTGCCCACGAGCGCCTTGCGCAGGGCGCCGACGACGTCCTGCGGGGTGACCTCGGTCTTGGTGCCGTTGCCGCGCTGGATGAGGACGCCCTTGAAGGCCGTGCCGTACAGCTCCTTGATCGCTTCGAGGTCGTAGTTCTCGACGAGCTTGCCGCCGACCTCCTTGACGCCCAGGATCTTCGGCAGCGAGCGCTCCGGACCGAACTGGATCTTGTGGAGCGGGTCGGTCTGCACGGTGACGAGACCGGACATCGCGGGCTGCGCGAACTCCTTCATCATCCGGTCGACCTCGGCGTTGGTCACCTTCGGCTGCTGGCTCGCGCTCGGCAGCTCGACCGGGGTCTCCTGGCCGGTGGCGGCGCGGTCCTTGTACGCCTTGGCGACGGCGGCGACGCCCTTGTCGCCGTCGATGCCCTGGTACGGCTTGCCGTAGACGGGTACGGCCTTGCCCGGCTCGAACTTGATCGTGCCGTCCTTGGCCCCGCCCGACTCGCCCGCCAGCGTCTTGAGCGCGTTCGCGATCTTCTCCTCGTCGGCGACGATCACGGGCTCGGCCGTGCGGGTGCCGCCGATGAGCGAGGGGATGACGGTCAGCGGGTTGTAGTCGCGGCCGGCCGCGCCGCGCACCGTGGCCTGGGTGTCGATGGACAGGCCCGCCACGGACGGCTTGAGCTCGGCTTCCTTGCCGCCGATGGAGACCTTGAGCGGCTTGGTCGCCCGGTCGCCGAGCGCGGAGTCGAGCTTCTGGACGGCCTGCTCCTTGGAGGAGCCGCCGATGTTGACGCCGAGGACGGTGGTGCCGTTCGGCACGTCCGCGTGGTCGAGCACCAGCCCGGCCACGTACGCGGCGCCGACGAGGCCGACGACCGCGCCGCCCAGCAGGACGACCTTGGAACGGCCCTTCTTCTTGGGCTGCGCCTTCGCGGGCGCGCTCTTCGGCGCGCCCTTCGCGGCGCCCGCGGGCGCACCCTTGGCCGGCGGCGGGGGCACCGCGCCGGGCCCGGGCACCTTGGGCTTGGGCACGGCGATGCGCGGCGCGCCGCTGTCCACGGGCTTCCCGGCCTGGGGGGCGCCCGGGCCGGGCGGCGGCACGACGGGCACGCCGCCGCTGACGAGCGTCTCACCGGCGGCCTGGGCACCGGCGGCGGGGGCCTTGGCCCCGCCCTTCTTGCCGCCCTTCGCGCCCTTGGCTCCCTTGCCGCCCTTGGGCTGCTGGGGGGCCTTGCCGGGCGCCGCCGGAGGAGCGGCGGCCGCGGCGGACTGCGCGCCGGCGGGCGGCGCGGGCACGCGGGGCACGCCTTCGTGCGGGGTGTCCGTGCGGCCGAACGCGCCGCCGGCGGGGGCGAACGGATCCGCGGCGCCGCCCATGGCGGGCGCGGGGAACTGCTGGGTGCTCTCCGGCTCGGTCCACTGCGCGCCACCGCCCACGGGCGCACCCGGCGCCGGGGGCTGCATGATGCCCATGGACCCGGTGCTCATCGGGTCGTCGGGCCAGGGCGCGCCGCCGCCCGGGGCGGGCGGCTGCGGCATCGAGCCGGTCGTCGAGGGGTCGCCCGGCCACGGCGTCGAGGCCGTGGTGGAGGGGCTGCCGGGCCAGTCGTCCACGGGCGCGCCCGGGGCCGAGGGGGCGGCGGAGGCCGACGGGCCGCCCGGCCAGTCGTCCTGCGCGCCGCGCCGCTGCGCCGCGCCGCCGGCGGGGGCGCCGCTGCCGGGCCCGCCACCGGGCACACCGGCGCCCGGAATGTCGTTCATACCCGCGTTCATACCCGCGTCCCACGGGGGGGCACCCGTGGTCGAGGAGCCGCCGGGCCAGTCGTCCGCGGCGCCGCGCCGCGGCGCCGCGGCGCCCGCCTGCGGGGCGGCGGCGCCGTGCGTGGTGTCGCGCTGCCAGCCGTTGCCCGGGTTGGGCGTGCGGGACGGCTGCGGCACGGGGCCGGCGCCGGTGGCATGGGCATCGCCCGGCCACGGCGCACCGCCCATGGTCTGCCCCGCGGAGGGGGCCGGAGGAGCGTCGCGGGGGCCGGAGTGCTGCGGGGCACCCGCGCCCGCGGCACCGGCGCCCGGCGCACGGCGCGGCAGTTCGGCCTTGCGCGCGCCTGCCGGAGGAGGCGTGGGACCGCCCGCCTTGCGGGGCGCGAACCAGTCGCTGGCCTTCTCGCCCTTGCCGCCGCCCTGCTCCGTGGAGCCGGGCTGGCCCTGCTGCTTGCGGCCGGGGGGCGTCGTCGCGGCGGGGCGGCGCGGCAGTTGGGCCTTGCGCTCGCCGGACGGCGCGCCGCCGCCCGCGGCCGGAGGCTGCTTGGCGGGCGCGGAGGCGGCCCCGGACGCGGACCCGGTGCCGGGCGCGCTCGCGGGGGCGGCCTCGCCGTCGACGGGCGTGCGCATGATGACCGGCGGGATGGGCCGCGAGCCCGGGATGTTGATGCGGATCCGCGTCGTCAGCGTGGTCTCGGTCTTGGGCTCTTCGGGCCTGGAGGCCGCGGCCCCACGGGCCTGGTCCTCACTGCCGTACGGAGGGTTCCCGGACGGGTAGGCGGCGCCACCGCGGCCCTGGGGCCCGGAGGACGAACTGTCAGATTCACGGCTCAAAGCAGGTTCTCCCGGTTAGCTCCGCCGCCCGTCATGACCTCGCTCGGGCGGCTCGGCGGCGCGCACCACCATACTGGGCACCGCGCACACGCACTTGACGACCGCCGGTTCGCACCGGCGGGAGGGAGCGCGCTGCGTGCCCGCACGCCGTCGGCCCGTCACGGGACAAGTCCGGCAGAAGCCGGTTGACCTGCGCACGGGCCGGACGACACTCAGGCGGAAATCGTCACGTCACTTGCCAAGTCGGACCGAAGGTCCGTCCGGTTGCGGCAGTTTCGGGACAGTGGCGCACATCACAGCGAGGGCCATCCCGCCCAGCAGGAAGACCCACGAGCTGATTCCGGCGCCGAAGAAGAAGTCGCCCTCGGGGCGGCTGGAGGTCATCAGCATGACCGCGACGAGCCAGCCGCCGGCGGCCACGGCACCGCCGGTGCGGGTGCCCGTGGCGGCCACCGCGCCGTAGCTGAGGCCCGCGACGGCGAGCAGGGCGAGCGACAGGCCGCCGGGGAACCAGCCGCCCTGGGTGAGCGCCCCGGCGAAGCCGGTGGCGGCACCGAGGACGAACAGGCCGAGGTACGCGGCGAGGCGCGCGACGGTCACGGGGGTGGTCATGCCGCTCATGCGTCCACCCCGGCGAACAGGTCGTCCTCGCGCGGGGCGGCGGCCTGACCGCGGACCAGCTTGTAGTACTCGTCGGCGAGGATCGGCTGCCCCAGGTCGTTGGAGAGCGCGAAGAACGGGCCGTCCACGGCGATCTGCGTGGCGTGGGCACGCATCGCCGCGGCCTTGGCCTCCGCGTGGCCGGCGGTCGGGACGGCCGCGGTGACCTCGTCGTCGGGGACGACGCCCGGGACGTCGGCCGCGGAGGCGATGCCCGGGAACGGGATCTCGCGGCCCGCGGCGCGCAGCCGCGCGAAGCCCTCCTCGACGACGGACAGGGGCACGCAGTTCCAGTAGACCTTCGCGATCTCGTGGGGATCGCCGAGGTCGCGGCGGAAGGCGGGCTCGCCGGCGAGCTCGGCGGCGCGCATGGCGACGCGGTGCGCCTGGATGTGGTCGGGGTGGCCGTAGCCGCCGTTCGGGTCGTAGGTGACGAGCACCTGCGGACGCACCTCGCGAATCACCTCAACGAGGGACGCGGCGGCCTCGTCCACGTCGGCGCGCCAGAAGCAGTCGGGGCGGTCGTTCTGGGGGGCGCCCATCATCCCCGAGTCGCGGTAGCGGCCCGCGCCGCCCAGGAGGCGGTGGTCGGTGACGCCGAGCTCCTTCATGGCGGCGGCGAGCTCCCCGGCGCGGAAGGGGCCCAGGCGGTCGTCCCGGTCGGCCGTGAGGTGCGCCAGCTCCGCGGGGATCACCTCGCCCTCTTCGCCGAGTGTGCAGGTCACGAGGGTGACGTGGGCCCCTTCGGCCGCGTACTTGGCCATGGTCGCGCCGTTGTTGATGGATTCGTCGTCCGGGTGCGCGTGCACCAGGAGGAGCCGGCGGCCCGGCAGGAAGGAGCTGTCGGTCATGGGACCAGCCTACGAGTCCTGCGGGCCCGGCGGACCCCCGCCCGCGGACCCGGGGCGCACACCCTCAGAACTTGATGTTGCTGATCACATCGGTGGCGCTCTTGGTCACCTGGTGGATCGTCGGCCCGAGTGACGAGCTCGCCAGATAGAAGCCCAGCAGGACGCAGACCGCGGCGTGGCCGGCCTTCAGTCCGGACTTCCGGCACAGCATGAAGACGACGATCGCCAGCAGCACCACCGCCGAAATCGAGAGTGCCACGGCGGTTCACCTCCAGATACGCGCGGTTGAGACGCATGAGACGGAATGACGGTTGACGGATGACACGCGGGACTTATCGGCTATGCGTCCGTGATCATAACTTTCCGGAGCGTGACCGGCACTGGGTGCACGGGGGCAATTCCGGGGCGCACGGCGGATTCTCGCCGCTCCGCCGTAGGCTCGGCGCCATGACCAGACAAGTCTCGTTCCCGCGACAGTACGCCCGTACGCAACGGTTCTCGCTCGGCGCGCCGCGTGCGTTCACGGTGTCACCTGACGGAACCCGTGTCGTCTTCCTCCGCTCCCGTTCCGGAACCGATCGCACGGGTGTCCTGTGGGTCCTCGACCCCGCCGGCGGAGGGGAGTTCCCGGCCGCCGACCCGGCCGTGCTGCTGTCCGGCGCCGCCGAGGAGCTGTCGGCCGAGGAGCGGGCGCGCCGCGAGCGGCTGCGCGAGGGTTCCGCGGGCGTCGTCGCGTACGCCGTGGACGGCGCGGCGGAGTTGGCGGCGTTCGCGCTCTCCGGGCGGCTGTTCGTGGCGGAGCTGCGCGGCGGCACCGCCCGTGAACTGGCGGTTCCCGGCCCCGTGGTCGACCCGCGCCCCTCCCCCGACGGCCGCCGGGTGGCCTATGTCGCGGGCGGCGCGCTGCGGGTGGCCGATGTGGAGCCGGCGGCCGGAGCGGCGGCGGGGGAGACCGCCGACCGGGCCCTGGCCGAGCCCGACGGCCCGTCGGTGACCTGGGGTCTCGCGGAGTTCATCGCGGCCGAGGAGATGCACCGCCACCGCGGGTTCTGGTGGGCGCCGGACGGCGAGTCGCTGCTGGCCGCGCGGGTGGACGAGGCGCCGGTGCAGCGCTGGTGGATCGCCGACCCGGCCAACCCCGACCGGCAGCCGGCCGAGGTGGCCTACCCGGCGGCGGGCACCCCGAACGCCGAGGTGACGCTGGCCCTCCTGGGTCTGGACGGCAGCCGCACGGACGTCCGGTGGGACCGCGGGCGCTACCCGTATCTCGCGCAGGCGCACTGGTCGGCGGGCGGTCCGCCGCTGCTGCTGGTGCAGTCGCGCGACCAGCGTCATCAGGCGTATCTGTCCGTGGACACGGAGACCGGTGCCACGAGCGTGCTCCATGAAGAGGACGACGCAAAGTGGCTTGAATTGTTCCCCGGTGTTCCCGCCTGGACCCCGGACGGGCGCCTGGTGCGCATCGCCGACGAGGACGGCGCCCGGGTGCTGGTCGTGGGCGACCGGAAGCTGACCGACGGCCGGCTGCATGTGCGCGCCGTGCTCGACGTGGGCGACGGCGACGTGCTGGTCTCCGCCTCCGCAGGGCCGGACGCGACCGCTCCGGAGACGGGAGAAGCGCACGTCTACCGCGTGGACGAGCAGGGCGCCGAGCGCGTCTCGCAGGGGCGCGGCTGGCACTCGGCCGTGCGCTCGGGGGCGGTCTCCGTCCTGGTGTCGGCGGTACCGGAGCGCGCCGGGTCCACCGCCCGGGTCCTGCGCGACGGCGCGGAAGCGGCGGTCGTGGCCTCGTATGCCGAAGCGCCGGTGCTCACCTCGCGCGCACGGCTCACCGAGGCGGGCGCGCGCCGGATCCCGTGCGCCGTCGTCCTGCCGACGCACTACCAGGAGGGTGACGGTCCGCTTCCGGTGCTGATGGACCCCTACGGCGGTCCGCACGGCCCGCGCGTGGTGGCCGGGCACAACGCCCACCTGACCTCGCAGTGGTTCGCCGACCAGGGCTTCGCCGTGGTCGTCGCCGACGGCCGGGGCACCCCGCACCGCTCCCCCGCCTGGGAGAAGTCGGTCCACCACGACTTCGCGGGCGTCACCCTGGACGACCAGGTCGAGGCCCTGCAAGCGCTGGCCGGGGAGTTCCCGCTGGACCTGGGCCGGGTCGGCATCCGGGGCTGGTCCTACGGCGGCTACCTCGCGGCGCTCGCCGTGCTCCGCCGCCCGGACGTCTTCCACGCGGGCGTCGCGGGCGCCCCGGTGACCGACTGGCGGCTGTACGACACGCACTACACCGAGCGCTACCTCGGCCACCCGGAAGAGCACCCGAAGGTGTACGACCGCAACTCGCTGGTCACCGCGGAGGGGCTGGCGGAGGCGGCGGACCAGGTCCGCCCGCTGATGATCGTGCACGGCCTGGCCGACGACAACGTGGTCGCGGCGCACACCCTGCGGCTGTCGTCGGCGCTCCTCGCGGCGGGCCGGCCGCACGAGGTGCTGCCGCTGTCGGGCGTGACGCACATGACCCCGCAGGAGCAGGTCGCCGAGAACCTCCTGCTGCTCCAGGTCGCCTTCCTGAAGCGGTCCCTCGGCATGGAGTGACCCCTACGCGGAACGCCCCCGCATGAAGTGACTCCGCGCGGCGTGCCCGGCTCCCTGTCAAGCACGCCGCGTCGTCGATCCGCTCATCGTTCGCTCAAGAAGTGCGGCCCGCCCGGCCGCTGTCGCGCAGCCCTCTTGACCCGACCCCGAATCCGTTGTCAAAGTCCGCTCAACCCTCCGCGCGGGAACGGCATCCGCGAGGGATCGACACGACGACAGTGCGGGGGATCGAACGCGATGACGAGTCCTTCCCCGGCCCCGGTGGCACCACCGGGGCCGGCCGGCAGATCACCCGGACAGCTGATGTGGCGGCGCTTCAAACGCGACCGTCCGGGTGTCGTGTCGGCCTACGTGGTGACGTTCTTCTTCCTCGTCGCCCTGGCGGCGCCGCTCATCTCGAAGCTCTACGGGAAGAACCCGACGGAGACGTACGGGCTCGACGAGCCCGGTCTGCTCAACGAGTACGGCTATCCGGTCAAGCCCAACGGGGGGATGTCCGGGAGCTTCTGGTTCGGTCTCGAACCCACCCTCGGCCGGGACGTCCTGACGCAGCTCGTCTACGGCATCCGTACCTCGCTGCTCATCGCCGCGGCGGCCACCGTCCTGTGCGTGGTGACGGGCGTGCTCATCGGGGTGACGGCCGGCTATCTGGGCGGCCGGACCGATTATCTGCTCGGCCGCTTCATCGACTTGCTGCTGGCCTTCCCCAGCCAGCTGTCGTTCATCGCCTTCACTCCGGTCGTCTACTCCCTCTTCGTGAGCCCGGAGAAGGAGACGCCCACCTATCTCCGGGTCCTGACGCTGATTCTCGTGCTGTGGGTGCTGGGCTGGATGGGGCTGGCGCGACTGCTGCGCGGGCAGGTGCTGAGCCTGCGGGAGCGGGAGTTCGTCGAGGCGGCCAAGGTCACGGGCGCCTCTCCCTGGCGGATCATCACCAAGGAGCTGCTGCCCAACCTCTGGACGCCGATCCTGGTGCAGTCCACGCTGATGCTCCCGGGCTTCGTGACCGTCGAGGCGGGGCTGTCCTTCATCGGCGTCGGCATCGTGGAGCCCACGCCCGACTGGGGCCGGATGTTCGCCAACGGCGCCCACTACTACGAGAGCGACATCACCTACATCTTCTTCCCCGGCCTCGCCATGATCGTTTTCGTGGTCGCCTTCAACCTGCTCGGGGACTCGGTCCGGGACGCCTTCGACCCGCGGACCGGACGCTGAGGACGTGCACACAAGAACCGGCTAGCGACGGACAGGCAGGTGCATCGAGCCATGAAGCCCACGACGCGATCCCACAGGAGCAGAGGCCGGCTCGCCGCCTCCGCCGCCGCCCTCGCCGCCGGCGCCCTCGTGCTCTCCGCGTGCAGCAGCGGAGGCGGCGGGGGCGGGAGCGGGGACAAGAGCGAGGGCCCCGGCAAGGACAAGACCACCTCCTCCAACTACTCGATCGGCACCAAGGAGGACTCGGCCGGGCCCGCCCCCGAGGTGCCGGGTGCGAAGAAGGGCGGCACGGTCGGCGTCCTGCAGCGCGACGCCTTCGTGCACCTGGACCCCGGGCAGATCTACTACAGCGACATGCTCGCCAACCAGCTGCTCTACAACCGCACGCTCACCTCGTACAAGATGGACGACAAGGGCCGCGCCAAGGTCGTCGGCGACCTCGCGACCGACGCGGGCACCGCCTCCGACGGCGGGAAGACCTGGAAGTTCACCCTCAAGGACGGGCTGAAGTTCGAGGACGGCTCGCCGATCACGTCCAAGGACGTGCGCTGGGGCGTCGAGCGGCTGTACGCGGCCTTCGAGACCGACGGCCCGCTGTACGTCCCCCAGTGGCTCTCCGGCGACGGCACCGACTTCCGCAAGGCGCTGCCCGACGGCCCGTACAAGGGCGCCCACCTGCCGGCGTCCGTGCTGGACACCCCGGACGACAAGACGATCGTCTTC
Organism: Streptomyces sp. XH2; assembly: GCF_049725035.1. Lineage (NCBI taxonomy): Bacteria > Bacillati > Actinomycetota > Actinomycetes > Kitasatosporales > Streptomycetaceae > Streptomyces > Streptomyces sp. XH2. The sequence continues at coordinate 157,767 of NZ_JBMMMZ010000008.1, read as the reverse complement.
CACTTCCGCCAGCCGCACGCCGACGCCCCGTTCGCGACCGCCATGCCGAACATCGGGCCCGTCAAGGCCGAGAAGGACACCCAGCGCAAGTACGACAACGCCCCCTTCTCCTCCGGCCCCTACAAGGTCGGCGACTACAAGGTGGGCAAATCCCTCACTCTCGTCCGCAACGAGAACTGGGACGCCAAGACGGACCCCATCCGGCACCAGTACGCCGACCGGTTCGAGATCAGCTTCGGCCACCAGTACGCGGACTCCACCCGGCGCTTCCTCGCCGACCAGGGCGCCGACAAGAACACCCTCTCGTTCACCAACGCCGTCGCCCCGGAGATGACCGAGAAGGTCCTCGGCCAGGCCGGCACCAAGGCGCGCCGGTTCGTGGAGATCCAGCCGTACGTGGACTACATCAGCTTCAACATGGACCGGATCAAGGACGTCAGCGTCCGCAAGGCCCTCGCGTACGCGATGCCCAACGGGCAGATCCTCCAGCAGATGGGCGGCGCCACCGCCGGGGTGCTCGCCACCAACTACCTCTCCCCCGCCATGGACGGCTACCGGCCGACCGACCCGTTCGGGAAGAAGGCCAAGCCCGCCGGCGACCCCGACAAGGCCCGCGAGCTGCTGGGGCAGGCCGGCAAGGAGGGCCAGGAGATCGTCTACGCCTACCCCAACACCGACCTCCAGCAGAAGGTCTCCGTGGTCGTCACCCAGGCCCTGGAGCGGGCCGGCTTCAAGGTGCAGAAGAAGGAGATCGACGCCAACACCTGGCGGACCGCGATCGCCGAGGTCAAGAACAAGTTCGACATCTACCGCACCTCGTGGGGCGCGGACTGGCCCGTCTCCTCGACCGTCGTGCCGCCGCTGTTCGACGGCCGGCAGATCGCCGACGGCGCCCAGAACTACGGCCACCTCAACAACCCCGCCGTCAACACCGAGATCGACCGCATCAGCGCGATCCCGGACGTGAAGAAGGCCGCCCCCGAGTGGCAGAAGCTCGCCGACAAGATCTTCACCGAGGACGTGCCGGGCGTGCCGACCTTCTACAACACCCAGTTCTCCCTGTGGGGCTCGAACCTGGGCGGCATCCGCTACCAGCCGGTCTACGGGACGGTCGACCCGACCGGCGTCTACGTGAAGTAGCCGGCCGTGCTGCGCTTCCTCGCCCGCCGCTCGCTCGGCGCCCTCGTCATCATCGTGCTCATCAGCGCGATCACCTTCGCCCTCTTCTTCGCGCTGCCCTCCCAGCCGGCCCTGATGTCCTGCGGCAAGAACTGCACCCCGGACGCCGTCGCCCTGATCAACAAGAACCTGGGCCTCGACCAGCCCGTCCCCGTGCAGTACTGGCACTACATGGCGGGCATCTTCACCGGCCGCGACTTCACCGTCGGCCACTGCCCGGCCCCCTGCTTCGGCTACTCCTTCTCCAACCAGCAGCCGGTCTGGGGCACCATCGTGGACCGCTTCCCCACCACCCTGTCCATCACGCTCGGCGGCGCCGTCGTCTTCCTCGTCGTCGGCGTGGGCATCGGCATGACCGCCGCGGCCTTCCGGGGCACCTGGATCGACAAGTTCTTCAGCTCCCTGTCGCTCGTCGGCAACTCCCTGCAGATCTACTTCGTCGGCGTCATCGCGCTGGCCGTGCTCGTCAGCGGGCTGCACTGGATGGACAACCCGGCCTACTACCCGATCACCGAGAACCCCGTGAAGTGGTTCACCGGGATGCTCATCCCCTGGCTGGTGCTGTCGATCATCTTCATCGCCAACTACAGCCGGATGACGCGCTCCCAGATGATCGAACAGCTCGGCGAGGACCACGTGCGCACCGCCCGCGCCAAGGGGCTCGGGCGGCGCACGGTCTTCTTCCGCTACGCGTGGCGGGGCGCGCTCGCGCCCATCGTCACCATCTTCGGCATCGACCTCGGGTCGCTGTTCGGCGGGGCGATCATCACCGAGTTCACCTTCAGCCTGCACGGGCTGGGGCGGCTCGCGGTGTCCTCGGTGAGCGAGACCGACCTGCCCACGCTGATGGCCGTGATGCTCGTCGGCTGCACGGCGATCGTCGTCGCCAACATCGTGGTGGACGCCGCGTACGCCGTCATCGACCCGCGCGTGCGGCTCGCCTAGGGGGACTGACGTGACCGCATTTCTCTCCGTACGGGACCTGAGCGTCCGCTTCTCCACCGAGGACGGCACCGTACGGGCCGTCGACGGCCTGTCCTTCACCCTGGAGCGCGGCCGCACGCTCGGCATCGTCGGCGAGTCCGGCTCCGGGAAGTCCGTCGCCAACCTCGCCGTGCTCGGCCTGCACGACCCGCGCACCACCGAGATCGACGGCGAGATCCTGCTGGACGGGCAGGAGCTGACCGGCGCGCCCGAGTCCGTCCTGGAGAAGCTGCGCGGGAACAAGGCGGCGATGGTCTTCCAGGACTCCCTCACCGCACTCTCCCCCTACTACACGGTCGGCCGGCAGATCGCCGAGCCGTACCGCAAGCACACCGGCGCGTCCCGCCGGGAGGCCCGGCTGCGGGCCGTCGAGATGCTGCGGCGGGTCGGCATCCCGCAGCCGGAGCTGCGCGTGGACGACTACCCGCACCAGTTCTCCGGCGGCATGCGGCAGCGGGCGATGATCGCGATGGCGCTGGTCTGCGACCCCGAACTCCTCATAGCCGACGAGCCGACCACCGCGCTCGACGTCACCGTGCAGGCGCAGATCCTCGACCTGCTGGGGGAGCTCCAGCAGGAGACCGGCGCGGCGATCATCCTCATCACCCACGACCTGGGCGTCGTCGCCGGCACCGTCGACGACCTGCTCGTGATGTACGCGGGGAGGGCCGTCGAACAGGGCCCCGTACGGGAGGTCCTGCGGGCGCCCCGGCACCCGTACACCTGGGGGCTGCTGGGCTCCGTGCCACGGCTCTCCGCCTCCGTCGACGAGCCGCTCACCCCCATCCCGGGCACGCCTCCGAGCCTGCTCGCCCCGCCGCCGGGCTGCCCCTTCCACCCGCGATGCGGGTACGTCTCCGACGTGGGCGGGGACCGGTGCGGCACGGAACGGCCCGGGCTGCCGCCGGGGCGGGGAGCCGCCTGCCACCTCCCGGAGGAACGGCAGCGGAGCCTGTTCGCGGAACGGGTCCGCCCCCGGCTGGGCTGAGCGCCGGGCGGGTCCGCCCGGCACGGGCGGGCCCCGGGCACCCCCGGGCGCCCGGGACGACGGAGGCACGGAGGCACGGAGGAGAGGGCATCAGCATGAGCGACAAGGTTTCCCCGCCCGGCCCGCGCGAGGCCGGGGCGACCGGCGAGCCGCTGCTCGTCGCCGAGGGCCTCGCCAAGCACTTCCCGCTGCGCGGCGGATTCCCCGTCCGGAGGACCGTCGGCGCCGTCCGGGCCGTCGACGGCATCGACCTGACCGTACGGGCCGGGGAGAGCTTCGGCCTCGTCGGCGAGTCCGGCTGCGGCAAGTCCACGACGGGGCGGCTGCTCACCCGGCTCCTGGAACCGTCCGCCGGGCGGATCCTCTACCGGGGCCGGGACATCACCCGCGCCGGCCGCAAGCAGCTCGCCCCCGTCCGCTCCGAGATCCAGATGATCTTCCAGGACCCGTACTCGTCGCTGAACCCCCGGCAGACCGTCGGGCGGATCGTCTCCGGGCCCATGGAGATCAACGGCATCGAACCGCGGGGCGGGCGCGAGGCGCGCGTGCGGGAGCTCCTGGAGACCGTGGGCCTGAACCCCGAGCACTACAACCGCTTCCCGCACGAGTTCTCCGGCGGGCAGCGGCAGCGGATCGGCATCGCGCGGGCCCTCGCCCTCGAACCGAAGGTCGTCGTCGCCGACGAGCCGGTGTCCGCGCTGGACGTCTCCATCCAGGCCCAGGTCGTCAACCTGCTGCAGCGACTGCAGCGGGAGCTGGGGATCGCCTTCCTCTTCATCGCCCACGACCTGGCGGTCGTCCGGCACGTCTCGCACCGGGTCGCGGTCATGTACCTCGGCAGGATCGTGGAGACCGGCACGCGGGACGACATCTACGGGCGGCCGCGGCATCCGTACACCCACGCGCTGCTGTCGGCGGTGCCGGAGCCGGTCCTGAGCGACGGCTCGGCGCCGCCGCGCGTGGGGGCACCTCCCAGCGGTAGCTGGGGGAGCATCCGGCTCACCGGGGACGTTCCGTCGCCGATCGCCCCGCCGTCGGGGTGCCGGTTCCGCACCCGCTGCTGGAAGGCGCGGGAGAAGTGCGCGACCGAGCCGCCCGCGCTCGTCCGTGCGGACGGCTCGCGGGAAGGACACCTGTCGGCATGCCACTTCCCGGAGCCGCCGACGACGGCAGCCCGTAAGTAGTCCCCGCCGCGACGGCGATCAGCCACAACGACGCAGCCCGGCGGGGACTGAGCGCCACCGCGGCGGAGGCTTGTCGCCGGGCGACGACGAAGGCGCGAGCGCCCGGCCTTCCTGCCGCAGGCAAAGCAATCCCGCCGCGACGGCGATCAGCCACAACGGCTCAGCCCGGCGGTGCCCGGCCGGCCCAGGCCGTACGGCACCGCCGGACACCCCGGTGGGGGCTGAGCGCCACCGCGGCGGAGGGTTGTCGCGAGCGACGACCAAGACGCGAGCCCCCGGCCTTCCTGCCGCAGGCAGGACAATCCCGCCGCGGCGGAGGGCTGTCGCGAGGCAACCACGAAGGCGCGAGCCCCGGCCACTCTGCCGCAGGCAAGGCGCACCCCCGGCCGTGCCGGAACGGCCGTCACTCAGGTGACGGCCGTTCCACCGCGTAATGGCACGCCGACGCGTGCGCCTCCGGGCCGCCGCCCTCCAGGAACCAGTCCGGGATCTCCAGCGGCGGCACCACCCGGGCGCACTTCTCCCGCGCCTTCCAGCACCGCGTGCGGAACCGGCACCCCGACGGCGGGTGTGCCGGTGAGGGCACGTCCCCCGTCAGGATGATCCGGTCGCGGGCCTCCCGCGCCCGCGGGTCCGGGACCGGCACGGCGGAGAGCAGGGCCTGCGTGTAGGGGTGCGTGGCGTGTTCGTAGATCTGGGTGTCCGTGCCCGCTTCGGCGAACCGCCCGAGGTACATGACCGCCACCCGGTCGGAGATGTGCCGGACGACCGACAGGTCGTGGGCGATGAAGACGTACGCGAGGTCGAACTCGTCCTGGAGCCGCTCCATCAGGTTGACGACCTGGGCCTGGACGGAGACGTCGAGCGCGGAGACCGGCTCGTCGGCGACGATGATCTCGGGCCGCAGGGCGAGCCCCCGCGCGATGCCGATCCGCTGCCGCTGCCCGCCGGAGAACTGGTGCGGGTAGCGGTTGATGTGTTCGGGGTTGAGGCCGACGACGTCGAGGAGCTCGCGGACCCTGGCGCGCCGGTCGCCTTTGGGCGCGACCTCGGGGTGGATGTCGTAGGGCTCGCCGATGATGTCGCCGACGGTCATCCGCGGGTTGAGCGAGGTGTAGGGGTCCTGGAAGACCATCTGGATGTTGCGGCGGACGGCCTTGAGCGCCCGTCCCGACAGTCTCGTGATGTCCTCGCCCTTGTACAGGATCCGGCCGGACGTGGGCCGCTCCAGATGGACCAACAGCTTGGCCACCGTCGACTTGCCGCACCCGGACTCGCCCACGATGCCGAGCGTCTCGCCGCGGTGCAGGTCGAAGGAGACGCCGTCGACGGCGTGCACGGCCCCGATCTGCTTCTTGAAGAGGATTCCCTGGGTGAGGGGGTAGTGCTTGACCAGGTCCCGCACTTCCAGAATGGCCTCGCCGTTACCCGGCATCGTCGAGGGTCTCCTTCCAGAAGTGGCAGGCGCTGGCGCGGCCGGGCGCGACGTCGAAGAGGGGCGGCCGGTCGGTGCGGCAGATCGCCTGGGCGCGCGGGCAGCGCGGGTTGAAGGGGCAGCCGGCGGGGATGTCGGTGAGGCTGGGCGGCAGGCCCTTGATGGCGTGGAGTTCCTTGCCCTTGTGGTCGAGGCGGGGGATGGAGCCGAGCAGGCCGGCGGTGTACGGGTGGGCGGGCGCGGCGTAGAGGTCGTGGACGGGTGCGGTCTCGACGATCCGCCCGGCGTACATGACGGCGATCCTGTCGGCGACGTCCGCGACGACGCCCAGGTCGTGGGTGATGAGGATCAGGCCCATGTGGTACTCGCGCTGCAGTTCGGCGAGGAGGTCCATGACCTGGGCCTGGACGGTGACGTCGAGGGCCGTCGTGGGTTCGTCGGCGATGACGAGGTCGGGTTCGAGCGCCAGCGCCATGGCGATCATGATGCGCTGGCGCATGCCGCCGGAGAACTGGTGGGGGTAGTCGCCGGCGCGCTCCTTGGCGGCGGGGATGCGGACGCGTTCCATCATCTGGACGGCCTTGGCCCGGGAGTCCTGGCGGGTCATGCCGTCGTGGACGGAGAACATCTCGCCGAGCTGGGCGCCGACGCTCATCACGGGGTTGAGGGCGGACAGCGCGTCCTGGAAGATCATGGAGAGTTTGGCGCCGCGGAGCCGGCGGCGCCGCTCGCCGCCCATGGTGAGCAGGTCCTGCCCGCGGAAGAGCACTTCGCCGCCGGTGACGTGGCCGGGCGGGGAGTCGAGGATGCCCATGACGGCCTGGGCGGTGACGGACTTGCCGGAGCCGGACTCGCCGAGCACGGCGAGCGTCTCCCCGGCGCGGACGCTGTAGCTGACGCCGTTGACGGCCTTGGCGACGCCGTCCCGGGTGCGGAACTCCACGTGCAGGTCGCGTACGTCCAGCAGGGGTGCGGCGGCGGCCGTCGCCTCCTGTGCCTCGTGCATCCGCCCGCTCCTCAGCGCAGTTTGGGGTCGAGGGCGTCGCGGACCGCGTCGCCGAGCATGATGAACGCCAGCACCGTGATGCTCAGGGCGCCCGCGGGCCACAGCAGCATGTGGGGGGCGTTGCGGATCTGGGTGGAGGCGTTGGAGATGTCGATGCCCCAGGACACGGTGGGCGGTTTGAGGCCGACGCCCAGGAAGGACAGCGTGGCCTCCAGGGCGATGTACGTGCCGAGGGCGATGGTCGCGACGACGATGACGGGGGCGACGGCGTTGGGGGCGATGTGCCGCAGCAGCAGCCGGGTGTTGCCCGCGCCGAGGGCCCGCGCGGCCTGCACGTAGTCGTGCTGCCGGGCGGTGACGACGGAGCCGCGGGCGATGCGGGAGATCTGCGGCCAGCCGAGCAGCACGATGAAGCCGACGACGGGCCACAGGGAGCCGCCGGTGACGACGGAGAGGAAGACGAGGCCGCCCAGGATGATGGGGATGCCGAAGAAGACGTCGGCGATCCGTGAGAGCAGGGCGTCCCACCAGCCGCCGAAGAAGCCGGCCAGCCCGCCGAGCACGCTGCCGAGGAGGGCGGCGCCGGCGGTGGCGCAGATGCCGACGGTGATGGAGGCGCGGGCGCCGTGGACGGTGCGGGTGTAGACGTCGCAGCCCTGGGTGTCGAAGCCGAAGGGGTGGCCGGGCTGGGAGCCCTCCTGGGCCTTGGCGAGGTCGCACTGGAGCGGGTTCCCGCTCGCGATCAGGCCGGGCCACAGGGCGATCAGGACCAGGAAGAGGATGATCAGCGCGGAGACCACGAAGACGGGGTTGCGGCGCAGGTCGTGCCAGGCGTCGGACCACAGGCTGCGGGCCTTGCCGCTGGTGGGGACACCGGGGAGCGGGCCGCCTTCGAGCGTCGCCGCGTCGCTGGTGGCCAGGGACGACGCGGCGCCGTCGGCGGGCACGACGGCCGCGTCGGGGTCGGAAGGATCGAGCTCAGGCATAGCGGATCCTCGGGTCGAGCACGGCGTAGAGGAGGTCGACGAGCAGGTTCGCCAGCAGGAAGACGATGACGAGGATGGTCACGAAGCCGACGACGGTGGGCGAGTTCTGCCGCAGGATGCCCTGGTAGAGCTGGTAGCCGACGCCGTGGATGTTGAAGATCCGCTCGGTGACGATGGCGCCGCCCATGAGCGCGCCGATGTCCGTGCCGATGAAGGTGACGACGGGGATGAGGGAGTTGCGCAGCAGGTGCCGGGTGACGACGCGGCGGCGCGGCAGGCCTTTGGCCACGGCCGTGCGGACGTAGTCGGCGCGGGAGTTCTCGGCGATGGAGGTGCGCGAGAGGCGGGTGACGTAGGCGAGGGAGGTGAGGGCGAGGACGATGCCGGGCAGCAGCAGCTCGTCGAAGGGGGCCTCGGGGGACACGGACGGCGAGACGATCCCCCATTTGACGCCGAAGAGGTACTGCAGCACGTAGCCGCTGACGAAGGTCGGGATGGAGACGACGATCAGGGTCAGCAGGAGCACGGTGGTGTCGATCGAGCGGCCGCGGCGCAGCCCGCTGAGGACGCCGAGGGTGATGCCGAAGACGATCTCGAAGAGGATCGCGACGAGGGTGAGGCGCAGGGTGACCGGGAAGGCGTCGGCCATCAGCTCGGTGACCGGCTGACCGTTGAAGGCCGTGCCGAACTCGCCCGAGAGGATCTGCCCCATGTAGTGCCCGTACTGCTTCCACAGGGGCTCGTCGAGGTAGAGCTCCTGGCGGATGCGGGCGGCGGTCGCGGGGTCGGGCGCCTTGTCGCCGAAGAGGGCGGCCACGGGGTCGCCCAGGGCGTAGACCATGAAGAAGATCAGGAACGTGCTGCCGATGAACACCGGGACCATCTGGAGCAGGCGCCGGATCACGTACCGTCCCATGGACGCGTCAGCCGACCTTGATCTGCTCGTAGACGGGCACGCTGAAGGGGTTGAGCGTGACGTCGGAGACCCGCTCGGAGTAGCCGGCGCTGCCGTTCTGGTACCAGAGCGGGATGGCGGGCATCTCGCGGGCGAGGATCCTCTCCGCGTCGTGGAACTTGGCGTTGGCCGCGTTCTGGGAGCCCTCGGCGTTGGCCTCGTCGACCAGCTTGTCGAACTGCGGGTCGCTGAACTTGCCGTAGTTGGAGGAGGCGTCCGTGTAGTAGAGCGGCTGGAGGAAGTTCTGGATCAGCGGGTAGTCCATCTGCCAGCCGGAACGGAAGGGGTTGCTGAGGCGCTGCTCGGTGATCTGGTTGCGGAAGTCCGCGAAGGTGCCGACCGGGTTGACGACGCAGGCGTTGTCGTTGCCGAGGGCGCTGTTGATGCTGTTGCAGACGGCGTCCATCCACACCCGGTGGGAGCCGGTGTCCACGTTCGAGGTGAGGGTGATCCGGCCGCCGGGCAGGCCGCCGCCGTCCTGGATGAGCGCCTTGGCGGAGGCGGCGTCGAAGGTGCACGCGTCGCCGCACAGGCCGGCCTTGTAGCCGCCCTGGTCGCCGAGGGCCGGTGAGGTCCAGTCCGTGGCCGGGGTGCGGGTCTTCTGGTAGATCTGGTCGGTGATCTGCTGGCGGTTGATGGCCATGGACAGGCCGCGGCGGACCTTCTCCATGCCGCTCTTCGACCAGTTCGGGTCGTACATGGGGAAGACGAGGGTCTGGATGATGCCGGCCGGCTGGTTGATGTAGCGGTCGCCGAGGTCGGTCTTGGCGTTCTTGAGCTGGGCGCTCGGGATGTCGTCGACGAGGTCGAGGTTGCCGGCCTGCAGGTCGGTGTACGCGGTGTTGTTGTCGGTGTAGACCCGCAGCTCCACGCCGCTGTTCCGGGCCTTGTCGTCACCCGGGTAGCCGTCCCAGCGGGTGAGCTTCATCGCCGAGCCCTTGGCGTACGAGTCGACCGTGTACGGGCCGTTGCCCACCGGCTTGCGCAGCCAGGCCGCGTGGTCGTCGAAGAAGGCGCGGGGCAGCGGGGCGTAGGCGGCGTAGCCGAGGGTGTCGGGCCACGTGGAGAACTTGGTGCGCAGCCTGACCGTGAAGGTCTTGTCGTCCTTGACGGCGAGCCCGGAGAGGGTCTTGGCGGTGGCGCGTCCGCTGGACGGGTGGACCTTGTCGTAGCCGTCGACGTATTCGAAGAAGGAGGCGTTCTTCTGCTTGTTGTCGACGAGGGCCGCGTAGTTCCAGGCGTCCACGAAGGACTTGGAGGTGACCTTCTCGCCGTTGGAGAAGGTCCAGCCGTCCTTGAGGGTGATGGTGAAGTTCTGCTGGTCGGAGGTCTCGATCTTGTCGGCCAGCATGTTCTCGGCGGCGCCGCTGCGGGGGTCGTAGCGCTTGAGCCCGCGGAAGATCATCGCGAGCACCTTGCCGCCCTGGACCTCGTTGGTGTTGGCGGGCTCCAGCTGGTTCTGCGGGTCGCCCCAGGAGGCGCGGACGACGCCGGAGCCGCCGCCACCACCGCCGCACCCGGCCGCAGCCGCGACGAGCGCCGCCGACAGGGCGCAGACGGCCCACCTGGCGCGCGTGGCTCCACGCATGGAGTGCCTCCTGGTCCTAAGTATCACTTAGGACCAGATAACACCCGATATGGCCGCACACGGCGCCTCCGCGAGGCCTCCCCCGCACGAACCACACGAAAGGGCTCCCCCGGATCACCGGGGGAGCCCTTCCGTGCGAGCGGTCGGCCGGCTAGGCCCCCGCACCCACCACGCTCGGCTTCTCCTCCGCGAAGTGGCACGCCGACGCGTGCGCCGCCGGGGTGTCCTTGCCCTGGTAGAGCGTGGGCACGGCCAGCAGCGGCACCTCCTCGGCGCACTTGTCCTCCGCCTTCCAGCAGCGGGTGCGGAAGCGGCAGCCGGACGGCGGGTTGGCCGGGGAGGGCACGTCACCGGTGAGGATGATGCGCTCGCGGCCCTCGCGGGCCTCCGGGTCGGGCACCGGGACGGCCGACAGCAGCGCCTGCGTGTACGGGTGCGTCGGGTGCTCGTAGATCTCGGCGTCCGTGCCGATCTCCGCCATCTTGCCCAGGTACATCACGCCGACGCGGTCGGAGATGTGCCGGACGATGGACAGGTCGTGCGCGATGAAGACGTAGGAGAGGTTGAACTCGTCCTGGAGCCGCTCCATCAGGTTGATGACCTGCGCCTGCACCGAGACGTCCAGCGCCGAGACCGGCTCGTCGCAGATGATGATCTCGGGGTTGAGCGCCAGGCCGCGGGCGATGCCGATGCGCTGCCGCTGACCGCCGGAGAACTGGTGCGGGTAGCGGTTGACGTACTCCGGGTTGAGGCCGACGACGTCCAGCAGCTCCTGGACGCGCTTGCGCCGGTCGCCCTTGGGCGCCACCTCGGGGTGGATCTCGAAGGGCTCGCCGATGATGTCGCCGACCGTCATCCGCGGGTTCAGCGAGGTGTACGGGTCCTGGAAGACCATCTGGATGTTGCGGCGGACGGCCTTCAGCGCGCGCCCGGACAGCTTGGTGATGTCCTGGCCCTTGTAGAGGACCTCGCCGGAGGTGGCCGTCTCCAGGGTCATCAGCAGCTTGGCGACCGTGGACTTGCCGCAGCCGGACTCGCCGACGATGCCCAGCGTCTCGCCCTGGTAGAGGTCGAAGGAGATCCCGTCCACGGCCTTGACCGCGCCGACCTGCTTCTTGAGGACCAGGCCCTGCGTCAGCGGGAAGTGCTTGACGAGGTTGCGCACCTGGAGGATCGGCTCCCGCTGACCGGCCGCCCCGGCCTGCTTGCTCAGGTCAGCCATGGATCGTTTCCTTCCAGAAGTGGCACGCGCTGCCGCGGCCGTCGAGCTCGGTGCCGTCCTGCTCCGTCACCGGGAGGAGGGCGGGGATGTCCGCGCGGCAGACGTCCTGCGCCTTGGGGCAGCGCGGGTTGAAGGCGCAGCCGGTGGGGATCCGCAGGAGGTTGGGCGGCAGACCCTTGATCGCGTAGAGCTCCTGGCCCTTGTGGTCCAGGCGCGGGATCGAATCCAGCAGGCCTCGGGTGTACGGGTGGGCGGGGCGCTTGTAGAGCTCGTGCACGGGCGCGGTCTCCACGATCCGGCCCGCGTACATCACGGCGATCTTGTCGGCGACGTCCGCGACGACGCCCAGGTCGTGGGTGATGAGGATCAGGCCCATGTTGTACTCGCGCTGCAGCTCCGCGAGCAGGTCCATGACCTGGGCCTGGACGGTCACGTCGAGGGCCGTGGTCGGCTCGTCGGCGATGATCAGGTCCGGCTCCAGGGCCATCGCCATCGCGATCATGATGCGCTGGCGCATGCCGCCCGAGAACTGGTGCGGGTAGTCGCCCACGCGCTGCTTGGCGGCCGGGATGCGCACCCGGTCCATCAGCTCGATCGCCTTGGCCTTGGCGTCCTTCTTCGACAGGCCCTGGTGCACCCGGAACATCTCGCCGAGCTGGTTGCCGACGGAGAAGACGGGGTTGAGGGCGGACAGCGCGTCCTGGAAGATCATCGCCATCTTCGGGCCGCGCAGCTTGCGCCGCTCGCTCTCCGGCAGCTTCAGGATGTCCTGGCCGTGGAAGAGGATCTCACCGCCGGCCACCCGGCCGGGGGGCGAGTCCAGGATGCCCATGATGGCCTGGGCGGTGACGGACTTGCCGGAGCCCGACTCGCCGAGCACGGCGAGGGTCTCGCCGGCGTTGACGCTGTAGCTGACACCGTTGACGGCCTTGGCGATGCCGTCGCGGGTCTTGAACTCGACGTGCAGGTCGCGCACGTCGAGCAGGGGCGCGGACTGCTTGGCGTCCTGCGGCGCGGAACCGGCCGCCCCTTCGGTCTTTTCGATCGTGGTCATCGGGACGTTCTCCTCAACGCAGCTTCGGGTCGAGGGCGTCGCGCAGCCCGTCACCGACAAAGACAAATCCGAGCACCGTCAGCACGATCGCGGAGCTGGGGTAGACCCACAGGAAGTCGCTGACGCCGAGGGAGTCCTTGCCGGCGGAGATCATGTTGCCCCACTCCGGCACCTCGGGGCTCACGCCGATGCCGAGGAAGGACAGCGACGCCTCGGCCACGACGGCGGTGCCGACGCTGAAGGACACGTACGACATCACGGCCGCGATCGAGTTGGGCATGATGTGCCGCAGGATGATGCGGGTGGTGCTCGCGCCCAGGGCCTTCGCGGCCGTCACGTAGTCCATCTCGCGGACGGACAGGATGCTGGAGCGCAGCAGGCGGGCGACCGTGGCCCAGCTGAAGACGGCCAGCGAGACGATGACGGGCAGCACGCCGCGGCCCATCACCAGGATGATCACGATCGCGCCGATGAGCAGCGGGAAGGCGAAGAAGATGTCGGCGATGCGCATGATGACGCTGTCGACGGCCTTGCCGAAGTAGCCGGACAGGGCGCCGAGGATGCAGCCGATCACACAGGCCAGGAAGATCGAGGCCAGGCCGACGATCACGGCGATGCGGCTGCCGTAGATGATGCGGGAGAACTGGTCGCGGCCCAGGGCGTCGGTGCCGAACCAGTGCTCGCCGCTGGGCTCCTGCAGCGTGTTGGACAGGTTCTGCGCGTACGGGTCGTGGGTCGCGATCAGGGGCGCCGCGGCGGCGACGATGAAGAGCAGGGCGACCAGCACGAGGCCGACCACGGCCAGCTTGTTGGCCATGAAGCGGTGGCGGATCTCGCCCCACTGGGTGATGCGGGCCGGTGCGGGCTCGGCGGTGTTGTTCGCGGCGGCGGTCGGTGCGGTCGCGGCGTCCGGCCCCTTGGCGCTCTTAGCGAGCTCAGTCATGGGTGACTCCTAGAACGGGTGTGACCTGGCGGTCAGCTGAGGCGGATCCGCGGGTCGAGCACCGCGTAGAGCAGATCGACCAGCAGGTTGAGCACGACGAAGACGGCGACGCCGTAGGTGACCACGCCGACGATGATCGGGTTGTTGCCCTGCTGGATCGAGGTGACCAGCGCGTAGCCCATGCCGTCCCAGTTGAAGATCGCCTCGGTGATGAGGGCGCCGCCGAGCAGGCCGCCGAAGGAGATGCCGATGTAGGTGACCACGGGGATGATCGAGTTGCGCATGACGTGCTTGAGGAGCACCGTGCGGCGCGGAAGGCCCTTGGCGATGGCCGTCTTGACGTAGTCCGCGCGCAGCACCTCCAGCATCGTGCCGCGCATCAGCCGCGCGACGAGGGCCGCGTCGATGATGGCCAGCGTGAACGCCGGCATGATCATCGAGTTGAACGAGCCGTCGGAGATCAGCGGGAACCAGCCGAGGTTCACCGAGAAGGTGCTCTGCAGGACCATGCCGATGACGAAGCTGGGGAAGCCGATGGCGAAGGTCGTGAGCAAGGTGACCAAGACGTCCCAGAACGAGTATCTGAACAGGGCCGCCACCAGGCCCGCGAGGACGCCGATCACCACGTCGATGAGGATCGCCGCCACGGCCAGCTTGGCGGTGTTGCCCAGCTTCGGGCCGAGCACCTCCGTCACCTGGCGCCGCTGGGTGTAGTCCTCGCCGAGATCGCCCTTGACCAGATTGGTCACGTAGTTGCCGTACTGCACGGCAAGGGGCTTGTCCAGGCCGTAGCGCTCGCGCAGTTGCTCGACGACGGCGGGGTCACGCGCCTTGTCGCCGCCCAGCGAGCCGACCGGGTCTCCGGGGAGGACGAACAGACAGGCGAAGAGGATGAGCGTCGCGCCGAAGAGGACGACCACCATCTGCCCGATCCGCCGGATCACATATTTGCCCACGATGTCTCCTTGACTTACTGCCGCCGTGGGGCGTTCGCCGTCGCCTCGCCAGGGGGGAAGGTGGGGAGGCGGCCGCGCACGCCCCGGCCGCACGGGCCGGGACGTGCCGCAGGCGAAGGCCGCGGAGCCTCAAGCCGTCGCTCGGGGCTCCACGGTCTTCACGGGACTGGCTGGAGGGTGATGGTTACTTGACGCCGATCTCGGCGAGGTTCGGGTCCTCGTAGAAGTCGATTTTCGCGTCGGTGAACTTCTTGGTGTTCACCAGGCGGTACTGGGTGCGCTTCCAGGTCGGGATGACGGCCTGGTCCTCGTCGATCGCGAGCTTCTCGGCCTCGTTGTAGATCTTGGCGCGCTCGGCGGCGTCCTTGGTCTGACGGGCCTTCACCAGCAGCTCGTCGAACTTCGGGTTGCTGTAACGGCCGCGGTTGTCGCCCAGCGCCTTGCCGTTGGCGTCCGGGTTGATGCCGCCGGTGGAGAGCAGCGGCGAGAAGAAGTTGTCGGCGGTCGGGTAGTCGGCGGACCACGCCTGACGCCAGATGCCCTTGGCGCCCTTCTCCTGCTGCTTCTCCAGGGCCTCCTTGAACGGCAGGCCGTTGAGCTTGACCTTCACACCGAGCACGTCCTCGACCTGCTTGGCGACGGCCTGCACCCACTCCTCGTGCCCGGCACCGGTGTTGTAGCCGAAGTCGAGGGTGTCGCCCGGCTTGAGGCCGGCCTTCTCCGCGTACTCCTTGGCCTTCGCCTTGTCCTGCTTGGCGCAGGAGGAGCACACGTCGGCCTTGTAGACCTCCTTGAAGTTCGGCGGCAGCAGGGCCGTCGCCGGCTCCTGCAGACCCTGGAAGACACCCTTGGCGATCTCCGCGCGGTCGATCGCGTAGGAGATGGCCTTACGGGCGTCGGCCGAGTTCATCGGGCTGGTCTCGTTGAACGGCGAGATGTAGTTGATGCCGGCGACGTCGGCCTTGACCCACTCGCCCTGGGGCTCGTACTTCTTCTTGGCGCCCGGCATCTGCGGGACGGGCATGCGGGCCCAGTCGAACTGGCCCGACTCGAAGCCCTTGTACTCCAGGGTCACGCCGTTGGCCGGGTTGAGGATCGACAGCTCGACCTTGTCCAGCTTGGCCTTGGTCAGACCGTAGTCGTCGTTGCGGACGAGGGTGATCTTCTTGTTGTGCTCCCACGAACCCGACATCTTGAAGGGGCCGTTGCCGATGGGGGCGTCGTTGAACGACTTGTTGTCACCGGCGCCGGCGACCTTCGGCATCGGGCTGAAGGCCGGGTGGGCGGTCTTCTTGTCGAACTCGAAGTCCGGGGCGGAGAGCTTGACCTTGAGCGTGTAGTCACCCTCGGCGGACAGGCCGGAGAACTTGTCGCTCGAACCGCCGTTGAGCTCCTTGTAACCGGCGATGCCGTTCATGTGGTAGGCCACGTCGGAGGCGGACGCCTTGGTGGCGACGCGGGTCCAGCCGCGGATGAACGCCTCGGCGTTCACCGGCTCGCCGTTGGAGAACTTGGTGTCCTTCTTGATCTGGAAGGTCCACTCGTCACCGGCGTCGTTCGGCTTGGCGGACTCCGCCAGCTTCGGCGCGAGGGTGCCGTCGTCCTTCACGTCGTAGAGGCCCACGAAGAGCTGACGGGCCACCAGCGTGCCCTCGGACTCCTGGGCGTTGACGGGATCGATCGACTTCGGCTCGGTGATGCCGAGCCGGAAGGTCGCGCCGCCTCCCTTACCGCTGTCGTTGCTGCCGCCGCCACAGGCGGTCGCGGCCATCGCCACGACTATCGCGCCCACGACCCACTTGGCGCTCTTGGCACCGCGCATGGGTATGCCTCCTCAAGAGTCCACTTTTCACTACGAGAGAGGCGCCGGCCCCACGCTGACACCCCTGACAGCGGAGACGGAACCGGCACCTCGAGTGTGCTCGTGAGTCGGCGCTCCCCACAGCGCGTGACCCATTGACCCGAGCTCAATGAACCCAACTATTAAGTACGTC
The DNA here is from genome assembly GCF_049725035.1 of Streptomyces sp. XH2. Taxonomy (NCBI): domain Bacteria; kingdom Bacillati; phylum Actinomycetota; class Actinomycetes; order Kitasatosporales; family Streptomycetaceae; genus Streptomyces; species Streptomyces sp. XH2. The sequence goes on along the minus strand of NZ_JBMMMZ010000008.1, from coordinate 141,293 downwards.
CGCCTTGTAAACCACACTTAAAGGGTCTCGCTTTGGTCACATCGAGCCCCCTCAGAGGTTCGAAAACCGGACAAAGCCAGCACAGACAGACAGGCGCGAAACGGACTGTTAACACAACTTCCGGCGTCCACCGGCCGCTATCCGGACAACCTTTGCAGGCGTGCATCAATACGGACTGACTGATTCCGCGTCACTCGGAAACGCCGGAGGCCCGGTTCCGCCGCAGGAAAACTGCGGCGGAACCGGGCCTCTCGGATTCTTCGGGCTTTTGGGTGGTCAGCCCTCAGCGCTTAGCGCTTCGCACGGGAAGCCGTGCGGCCGCGCTCCTTCTGGTCCAGGACGACCTTGCGGATGCGCACGGCCTCCGGGGTCACCTCGACGCACTCGTCGTCGCGGCAGAACTCCAGGGACTGCTCCAGCGACAGCTTGCGCGGCGGGACGATCGCCTCGAAGGAGTCGGCGGAGGAGGAGCGCATGTTGGTGAGCTTCTTCTCCTTGGTGATGTTCACGTCCATGTCGTCGGCGCGCGAGTTCTCGCCGACGATCATGCCCTCGTACACCTCGGTGCCCGGGTCCGTGAAGAGCACACCGCGCTCCTGCAGGTTCGTCATCGCGAAGGCGGTGACGGCACCGGCGCGGTCGGCGACCAGGGAGCCGTTGTTACGGGTCTTCAGCTCGCCGAACCACGGCTCGTGGCCCTCGTGGATGGAGTGGGCGATGCCGGTGCCGCGGGTGTTCGTCAGGAACTCCGTGCGGAAGCCGATCAGACCGCGGGACGGGACGACGAACTCCATGCGGACCCAGCCGGAGCCGTGGTTGGACATGTTGTCCATGCGGCCCTTGCGGGTGCCCATGAGCTGCGTGACCGCGCCCATGTGCTCCTCGGGCACGTCGACCGTGAGGCGCTCGACCGGCTCGTGGGTCTTGCCGTCGACCTCCTTCGTGACGACCTGCGGCTTGCCGATGGTCATCTCGAAGCCCTCGCGGCGCATCTGCTCGACCAGGATGGCCAGCGCCAGCTCACCGCGGCCCTGCACCTCCCAGGCGTCGGGGCGCTCGGTGTCCAGGACGCGCAGCGAGACGTTACCGACCAGCTCGCGGTCCAGACGGTCCTTGACCTGGCGGGCGGTGACCTTGCGGTCCTTGACCGCGGACTTGGCGTCCGCGCCCTTGCCCGTGCCGCCGCGGCCGACCAGCGGCGAGGTGTTGGTGCCGATGGTCATGGAGATCGCGGGCTCGTCGACCGTGATCAGGGGCAGCGCGACCGGGTTCTCCGGGTCGGCCAGGGTCTCGCCGATCATGATGTCGGGGATGCCGGCGACGGCGCAGATGTCACCGGGGCCGGCGACCTCGGCGGGCTTGCGGGTGAGCGCCTCGGTCATCATCAGCTCGGTGATGCGGACGTTGGAGATCGAACCGTCGCGCTTGATCCACGCGACCGTCTGGCCCTTGCGCAGCTCGCCCTGCTCGACGCGGAGCAGCGCGATGCGGCCGAGGAAGTTGTCGGCGTCGAGGTTGGTGACGTGGGCCTGGAGCGGCGCGTCCTCCTCGTACGACGGGGCCGGGACGTGCTCCAGGATCGTGGAGAAGAACGGCTCCAGGTTGGTGCTGTCCGCGGGGACGGTGCCGTCCTCCGGCTTGGTCAGCGAGGCGATGCCGTCACGGCCGCAGGCGTAGACGATCGGGAACTCGATCTGGTCCTCGTCCGCGTCCAGGTCCAGGAAGAGGTCGTACGTCTCGTTGACGACCTCGTCGATGCGGGAGTCCGGGCGGTCCGTCTTGTTGATGCAGAGGATGACCGGCTTCCGCTGCTGGAGCGCCTTGCGGAGCACGAAGCGGGTCTGCGGCAGCGGGCCCTCGGAGGCGTCCACCAGCAGCACGACCGCGTCCACCATCGACAGACCGCGCTCGACCTCGCCACCGAAGTCGGCGTGGCCGGGGGTGTCGATGATGTTGATCGTGATCGGGTCCCCGCCGTCCTTGGGGTGGTACTTCACCGCCGTGTTCTTGGCGAGGATCGTGATGCCCTTCTCACGCTCCAGGTCGTTCGAGTCCATGACGCGGTCGTCGACGGAGTCGAGCTGGTGCGCGGCGAAGGCGCCGGCCTGCTTGAGCATGGCGTCGACGATGGTCGTCTTGCCGTGGTCGACGTGGGCGACGATGGCGACGTTACGAATGTCGTGGCGGGTGGGCATACTTGCGGCGCTTCTCCCGGAATCGTGGATGGCGGCGCGTACGGTCCGGCACGCGCGCCCGCCGGGCAGAATCACGCCGCGGCCACTTCCATGGTACGGGCCCGCGCCGCGTTCGGCTGCCGCAGGCCTGTGGTGGGGGCGCTGACCTGGGCTTTTACCCTTCCGGGCGGGGGGAGATCCTGCCGTGGCAGGGCCGATCGCCGCGGTGGCGGCGAGAACCCCTGACGGGGAGCCCGGCGGCGCCGGACGGCCTCCTGCGGGCCGGGCACCGCCGGATTCCGCCACGGTGGCCGCGCGCCGCGGCGGCGGAGAAGAGCGGGGTCGGCGCCCGCCAGAAAATGCCCGCCGCGGCGGCGATCTCCCCCAGCTACCGCCGGGAGGTGCCCCCAGGCGGCGGAGAAAGGGGCCGACGCCCGCCACAAAGTGCCCGCCGCGGCGGCGGAGACGAGCGCCGGCACTCGCCGGAAACCGGAATTGAGCCCGCCGCCACGGCTGGGGCACCTCCGAGCGGTAGCTGGGGGAGCAACCCCCGCGCCGAGGGTCCGGCGGAAGACCCCGGTACGGGGAGCCGTACGTGCTCAGCCCGCGGCCAGACGGCCGCGGGTCGCGCCGCCTCCGAACCGCGCCGGCAGCAGGCCGGCCAGGATGATGCCGCCGAGGAGCGCGCCGCCGAGGGCACGGGTGGGGGGCGGGGTGCCCGGGTCGTACCGGGTGCCGTACGTGCCCACGTCGTGTTCGGCGAGGGCGCGGGCCTGCCGGGCCAGGGAGTCCGCGTGCCCGGTCTCGGAGCGCAGGGTGCGCAGGTCGCGGGCGCCGCGCGCGAGCCCCAGGTGCCGTTCGGCCTCGGCGAGGCGCGTGCGGGCCCGGCACCCGACGGCCCCCCGGTGGGTGGTGACGAAGTCCCGCGCGGCGGCCACCTCGCCCCGCACCCGCCGCAGGGCCCGCTCGGCGCGCGCCCGGGCCCGGTCCTCGTGGCCGGCGTCGGAGCCGGCGGCGGGCGCGGCGTCCAGGGCCGCGGCCGTCTCCTCCACGTGCCGCAGGACGGCCCGCGGGTCGTACCGCCCGCTCTCGACCTCCCGGCGGGCGCAGGCGAGGGCGCGGGCCTGCGGACTGCCGCGCGGGGCGCGCGCCTCGGCGTCGGCGAGGGCGACGGGCAGCCGTGCGGTGGCGCCGCTGAGCTCATGGGCGCGGCGCAGGGCGGCGAGGGTGAGGACCCGGGCCTGGGACAGGGCGGCCTCGCCCGCGCGCAGCGAGATCGCGGCGGCGTCGCCGTCCCCGGCGGCGAGGGCGCGGCGGGCCTCGGCGAGGGCGGCCGTGGCGAAGGAGAGCCGGTCGCGGGCCTCGGCGGGGTGGCGGGCGACGGCGGCGAGGGCGGTCGCGGTGCAGTGCCCGGCGAGGACGTGCAGCGCTCCCTCGGCGGTGGTGACGCGCGGGGCGAGGTCCTCCGCGGCGGCCTCGGCCCGGGCCAGGATGCCCGCCGCGTTGGTCCTGAGGCCGCGCAGCACGTCGAAGGACTCGGATTCGGCGTCGAGGCGCCGGTTGGCGCTGGTGCAGTGCGAGCAGATCTCGTCGAGCGTGCGGCGGCGGATCTCCTCGTCCTCGTAGGGCGCGTCGTCGAGGGCCTGGCGCAGCCGGAAGGCGTTCGCGAGCTCTCCTCGGGCGTAGGCGACGGCCTCGGCGAAGGGCCGGACGGCGGCGTCGCCCAACTGGGCGGCGGCGAGGTGGAGTTCCTCGGCACTGGTGCGGACGGCGTCGTCGGTCTCGACGAGGGCCCGGGCGGCCTCGGCGTCGAGCTCGGGGAGCGGGGTCAGGGGCCTGGCCATGCGCGCGGGGCCGGGCGGGGCGCCCGCCGCGGGCCCGTGCTCCGGCGAGGGCGCCATCGCGGCGCGCCGCCTGCGGGAGGCGCGCCGGGCGCACAGGTAGAGGCCGAGGAGGCAGAGCGCGCCGCCCATGGCGACGGGCGCCCAGACCCGGCGGTGGCCGGGGACGAGGCCCTCGCCGCCGGGGTCGGGACTGCCGGGCGAGATCGCGGGGGGCCGTACGGGCTCGCCGCGGAGGACGGCTCCGTAGCCGTCGGCGGCGCCGATGGCCGCCCCGGCCCAGTCGTGCTGGGCGACGGCGGGCGCGATCGCGGTGGCGGCGACGGCCTTGAGCTGGTCGGCGCGGAAGCCGGAGAGCTTGTCGGCGGAGACGGCGTACTGCCGGCCGTGGGTGGCGACGGCGAGGAGGACGTCGCGCTCGCCGAGGCCGTTGCGGTCGGCGGTGGCGTCGGCCCAGGCGCGGCCGGAGCGGCCGGAGAAGTCCCGTACGTAGGTGACGTACAGCTGGACGCGCTGGGTGGTGCGCAGGCGCTCGATCGCGGTGATCACCTGCGCGCGGCGCTGGCCGAGCGCGCCGACGGTGTCGGTGATGCGGCCGCCGGCGTCGAGGTCGAGGGGGGTGTCCGCGCGGGAGGGGGGCGCGGGAAGCAGCGGGAGCAGCAGGGCGCACAGCGCGAGGAGGGCGCCGGCGATGGCCCAGCCCGGCGCCCCCGTCCCGTACCGCCTCGAAAGCCGCGTCACACTTGTGAGCGTATGGCGGCAATGCCCGTTCCGCTACTGGGAGCAAGGAGTTGAATACGGAGCGTGTTCACGCTCCGTCGTGCGCCCGGCGCGCGCCGGGCGGGGTGCTCACGTCCGGCGCCGGATCTTGCTCCCGAGCCAGACCAGCGGATCGTATTTCCGGTCCACGGCCCGCTCCTTCAGCGGGATCAGCGCATTGTCGGTGATCTTGATGTGCTCCGGGCAGACCTCCGTGCAGCACTTGGTGATGTTGCAGTAGCCGAGCCCGTGCTCCTCCTGCGCGCCGCGCTTGCGGTCGATGCCCGCCTCGGCTGCCCCGTCCAGCGGGTGCATGTCCAGCTCGGCCACGCGCATCAGGAAGCGGGGCCCGGCGAAGACCGGCTTGTTCTCCTCGTGGTCCCGCACCACGTGGCAGGTGTTCTGGCACAGGAAGCACTCGATGCACTTGCGGAACTCCTGGGAGCGCCCCACGTCCTCCTGCTGCATCCGGTACTCCCCGGGCCCGACCCCGGCCGGCGGGACGAACGAGGGGACCTCGCGGGCCTTGGCGTAGTTGAAGGACACGTCCGTCACCAGGTCCCGCACCACGGGGAACGCCCGCATCGGGGTGACCACGACGGGCTCGGCCGGGTCGAGCAGCGACATCCGCGTCATGCACATCAGCCGCGGCCTGCCGTTGATCTCCGCGCTGCACGAACCGCACTTGCCCGCCTTGCAGTTCCAGCGCACGGCGAGATCGGCGGCCTCGGTGGCCTGGAGCCGGTGGATGATGTCGAGGACGACCTCGCCCTCGTTGACGGTCACGGTGTAGTCGACGAGGGAGCCGCCGTCCGCATCGCCCCGCCACACCTTGAAGTGGGCCTCGTAACTCAAGAGGTCAGCTCCTCGTCCGTCAGGTACTTCACCAGCTCCTCCTTGTCGAAGAGCGCGAGCAGGTCGTCACGGATCGGCGGCATCTCGCGCCGCTCCAGGCGCACCCGGCCCAGCAGCGGGTCCGCGCCCGGTTCCGTGCTGTCCCCGTTGAGCCGGCACACCAGGTTCAGCCGGCGCCACCGCCGGTCCATCGCCGGGTGGTCGTCGCGGGTGTGGCCGCCGCGGCTCTCGGTGCGCTCCAGCGCCGCCCGGGCCACGCACTCGCTGACCAGCAGCATGTTCCGCAGGTCGAGCGCCAGGTGCCAGCCGGGGTTGAACTGCCGGTGGCCCTCCACCCCGGCCCGCCGGGAGCGGGCCCGCAGCTCGGTCAGCCGGCGCAGCGCCTCCTCCATCTCCGGGCCCTTGCGGATGATGCCGACCAGGTCGTTCATGGCCTGCTGGAGCTCTTGGTGCAGGGCGTACGGATTCTCGGCCGGCCCCTCGGAGACGGCCGTGTCGCCGCCCTCCGCGCCGAACGGGCGCAGCGCCTCCGCCTCCGCCGCCTCCAGGTCGGCCTCGGAGACGACGGGCCGGCCCGCGCCGGGGAAGGAGGCGGCGTGCTCGGCCGCGTACAGCCCGGCCCGCCGGCCGAAGACGAGCAGGTCGGAGAGGGAGTTGCCGCCGAGCCGGTTCGAGCCGTGCATGCCGCCCGCGACCTCGCCCGCCGCGAACAGCCCGGGGACGCCCACCGCCGCGGCCGTGTCCGGGTCGACGTCGACGCCGCCCATCACGTAGTGGCAGGTGGGGCCGACCTCCATCGGCTCGGCCGTGATGTCGACGTCCGCCAGCTCCTTGAACTGGTGGTGCATGGAGGGCAGTTTGCGCTTGATGTCCTCGGCGGGGAGGCGGGTCGAGACGTCGAGGAAGACCCCGCCGTGCGGGGAGCCGCGGCCCGCCTTGACCTCGGAGTTGATGGCGCGGGCGACCTCGTCGCGCGGGAGCAGCTCGGGCGGGCGGCGGTTGTTGTCGGGGTCCCGGTACCAGCGGTCGCCCTCGGCCTCGGACTCGGCGTACTTCTCCTTGAAGACGTCCGGGACGTAGTCGAACATGAACCGCCGGCCGTCGCTGTTGCGCAGCACGCCGCCGTCGCCGCGGACGGACTCGGTGACCAGGATGCCCTTGACGGACGGCGGCCAGACCATGCCCGTCGGGTGGAACTGCACGAACTCCATGTTGATCAGGGACGCCCCGGCGAGCAGCGCGAGGGCGTGCCCGTCGCCGGTGTACTCCCAGGAGTTCGACGTCACCTTGAAGGACTTGCCGATCCCGCCGGTGGCCAGCACGACGGCCGGGGACTCCATGGCGAAGAACCGGCCGGACTCGCGGTCGTAGCCGAAGACGCCCGCGATGCGGTCGCCGTCTTTCAGGAGGCGGGTGACCGTGCACTCCTGGAAGACCTTGAGCCGGGACTCGTAGTCGCCGGTCTCGCGGTGGTCCTCCTGCTGCAGCGAGACGACCTTCTGCTGGAGGGTGCGGATCAGCTCCAGGCCGGTGCGGTCGCCGACGTGCGCCAGCCGCGGGTACTCGTGGCCGCCGAAGTTGCGCTGCGAGATCTTCCCGTCCCGGGTGCGGTCGAAGACGGCGCCCCAGGTCTCCAGCTCCCAGACGCGGTCGGGGGCCTCGCGGGCGTGCAGCTCGGCCATCCGCCAGTGGTTGAGGAACTTGCCGCCGCGCATGGTGTCGCGGAAGTGGACCTGCCAGTTGTCGCCCTCGTTGACGTTGCCCATGCTCGCGGCGATGCCGCCCTCCGCCATCACGGTGTGGGCCTTGCCGAAGAGCGACTTGCAGATCACCGCACAGCGCATGCCCCGCTCGCGGGCCTCGATGGCGGCACGCAGCCCGGCGCCGCCGGCGCCGACCACGACCACGTCCCAGGCTTCTCGGGCCGTACGCGACATCAGAAAGCACCTCTCCTTTTGAGCGTGAAGGCGTGGGGTGGAGCGGGCCGGCTAGAAGAACCGCGGGTCGTCGAACACGCCGCTCGCCACCAGGTAGACGTAGAAGTCGGCGGCCGCCACGCTGATCAGCGAGGCCCAGGCGAGCTGCATGTGGCGGGCGTTGAGCGCACTGACCCAGCCCCACATGCGGTAGCGCACGGGATGCCGGGAGAAGGTGCGGATCCGGCCGCCGACGATGTGCCGGCACGAGTGGCAGGAGAGGGTGTACGCCCAGATCAGCGCGATGTTCGCGAGGAGCACCAGGGTGCCGAGGCCCATGTGGCCCCATTCTCCGCGGGCGTTGCGGAAGCCGAGCGCCGTGTCGTACGTGAGGATGCCCGCGACGATCACCGCGAAGTAGAAGAAGTAGCGGTGGATGTTCTGCAGGATCAGCGGGAAGCGCGTCTCGCCGGTGTACTTCGCGTGCGGCTCGGCGACGGCGCAGGCCGGGGGCGAGGCCCAGAAGCCCCGGTAGTAGGCCTTGCGGTAGTAGTAGCAGGTCAGCCGGAAGCCCAGCGGGAAGATCAGGATCAGCAGGGCCGGCGAGAGGCCCCACCAGGCGCCGAAGACGTGCCAGTCGGCGCCGCCCTTCATCGGGACGCAGTTCTGCGCGATGCAGGGCGAGTAGAACGGGGAGACGTAGGGCGCCGCGTAGTAGTCGTCGCCCGCGAAGGCCCGCCAGGTGGAGTAGACGACGAAGGCGAACAGGCCTGCGGCGGTCGCCGCGGGCGCGAGCCACCAGCGGTCGGCGCGCAGGTGGCGTGCGGGGATCGCGGCCCGGGAGGGGTGATGGACCCCGCCCTGGGCGGGCACCCCGGCGGCGGTCGCGGATCGGGGGTCGGTACCAGTGGCCAAGAGGGACTCCGGGGAGGAGCGGAAGGAACGGAGGGGGAGGAAGCCGGTGCTGTCGCGCTGCCCGGGCCGGTCAGGGCGCGTGCCGGTCCCGCGCGCCGAGCCCCTCGTCGTCAACGTCCTTCCACAGGGACGCGTCGTACGGGGCGTCGGGCACCGGCACCGTCTCGGGGGGCAGCCGGTCCCCGGGGTGGACGGAGCGCAGGAGGGTGACGCTCTCGCGCAGGTGGGCGGCGTCCGTGCGCACCCGGCGCAGTTCGAGGTCCTGGCTGCCCAGGTGCTTCTCCAGCCGTGCGAGCGCCCGGCCGAGATCGTCCAGGCAGCGCTGGACCGCGGTCACTTCGTCTTGCAGGGACATGTCTGTCTGACCCTCACTTCCGCAGTCGGCGGTTGCGGGTGGCGACGGTGATGCGACTCAAGAGTGTCGCGCGTCACACCCCTCCGGGGGAAGATAGCGATCGCGCCTTCGCCGGAACGGGTGCGGCGCGCGCCGCGGGGCTGCAGAAACGTTCGTTCATGAGGGTCGCGGGAATCGGCCCGCCCGCCCGGGGGCCGCGGAATCGTTCGTCCACGCGGGTGGCGTACACCCGGGCGGCGCCGTGTCGGCGCGCGGCCGGACCGACTGTCGCATTCAGTGGTGAGCAGTAGATGCGATCAGCGGCTCATTACGCCGAACGAGTCCGGTGAGTCCTGCGGAGGTAGCAGCATGGCCCCTCTCACTCCCACGCGGTCCCGTACGCGCCGCCGTGCCGCCCTGCTGGCCGCCGGGCTCCTGCTCCCGCTGCCCCTCCTCGGCGGCTGCGGCGGCGACCACGACGGCGGCGGCCGCATCACCCCGCAGGACATCGGCGCCGCCGCCCGCCCCCGGGTCGCCGACGGCGGCACCCTCACCTGGGCCGTCGACGCCCTGCCCAGCACCCTCAACGCCTTCCAGACCGACGCCGACTCCGCCACGCAGCGGGTCACCGGGGCCGTCCTGCCCTCCCTCTTCACCACCGACGGGCGCGGCCGCCCGCAGCGCAACCCCGACTACCTGCGCTCCGCCGAGGTCGTCCAGCGCGAGCCCCACCAGGTCGTCGTCTACAAGCTCAACCCCAGGGCCGTCTGGAGCAACGGCAAACCGCTGACCGCCGCCGACTTCGAGGCCCAGTGGAAGGCCCTGCGCGGCAAGGACAGCGCCTACTGGGCGGCCCACAACACCGGCTACGACCGCATCGACCACGTCGAGCGCGGCGCCGACGACCACGAGGTCAAGGTCACCTTCGCCCGCGGCTGCGCCGACTGGCCCGCCCTCTTCACCCCGCTCTACCCCAAGGCCGTCACGGGCAGCGCGGACGACTTCAACGACGGCGCCCGCAACGACCTCAAGCTCTCCGCGGGCCCCTTCCGCGTCGCCGACCGCGACGAGAAGCAGGGCACGCTCACCCTCGCCCGCTCCCCCAAGTGGTGGGGCGAGCCCGCCAAGCTCGACCGGCTCGTGCTCCGGGCCCTGCCGCGCACCGAGCGGGCCGCGGCCCTGGCCGCCGGCAAGCTCGACCTCGCCGACGTGGGCGCGGCCGACGCCGGCCGCATCGCCAGCGCCAACAAGCCCGCGAAGCAGGACAGGGGCGACAAGCCGCCGGCCGCCGCGGCCGCCCGCCCGGCCGCGCTGCGCGGCATCGTCGTCCGCAAGTCCCTGGAGCCCGCGTACACCCAGCTCGCCCTCAACGGCGCGAGCGGCCCGCTCGCCGACGAGCGCGTCCGCCGGGCCGTCGCCCGGGCCATCGACCGCCGCGCCATCGCCAAGTCCGTCCTCGGCCCGCTGGGCCTGCCCGTCGACCCGCTCGGCAGCCACCTCTTCCTCTCCGGCCAGGAGGGCTACGAGGACAACAGCGACGCCATCGGCGGCCCCGACCCCAAGGCCGCCCAGGCCCTCCTCGCCGAGGCGGGCTGGAAGCGCGCCGAGGGCGACGGCCGCAAGACGGCGGCGGACGGACGGCCCGGGGCGGGCCGGACGCTGGGGCTGCGGCCCGGGCCGGCGGCGGGCCCGGTGCCCTCGGACGACTCCGCGGACCCGGAGGAGGCCGCCGACTCCCTCGCCGACGACGCGGCGTTCGCCGCCGACGACAGCCTGGACGACGGCACCGGCCCCGACGGCAAGCCCGCCGCCGACGGCAACCGCGCGGCCGCCGCCCCGGTCCGCATGAAGAACGGCAAGAAGCTCACCCTCCGCTTCGTGGTGCCGGTGAGCGCCGGCACGGACTCGCTGCGGTCCGTGGCCGACCGCATCGCCCGCCGCCTCGACGCGGTCGGCATCGGCACCGAAGTGACCAAGGTCGGCGACGCCGGCTTCTTCAAGGACCACATCGCCGCCGGCAGCTACGACCTCGCCCTCTACTCCTGGCCCGCCACCCCCTACCCCGCAACCGACGCCCGCCCCCTCTACGCCAAGCCCCAGCCCGCGGCCGACGGCTCTCTTGTGGTGGAGCAGAACTACACCCGCGTCGGCACGGACCGCATCGACCAGCTCTTCGACCAGGCCTCCACGGAACTCGACGAGGAGGCCTCCCGCGACCTGGCGAGCCGCGCGGACGCCCGCATCTGGTCCCTGGCCGGCTCGATCCCCCTGTACCAGCGCCCCCAGCTGGTGGCGGCGAGGAAGACGGTGGTCAACGCCGGCGCGTTCGGTCTGGCGACGCCGCGCTACCAGGACATCGGGTTCCGGCGTAAGTGAGCCGGCCCGTTCGGGGGACCCGTCAGCGGGACCGGCGGGCGTTGAGCCGGGCGGCCTGACGCGTCAGGTGGTCGCGCTCCGCGAGGCTGGGTGCTTCGCGGGCGGCCTCGGCGTACAGCCGCGCCGCGGTCGCCAGGTCGCCGTTGCGCTCATGGAGGTAGGCGGCCACCGCGGCGCGGCGGGGCAGTGAGCCGGGCTTCGAGCCGGGCTTCGCGTCGTCCAGTTCCGCGAGCGCGGCCAGCCCGGCGCGCGGGCCGTCGGCCTCGCAGACGGCCACCGCGCGGTTGAGCCGGACGACCGGGCTGCCGGTCAGGCGCACGAGCTCGTCGTACCACTCGACGATCTGCGCCCAGTCGGTCTCCGCGGCGGTGGGCGCGTCGGCGTGGAGGGCCGCGATGGCGGCCTGGGCCTGGAACTCGCCCAGCCGGTCGCGGGCGAGGGCCGCCTGCAGGATCCCGACGCCCTCGGCGATCAGCGCCGTGTCCCACCGGCCGCGGTCCTGCTCGGCGAGCGGCACCAGGCTGCCGTCCGGCGCGGTCCGGGTGGCGCGCCGGGCGTGGTGGAGCAGCATGAGGGCGAGCAGCCCCGCCACCTCGGGGTGGTCGATCACGGCCGCGAGCTGCCGGGTGAGCCGGATGGCCTCGGCGGCGAGGTCGACGTCGCCGGAGTAGCCCTCGTTGAAGACCAGGTAGAGGACGCGCAGCACGGTGGCGACGTCACCGGGCCGGTCGAGGCGAACGCCCGAGACCGTGCGCTTGGCCCGGCTGATCCTTTGCGCCATGGTCGCCTCGGGCACCAGGTAGGCCCGCGCGATCTGGCGGGTGGTGAGCCCGCCGACGGCGCGCAGCGTGAGCGCGACGGCGGACGAGGGCGTCAGCGAGGGGTGGGCGCACAGGAAGTAGAGCTGCAGCGTGTCGTCCACGGCGGGCGCGGGCCCGGGCGCGGGCTCCTCGTCGACGAGGTCCTCCCGCCGGCGGCGGGAGGCGTCCGCCCGGGCCGCGTCGAGGAACCGCCGCCAGGCCACGGTGACGAGCCAGCCCTTGGGGTCCCTCGGTATGTCCGTCGGCCAGACGCGGACCGCCTCGACCAGCGCCTCCTGTACGGCGTCCTCGGCCGCCGCGAAGTCGGCTCCGCGGCGGACGAGGATGCCGAGCACGCTCGGCGTGAGGCTCCGGAGCAGGGCCTCGTCCATGGACGGGGTCACTCCGTGATGGTGGGCGGGCAGGCCAGGAACGGGCGCACCTCCAGCCACTCGTGGATCGGCTTCCCGCCCGCCCCGGGGGCGGCCGACAGCTCCCCGGCCAGCTCGACGGCGCGCTCGTAACTGTCGACGTCGATGATCATCCAGCCGGCGATCAGGTCCTTGGTCTCGGCGAACGGCCCGTCGGTGACCGGCGGCCGTCCCTCACCGTCGTACCGGACCCACGCTCCCTCGGGGGCGAGCGCCTGCCCGTCGACGAACTCGCCGCTCTTCTCCAGCCGGGCCGCGAAGTCGTTCATGTACTGCACGTGCGCCGAGACCTCCTCCGGCGTCCACTGATCCATGGGCACGTCGTTCACCGGAGCCGGGGCGCCGCGGTAGTGCTTGAGCAGCAGGTACTTGGCCATGGTGCGTCTCCTCGGTGCGGGTGCGACCCATTGTGGCCGCGTTCACCCCGGGGACGGAGCGGGGCGCGGCTTCTCGACATCGCCGCCCAAGATTTTTTGGGCCCGGGCGCCCACGATTGGTCAGAGCAGGTGATCGGCCTTGCCGCTGCGTCGTGCTACGCGCCGTACGGCCTGGTTGGCCGCTTCAAGAACAAAGGCAACGATCCCGACGCCGAGTGCGCGTTGCCACCACACGAAGCCATACGATTCGCCCAGATAAAAGGCCACAGCAAAACTGACGGGCATCATGACCCAGATCGGCAGAACCGGGATCTTCGATTTCTGTGTACCGCTCGCGGAAGGCGTCATGATGACTCCCAGGTCGTCTCGGCCGAAGCCCCCGGCGCGGGTACGTCGGGGGCAGGCTCAGGTCAGGACGTTGCCGGCCCGAACGGGTCAGTGAAACAGCTGCCAGACGTCGTTGAGGTTGCTGTAGAGGCCGGCGGCGGCCAGCGGACCCTTGATGTACCAGGGCAGGCCGTCCGCCCACTTCTTGAACTCGCCGTAGCTCTTGGCGACGGCCCCGGAGAAGCCCTTCACCTTCTTCAGGGCCTTGACCAGGGCGCCGAGCGCACCCCTCGTCTCCGCGAATTCGCCCGATGCGATGGCCTGGAGTTCCGCCTTGTCCTGGGCGTTGAAGCGGCTGCCCTCGTACTTCAGGAGGTTTCCGGCGAGGAGCTGGGCGGCCGCGCGCTCGGAGAGGGCGGCGGCACCCGCCCGGGGCGCCTCGGGCGTGGAGGTCGCGGCGTCAGCGGCGGTTCCGGCGACTCCGACGGCGACGGCGGCAATGATCGTGGCGGCGCTGATGCGCATCGCATTGCGGTTCACGTACAATTCTTCCTTGCGTTCGCGCGCAAGGGGGGCGGGGCCTCATTACGTGCCGGAGAGATTTCCACACCTGATCCGGCACGGCACGTCCCCGCCCCCTGCGACTTTCCGATTGACTCCGCCGGGCAGGAAATTAACGGCCCCGGCGACGCCACGATCGTATGCCTATCAATTATCGCCTTCCATCGCCCGCGGCGTGACCCTTGTCACGCCAGAAAAAGGGAACCCCCGCAGGCCCGAAACCGACCGCTCGAATTGGAATTGAAAACGGCATCCGTTGGCCGGCTGATTTCTTTTAGCAACCATTTCGCTTCTCATTTTCACGTGCACCAGCCCGACGCCGCGCCCCCGCACTCAAGCGGCGGCGCGGCGCCTCTTCGCTCCGCGGGGTGGGCAGTCGGCCGCGGTCAGAGGAGGTGATCGGCCTTGCCGGCCTTGATGTCCAGGATCAGCGCGCGGAGTGCTTCGCGGGTGTCGGCGACGTACTGGTCCTCGGCGCCGCTCACGGCGATGTACGCGTTGCCGACGGAGTCGGTGCCTATTCGGAAGCAGTTGTTTCCTGCGCCGCAGAACGGCTCTTCCCAGCGGATGTGAGACATAGTGCCCTCCTTCAGAGGTCAGGTGCAGGTCCACGGGGGTTAGTGCCCTCTCAGCGCGGAAATCCACCGGCCGACCGGGCTGCGCGGCGTGCAAGTGCGCCAAGGACGCCAGCCGCGCGCCTCAACGGCCCCATTGAGCAACCCCCCTCCATGGGTCAGCCGACCGCACGGCCACAACGTAGGCGCGCCTAGTGGAACGCCCACGACGGGAGAAACCACATCGCGGCAGCAGCCCGCTCCCCATCAGTCCGGGCTGATGGGGAGGTCTCCTTACGCGCCCGCATCCGTGACGGCGCGAGTACGGCGGCCGCCCCACCCCTCCCCTGCCGCCAGCCTGTCTTGACCTCCGCACCTACGAAGGGACAGTCGGCCGCGGTCAGAGCAGGTGATCGGCCTTGCCGGCCTTGATGTCCAGGATCAGCGCGCGCAAGGCGTCACGGGTGTCGGTGACGTACTGGTCCTCGGCGCCGCTCACGGCGATGTAGGCGTTGCCGGCGGAGTCGGTGCCTATTCGGAAGCAGTTGTTTCCGTCGCCGCAGAACGGGTCTTCCCAGTGGATGTGCGACATGGCTGCCTTCTTTCAGAGATCGGATGCGATTGTGTGGATGAAGGCACGCGATTGCTCTACGTCGAGGGCAGATTGTTCCATCCAGTCCAGGTGGGCGCGGTAGCGGGCGATCTGCGCCTCCGCGGACAGGAAGATCGGCCCACCCGCCACATCGAGTTGCACGGTGTCGAGTTGAGGTACCGGCCCTTCGGCGTATGCCATCGTGTTCCCTGCACCGGGAAACACCCCGGTTTCCACAGGTACTACCCGCAACACAACGTTCTCGCGCTCGGACATGAGCAGAAGATGTTCGAGCTGTTCCCGCATCACCACACTGCCACCGAACTGCATGCGCAGGGCGGCCTCGTGGATGAACCCTGTGTATTCCAGAGGCTCGGCCCCGTCGAGGACTTGCTGACGTTGCATCCGGTGCGCCACCCGGAGCTCAACTTCCAGCCGGGGCAGTGTGGGAAGCGCTCCAGCGAAGATCGCACGGGCATACTCCTCCGTCTGGAGAAGCCCTGGGAGGTGCAACACCTGTGTAGTGCGCAGCCGGGTCGCGTGCCACTCCAACTCCGCGATGTCCAGCAGCCCTACGGGGAGGGTCCCCCGGAACTGCTCCCACCAGCCGCGCTCGCGCTTCTCGGCCATGGCGGCGAGCGCGTCGACGTAGTCGGCGTCCGCGCACGCGTAGTGGCATGCCAGGGTACGGAGCCGGTCGGGCGTGATGACGCGGACGCCGGACTCGATGTTGGAGATCTTCGTGCGGTCGATACCGAGCAGCCCGGCGGCGTGCTCGGTCGTAACCCCTGCTGCTAAGCGCATCTTGCGCAGCTCGGCACCGAGCCGTTTCTGCCGTTCGCTGGGCGTTGTCCTGGGTGGCATGCGCCCCTTCCTACCGCTTCCGCGTGGCCCGTTCATAAAGCGCTGGCCACACTTCACCCGTTCGAGGCAATAGCCACGCATGATGTGGCACAGGTGCCATCGCGTGGCTAGCTTCAGTGCCAACCGCGCCGCAGCCGGAAGCGCATCGGACGGGCGACGTACAGCCCCTGCCCTGAGACAGGCCACCGGCTCGCACCCCTACACCCCACCCGGGAGCCGCCCCATGCTGCCCTCCACCGACACCACCCCCGACGCCCTCTGCCCCCTCATCACCCCCACCCCCGCCAACCCCTCCACCCTCGCCACCACCCACCGCCCCGCCTACAACCCCCGCTCCTCCGACCCCTCCGCCCTCTCCTACAGCTTCACCGTCCCCGGCGACCCGCTCTCCGCCACCGTCGTACGGACCACCACCCGCACCGTCCTGCGCGCCCACGGCCTCACCGCGATCGAAGAACCCGCCCTCTCCATCGCAGGAGAACTCGTCGCCTGCGCCACACAGTTCGCACCCGGACAGGACCTCTACCACTCCCTCCGCTGGTGCGACGGCGCACTCCGCATCGTCAACTGGGACGCCCACCACGCCCACTCCGACCCCCACCAAGCCGCCGTCTGCACAGCGCAGCGCAAGCGCACCCTGCTCCTCCTCGCCGCACTCGTCCACGAGTGCGGCGGCAGCTGGGGCATCAGCAAGAGCGGCGCCGCCACCGAGGGCACCCGGGTCTGGGCCCGCCTCCCCCTCCCCGGCGCTGCTAAGCGCCGCTAGGCGGCGCGCGGCTGCGTGAAGCGGATGCGGTTGCCGAAGGGGTCGCGGAGGCCGCAGTCGATGCCGTACGGGCGCTCGGTCGGCTCCTCGGTGAACTCGACGCCCCGGGCCACCAGCGTCTCGTACGTGCCGCGGCAGTCGTCCGTGGTGAGGATGAGCCAGCCGCCCATCGCGCCCTTGGTCACCAGTTCGCGGACCTGCCGCGCCGTCTCCTCGGACATCGCCGGGGCTCCCGGCTTCTCCAGCAGGATCTGCCGCTCCGGGTGACCGGGGACGCTGACGGTCAGCCAGCGCATGAAGCCCAGCTCGACGTCGGCGGCGACCTCCAGGCCGAGCTTGCCGACGTAGAAGTCGAGGGCCTCGTCCTGGTCGAGGACGTATATCTGCGATTGCGTGATGGCGTTGAACATGGGGATCACGCTACCGACGGACCGCCCCGGAAACTTATCCGAAACTGCTCAGCCGGCGGTCAAGCGCTCGGCCGGCCGCGTCCACGCCATCGCGAAGCACGTCGGTACGGCCGCGGACACCGCCTCCTTGCGGTACGTCCTCGGCGACCGGCCGACGATGTCGCGGAACGTGCGGCTGAAGGTCCCCGGGCTGCCGAAGCCGACCTCGAAGCAGATGTCCGTCACGCTGCGGTCGGTCTCGCGCAGCAGGAACATGGCCCGCTCGACGCGGCGGCGCTGCAGGTACCGGTGCGGGGTCTCGCCGAACACGGCCCGGAAGGTGCGGGTGAAGTGCGCCTCCGAGACGTGGGCGATGCGGGCCAGGGCCGGGACGTCCAGCGGCTGCGCGTACGCGCGGTCCATCGCGTCCCGGGCCCGCAGCATGCGGCGGTTGCTGTCTTCGGCGGCGGTGCGGTTCACCTCGTCATCCCATCACGCCCCGGCCGGTACGAACTCACCCGTCAGTACAGGCTCAGCAGCGCCTCCACCGCGTCCGGGGCCGGGAACTCGCCGTCCGGGAGGGCCAGCTCGAACCACACCGTCTTGCCGTGGGGGGTGCGGCGGCTGCCCCACGCCGCGCTGAGCATGCCGACGAGCTGCAGGCCCCGCCCGCCCTCGTCGGTGTCGCGGGCGCGCCGCCGCCGGGGCTGGACGAGGCCGCCGTCCCAGACCTCGCAGACGAGGGTGCGGTCCAGCAGCAACCGCAGCCGGATTTCTCCCTCGCCGTAGCGGAGGGCGTTGGTGACGAGCTCGCTGACCAGCAGTTCGGTGGTGTCGACGAGGTTGTCCAGGCCCCATTGCGGGAGCTGTTCGCGGGCGAGTTCGCGGGCGCGGGCGACGGAGCGGGGTTCGGCGGGGAGGGTCCAGTCGCCGACGTTCTCGTCGGGGAGGCCGCGCAGGCGGGCCATGAGGAGGGCGATGTCGTCCTCGCCGTGGTGGGTGTCGAGCGCGCCGAGGACGTGCTCGCAGACCTCCTCCAGGGGGCGGGAGGGGCCCGTGAGGGCCTCGCGGAAGGCTTCCAGGCCCTCGTCCAGGGCGTGCTCGCGGGATTCGACGAGGCCGTCCGTGTAGAGGGCCAGCAGCGCGCCGTCGGGCAGTTCGACGACCGTTTCCTCGAAGAGCTCGCCGCCGACGCCGAGCGGCATGCCGGGCTGGACGTCGAGCAGCTCGGCGGGGCGGCCGGCCTGGACGAGGACGGGCGGCAGGTGGCCGGCGTTGGCGATGGTGCAGCGCCGGGTGACGGGGTCGTAGACGGCGTAGACGCAGGTGGCCAGGTAGACCTCGGAGAGGTCGGCGGCCCGCACCCCGCCGCGTACGCCGCGCGTGGAGGACTGCCCGCCGCCGGGGCGGCCGAGGCCGTGGGCGATCTCGTCGAGGGCGGAGAGGACCTCGGCAGGCTCCAGGTCGAGCATGGCCAGGGTGCGGACGGCGGTGCGCAGCTCGCCCATGGCGACGGCGGCGCGCAGGCCGCGGCCCATGACGTCGCCGACGACCAGGGCCGTGCGGTGCCCGGGCAGCTCGATGACGTCGAACCAGTCGCCGCCGACCTCGGTGGCGGCGTTGGCGGGCAGGTAGCGGCAGGCGATCTCCAGGCCGGCGGCCTCGGGGTCGCCGGGGGGCAGCAGGCTGCGCT
The DNA here is from genome assembly GCF_049725035.1 of Streptomyces sp. XH2. Lineage (NCBI taxonomy): Bacteria > Bacillati > Actinomycetota > Actinomycetes > Kitasatosporales > Streptomycetaceae > Streptomyces > Streptomyces sp. XH2. The sequence goes on along the minus strand of NZ_JBMMMZ010000008.1, from coordinate 122,769 downwards.
GGAGGATGACGGCGCGCTCGTGCTCGCGCCGGTAGAGGCGGGCGTTGTCGATGCAGACGGCTGCGCGGGCGGCCAGCTCGACGGCGAGGGCGGTGTCGCGTTCGCCGAACGGCTCGCTGCCCTTCGTGCGGGAGAACTGCGCGAGCCCCACCACCGTGTCGCGGGCGACCATCGGCACGGCGAGGGTGGACTGCACGACGGCGCCGAGCTCGGGGCCGTCCTCGCCCTCCTGCCGCGGGATGACCTGCACCTGCGCGGTGCGCAGCGCGGCGGCGCACGGCGAGTGGAAGGCGTAGCGGTGCACCTCGCCGACCTGGACGGGCTTCTCGCCGCCGGCCACGGGCGCCCCGGAGACCGCGCTGGCGTAGGCGACGCGGCGCAGCTCGGCGCTGCCGTCGGCGAGGCCGGGCGGGGCCTCGTCGCCGGCGAGGAGGCCCTGGTAGAGGTCGACGGAGGCGAGGTCGCAGAACTGGGGGACGGCGACGTCCAGCAGCTCGCGGGCGGTGGTCTCCAAGTCCAGGGAGTTGCCGATGCGGGCGCCGGCCTCGTTGAGCAGGGCCAGGTTGCGGCGGACGCCGGCGGCCTCGCGCTCGGCGCGGCGGCGGCCGGTGACGTCGGTGGCGAGCGCGGCGACGCCGATGGGGCGCCCGCTGCCGCTGTGCAACCGGTAGAGCGAGACCGACCAGCGGCGGCGCTCGGCGTGCCCGGGCACGGGCCCGACCAGCTGAAGGTCCGACACCGGCTTTCCGGTGTCGAGGACTTGGCGCAGTGCGGCGGTGAGCCGCTCGGCCTCGCCGCGGGGCAGGAAGTCGTGCGGGGTGCGGCCGCGGTGCCAGTCAGCGGGGCGGCCGAAGGTCTGGGCGAAGCTCTCGTTGACGCGCAGCAGCGTGAGGTCGGTGCCGAAGAAGAAGAATCCCAGCGGAGATTGGCCGAAAACGGCTTCGGAGGCCGCGATGTCGGTCTCTATTCCGCGCAGCGCCCGGACGTCGACGGCGACGCAGAGCGCGGCGCGCTCCCCGCGCTCGTTCTGCGTGGGCATCACGTAGATCTCGGCGAGGCCGGACCCGGACGGTTCACCGGCGCCGTGCGCTGACTGCCCGTCATGGGCGTCGTGACCGCCGCCCCGCTGATACGGGATCAGGCCCGTCCACTCGCGCCCGTCGAGACCGCCCTCGGCGATGAAGGGCGCGGTGGGGCGCCGGCCGCGGCCGTGCGCTCCGGCCGGGGCCAGCACCTCCAGCGGGTCCTTGCCGACGGCGTGCCGGGCCGTTATCCCGAAGAGCTCGGCCGCGCGCTCGCTCCACTGCTCGATCCGTCCGTCGGGCCCGAGGGAGAAGGAGGCGACGCGGATGTAGTCGTAGAGGGATCCGGGCGGGTTGTTCTGCCACATCTCCGCGGCGCGCGATCCCTGCGCCGAACCACCCGCCGCACCCGCTGGCTTTTCGCTCACGTGCCCGTCCCCTCCGGCTCTTGTGCTCGCACCGGCATCAGAAGGCCGAGTATCCAGCACAGGGGCCCTTCGGAACACGGACTTCACGATCACAGCACGGTCTCAACCCGCTAGGGGTCATCCCCGTGCGGGTGGCCGGGCAAGCCCAGTTCGAACCATACGGTCTTGCCGGTCCTGCCCCGTCGGGTTCCCCACCGGCGGGAGGCGCATGCAACGAGCTGCAGACCGCGTCCGCCCTCGTCGTCGGGGTCGGCCACGCGCTCGCGGGGCGGGTCGGGGAGCGGGTCGGAGACCTCCACCAGAAGGGTGGGCCCCGCGTGGGAGTACATCCTTACCCCGATCGGTCCGCTCGCGTACCGCAGGGAGTTGGTGACGAGCTCGCTGACCAGCAGCACCGTCACGTCCTTGACGCCGTCCATGCCCCAGTCGTGCAGGGTGTCGCGGACGAGGGTGCGGGCGGTGCGGACGGCCCCGGGCTCGGCAGGGAAGCTCCATTCGGCGAAGCCGGGCGTCGACGCCAAGGTCCCTGCGCTGTCATTCACGCCGACCACTTCCCAGACCGCTGCGGACCCGCCGGGTTTACCCGGTTCAGGGTGAATAATCAGCACATACCCGGTATGGGGTGGTGACTACCTTCTCCGGCGGTCCGAGCTGGTCACCAGTGCGGCAGATGGCGTAGCGGAGTGCGCCCCGCTCACGTCTCCGCGCGCCGGAGCAGCCCCGCCGCGAGCGCCACGGCGGGGCGGTCCTGATCGAGCCAGTCCACGTCGCCGACCTCGTCGGGGGCGAGCCAGCGCAGCTCGTCGTGGTCCTGGAGCGGGCGCGCCTCGCCCGCGAGCAGCCGGGCCGTCCACACGTGCAGCACGTACGGCGGGCGCAGCGGCCACTCGCCGCCGACGCGCTCCAGCGGCTCGGCCTCCACGCCGAGCTCCTCGCGCAGCTCGCGGACGAGCGCCTGCTCGGCGCTCTCGCCGGGCTCCAGCTTGCCGCCGGGCAGCTCCCAGCGGCCGGCGAGCTCGGGCGGAGCGCTCCGCCGTGCGGCGAGCAGGCGGCCCTCGTGGAGCAGGGCCGCTCCCACCACTACGCGTACGTTCGTCATGCAGAGCAGCGTAGGCGCCTCGCGGCGGGCGCTTCACCGGGGGCGTTTGGCGCGGGGCGCCTGCGGCGGCGCGGCACCGGGCCGGCGCGCAGTACGGCGGCCGGTCCGCAGCATCGCGGCACTTCGCCGCTACGGCGGGACCACCTGCCGCGGCGGCCGGAGGAATCACCTCGCCACAATGGTGCGATGCCCCCGCGACGGGCAGTGCTTCCGGCTGCTCCGGACACGGCGCGGCACCGCCGGTCCGCAGCCCCAGGGTCCGCCGTCACGGCGAGGGACCACGACGGCGAGGGTCCGGCGGAATGCCTGGTTACCAGAACCGGCACGAAGGTCCGCAGCCCCGGAGCGGGAGGGCGACCGCGCGGGCCCGGCGGAATGCCCGGTCGGGCGAACCGGCACGCCGGCCGTCAGGGCCCGCCGTCAGGACGCCGCGCGTCCCACCCGTTCGACTATGTAGAGCCGGCGGCGGCCGCCGTCGCCGTCCAGGCGGCCGACGACCTTCTCCGCCTCGGTCCTGGTCGCGTAGCGGCCCACGCGGTAGCGGTTGCCGTTCTCGTCCTGGCGGATCACCAGCCACGGCAGGACCGGTCCGCTGTCTGTCATCGCCCCTGCCTTCCCGCCGCCACGAGCGCCGGCGCACACCCCTTGGCTTTTCCCGGAGAAACCGCAGTACGCATATGCCCGAGCGTACGCCCGACCTTTACGCAGCGGATACGGTTTTTTACGAAGAGGCACGCATTCGGCCACCGGGTCCCGGGGGCGCGGATGCGAGAAGGGGCGGCCGGGGACCCTTGCGGGCCCTCGGCCGCCCCTGCGCGGCACGGAAGGTCGTACCGGCTACGACTTCGCCATGGAGGGCTCGGAGGACCCCTCCGCGTCGCCCGAGCCCGCAGCGGCCTCGGCGGCCTCCGCGGCGGCCATCTCCTTCTCGGTCGCGACGAGGGTCGGGTTGCGCCAGGCGCTGTTCACACCCCAGGCGTAGAAGGCGAGCGCGATCAGGACGACGACCACGATGTCCCAGCCCTCGGCCAGGTAGCCCTTGCCGCCGAACTCGGTGCCGCCGGCCCACGAGACGAAGGCCATGACCAGCAGGTACGTGACCATCCAGGCACCGGCCTGCAGGTGCGGCTTGAGCTCGGCCCACGGCTTGCGCAGCTCGTACCAGGCCCAGATCGGCAGACCGATGGCCATGATGAAGATGACCTTGCCCGTCAGCGGCCAGCGGGCCCAGTACATGACCAGGGAGCCGAAGATCATCGCGATGGGGGCGATGACCGGCATGGCCTTCAGCTTGACCGGGCGCTTCATGTCCGGCGCGATGCGGCGCAGCGACATCACGGCGACGGGGCCGGTGATGTACGAGATGACCGTGGCGACACCGACGATCTCGGCGATCGAGCCCCAGCCGCGGAAGACGGCCAGGAAGACGAAGGAGATCACGAGGTTGAGCAGCAGGGCCGGCTTCGGCACACCGGTCTTGGGGTCGACCTTGCCGAAGACCTTCGGCAGGTGGCCGTTCTCCTGGACACCGTTGATCATGCGCGAGGTGGTGGCCGCGTAGATCATGCCGGTGCCGGACGGGGAGATGAAGGCGTCCGCGTACAGCAGCAGCGCGAGCCAGTTCAGGCCCCAGGTGATGGAGAGGTCGGCCAGCGGCGACTTGTAGGCCAGCGTGTTCCAGCCACCGGAGAGGTCCGCGGCCGGGACGGCCATCAGGAAGGCGACCTGCAGCGCGATGTAGATGACCAGCGCGATCAGGATGGAGCCGACGACGGCCTTGGGCAGCGACTTGCCGGGGTTACGGGCCTCGGCGGCCATGTTCAGCGGCGACTGGAAGCCGTTGAAGGCCCAGACGATGCCCGCGACGGCGACGGCGCTGAAGACGGCGCTCCAGCCGTTGGGGGCGAAGCCGCCGTGGGCGGAGCCGACGTTGCTGGTGTCGAAGTGCGCGAAGATCAGCGCGCCCGCGGTCAGCGCCGGCACCACGACCTTGAACACGGTGATCGCGTTGTTCGTCTTGGCGAACAGGGTGATCGCGAACCAGTTCAGGAAGAAGTAGAAGACGACCAGGACGCTGGCGGCGGCGAGGCCGGTGCCCGTGAGCTCCTTGCCGTCGAAGAGCTTGCCCGCCCAGTCGAACTTCCACGAGCTCATGTACTGGATCGAGGCGGTCGCCTCACCCGGGATCACGGAGACGATGGCGATCCAGTTGGCCCAGGCCGCCATGTAGCCGGCCAGCGAGCCGTGCGAGTACTGGCCGTAGCGCACCATGCCGCCGGCCTTCGGGAACATCGAGCCGAGCTCGGTGTAGGTGAGGGCGATGGTCAGCGCCACGACGGCACCGATGACCCAGGCGAAGATGGCAGCCGGCCCGGCCAGAACGGCGGCGCGCTCGGCACCGAAAAGCCAGCCGGAGCCGATGATCGACCCGAGACCGACGGCCGTCAGGGCCGTCGTGCCCAAGGTCCGGCGGTAATTCGAGTGGGAACCCTGTTCGGTACTCAAGCCCCGGATCTCCTTTTCTCTCTACTCCCCCACGGCAGGACACAAACCGCGCCATCGTACGAGCGATTTGGACGTCTTGATTCCGCGAAAAGCCTCTGACCTGGGCGTATGTGAGTTTTGCAACACAAAAATTGACCCGGAGTAACCGGGTCAAAGTTGGACATACCATGCGCTACTTACCCGCGAGTAAAGAACGTACGGACGGCGCCGGGACAACGGCACCGTCCGTACGTCACAGCCGCGTCATGACGGCTTCACAGTCCCGTCACGGCTACTTCACCGGCAGGTGGTACGCGACGCGGTAGCGATCGGCCAGGACGACGATCTCGGCCGTCTCGACGGGGCAGCCCCCCGCGAAGAACGTCCGCGTGACGACGACGACGCAGTGGCCGGGGACCCCGCCCAGCGCCAGGACCTCCTCCGCGAGCCCCGGCCGGGCGCTGACCTCCTCCGCGACGTTGTCCACGACGAGGTCGATGGCGGCCATGCGCTCGACCACGCCGCGGCCGGCCAGCGGCCCCTCCTCGGGGAGCATCACCGGCGTGCGCCCGGTGACGGACAGGGGCTCCCAGGAGGTGGAGAGCATGACGGGCTCCCCCTGGGCCCGGAAGACGTAGTCGGTGCGCATCGTGCGGTCGCCCGTGGCGATGCGGAGGCGGCGGGCCACGACGGCATCCGCCGGGACCTGCTCGCTGCGCGACTCCCAGGTGCCCTTGACCCGGCTGTCCGCCTGCTCCTGGCGGAAGGGCGTCGACTCGCCGGCCGGGCGGTACCCCGTGCGGACGAGGGTGCGCGGGACGGGCTGCTCGCGCACGTAGGTGCCGGAACCGGACCGGCCCTCCACCAGGCCCTCCGCCATCAGCACCTTGCGGGCCTCCAGGGCCACGGTGTCCGAGACGCCGTACTGCTCCCGGATGCGCGCCTGGGAGGGCAGCCGGGTATGCGGCGGCAACTCGCCGGCGACGATCTTCTGACGCAGATCGCCGGCCACTCGAAGGTACGCGGGCTGGTCACCGAAGGCCACGGCCACTCCCAACAGGTTGACAGTCCGCAACAGCTTGGCAACCCATGGTTGCGATCCGCAACTCAAGGCCATGGATTCACTAGATGTAGTGAATTGCAGCTCAGGGACGCTTAGTTGGCGGCGGCACCCACACATGCGGCGAGCACTACCCCCCGGCACATCCGCAAATATGCACCGGGCGATGCATACCCAGGCCGCGCGGCAAAACACTCTGCGTTACTCAAATTGGCAACGAAAGAGGCCGGCCCCGCGGGGCCGGCCTCTTTTGAGAGTGGGGCAAATTAGGACAGATCAGACATTGAACCTGAATTCAACGACATCGCCGTCCACCATCACGTACTCCTTGCCCTCCATGCGCGCCTTGCCGGCGGCGCGGGCGTCGGCGACCGAGCCGGTCTCGACCAGGTCGGCGAAGGAGATCACCTCGGCCTTGATGAAGCCCTTCTGGAAGTCGGTGTGAATGACACCGGCCGCCTCGGGGGCCGTGGCGCCCTTCTTGATCGTCCAGGCGCGGGACTCCTTGGGACCGGCCGTCAGGTAGGTCTGCAGGCCCAGGGTGTCGAAGCCGACGCGGGCGAGGGTGGCCAGGCCCGGCTCCTCGGCGCCGACGGACGCGAGGAGCTCCATGGCGTCCTCCTCGTCCAGCTCGGCCAGGTCGGCCTCCAGCTTGGCGTTGAGGAAGATGGCCTCGGCCGGGGCGACCAGGGCGCGCTGCGCGTCCTTGAAGGCGTCGTCGGTCAGCTCGTCCTCGTCGACGTTGAAGACGTAGAGGAAGGGCTTGGTGGTGAGCAGGTGGAGGTCGTGCAGCAGCTCCTCCTTGCCCGAGCCCTGGACGATGCCCGCCGAGAAGAGCGTCTCGCCCCGCTCCAGGATCTCCTTCGCCGCCTCGACCGCCGCGACCTTGGGCGCGACGTCCTTCTTGATCCGCGACTCCTTCACCAGGCGCGGCAGGACCTTCTCGATGGTCTGCAGGTCGGCGAGGATCAGCTCGGTGTTGATCGTCTCGATGTCGTCCTTGGGCGAGACCTTGCCGTCGACGTGGACGACGTTCTCGTCCTTGAAGGCGCGGATGACCTGGCAGATCGCATCGGACTCACGGATGTTCGCGAGGAACTTGTTGCCCAGGCCCTCGCCCTCGGAGGCGCCGCGGACGATGCCCGCGATGTCGACGAAGTCGACCGTGGCGGGCAGGATCTTCTGCGAGCCGAAGATCTCCGCCAGCTTCTGCAGCCGGGCGTCGGGGACGCCGACGACGCCCACGTTCGGCTCGATGGTGGCGAACGGGTAGTTGGCCGCCAGCACGTCGTTCTTGGTCAGGGCGTTAAACAGGGTCGACTTGCCGACATTCGGCAGACCGACGATTCCGATCGTGAGCGACACGTGGCGACTTCCCGTAGGTTCCAAAGGGTCCGCGCCCCGGTGGGGGCCGGTCATGGCCCACTGCCGGGCCGGTCATCCAGTCTACGGGTCCACCCGCCCGGCGGCCCCGTGCGGACTATCAGTCGAACGCACGGCCAAGGTGGCTCAAACCGCGTGTCCCGCGCCGGATTCCTCCCGCCCGCCGACCTAATTTGGTCGGGTGGAGCAACCCAGCACGCGCACGCCCCGGGGCAAGGCCCGCCGTGTCCCTCCCGTGCCGCGGCCGGCGGCACCCGTGGGACAGGGCGGGGCCGCCGGCCTCCGCCGGCCCCGCGGCGGGCCCTCCGGCCCGCAGCTGCGGGGCCTGGGGCGGCTGCCGGCGCCCCGGCTGACCGGGCTCGGCAGCGGTCTGCTGACCACCGTGTGGATGCTCGCGACCGGCTGGCTGGACTCCCGGGCGGGCGGCTCCCCCGCCTTCTACGGGGTCTGCTTCCTGCTGGCGGGCACGGTGTGCGCCCTGTGGGTGCGCCCGGCCGACCTGGCCACCGCGCCCGTCGCCGCCCCCATCGCCTTCGCGGTGGGGGCGGTGCCCCTGGTGGACGCCGGGGGCGGCGCGGGCAGCAGGGTCATGGGCCTGGTCACCCTGCTGTCGCTCAACGCGGGCTGGCTCTACGCGGGCACGCTGCTGACCGCGCTCGTCGCGCTCGCCCGCCGGATCGCGCTCGTCAGGCGGCGGAGAGCGGCACGGCTGCGCCGGCTGCAGCGGCAGCGGCCATCGCGGCACCCACGATCCCCGCGTTGTTCTCCAGCTCAGCAGGCACGATCTCGGCGCTGACGCCCTCGATCAGCGGCAGGAACTTGTTCGCCTTGCGGCTCACCCCGCCGCCGATGATGAACAGCTCGGGCGAGAACAGCATCTCCACGTGGGCGAGGTAGCGCTCCACGCGCCGGGCCCAGTGGTGCCACTTCAGGCCCTCCTCCTCCTTGGCCCGGGTCGAGGCGCGGGTCTCCGCGTCGTGGCCCTGCAGCTCCAGGTGGCCCAGCTCGGTGTTGGGCACGAGCTTGCCGTCGCTGAAGACGGCGCTGCCGATGCCGGTCCCGAAGGTCAGCATGATCACGGTGCCCTTGCGGCCCCGGCCGGCGCCGTGGGTCATCTCCGCCAGCCCGGCCGCGTCGGCGTCGTTGATCACGGTGACCGGAACGCCGAGCTGCTCGCCGAGCAGCCAGGCGGCGTCCCAGCCGACCCAGGCCTTGTCGACGTTGGCGGCCGTGCGGGTCGTACCGCCGACGACCACGCCGGGGAACGTCGCCCCGACCGTCCCGGAGGGCTGCCCGAAGTGCTCCACGACCTGCCGGACGCAGGCCGCGACCGCGTCCGGGGTGGCCGGGCGGGGGGTGAGCACCTTGAAGCGCTCCTCGATGAGCTCGCCCCGCGTCACGTCGACCGGCGCGCCCTTGATGCCCGATCCGCCGATGTCCACGCCGAATACGTTCATGGCCACCACGCTACGGCGTGGTGGCCATGTGCGCAGGGGTCCCTGCGCGGGCGTGCGGTGGGGTCTTCGAGCGGGGCCCGGGCAGGGGCCCCGAGCGGAGTTCCTAGGCGGACTCGCCCCCGGCCAGCTTCCCGGCCGCCTCCGCGCGCAGGTCGCGGCGCAGCTCCTTGGGCAGGGAGAAGGTGATGCGCACCATCCCGAACGCCGCCCTCGCACTGCTCGGCCCCGGAGGGCCTCGCAGGCTTCGGACGGCTGCGCCGGACTCCGTCCGTCGACCGGGGCTCAGGCCCGGTCGTCCCCTGCCGTCTTCGCAGCCGCCTCCGCGCGCAGGTCGCGGCGCAGCTCCTTGGGCAGGGAGAAGGTGATGCTCTCCTGGGCGGAGGTGATGGTCTCGACGTCGCCGTAGCCGCGCTGGGCGAGCCACTCCAGGACGCCCTCGACGAGGATCTCCGGGACGGAGGCGCCCGAGGTCACGCCGACCGTGGAGACGCCGTCCAGCCACGCCTCGTCGATCTCGTCGGCGTAGTCCACGAGGTGGGCGTCCTTGGCGCCGGCGCCGAGGGCGACCTCGACCAGGCGGACGGAGTTCGAGGAGTTCTTCGAGCCGACGACGATCACCAGGTCGGCGTCGGCGCCCATCTGCTTGACCGCGGTCTGCCGGTTCTGCGTGGCGTAGCAGATGTCGTCCGACGGCGGGGAGAGCAGGTTGGGGAACTTCTGCTGCAGCGCGCCGACGGTCTCCATGGTCTCGTCGACCGAGAGGGTGGTCTGGGAGAGCCAGACGACCTTGTCCGGGTCGCGCACCTCGACGCCCGCCACGTCGCCGGGGCCGTCGACCAGGGTGATGTGCTCGGGCGCCTCGCCGCTGGTGCCGATGACCTCCTCGTGGCCCTCGTGGCCGATCAGGAGGATGTCGTAGTCCTCCTTGGCGAAGCGGACGGCTTCCTTGTGGACCTTGGTGACCAGCGGGCACGTGGCGTCGATCGTGGCGAGCTTGCCGCGCTCGGCCTCCTCGTGCACGACCGGGGCGACGCCGTGCGCGGAGAAGATGACGATGTTGCCCTCGGGCACCTCCGCCGTCTCGTCGACGAAGATCGCGCCCTTCTTCTCCAGGGTCTTCACCACGTATTTGTTGTGGACGATCTCATGACGCACGTAGACGGGGGCGCCGTACTGCTCCAGGGCCTTCTCGACGGCGATGACGGCGCGGTCCACACCCGCGCAGTAGCCACGGGGGGCGGCGAGGAGGACCTTGCGGGCGGTGGGTGCAGTCATGCCGTCCATCGTAAGGGCCCGCGGTGCCGACCGGCGGCGGGCGGCCGGTTGGGGCACGATGACGGAAGCCGCGATTCCGCACACTCCGGATCCGTCGGCTCCACCGGCTCCGGATCCCGTCAGCCCTGGGGGCAGCCCATGACCGCACCCGTGACCGCAGCCCCCGGCGGCACCGGCGGAAAGCTCCATCGCACCCTCACCCTCCGCGACCTGGTCGTCTACGGGATGCTCTTCATCGCCCCCATGGCGCCGGTGGGCATCTTCGGCACGCTGGACACGAAGTCGCACGGGGCGGTGGCGCTGGTCTACGTCGTCGCGACCGTCGCGATGGCCTTCACGGCCTTCTCGTACGCGCAGATGGTGCGGGTCGCCCCGCAGGCCGGGTCGGTCTACACCTACGCGCGCGTGGGCCTGGGTGAGGGCCCCGGGTTCATCGCGGGCTGGATGGCGCTGCTGGACTACCTCCTGATCCCGGCGGTGGCCTACCTCTTCTCGGGCATCGCCCTGCACGCGCTGGTGCCGTCGGTCTCGCAGTGGGTGTGGACGGCCGTCGCGGTGGCGGTGACGACCGCGCTGAACCTCGCGGGCGTGCGGACGGCCGCCCTCGTCGGCTTCCTGGTGCTGGCGATGGAGATCGCCGTCCTGCTGGTCTTCGTGGCGTGCGCGATCTTCGCGCTCTCGGACCGGGGCGCGCAGCGGGGCTGGCTGTCGCCGCTGACCGGCGAGGCCGGCTTCACCACGGGGGCGGTGGTCGCGGCGGTGTCGGTGGCGGTGCTGTCGTACCTGGGCTTCGACGCGATCGCCGCCTTCGCGGAGGAGGCGGCCGGAGGGTCGGAGCGGGTGGCGCGGGCGGTGGTGACGTGCCTGGCGGTGGCGGGCGTGCTCTTCGTCGTCCAGACGTACCTGGCGGCGCTGCTGGCCCCCATGTCGCCGGCGGAGCTGGCGGCGAAGCCGGCCGCGCAGGGCTCGGCGTTCTACGACACGGTGGACTCGGCGACGGGCCCCTGGCTGCACGACCTGGTGGCGGTCAGCAAGGCCGTCGGGGCGGCGTTCGCGGCGCTGGCCGGGCAGGCCGCGTCGGGGCGGCTGCTGTTCGCGATGGCGCGCGACCGGAGGCTGCCGGGCGTGCTGTCGAAGGTGGACCGGGGATCCGGCGTCCCGCGCGTCGCGGTGCTGGGGGCGGCGGTGGTCAACCTGGTGGCGGCGGTGTGGGCGGCACGGCGGGACGACGGCCTGGACCGGCTGGTGTCGGTCGTGGACGTGGGGGCGCTGGTGGCCTTCGCGCTGCTGCACCTGTCGGTGATCGGCTGGTTCGCGGTCCGCAGACGGGGCCGGGAGCTGAAGCCCGTACGGCATGTGGTGGCGCCCCTGCTGGGGCTGGCGGTGGTCGTCGCAGTGATCGTCAAGGCGTCGCCCACGGCCCAGCTCGTGGGCGGGCTGTGGCTGGTGGCGGGGCTGGGGGTGCTCGGAGCGGAGGTGCTCCGCAGGGGCCCGGCGTAGGACCGGTCCTGCGCGGATCCCGGCACCGCCGAGCCGCGCCGCGGTGGTTGCACGCCATGGCGGCGGGCCCTTCCTGAGCAGCCCGGCATTCTCCAGCGCGCCGGTCTCACCGGTCGAGAGGCCGCGCCTCTCAGGAAAGCGCCCGCCACAGCGGCGAGCGACCACCGCGGCGAGGGCCCAGCGGAATGCGCGGCGACCGGAGCCGGCGGATTCCGGCACCGCCGAACCGCCGGGATCGCCAGTGCGGGGCCGAGCGGATCCCGGCACCGCCGGACCGCGCCGCGGTGGTTGCACGCCGCGGCGGCGGGCTCTTCTTGAGCAGCCCGGCGTTCTCCAGCGCGCCGGTCTCACCGGTCGAGAGGCCGCGCCTCTCATGACCGCCGCAACGGCGGCACGCCCCCGCGGCGAGGGTCCGGCGGATACGCGGCGACCGCGACCCGTACGTGTCAGCCCCCACCACTACGCTCGGCTCCATGGCCCTCAACACGTCCCCCGAAGCCCCCGTCCCCGTGGGGCAGGTGTCGCGGCTCATCGGCGGCTGGATCGACCGGCTCGGCGCGGTGTGGGTCGAGGGACAGATCACGCAGATCTCCCGCCGCCCGGGCGCCGGCGTCGTCTTCCTGACGCTGCGCGACCCGGCGCACGACATCTCGCTGTCCGTCACCTGCTACCGCGCGGTCTTCGACCGGGTGGCCGACGTCGTCGCGGAGGGCGCGCGCGTCGTCGTGCACGCCAAGCCGGAGTGGTACGCGCCGCGCGGTCAGCTGTCCCTGCGGGCGGCGGAGATCCGGCCGGTGGGCGTCGGGGAGCTGCTGGCGCGGCTGGAGCAGCTGAAGCGGTCCCTCACCGCGGAGGGCCTGTTCGCGGCGGACCGCAAGCGGCCGCTGCCGTTCCTGCCGCAGCTGATCGGCCTGGTCTGCGGCCGGGCCTCGGCCGCCGAGCGGGACGTCCTGGAGAACGCCCGGCACCGCTGGCCCGCGGTCCGCTTCGAGATCCGCAACGTGCCCGTGCAGGGCGTGCACGCGGTGCCGCGCGTCATCGAGGCCGTCGAGGAGCTCGACAAGGCCCCGGACGTGGACGTGATCATCGTGGCGCGCGGCGGCGGCAGCGTGGAGGACCTGCTGCCGTTCTCGGACGAGCGCCTGGTGCGGTCCGTGGCCGCGTGCCGCACCCCGGTGGTGTCGGCGATCGGCCACGAGCCGGACTCGCCGCTGCTGGACCTGGTCGCCGACCTGCGCGCGTCGACGCCGACGGACGCGGCGAAGCGCGTCGTGCCGGACGTCGGCGAGGAGCTGGCCCGGGTCCGCCAGCTGCGCGAGCGGGCCCTGCGCTGCGTCACCGCGCACCTGGACCGCGAGGAGCGCGGCCTGGCGTCCGTGCGGGCCCGGCCGTGCGTGCAGCGCCCGCAGCGGATGGTGGAGGAGCGCGAGGCGCAGGTCGAGGCGCTCACCGACCGGGCCCGCCGCACCCTCGGCCACCTGCTGGACCGCGCCGACTCGGAGCTGTCGCACACCCACGCGCGCGTGGTGGCCCTCTCCCCGGCGGCGACGCTGCGCCGGGGCTATGCCGTGCTGCAGCACGCGGACGGCTCGGTGGTGCGGGCCGCGGCGGAGGTGAGCGCGGAGGAGGAGCTGCGGGCCCGGGTCGCGGAGGGCGAGTTCGCGGTGCGGCCCGTCCCCGGCTCCGTCGCGGGGCCCGCTGTCGGACCCCCCGCATAGGCTGGTGACCATGGCGACGACAACGGATGCGGCGGCGAACGCGCTGGGGTACGAGCAGGCTCGCGACGAGCTGATCGAGGTCGTGCGCCGCCTGGAGGCGGGCGGCACGACGCTGGAGGAGTCGCTGGCCCTGTGGGAGCGCGGCGAGGAGCTGGCAAAGACGTGCCGGCGCTGGCTGGAGGGCGCGCGGGCCCGGCTGGACGCGGCGCTGGCCTCGGAGGATTCGGAAGAGGCAGCAGCGGCAGCAGCGGCCGAGGGCGGCCCGGAGGGCTCCGAAGAGCGGGCCTGACCAGGCCGTACGTCACCAGGAGCAGGCGGGCCCGGCCGCGCCCGGCATCGCTTGTTGAAGTTTCAGTTGAATTTTCATCCACTTGTCGTACAGTGGGTAGCGCAAGCCTCCCCCGTTTCACACGCAAGTAGGTGCCCCATGTCCCTCGCCCTCGACTCCGCCGCCCAGGACCTGCTCTTCCGCGAGGCCCACACGGCCAACGCCTTCTCCGCCGAGCCGGTGACCGACGAGCAGATCCAGGCGATCTACGACCTGGTGAAGTACGCCCCCACCGCGTTCAACCAGTCGCCGCTGCGCATCGTGCTGATCCGCTCGGAGGAGGCCCGTGAGCGCCTCGCGCCCCTCATGGCCGAGGGCAACCGCGACAAGACCGTGAGCGCCCCGCTCGTCGCGATCCTCGCCGCGGACAACGAGTTCCACGAGGAGCTGCCGACGCTGTTCCCGGCCTTCCCGCAGGCCAAGGACGTCTTCTTCGCGGAGCGCCCGGTCCGGGAGAAGTCCGCCGCGTCCAACGGCGCCCTCCAGGCCGCCTACTTCATCCTCGGCATCCGCGCCGCCGGCCTGGCCGCCGGCCCGATGACCGGCTTCGACTTCGCGGGCGTCCAGAAGGAGTTCCTGGACGACGACCACACCCCGCTGATGATCGTCAACATCGGCAAGCCGGCCGAGGAGGGCTCCTACCGCCCGCGCTCGCCGCGCCTGTCCTACGAGCAGGTCGTCACCACCGTCTGAGCCCCGCGCCCGGTCCCGCACGGGACACCGGCGGCACCCGGCCGTCGCGCTCTAGCCGTTCCCGGCGCCCTTCACGGCGCCCTTCTCGGCCTTGAGCGCGGCGGCCATCTGCATGAGCCGCTCGTGCGAGGCGGTCCCGGTGACGACCGTGGTCACACCCTTCTCCTCCCGCACGAGCGCGTTGTACTTCTGGCCCTCGTACTGCCGCCACGTGACGTCGCCGACGCGCTGCGTCTTCGGCGTCTTCACCGCGCGCCGGCTCGCGTCGTCGATGAAGGCCCCGGCCGGCCCGTCGCTCTGCTCCACGGCCACGTACTCGGTGTCCGGGTCGAGGAAGCCCAGGTGCCAGACGGAACCGTCCTTGCCGCCCGCCTTGTAGGAGACGGAGGTGGCGCGCCAGTCGCCGCCGAGCCCGTCGGGGGCCGCGACCGGGTACGGCGCCGCGCGCCGCGCCGTGTCGAGCTCGACGCGGTAGTCGACGGTGCGCACCGGGTCCTTGCTGTCGTCGTGCGGGATGAAGACATAGCTGACGAAGGCCACGGGGATCACCGCCGCCATCGCGAGCACCATGTTCCGGACGGTCTGCGCCTTGGGATTCCTACCTGCCACGCCCCCATCGTCCCCCATGGCCGGACCGATCTTCCCGCGGCCCCTCCGGGAGACCTTGACGCCGCTCATGCGTGGGGCCCCCTGCTCACACTCGCAGTGAGCAGATAAAGTCATCAGCACCCTCACCTTCTGCCCCTTTCGGGGGAGAGGGGTCCCTGCGGCCGTCGCCGTACAGAAAGGTTGCGCTCCGATGACCGAGCATCATCTGCCGTCCCAGCTCGAGGTCAGCCCCGAGGCCCCCGACCGCAACCTCGCCCTGGAGCTCGTCCGGGTCACCGAGGCAGGCGCCATGGCATCGGGCCGCTGGGTCGGCCGGGGTGACAAGAACGGCGCGGACGGCGCCGCGGTCAAGGCCATGCGCGCGCTGATCGGCACCGTCTCGATGAACGGCGTCGTCGTCATCGGCGAGGGCGAGAAGGACAACGCCCCCATGCTCTACAACGGCGAGCGCGTGGGCGACGGCACCGGTGCCGAGTGCGACGTCGCCGTCGACCCGGTGGACGGCACGACCCTCACCGCCAAGGGCATGGCCAACGCCGTGTCCGTGATGGCCGTCGCCGACCGCGGCACCATGTTCGACCCGTCCGCCGTGTTCTACATGGACAAGCTGGTCACCGGCCCCGAGGCGGCGGACTTCGTCGACATCACCGCGCCGGTCGCGGTCAACATCCGCCGGATCGCCAAGGCGAAGCACTCCTCGCCCGAGGACGTCACCGTCGTCGTCCTGGACCGCCCCCGCCACGACGGCCTGGTCAAGGAGATCCGCGAGGCGGGCGCCCGCATCAAGTTCATCGCCGACGGCGACGTCGCCGGCGCGATCATGGCGGCCCGCGAGGGCACCGGCGTGGACCTGCTGCTGGGCGTCGGCGGCACGCCGGAGGGCATCATCGCGGCCTGCGCGATGAAGTGCATGGGCGGCACCATCCAGGCCCGGCTGTGGCCGAAGGACGACGAGGAGCGGCAGCGCGCGATCGACGCGGGCCACGACCTCGACCGCGTCCTGCAGACGGACGACCTGGTCAGCGGCGAGAACGTGTTCTTCGTGGCGACCGGCATCACCGACGGCGAGCTGCTGCGCGGGGTGCGGTACCGCGCGGAGACGGCGACCACGCAGTCGCTGGTGATGCGGTCGAAGTCGGGCACGATCCGGCAGATCGACTCGACGCACCGCCTGTCGAAGCTTCGCGCCTACAGCACGGTGGACTTCGAGCGCCCCAGCTAGGGCTTCCCGGGCCTTCGGCCCGAGAACCCCTCGGCCGCGGGGCGGGCGCCCAGCGGAGACCGCCCCGCGGCCGAGGGGTGCGCTTCAGCCCGCCGCGGCGACCCGCGTGGCGCGGGCCAGCTCCGCCTCGCGGCGGCGCCGGCGGGCCAGCACCACCCGGCGCTCGGCGGCGGTGAGACCGCCCCACACCCCGTAAGGCTCCGGCTGCAGCAAGGCGTGCTCACGGCACTCGACCATCACGGGGCATCGCGCGCACACGCGCTTGGCCGCCTCTTCGCGCGACAACCGGGCAGCCGTCGGTTCCTTGGATGGTGCGAAGAAGAGCCCGGCTTCATCCCGGCGGCACACCGCCTCCGAATGCCAGGGGCCGGCCTGATCCCGCGCGGAAGAAATCCGCGGGGACGGTACGGCGGCTTCCTGCAGGGGCTGATGCGGTAGCAGCACGGTCTACTCCTGACGACGGCTTTTGCTTGGCCGGTTGAGTCACCCTTGCCCGCCTCCACTGCGCACGGCCATTCGCACCGGCAGCCGTACGAGAGACGATGCACCAAGCTTTACCCGCTGTGCGCGTGCTTATTCACACCGTTGCCATGAGCGGAACGCGGTAACCCGCAGTAAGTTTCCGGCAACAGGCCGCGCGGGGCCCCCGAGAGGCCGCCGCGCGGACCGCCATCAGCCGCCCGCGCGAAGGTTCTTGAGCCGCTTGCCCCGCTTCGGCTTCGCGTCCACACCGCCGAAGACCGCGAACCCGGTGAGGGAGACGACCGGTGCGTCGGAGTCCGGCGCCTCGACCGCCGTCACGTCGAAGCCGCCGAAGATCCCGGTGCCCGTGGAGCGCAGGGTCACGTTCTCCGGGACCCTGATCTCGATGCCGCCGAAGACGGCGGTGGCGTTGATGACGATCTCCTGCTGCTCGAAGACCGCCTCGGTCAGGTCGATCTCGATGCCGCCGAAGAGCGCGAACGCGTTCGTGCGCCGGCTCACCCGCCAGCGCCCCTTGCGCGCCGCGCCGCCGAAGACCGCGACGAGGTTCTCGGCGGGGGCCGCGCCGGGGGAGTACGCCGAGGCCTCGTAGGGGCGCGCGGGCGCCGCCGGCCCGGCCCGGCCGGCCTCCGGCAGGTCGCTCACCAGCGGCTCCAGCTCGCCGAGCGTCTTGGCGCGGTAGACCTCGCCGATCCGCTCGGAGTGCTCCTCGGCGGTGATCCGCCCCTCCGCCATGGCATTGCGCAGGATGTCCGCGAACCGGTCGCGGTCGGCGTCGGAGGCGCGCAGCGCGGGCGGCGCGGGGGCCGGAGCGGGCGCGGGCGCCCCCTGCTGGGGGCGCTTCTCAAGGGAGTGCTTTTCGAACGATGGCTCTTCCACGGCAAGCAGGGTAGCCAATCGCGATAGATCGCGATAGAGGGTGGACGGAGCGCGGGTGAGCCTTACCTCACAAGACCACTCCCCCGCGCGCGGCCTACGCTGGTAGGCGCTGTCGAGGACGCCAGCCACCACTGCCTGCCGAGTGAGGAACGTGCCGCACATGTCTGCCTCTGAGTTCGCCTATACGGACCTCCTGCCCCTGGGCGAGGACACCACTCCGTACCGCCTGGTCACCTCCGAGGGCGTGTCGACCTTCGAGGCCGACGGCCGCACCTTCCTCAAGGTGGAGCCCGAGGCGCTGCGCAAGCTGGCCGCCGAGGCGATGCACGACATCTCCCACTACCTGCGCCCGGCCCACCTCGCGCAGCTGCGGAAGATCCTCGACGACCCGGAGGCGTCCCCCAACGACCGCTTCGTCGCCCTCGACCTGCTCAAGAACGCCAACATCGCCGCGGCCGGCGTGCTGCCGATGTGCCAGGACACCGGCACGGCCATCGTCATGGGCAAGCGCGGTCAGAACGTGCTGACCGGGGGCGAGGACGAGAAGGCCCTCTCGCACGGCATCTTCGACGCCTACACCGAGCTCAACCTGCGCTATTCGCAGATGGCCCCGCTGACCATGTGGGACGAGAAGAACACCGGCTCCAACCTGCCCGCGCAGATCGAGCTGTACGCGACCGACGGCGGCGCCTACAAGTTCCTCTTCATGGCCAAGGGCGGCGGCTCGGCCAACAAGTCCTTCCTCTTCCAGGAGACGAAGGCCGTGCTCAACGAGGCGAGCATGATGAAGTTCCTGGAGGAGAAGATCCGCTCGCTCGGCACGGCGGCCTGCCCCCCGTACCACCTGGCGATCGTCGTCGGCGGCACCTCCGCCGAGTACGCGCTGAAGACCGCCAAGTACGCCTCCGCGCACTACCTGGACGAGCTGCCGGAGGAGGGCTCCGCGCTCGGCCACGGCTTCCGCGACAAGGAGCTGGAGGACAAGGTCTTCGAGCTGACGCAGAAGATCGGCATCGGCGCCCAGTTCGGCGGCAAGTACTTCTGCCACGACGTGCGCGTCGTCCGCCTGCCGCGGCACGGCGCGTCCTGCCCGGTCGCCATCGCCGTCTCCTGCTCCGCCGACCGCCAGGCGCTCGCGAAGATCACGCCCGAAGGCGTCTTCCTGGAGCAGCTGGAGACCGACCCGGCGCGCTTCCTCCCCGAGACCACCGACGAGCACCTCGAGTCCGAGGGCGACGTCGTCCGGATCGACCTCAACCGCCCCATGGACGAGATCCTCGCGGAGCTGACCAAGTACCCCGTGAAGACCCGGCTCTCGCTGACCGGACCGCTCGTCGTGGCCCGCGACATCGCACATGCGAAGATCAAGGAGCGGCTGGACGCGGGCGAGGAGATGCCGCAGTACCTCAAGGACCACCCGGTCTACTACGCCGGCCCGGCCAAGACCCCCGAGGGCTACGCGTCCGGCTCCTTCGGCCCGACGACGGCCGGCCGCATGGACTCCTACGTCGAGCAGTTCCAGGCCGCGGGCGGCTCCAAGGTGATGCTCGCCAAGGGCAACCGCAGCAAGCAGGTCACCGACGCGTGCGGCAGCCACGGCGGCTTCTACCTCGGCTCGATCGGCGGCCCGGCGGCCCGCCTCGCGCAGGACTGCATCAAGAAGGTCGAGGTCCTGGAGTACGAGGAGCTCGGCATGGAGGCGGTCTGGAAGATCGAGGTCGAGGACTTCCCGGCGTTCATCGTCGTGGACGACAAGGGCAACGACTTCTTCGTCGACCCGGCCCCGGCGCCGACGTTCACCAGCATTCCGGTCCGTACGAAGTAGTCCCGCAAGCCGGGTTGTGGGCAGTCGTTCCGCAGGGCGGAACGGGTGGGCACAACCCGGCCCCACGGCGGGTCAGCCGCTACGCGAACCGCTGTGACCCCGACCCGTCACACGCCTGCAGCCGCACCGGGTCCTTGGCCGCCCCCAGCGTCAGGCACAGCCCACCCGCCGCGACGGGCCGCACCGTGGCACCGTTCCGTACGAACTGCTGGTTCGCACCCCCGTGGCAGTCCCACAACACCACGGCCGTCCCCGCCGCGTACTTCCCGCCGGGAACGTCCACGCACCGGTCGTGCGACAGCGCCGTCCGCAGCGCCTTGGTGCCGGAGTCGTAGGCCCACTCCTGGTTGCGGTTGCCCGTGCAGTCCCAGCCGCCGACGGTGGTGCCGTTGCGGCTGCTTGCCGCGTAGGCGTCGACGCACGTGCCCGTGGCCTCGTTCTTCAGGGGCCGGAAGGCGTCGTCCCACGCGCCCTTGGTCAGCACCGGCGTGCCCGTGCTCGCGGGGTCGGCGCAGCCGGCCTCCTGCCAGCCGGAGCGGTAGAGCTGGGTCAGGCAGGACGCGAACGCGCCGTGGCCGCGCTGGTTGGGGTGGAAGGACTGCCGGACGGAGTTCTCGTTCGGCGGGAAGGGGTTGGTCACGTCGACGTAGAGCCCGCGGGCCCAGGTGTTGTCCGTGCACACCTCGTGGCCGTGGAAGAGGCGGGAGTTGTCGAGGTAGAGGGCTCCGGTGTCGCGGGCGGCCCTGCGCATGCCGCGCTCGAAGGCGGGCACGGCGGCGTTGCGGCCCCACGCGGCGTCGGAGGTGTAGCCGACGCAGCCGCCGGGGAGCTTGCCGGGGAAGGACGGGTTGTCCTCGAAGTCGGGGCCGATGGGGCTGGGGTAGCCCATGAGGACGAGTTTGTAGTCGCCGTCGGCGTAGCCGGCGTCCTTCATGACCGTGCGCAGGTCCCGTACGGTCTGCTCGACCTTGGGCACGAGGCCGTCGACGCGGGCCTGCCAGCCGGGCGCGTACTTGGGCTGACAGGCGCCCTGGAGGGTCAGGTAGCGGGTGACGCAGTCGGTGATGACGGGCCCGAACTGCAGGTCGTCGTTGGCGCCGGCGACGAGCAGGACCAGCTTCACGCGGGTGTTGCGGGCCTTGATCGCGAGGCTGTCGCTCTGGACGAGCTCGTCCGCGTACTGCTTGGAGCCGCCGATGCGGATGTTGCCCGTGTAGGCCCCGGAGCAGGCGACGTTGTAGGTGACGTCCGCGGGGATGCCGGTGCGGTGGATGGCGGCGTCGGGCGAGCGGTGGCACCAGTTGTCCGGGCCGTTGGTGCCCGGCTCGTAGCTGCCGACGCCCTCGCCGGAGATCTCGCTGTCGCCGAGCGAGAGCAGTGCGGACTTGCGCTGCTCCAGGGGCCGCACGGCGGCGTCACCGTAGAGCTTGACGGCCTCGGCGGCGCGGATCTTCTCCAGCTCGGGCGACAGGGGCGCCGCGGCGGCGGTACGGGCCGCGGGGTGGGGTGCGTGCGGGGCGTGGGCCGCGTGGGCGGCGGGTCCGGTGACGGCAAGGCCGCCGAACGCCGCGGCGAGCGCGGCGACGGCGGCGAGTGAACAGCGCAGGGTGGGTCTGCGTGTCAAGGTGGCCTCCCCGATTTCAGTTGTTACCCGCGGTATTTACTAGGCGGTAGTGCCCTTTGGGAACACGGTGAACCGGACAAACGCTTGCTCTGTCAGGAGGTAAGTGACGATGACCGATGGTGAGCAGTACCGGATCGAGCACGACTCGATGGGCGAGGTGCGGGTGCCGGCGGACGCCAAGTGGCGGGCGCAGACCCAGCGCGCGGTGGAGAACTTCCCGGTGAGCGGGCAGCGGCTGGAGCGGGCGCACATCGAGGCGCTGGCCCGGATCAAGGCCGCCGCGGCCAGGGTCAACGCCGAGCTCGGCGTGGTCGGCAAGGACGTGGCCGAGGCGATCGAGGCCGCGGCGGGCGAGGTCGCCGAGGGGCGCTGGGACGACCACTTCCCCGTGGACGTCTTCCAGACCGGCTCCGGCACCTCCTCCAACATGAACGCCAACGAGGTCATCGCCACCCTGGCGAGCGAGCGCCTGGGCAGCCCGGTGCACCCCAACGACCACGTGAACGCGTCGCAGAGCTCCAACGACGTCTTCCCGTCCAGCATCCACATCGCGGCGACGGCCGCCGTCACCGGCGACCTCGTCCCCGCGCTGGAGCACCTCGCGGCGGCCCTGGAGCGCAAGGCGGAGGAGTTCGCCGAGGTCGTCAAGTCCGGCCGTACGCACCTGATGGACGCCACACCGGTGACGCTGGGCCAGGAGTTCGGCGGCTACGCCGCGCAGGTCCGCTACGGCGTCGAGCGGCTGCGCGCCTCCCTGCCGCGCCTGGCCGAACTCCCCCTGGGCGGCACGGCGGTCGGCACCGGCATCAACACGCCGCCCGGCTTCTCCGGAGCCGTCATCGCCGAGGTCGCCCGCACGACCGGGCTGCCGCTGACCGAGGCCCGGAACCACTTCGAGGCGCAGGGCGCCCGCGACGGTCTGGTGGAGACCAGCGGCCAGCTGCGCACGATCGCCGTCGGCCTCACCAAGATCGCCAACGATCTGCGCTGGATGGGCTCGGGCCCGCGGGCCGGGCTGGCCGAGATCAGCCTGCCGGACCTGCAGCCCGGCTCCTCGATCATGCCGGGCAAGGTCAACCCGGTCATCTGCGAGGCCGTGCTGATGGTGGCCGCCCAGGTCACCGGCAACGACGCGACGGTCGCGACCGCGGGCGCCGCCGGGAACTTCGAGCTCAACGTGATGCTCCCGGTCATGGCGAAGAACGTCCTGGAGTCGGTGCGGCTGCTCGCCAACGCCTCCCGGCTGCTGGCCGACCGCACGGTCGACGGCATCACCGCCGACGTGGAGCGCGCCCGCGAGTACGCGGAGTCGTCCCCGTCCGTCGTCACGCCCCTCAACCGCTACATCGGCTACGAGGAGGCGGCGAAGGTGGCGAAGAAGTCCCTTGCGGAGCGGAAGACGATCCGCCAGGTCGTTCTCGAATCGGGGTACGTGGAGCGGGGTCTGCTGACCTTGGAGCAGCTGGACGAGGCGCTGGACGTGCTGCGGATGACGCGGCCGTAGCCGCCGTCCGTGCGGCGGGCGTCATCCGGGCCGCGGCCCTGCACGGCACCGCCGGTGCGCCACGTCGTGGTGCCGCGCCGTCGCGGCGGGAGGAGACGCCGGCCACCGGCTGAACTGCTCCGCCGCCGCGGCGGGAAACCCCCGCGGCGAGGGTCCGGGGGAAGGGCCGGCGGGCGCGACCACGTGCCGAAGGGCAGTCCGGCCGAAGGGCATGGCACACATCACGGCGCGCCCTCACCACCGCCACCTAGGATCTCCGCATGACAGCGGATGCGGACGCGGAGACGGTCGAGACGGCAAGCGCGAGCGGAAGCGCACCTTCCTGGGCGCCGGGGGAACAGATCCTCTGGCGCTACCGGGGCAATGCCACCGACCGCGTCCACATCTGCCGCCCCGTCACCGTCGTGCAGGACACCGCCGACCTGCTCGCCGTCTGGGTCGCTCCGGGCACCGCGTGCGTGCGGCCGCTGCTCGCCGACGGCACCCCGGTCCACCAGGAGCCCCTCGCCACGCGCTACACCAAGCCCCGCACCACGCAGGTCGCCCCGTGGTCCGGCACCGGGGTGCTGAAGCTCGCCCGGCCCGGCGAGCCGTGGTCCGTCTGGCTGTTCTGGGACCGTGACTGGCGCTTCAAGAACTGGTACGTCAACCTCGAGGAGCCGCTGACCCGCTGGGCGGGCGGCGTGGACTCCGAGGACCACTTCCTCGACATCGCCGTCTACCCGGACCGCAGCTGGCAGTGGAAGGACGAGGACGAGTTCGCGCAGGCGCAGCAGGCGGGCCTGATGTCCGCCGGGCAGGCCGAGCGGGTGCGCGCCGCAGGCCGGTCCGCGGTCGAGCGGATCGAGGCCTGGGCCGCGCCGTTCGCCGCGGGCTGGGAGGACTGGCGGCCGGACCCGGCCTGGCCCGTACCCGCCCTGCCAGCCGACTGGGACCGTTCTCCGGCCCGGATCCGGGCATGATCCGCACGGATTCGACGGCAAGGCGGCCAACCGCTTGGCACCGGCCCGCCGGGCAACCGTAGGATCGGCCTCCGCGGTACTGCACAGCAGCACGGCACGAGCACGGCACGAACAGAGCACGGCATGTGACGCTTGTTCAGGGAATACGGTCAACGGTCACAGGGAGGGCGGGCGCCGTGAGCGGTGACGGGAACCGGCAGGACTACGACGGCTACGCCCGCCCGGGGCTCGACCGGAGCGGGCAGGCGGAGGCGTTCGACGCGATCGGCCACCGCTACGACGAGGCCTTCCCGCACAAGGAGGGCCAGCTCGGCGCGGGCGCCTGGCTCGCGGCCGCCCTGCCGCCCGGCTCCCGCGTCCTGGACGTCGGCTGCGGCACCGGACTGCCGACCGCGCGGCAGCTGGCCGACGCGGGCCACCGCGTCGTGGGCGTCGACCTCTCGCCCGGCATGCTGGAACTGGCCCGGGACAACGTCCCCAAGGCCGAGTTCCACCAGGCGGACCTCGCGGAGCTGCGGGACGGCCGCCTCGGCGTCTTCGACGGCGTGGCCGCGTTCTTCTCGCTGCTGATGCTGCCCCGCGCGGAGATCCCGCACGCGCTGCGGATGCTCCACGGGCTGCTGAGACCCGGCGGGTTGCTCGCCCTGTCGATGGTCGAGGCCGACGTGGACGACTACGCGATCCCGTTCCTGGGCAACACGATCCGGGTATCCGGATACCTGCGGGACGAACTGCGCCAGGTCGTGCGCGAAGCGGGTTTCGAAGTCGCCGGGGAGCACTCGCTGGCGTACGCCCCGGCGAGTACGGACGTGCCACCCGAGATCCAGCTCTTCCTCAATCTGCGACGCGCCTGACCCACGGTGCACCCGCGCGAGCGGGCGCACGGCCCCGACGGATGGAACCCCACGCGTGACGGAGCACACCGACTCCCACGGAAACCAGCGGATCGCCGCGGTGCGGCAGGCCGCCGCACCCGCCGCTGCCTCTGCCCCGGATCCGGAACCGGGTCGTCCGCGACCGGCCTCCGGGCCGGGGCCGCAGGGCGTGCCGCCCCAGCGGCGCGAGGACGCCCACGCGGGCACGCGCCCGGCCGCGGACGACCCGGCGGGCGGCCCTGCCGACCGCGCCCGCACACGCGCGAGCTCGCACCCGGAGCCGGAGGGCCTCCCGGACGGGGGCGCCCCGGTGGCGCCGGGCCCGGCGCCCGCGCCCACGGGATCCCGGAGCACCGGGTCCGAGGCCGCGCAGCCCGGGGCCACCCGGTCCCCCGCCCCGGCCTCCGGGACCACCGGCTCACCGGCCGGAGAGCCCCGGCCCGCCGGATCCCGCACCAGCAGGTCGCGGGCCGCCGGGTCCGGGGCCGAGGAGCCTCAGGCCGCCCGGTCCCGCCGGGGCACCCGTTCGCGGGCCGCCGGATCCCCGGCCGAAGAGTCGCTGCCCGACGGGTCGCGGGCCACCCGGCCTCAGGCCGGTGCGGTCCCGGCCGCAGGCCCCCGCGGCGGCGGATCCCGTGCCCGTACGCCCGAGGCGGCCTCCGCTGCGCTGCCCGCCGCCACGGCCGAGCGCGCGCCCGCGGTGGCCTCTGACAACGATGCCCGCGAGCCCGCCGCAGGCGCCCCGCAGCCGGAAGGAGCCGCCGGAGCCGCGAACAGCGACGACGGTGCCCCGGCCACCGCGCCCACCGCTCACCGGGCCGGGCCGGAAGGCACCGGCGGCGCGTCGGCCGCCGCGGCGAGCGGCCCGGACGCCGAGGCCGCCGGTCACCCGGGGCGGGAGGGCACCGGTGCGCGGGCCACCGCGCCGGCGGAAGCCACCGGCCGCCCAGCCGTCACGGCCGGCGGCCCGGACGGCGGAAGCGGCCCGGACCCGCGGTCGAAGGGCACCTCCCCCGCCACCACGGACACCGCTCACCACCCGGCCACGGAGGCCGCCGGTCACCCGGTCCCGGCAGGGCCCGAGGGCGCCGGCCACCCCGCCGGAGGCGAGCGGCTGCGGTTCGTCGGGGCCGCCACGCGGCGGATCGCCCGCGGGATCGACCTGGACGAGATCGTGCTCGGCCTGTGCCGGGCCACCGTGCCGACGTTCGCCGACGCCATCCTCGTCTACCTGCGCGACCCGCTGCCGGTCGGCGACGAGCGGCCCGTCGGCCCCGTCGTGCTGCGGCTGCGCCGCACCGACCAGCTGCCCGAGCACGTCCGCGGCGCGGGCGAGGGCGACGCCGCGGACCCCGGCGCCGAGCGCCCCGAGCCCGTACCGGATCTCGCCGGCTGTGCCGCCGAGCGGTGCGAGGTGCGCATAGGGGGGCCGCTCGCGGAAGTGCTGCGGGGCGTCAGACCCGTCTTCGGGGACTCCTCCGCCGCGCGGGCGGCCCTTCCCGAGCTGCTGGGCGACGAGCGTCCGGTCCCGGACCGGCACCGCACGATCCTGGCGCCGCTGCGGGGGCGGCGCCGGGTGATCGGCGCCGCGGTGTTCGTCCGCCGCCCGGACCGGGCCGCGTTCGAGAACGACGACCTCCTGGTGGCGGCGCAGCTGGCCACCCACACCGCCCTGGGAGTCGACAAAGCCGTGCTCTACGGCCGCGAGGTGTACATCGCGGACGAGCTGCAGCGCACGATGCTGCCCGACTCCCTCCCCCAGCCGACCGGCGTCCGGCTCGCCAGCCGCTACCTGCCGGCCGCCGAGACCGCCCGCGTCGGCGGCGACTGGTACGACGCGATCCCCCTGCCGGGCAACCGCGTCGCCCTCGTCGTCGGCGACGTCATGGGCCACTCCATGACCTCCGCCGCGATCATGGGCCAGCTGCGCACGACCGCGCAGACCCTGGCGGGCCTGGACCTGCCCCCGGCCGAGGTGCTGCACCACCTGGACGAGCAGGCCCAGCGCCTCGGCTCGGACCGCATGGCCACCTGCATGTACGCGGTGTACGACCCGGTCGCGCACCGCATCGTGATCGCCAACGCGGGGCATCCGCCGCCGATACTGCTGCACCGCGGCGGCCGCGCGGAGGTCCTGCGCGTCCCGCCGGGCGCGCCGATCGGCGTGGGCGGGGTCGACTTCGAGGCCGTGGAGCTGGACGCCCCCGCCGGGGCGACGCTGCTGCTCTACACGGACGGCCTGGTGGAGTCGCGGCTGCGGGACGTGTGGACGGGCATAGAGCAGCTGCGCGAGCGGCTGATCGAGACCGCCCGGCTGACCGGCCCGAACCCGCCGCCCCTGGAGCCCCTGTGCGACGAGGTGCTGGGCATGCTCGGCCCGGGCGACCGGGACGACGACATCGCCCTGCTCGCGGCCCGCTTCGAGGGCATCGCACCCAGCGACGTCGCGTACTGGTTCCTGGACCCGCGCCCGCAGACGGCCCGCCAGGCGCGCCGACTGGCCCGCCGCGCGCTGACCCGCTGGGGCTTGGAGGAGCTCACGGACGCCGTGGAGCTGCTGGTCAGCGAGGTGATCACGAACGCCGTGCGGTACGCCGAGCGGCCGATCACGCTGCGCCTGCTGCGCACGGACGTGCTGCGCTGCGAGGTCGGCGACGACGTGCCGCAGCTGCCGCGGCTGCGCCAGGCCCGGCCGTCGGACGAGGGCGGCCGCGGGCTGTACCTGGTCAACCGGCTGGCCCGGCGGTGGGGCGCGACCCGGCTGAGCACGGGCAAGGTGGTGTGGTTCGAGCTGGCGCTGCCGTCGCACGCGCGGTGACACCGCGCGACGCCCTCCGGTGACGCCTCGGCGATTCGCCCGGGGCGTCACTCGTACGCCGTGAAAATCTGGACAGTGTCCAGACTGCTGTTGCCGACGCCACGTCGGCGGAGTTGACTGGCGAGGTGGAGGGCAGCACTGCCGCGCGCCCTCACCATCCCCGTACCGGGAGGCGTCCCATGACCGATTCGGCGCAGCAGACCCCGTACACCACGAACAACTCCGGCATCCCCGTGGAGAGCGACGAGCACTCGCTCACCATCGGTGACACCGGCCCCATCCTGCTCCAGGATCACTATCTGATCGAGAAGATGGCCCAGTTCAACCGGGAGCGGGTCCCCGAACGGGTGGTCCACGCCAAGGGCGGCGGCGCGTACGGCACCTTCCGCGTGACCAACGACGTCAGCCAGTTCACCAAGGCGGACCTCTTCCAGCCGGGCCGCAGCACGGAGATGCTGGCCCGCTTCTCCACGGTCGCGGGCGAGCAGGGCAGCCCCGACACCTGGCGCGACCCGCGCGGCTTCGCCCTGAAGTTCTACACCGAGCACGGCAACTACGACCTGGTCGGCAACAACACCCCGGTCTTCTTCGTCCGCGACCCGCAGAAGTTCCAGGACTTCATCCGCTCGCAGAAGCGCCGCCCCGACAACGGCCTCCGCGACAACGACATGCAGTGGGACTTCTGGACCCTCTCCCCCGAGTCCGCCCACATGGTCACCTGGCTGATGGGTGACCGCGGCGTCCCGCGCACCTGGCGGCACATGAACGGCTACGGCTCGCACACCTACCTGTGGGTCAACGGCGGCGGCGAGAAGTTCTGGATCAAGTACCACATCAAGACGGACCAGGGCATCGAGTTCTTCACCCAGGCGGAGGCCGACCGGATGGCGGCCGAGGACGCCGACTTCCACCGGCGCGACCTCTTCGACGCGATCAGGGGCGGCAACGCGCCGACGTGGACGATGTACGTCCAGGTGATGCCGTTCGACGACGCCGCGGACTACCGCTTCAACCCCTTCGACCTCACGAAGGTGTGGCCGCACGGCGACTACCCGCTGATCGAGGTCGGCCGGATGACGCTCGACCGCAACCCCGACGACTTCTTCGTCCACATCGAGCAGGCCGCCTTCGAGCCGTCGAACCTGGTGCCGGGCATCGGACCGTCGCCCGACAAGATGCTGCTGGGCCGGCTCTTCTCCTACCCCGACACGCACCGCTACCGCATCGGCCCGAACTACGCGCAGCTCCCGCCGAACCGCGCCCACTCGTCCGTCCGCTCGTACGCGAAGGACGGCCCGATGCGCTACGAGGCGGCGAACGTCGCCCGCCCGTACGCCCCCAACTCCTACGGCGGCCCGGCGGCCGACACGCAGCGCTTCGGCGACGTCGCTGGCTGGTACGCGGCGGGCGAGATGGTCCGCGAGGCCTACAAGCTGCACCGCGAGGACGACGACTGGGGCCAGGCGGGCACGATGGTCCGCAAGGTCCTCGACGACGCCGCGCGCGACCGCCTCGTCTCCAACGTGGCCGGCCACGTCAGCAACGGCGTGAGCGCGCCGGTGCGGGAACGGGCCCTGCAGTACTGGCGCAACATCGACAAGGAGGTCGGCGACCGCATCGCCACCAAGGTCAACGGCGGCTGACCGGCCCGCGGACTAGGGGGCGTAGCCGGAGACGACGGTGCCGTCGGGGTAGGCCAGGAAGACCGCCTGCCCCACGGCCAGGGCCTGCGGCACCTGCCGGGCCTTCGACCAGTCGTGGCCGCCGTACCTCTTGCCCTCCCCGAGCTGCGCCCCGCCGTCGAGGCCGTGCGGGTAGAGCTCGTCGTCCGTGACGATCAGGGCGCGGTCCCCGCCGAGCACCGGCCGGCCGCCCTTGAAGGCGTCGGACCACAGCCGCTCCCCGGAGGCGAGGTCGTAGCCGGCGAGTTCCCGGTCGCCCTGGACGACGAGCACACCGCGGTCCCCGACCGCGGGGGCCGCGGAGACGCGGACGCCGGGGGCCAGCACCGTGCGCGGCTCCAGGGTGCGCGCGTCGAGGACCTTCACGCCGAGGTCGCCGTTGAGGGAACAGAGCAGGGCGTCCTTGTGCGCGAGGGACATGGCGCACATGAGGCCCGGGCGGCGGGCGGCTTCCTTCCCGTCGCGGGTGGCGAAGGCGTACGTGGTGGTGGTCGACGACAGGTAGAGCCTGTCGCCGTGCACGAGCAGGGTGCCCCCGAGATCGGTCTTCTGCTCCGTCTGCCACAGCTGCTGGTGGCCGGCGTCGGCGCGGTGGGCCGTCATGCGGGTGCCGGGCTCGTCGCCGTCGGCGCTCCAGACGGCGTAGAGGACGCCGCCCGACAGCTCCATGGTGCTGAGGAAGGTGCCGGCCGGTGCCGCGATCGTCCAGCGCGGCCGGCCGCCGGCGGCGTCGACGGCGGTGACGCCGCGGCCCTGGGGAACGTACGCGATGCCGTCGGCGACGGCGGGAGCGGGCATCGCGCCCTTCGCCCCTCCCTCGGCGGGGATGCTCCACAGCCGCTTGCCCGTCGCCGCGTCCAGCCCCGCGGCGCCGCCGGCGGCGGTGCCGCAGACCAGGACGGGGCCGCTGAGGGCGCAGGCGGTCGCCCCCACGTCCAGCCGGGTGTTCCACGGCGCCCACCCGGCCGGCCGGGCCGACCGGTCCTGCGCGGCCCGGCCGAACTCGCCGCTGTGCCCGGCGTTGCCGTAGGCCGGGACGACGCGCGCGGCCTTCGCCCCCGGAGCGGCCGGGGCGGCCTCCGCCGCCGCGGCGTCCCCGGAAGCGCTCTTACCCCCGGTGAGCCGGGGAAACGCCACCGCCGCCCCGATCGCCGCGGCAGCGAGGAACACGGCCGCACCTGCCCACACGGCCTTGCGGCGTGAGCGCCGGGGAGCGGGCCGCACGGGCGCGGCGGACGCGTGCCCCAGCTGGGTGGGAACGTGCGGGACGGCCGGCGGGTGCGCGGGCCGCTGCGGCGTGGAGGGCGCGGCGCCTGCGGACGGGGCTCCGGCAGCCCGGGCCCCGGGGCCCGGGCTGCCGGTCTCCGGCGGTGCCGAACCCGCCTCGGCCCGTACGGCAGCGGCCGCCGCGTTCTCGTGTCCGGCGATCAGGGCCCGTACGCCGTCCGGCCACACGCAGGGCCCGCCGGACAGCCGTCCGATCAGCTCCTGCGGCGCGGGCCGGTCGGCGGGGTCGAGGGCGAGGCAGGCGGTGACGGTTTCGCGCAGGCCGCCGGGGAGGGCCGCGAGCGTGGCCGGGTCGGCCTCGGCGCGCGAGATGCGGTAGATGACGGCGCCGAGCTCGTCGTCGTCGAACGGGCCGCGGCCCGTCGCGGCGAAGCACAGCACGGCGCCGAGGCAGAAGACGTCGGTCGCGGCGACCACGGCGCGGCTGCCTTCGAGGTGTTCGGGTGCCATGAAGCCCGGCGTGCCGACGACGAGCCCGGTAGTGGTCAGGGCGGTGGCGTCGAAGGCCTGGGCGATGCCGAAGTCGATGAGCCGGGGGCCGTCCGCGGCGAGCAGGACGTTGCCCGGCTTGAGGTCGCGGTGCAGGACGCGGGCGGTGTGCACGTCGGCCAGCGCCTGCGCGAGGCCGGCGCCCAGGGCGCGCACGGCGCCGGCGGGGAGCGGGCCCGTCCGGGCGACGGCCTCGGCCAGCGAGGGGCCCGCGACGTACTCGGTCGCGAGCCAGGGCAGGGCGGCGCCGGCGTCGCCGTCCACGAGGGCGGCCGCGTACGGGCTGCGGACGGACCGTGCCGCGTCGATCTCCCGGCGGAAGCGGGTCCGGAACTCCGCCGTCAGATCGAGGTCCTGACGGACCGTCTTGACGGCGACGAGCCCGGAGGCGGCGGCGTCCGTGCGGCGCGCGAGGTACACCTCGCCCATGCCTCCCGCGCCCAGCATGCCCAGCAGGCGGTACGGGCCCGCCGTGCGCGGCGGCCCGGAGAGTGGTTCCAGCACGGTCTTCCCCTAGTGCGGCAGCTCGACCGAGCGGACGGCGCCCTGGTCGTAGACGATGTGGACGACGCCGCCGGCGGGCAGGGCGATGGGGGCCCGGACGGACTTGGCGATGTCGATGCCGTTCTTCTTGTCGTAGGCGGGCTCGGAACGGTCGCCGGGGGCTCCCTCGACCGGTGTCCTGAGCACCTTCTTGCCACCGAAGGGCAACTGGTGGAGGGCGTCGTTGGAGGCGTACAGCAGCTGGTCGCCCACGATCAGCGGCGCGGACACCAGGACCCTGGCGGGCAGCCCCGGCGACACCGGGACCGGGCGGAACGCGGTCAGGGCGCCGCCGGTGCGGTCGTTGACGACCACTGCCGGA
This sequence comes from Streptomyces sp. XH2, assembly GCF_049725035.1. Lineage (NCBI taxonomy): Bacteria > Bacillati > Actinomycetota > Actinomycetes > Kitasatosporales > Streptomycetaceae > Streptomyces > Streptomyces sp. XH2. Next base: position 91,198 of record NZ_JBMMMZ010000008.1, on the reverse strand, counting down.
CCCTTGTCGTCCGTCCCGACGAACACCTTGTCGTTCACCGCCGTGACGTGCAGGGCCTGCGCGCTGGTCACGCCCTTCAGGGGCGTGTCCGCGCCCGGGGCGAGCGTGCGGGCGTCGAGGCGGTGCATGGTCAGGTGGCCGCCGTCGTGCTCGCCGCACAGCACGGAGCCGCCCTGGACGAGGATCTCGCTGCAACCGCCCGCGACGGGCTCGCTCTCACCGCGCTCGGCGCCGGTCGCCGCGTCGTAGGCGCTCACGCCGCGCTCGGAGCGGGCGTAGACGATCCCGTCCTTGGCGGCGACGGGTGCGAAGTCCTGCCGGAAGGCGCGGGCGAGCTGCACGCTGGCGAGGCGCTTGTGCCACAGTTCGCGGCCGTCGGAGAGGTCGTAGGCGTGCAGGTCGTAGCCCTGGCCGGAGACTTCCGCGCCGACGAAGGCACGGCCGTCCACGACGAGGGGCTTGCCTCTGAAGGCGCCGGCGCCTTCAGGGCTCTTCTCCCAGCGCACCTTGCCGCTCGCCGCGTCCCGGGCCTGGATCCGGCCCCCGGCCGCGACGACGGCCGTGCCGCTGCCCACTGCGGGCGGCAGGCCGCCGGCGGGGATCATGACCAGGCCGGTGGGGCTGATCATGGCCGTGGTCCCCTTCTCCTCCGGCCTCTCGACGGGGTCGTACCGCCAGAGCTGCTTGCCGTCCTTGACCGCGACGGCCTCGTAGGAGCCGTCCACGAGCTGGCAGACGAGGGCCGTGGCGTCGGCGGCGCAGCCGAGCGGGCCCTTGGACAGGTTGCCGGACCACGCGTGCCAGCCCGCGGGGCGGGCGGCGCCGTCCGGCCCCGGGAGCGTGCCCGCCCTGTCGGGGCCGCCCTCCTCGTCGACACCGTCCGGCCCGGCCGCGGGGGCCTTGCCGGCGGTGGCGGCGTCCGGCTTCCCGCCGGTCCCGCCGTCGTCGGAGCGGGTGCCCTGGTAGACCCCGAAAACGACCGCGGCACCGACGGCACAGGCGGCCAGCCCGGCGAGCCCGAGCTTGACCGCGGCACGGGGGCGGCTTGAGGGCGACGCCTGGGCCGCACGGGGGTGCGGGGCGCCGCCCATCGTGGGCAGGTCGTACGGGTACGCCGCGGCGGGCACCGGCGGTACGGCACCCGCCCCGCGCCCGGCGGGCACCGCCGGATACGCCGGCAGGGGCTGATCGCCGTCGCGGCGGGGGGAGGTGGCGGACCCCGCCGATCCATGTGCGCCGCCATGGCCCGCACCCCCGGCAGCCGAGCCCAGCTGCACCGTACGCCGATCAGGCCCGCCCGGCGCCGGCGCCGACCCTGCAAGGTCCGCCGCCTCAAGCCCGCCGCCACGGCGCTCAACCCCCGCGGCGGAGCCCGGCGGTGCCGTACGCACATCAGGCCCGCCCGGCACCGCCGGATACCCCGGCAGGGGCTGATCGCCGTCGCGGCGGGAGGAAGTGCCCGGCGCCGCCGCAGGCCCCCGCGCCGCCGCGAGGCCCCGTGCCGTCGTGAACTCCGCCGCCGCGCGATCGCTCGCGATGCGGTCGCGGATCGTGCGCGGCCAGCCGAAGGCGCCCTCGCGCGGGGTGCCGAAGCGGGCCGTCAGCGCCTCCGTGCCGGGGCGTTCGGCGGGGTCGGGGCGGAGGCAGTCCGCGAGGATGCCGCGGAGGGGGTCCGGGACGGACGACAGGTCGGCCTTCGCCTGCGAGACGCGGTGGAGGACGGCGGCGAGGGGCCCGTCGCCGAAGGGGTCCTCGCCGGTCGCGGCGTAGCAGAGCACGGAGGCGAGGCAGAAGACGTCGGAGGCGGCGACGACGTGCCGGCCGCCCCTGAGGTGCTCGGGGGACATGAAGCCGGGCGTGCCGACCATCAGCCCGGTGCCGGTGAGGGTGGTGGCGTCGGGGGCGCGGGCGACGCCGAAGTCGATGAGGCGGGGGCCGTCGGCGGCCAGCAGGACGTTGGCGGGCTTGAGGTCGCGGTGGAGCGCGGGCGCGGCGTGGACGGCGTGGAGGGCCCGTACGAGGTGGGCGCCCAGGGCCCGGACGGTCTCGGCGGGGAGGGGCCCGGCGAGGCGTACGGCTTCGGCGAGCGTGGGGCCTGGCACGTACTCGGTGGCGAGCCACGGCGGGTCGGCGTCGGCGTCGCCGCCGGTCAGCCGGGCGACGTGGGGGCTGTCGACGGCGCGGGCGACGGCGATCTCGCGCCGGAAGCGGGCGCGGAAGCCGGGTTCGCCGGCGAGGGCGGCGCGGACGGTCTTGAGGGCGACGGTGCCCTCGGGGCCGCGGGCGAGGTGGACCTCGCCCATGCCGCCGGAGCCGAGCCGGGCGAGGAGCTCGTAGGGTCCGATCCGCGGCGGCGTCGTCTCCCGCAGCGGTTCCAGCACGGCCATGCTTCGAGTCCCCCCGGACAACTCAGGTACCGAGGTACCAGAAACCCCGGCCGCTCACCCTACACAGAGGGTGAGCGGCCGGGGCGCGGGGCTGACGGGTCCTCAGTCGCGGAGCGGTGCGCGGCTGCCGTTGGGCTGGAGCCCGCCGCCGCCGGTCGGCGGGACCGGCGGGGACGGCGGCTTGCTGCTCGGGGTGACCGGCGGGACCGGCGGCCGCGAGGACGGGGGCGGCGACGACGGCTCGCGGGACGGGCTCCGCGAGGTCGAGGGCGCCGGCGACTGCGAGGGCCGCGAGGGCGACGGCGACGGGCTGTGCGACGCGGGCGCGGAGGGGGTGGCCGAGGCGGGCGGGCCGGGGATCGCCGGGACCGTCGTGCTCATGTTGGTGTCGAGGTCGAACTCCTCGGCGTCCGAGCCCTGGAGCGCGTCGGCGGTGTAGGCCGCCCAGATCCGCGCCGGGTAGGTGCCACCGTTGACGCGGCCGTTGCCGCCGGTGCCCTTGAGGGTGACCTGCTTGCCGCCCTCGCCCTCGCCGAACAGGCCGACGGCGGTGACCAGGTCGGGGGTGTAGCCGGTGAACCAGGCGGACTTGTTGTCGTCGGAGGTGCCGGTCTTGCCCGCGACCTGGCGGCCGACGCTCTGCACGACGGAGGCCGTACCGTCGTCGACCACGCCCTTGAGGACGGTGGTGACGCCGTCGGCGGTGTTGCGCGAGATCGCGTCGCCGCCGATGGGGTTGTCGAGCGACAGCTCCTTGCCGTTCTGGGAGGCCGACTTGATGATCGAGGGCGTGACCTTCTTGCCGTGGTGGGCGAGGGTCGCGTAGACGCCGGCCATGTGCAGCGGGCTGTTGCCCATGGAGCCGAGCGACATGGCGGGCTTCTCCACGAAGTCCTTGACCTTGCCGTTCATGCCCATGTCGACGGCGGTCTTCTTGACCTCGGGCAGGCCGACGTCGATGGCCATCTGCGCGAAGACGGAGTTGACCGAGTCGTTCATGGCCTTCTGCACGGGGATCATGCCGTGCGAGTAGCCGTCCTCGTTCTCCGGGGCGAAGTGCTCCTCGGTGCCGGTGACGGGGCGCTCGGAGGTGGAGTCGTACAGGGTGCCGGCGTTGATGCGCACCTTGTTCTGGGTGGTGGACTTGTTCTCCAGCGCCGACGCGAAGATCAGCGGCTTGAAGGTCGAGGCGACCTGGTAGTCCTCGCGGGTGGCGTTGTTCGTCCAGTGCTGGAGGGCGTCGGTGCCGCCGTAGAGGGCGACGACCTTGCCGGTCTTGGGGTCGACGGAGGCGGCGCCGACCTGGACGTTCTTGTCGACCGCGCGGGCCTTGGGGTCGAGGTCGTCGAGGAGCTTGTCCTTGACGGCCTTCTCCAGGGCCTTCTGCTTCTTGTTGTCGACGCTGAGGGTGATCGTCCAGCCGCCGGCGTCGAGGTCGCTCTCGGGACGGCCGTCCTTGATCAGCTTCCGGCGCATCTCGGCCTTGGCGGCCTCGACCAGGTAGCCGTTCTGGCCGGTGAGGCCCTTCTGGGCGGGCGGCTTGCCGGGCTCCTTGAACTGCATGCCGGCGCGCTTGTCCTTGTCGAGCCACTTCTGCTCGACCATCTTGTCCAGGACGTAGTTCCAGCGGGCCTTGGCGTTCTCCTTGCCCGCCGGGGTGGCCACCGACCAGTCGTACTGGCTGGGGGCCTGGAGCAGCGCGGCGAGGTAGGCGCCCTCCTCCAGGGTGAGCTTGTCGACGTCCTTGTTGTAGTACGCGCGGGAGGCGGCCTGGATGCCGTAGGCGCCGCGGCCGTAGAAGCTGGTGTTGAGGTAGCCCGCGAGGATCTCGTTCTTGTCGGTCTCCTTCTGCACCTTGAGGGAGATGACGAGTTCCTTGACCTTGCGGGTGACGGTCTGCCGCTGGTCCAGGTAGTAGTTCTTCACGTACTGCTGGGTGATGGTCGAACCACCCTGCTTGCCGCGGCCCATGACGGTGTTGAAGATGCCTCGGGCGGTGCCCATGAGGTCGACGCCGGGGTCCGTGTAGAAGTTCTTGTTCTCGGCGGCGACGACGGCGTGCTGGACGTCGAGCGGGATCTTGTCGATCGGGACTTCCTGGCGGTTGACGTCACCGCTACGCGCGATGATCTTGCCGTCGGCGTCCTTGAAGACGTTGCTCTGCAGCTTGGCCTGGCTGTTGCCCTTGGGCACGTCCACGTACATGTAGAGCGCCACACAGGCCGCCGCCCCGAGAGCGATGAGCGCCACGAAGTAGGCGAGCAGCTTCTTCCACGTGAAGAAGCGTCGTATGCCGCTCTTCTTGGCTTTCTTGCCCTTTGCTGTGCGGGTGCTCTTCTGCGCCCGTCGCGCTTCCGCTCGGCCCATCTCTCCCGTAGCTCCAGTCTTTCCGCCCCCAACCCAGCTCATGAAGCTAACACCGCAACTGTCACCAAACGCCCATTGATCAAGGCTTTGGGGCACGTGACATACAGCACCCCGGCTGGCGGGAACCGGGCGCGGCGCAGTGCGGGAAACCGTACAGGGCGCCGGTTCCATCAAGATCACGCCATCTGTACACCGTAGGTATACACACGATGTATACGCACGATGTACAGTCCCGGCATGTCCATCGGTCACACTCTGCTCGCGCTCCTGGAGTCCGGCCCGCGCCACGGCTACGACCTCAAGCGCGCCTTCGACGCCCGTTTCGGCCACGACCGCCCGCTCCACTACGGCCAGGTGTACGCGACCATGTCGCGCCTGCTGAAGAACGGCCTCGTGGAGGTCGACGGGATCGAGCACGGCGACGGTCCCGAGCGCAAGCGCTACGCCATCACGGACGCCGGCATCACCGACGTGGGGCGCTGGCTCTCCGAACCCGAGAAGCCCGAGCCGTACCTGCAGTCCGTCCTCTACACCAAGGTCGTCGTGGCCCTGCTGACCGGGCGCGACGCGGACTCCCTGCTGGACGCCCAGCGCACCGAGCACCTGCGGCTGATGCGCGAGCTCACCCGGCGCAAGGTGAGCGGCGACCTCGCGGACCAGCTGATCTGCGACCACGCCCTCTTCCATCTGGAGGCCGATCTGCGGTGGCTGGAAATCACCGCCGCCCGCCTGGACCAGCTGGCCGAAACGGTGCGGTCGTGAACCGCTCCCCCGCAGCCCCGTCCGGCTCCCTGCTCGCCGCGGCCGGGCTGCACAAGGCGTACGGCCCCACGACCGCACTGGCCGGCGCGGACTTCTCGATCCACCCGGGCGAAGTCGTCGCCGTCATGGGCCCGTCGGGCTCCGGCAAGTCGACCCTGCTGCACTGCCTGGCCGGAATCGTCCGCCCCGACGCCGGCACGGTCCGCTACGGCGCGCGCGACCTGTCGGAGCTTCCGGACGCCGAGCGCAGCGCCCTGCGGCGCACCGAGTTCGGCTTCGTCTTCCAGTTCGGCCGGCTGGTGCCGGAGCTGACCTGCCTGGAGAACGCGGCGCTGCCGCTCCGGCTGAACGGCGTCAAGCGCAAGGAGGCCGAGCAGCGGGCCCTGCACCGGCTGGAGCAGCTGGAGGTCGCCGACGCCCGCGGCAAGCGGCCCGGCGAGATATCCGGCGGCCAGAGCCAGCGCGTCGCCGTGGCCCGCGCCCTGGTGACCACCCCGCGCGTGATCTTCGCGGACGAGCCGACCGGCGCCCTGGACTCCCTCAACGGCGAGCGCGTCATGCGGCTGCTGACCGAGGCCGCGCGTGAGACCCGCGCCGCGGTCGTCCTGGTCACCCACGAGGCGCGCGTCGCCGCGTACTCGGACCGCGAGGTCGTCGTACGGGACGGGCGGGCGCGCGACATGGCGGGGGTGGGGCGCTCGTGACCGCACGGAACGACGAGCACGGCGCCCCCCGCCCCGGCCGCGGCCCCGCCGACCGGCCCGCCGGGCCCACCGGCGCCGCCGCCTGGCTCCGCGACCTGCGCATGGGCGCGCGCTTCGCGGTCGCCGGCGGCCGCGAGGGGCTGCTGCGCGCGGCGCTCACCGCGCTGGCCGTCGGCCTCGGCGTGGCCGTCCTGGCGATCGCGGCGTCCGTGCCGACGCTGCTGGACGAGCGCGACCGGCGCGCCGCGGCCCGGCAGGTGGACACGCCGCTGGAGTTCGAGCAGCCGGGCCACGAACTGCGCAGGAGCGGCAGCACCCTCGTGTACCGCGACGCCGGCACCGACTTCCGCGACAAGAAGGTCGGCGGCGCGCTGCTGCGCCCCGAAGGGGACGGCGCCCCGGTGCCGCCCGGCGTGACGGCCCTGCCCCGGCCGGGCGAGATGGTCGTCTCCCCCGCCCTCGGCAGGCTCCTGGACTCCGAGGCCGGCAAGCTCCTGCGCGAGCGGCTCCCCTACCGGACCGTGGGCACCATCGCGCCCGCGGGCCTCATCGGCCCCAGCGAGCTCTTCTTCTACGCGGGCGACGGCCGGCTCGCACCGGGCGACGGCGCGGTGCGCATCGACCGCTTCGGCGGCGACGAGCCCGGCCTGCCCGCGGACGGCGCGCTGGTCGTCCTGATCACGCTCGGGTGCGTGATCCTGCTGCTGCCGGCCGGCGTCTTCATCTCGGCCGCCGTCCGGTTCGGCGGCGAGGTCCGGGACCGGAGGCTCGCGGCCCTGCGGCTGGTCGGCGCGGACGGCGCCACGGCCCGGCGGATCGCGGCCGGCGAGGCCCTGTGCGGCGCGCTGCCCGGCCTGCTCGCCGGCGCCGGGATCTTCCTCTTCGCCCGCGGGTTCGCCCCGCACGTCACGGTCCGCGACGTCACCCTCTTCCCGTCGGACGTCACCCCGGGCCCCGCGCCGGCCGCGCTGATCGCCGTCGCCGTGCCCGTACTGACCGTCGTGGTGACCCTGTCCGCGCTGCGCCGCGTCGCCATCGAGCCGCTCGGGGTCGTCCGCGGCGCGCCCACCCGGCGGCGCAGGCTGTGGTGGCGGCTGCTGATCCCCGCCGTGGGCCTGGCGCTGCTGGTCCCGAGCACGGTGGCGGTCGTCCGGAGCCCCTTCTACGGGCCGGTGGAGACGGCCATGGTGGCCGCGGGCGCGGCGCTGCTGCTGATCGGCGTCGCCGCGGTCCTGCCGTGGCTGGTCGAGGCGTGCGTCGCCCGGCTCCGGGGCGGGCCGCTGCCCTGGCAGCTGGCGACGCGGCGGCTGCAGGCCGGCAGCGGCACGGCCGCGCGGGCGGTCAGCGGCATCACCGTCGCCGTGGCCGGGGCGATCGCCGTGCAGATGGTGCTCTCCGGCATGCAGAGCGGTCACGACAGGCCCGGCGGGAGCGAAGCGAGCTGGTCCCACGTGAAGGCCTCGTACCGCCCGGGCTCGCCCGAGGAGATCGTCGCGTACACGAAGGCGTTCCGGGCCACGCCGGGCGTGCGGGACGCCGTCGCGTTCGTGGAGCAGTACGCGACCGTCCCGGGCAAGGAGCACGACGTCACCACGGTGCACGTCGCCGACTGCTCCGTGCTGCGCACGCTGGCCAGGATCGACTCGTGCCGCGAGGGCGACGTCTTCGTGGCCACGGAGAAGGACGGAGAGGTCAACACCGCGGGGCGCTTCCCGCCGGGAACCGCGCTGGAGATGGACGGCTTCGAGCGGGCGAAGGAGCGGGGAACTCCCGCCTACCGGTGGACGGTTCCGGCGTCCGCGCGGGTCGTGGAGACGCGCCCCGGGCCTACCGGCGACCACCAGTACGGCGTGCTGGCCACCCCCTCCGCCATCGACGTCCGGGCGATCCCGGACGCCAGGACGACCGTGCTGGCCCGGGTCGACCCCGGTGACCGCGACGACTCCGTCGAGCGGTTCCGCAACACCGCCGCCGCCATCGACCCGGGCATGCGGGTGTGGCGCCTGGGCGGCGTGGTCAAGGAGAACCACCTCGCGGCCGTCGAGGAGGGTCTGACGATCGGCGCCTTCTGCGTGCTCGCGCTGATCGCGCTGAGCATGCTCGTCGGTACACTGGAGCAACTGCGCGAGCGCAGGCGCGCGTTGTCCGTGCTCGTCGCCTGCGGGACCGGCCGCGCGACGATCGGCTGGTCGGTGCTGTGGCAGACCGCGGTCCCCGTGGCACTGGGCATGGCACTGGCCGTCGGGTTCGGCCTCGGTCTGGGGCGGCTGCTGCTCGCCCTGCTCGGCGAGCGGGTACGGGACTGGTTCGCGTTCGTCCCCCTGATCGGCGCGGGAGCGGGCATGATCGTCCTGGTCACCGTGGCGTGCCTGCCCGCGCTGTGGCGGCTGACGCGGCCGGAGGGCCTGCGGACGGAATAGCCCCCCGCCTCCCCCGGGGCCCGGCACTCAACCGGGCCCCGGGGGCCGCCCGTTCACTGCGCCGTGACGCGCACCGGCAGTTTCCGCAGCGCCTTGCGGAGCGCCTCCGCGAACTGCCCGAACTCCTCCTGCCGCGCGGCGCCCGCCCGCATCGCCAGGGCGATCCTGCGCGAGGGCACCGGATCCGCGAACGAGCCCGTGGCGAGCTGGGCGTTGCGCTCGGTCTCCACACGCAGGGCCGTGCGCGGCAGCAGGGTGACGCCCATGCCGCCGCCGACGAGCTGGACGAGCGTGGACAGCCCGGCCGCACTGGTCGTGCCCAACGCGCCGGGCGTGCGGCCCACTTCGCGGCAGATGTCGAGGGCCTGGTCGCGCAGGCAGTGGCCCTCGTCGAGGAGGAGCAGGTCGAGCTCGCGCAGCGCCTCGCGCGGGATGTCACCGCGTCCGGCCAGCCAGTGGTCGCGGGGCATGACGAGCACGAAGTCCTCGTCGAAGAGGGGCAGTTCGGTGATGCCGGGCACACCGAGCGGCACGGCGAGCAGCAGCAGGTCGAGCCGGCCCTGGGTGAGCCCGTCGAGCAGCGAGGACGTCTGCTCCTCGTGGACCTGCAGGTCGAGGTCCGGGTAGGCGTCGTGGACCAGGCGCAGGACGGTCGGCAGGAGGTACGGCGCGACGGTCGGGATCACCCCGAGGCGCAGGACGCCGGTGAAGGGCGCGCGGGCCGCGTCGGCCTCCTCCATGAGCGCGGCGACGGCGTCGAGGACGGTGCGGGCGCGGACGGCGAGCCGCTCGCCCGCGGGACTGAGCAGCACTTTCCTCGTCGTACGCTCGACGAGCTGGACGTCGAGGATCTCCTCCAGGGCGGAGACGGCCCCGGAGAGCGCGGGCTGGCTCATGCCGAGGGCCGTGGCGGCGTCGCGGAAGTGCAGGTGCTCGGCGACGGCGGCGAAGGCCCGGAGCTGGGCGATGCTGGGCTGGCGGGGACGCCCGCTCCCCGGGCCCATGGCGGCAGCGACTGCCGGTGCGGATGACATTTGATAAGCACCTCCGATCAACATCACCCAGTCTAGCTATTTCCGTTATCAATGGCTCCTGTGGCAGGGTTGCTCATGTCCAACCCCGAAGGAAACTCCTGTCACGGAGCTTCCTGCTCGCTGCAAGGAGAGCGCGTGCTCACTGTTGGTGACAAGTTCCCCGAGTTCGACCTGACCGCTTGTGTGGACCTCGACGCGGACAAGGCCTTCGCGCAGATCGACAACAAGACCCACGAGGGCAAGTGGAAGGTCGTCTTCTTCTGGCCCAAGGACTTCACCTTCGTCTGCCCGACCGAGATCGCCGCGTTCGGCCAGCTGAACGACGAGTTCGCCGACCGTGACGCCCAGATCCTCGGCGTCTCCGGCGACTCCGAGTTCGTCCACCACGCCTGGCGCAAGGACCACAAGGACCTCCGCGACCTGCCCTTCCCGATGCTGGCCGACGCCAAGCACGAGCTCATGCAGGCCTGCGGCGTCGAGGGCGAGGACGGCTACGCCCAGCGCGCCGTCTTCATCGTGGACCCGAACAACGAGATCCAGTTCGTCATGGTGACCGCCGGCTCCGTCGGCCGTAACCCCAAGGAGGTCCTCCGGGTCCTCGACGCCCTGCAGACGGACGAGCTGTGCCCCTGCAACTGGTCGAAGGGCGAGGAGACCCTCGACGCCGTCAAGCTCCTCGCGGGCGAGTGAGCTGATCTCCCATGGCGCTCGATGAACTGAAGTCCGCCATACCGGACTACGCCAAGGACCTGAAGCTGAACCTCGGCTCGGTCATCGGCAACTCCGACCTGCCGCAGCAGCAGCTGTGGGGCACCGTCCTCTCCTGCGCGATCGCGACCCGCTCGCCGATCGTGCTGCGCGAGCTGGAGCCGGTCGCCAAGGCCAACCTGTCGCCCGAGGCGTACACGGCCGCCAAGGCCGCCGCCGCGATCATGGCGATGAACAACGTCTACTACCGCACCCGGCACCTGCTGTCGGACCCGGAGTACGGCAACCTGCGCGCGGGCCTGCGGATGAACGTCATCGGCAACCCGGGCGTGGAGAAGGTCGACTTCGAGCTGTGGTCGCTGGCCGTCTCGGCCATCAACGGCTGCGGCCTGTGCCTCGACTCGCACGAGCAGGTCCTCCGCAAGGCGGGCGTCTCGCGCGAGACGATCCAGGAGGCGTTCAAGATCGCCGCGGTCCTGCAGGCCGCCGGCGCCACCCTGGACGCCGAGCAGGTCCTGGCGGACAACGCCTGATCCGCACCTCGCACGACGAGTGGGGCCCGGCCCGGACCCCCCGCCGGGGGCCCCCCCCCCCCCCCGCCGCCGGGGCCCCACTCGTCTGTGCTCAGCTTCCCGGTTCTCCCGGGGGCGGCGGCCCGTCCGGCGGCGCCGCGGCCAGGGCCTTGTCCCTGGTGTAGGCGCGGAGGTAGCCGACGACGGTGTTGGTGACGGCGACCAGCGGGACGGCGACCACGGCACCGCCGATGCCCGCGATCAGGGAGCCCGCGACCACCGACAGGACCACCGCGAGCGGGTGGACGCGCACGGCGCGGCCGAGGATGAACGGCTGCAGGACGTGGCCCTCGATCTGCTGCACCGCGAGCACCACGATCAGCACCATCAGGGCCGTGAACACGTCCTTCGTCACCAGCGCCACGACCACCGCGAGCGCGCCGGAGACCACGGCGCCGACGAGCGGGACGAAGGCGAACAGGAAGATGAAGACGGCCAGCGGCACCGCGAGCGGCACCTTCAGGAAGAACAGCCCTATGCCGATGAAGATCGCGTCGATCAGGGCCACTATCACCGTGCCCCGCACGTAGGCCGTCAGCGTCGCCCACGCCCGCGGACCCGCGCCCGCCACGCCCTCGCGCGCCGCCGCCGGGAACAGCTTCAGCAGCCACTCCCAGATGCGCGGCCCGTCGTAGAGCAGGAACAGCGTGCTGAACATCGCCAGCAGGATGCCGGTCAGCACCTCCAGGATCACCTGTACGCCCTCTATGCCGGCGGAGGTGATGTCCTTGGTGTTGGCGCCGATGGCCGTGCTGAGGTTGTCGGCGATGTTGTTGATCTGCTTCTCGGTGACGTGGAACGGGCTGGTCAGCAGCCAGTGCTTCAGGTCCTTGATGCCCTGCTGCACCTGCCCGGACAGGTCGTCGAGGTTGTCCGTCACCTGCCACACCACGAACCAGCCGACCAGGCCCATGACGACGAAGCCGGAGATGAAGGTCATGACCGTGGCGAGCCCCCGGGGCACGCCGCGTCTCTTCAGCCAGGCGACGGTGGGCTGCAGCAGGGCGGTGATCAGCAGGCCGACGACGAAGGACAGCACCACCAGGCGGACGGAGCTGATCACCCGCATCAGCACCCAGAGGCTGCCGGCCAGGATCAGCAGCCGCCAGGCGACCTCGGCCGCGACCCGCACGCCCCAGGGGACGGCGGCGACGGGGTCGGGCCGCGCCGGGACGGCCGGTGCGTAGCCGGGCGGCGGCGGCACGTGGTCGCCCACGGCGGGCGGGCCGCTGTGAGCGCGGCTGCCGGCCGCGTCGTCCGCGGGACCGCCGGCGGATGCGGGGTCGCCTGCGGGAGGCGCGGCGGAGGACAATCCTCCGGCGGTTTCCGGGTCCGGGGCGGACGCCGCCCCGGACCAGCCGGAACGATTCGGCGGGGAGGTGCGTGCGGGGCCGGCGGCGTCGGTCCCGGGAGCGCCGGAGGCGTCCGCCTCGGCCGAGCGCTCCTCGAGCCGACGGGCGAGGCGGGTCAGACCCGCCCCCGCACCACCGACCCATCGTGGCAATCTGGACATTTCTCTTCCTCTACCCCCACTCCCCCGTGGCCAGGGTGAACGTTACCCGGGCCGCGTTGCCGGGGAAGACGGCGCGAGCCCCCGGTCTGGTTGAGACCGGGGGCTCGTCCGTACGGGGAAGTGACCGGCGTTACCGCTGGTCGCCGCGCCCTAGTACCACTGGTTGGCCTGCCAGAACGACCAGGCGCCGCAGGGGCTGCCGTAGCGCTCGTTCATGTAGCCGAGGCCCCACTTGATCTGGGTGGCGGGGTTGGTCCGCCAGTCGGCGCCGGCCGAGGCCATCTTCGTGCCGGGCAGCGCCTGGACGAGACCGTAGGCGCCGGAGGAGGCGTTGGTCGCGGTGTAGTCCCAGGTGCTCTCGTTGTTCACGATGTTGCTGAAGCACTGGAACTGGTCGCCGGGGACCATGGAGCGGGCCATCGCCTGGACCTCGGCGACGGAGTAGGAGCTCTTGGCGGGGAAGGACGAGGCGTCGCGGGTGGCGGAGCGGGAGCTGATCTGCTCCTTCTCCTCCTTCTCGCGCTCCTTGGCCTTCTCCTCGGCCTCCTTCTTCTTGGCGGCCTCGTCCGCGGCTTCCTTCTTCGCCGTGGCGTCCTCGGCGGCCTGCTTGCGCGCGGCCTCCTCGGCACCCTTCTTGGCGGCGGTCTCGGCGGCCTCGGACTGCGTGTCCGCCTGCTGGGTCAGGGAAGCGGCCTGTGCCCGGACGTTCTGTCCTGCGGGGATGTCCGCGAGGAGCGTCGTGTCCGCTGCGGTCGCCTCGACCCGGTCGGTCGCGCCCTGGTCATGGCCTGCAGCGACACCTACGACGGCGCCGACGGTGGTGACCGCGGTGGCGGATGCCACGGCGAATCCCCGGACCGAAATCCGGCTCACACGTTTTCCTTCCAGCATCGCCCGCACGGGTGACCTACGCGAGCGCGATCGTGCCCCTGGCGCTGGCCTCCGTAACGGTCACGGGAGGCACGGGCCCGTGGGGCCTCCCGCGAGGGAGGTCCGCGTGACGCTCGGGCGGCATACGGCGGCGCTGTTCAGTTCTTCGAGCTGGTGGTGCACTGACCCACGAGGGGCCGAAGTGCCGTATGCGGGGCCTGACAGGAAGCAGACTCTGCCCGAACGGGATGCCCCGAGGCAATTCCGGGTTACGTGGGAAAGGTCACACCTCGTTTATGGCCGGGCATTTACGGAAAGCCCGGCGCACAACAGCGGCGCGGGGCTAGGCTCCTTGGCTTTGCCGCGCGCCGCCGCGAGGGAACGGAAGGCGTCAGATCCTTCCGTCCTCCAGCATTTCGGTCACCAGCGCCGCAATGGGCGAACGCTCCGAACGCGTGAGCGTGACGTGCGAGAAGAGCGGGTGCCCCTTCAGCTTCTCGACGACGGCGACCACGCCGTCGTACCGCCCCACGCGCAGGTTGTCGCGCTGGGCCACGTCATGGGTGAGCACCACCCGGGAGTTGGCGCCGATCCGGGACAGAACGGTCAGCAGCACGTTCCGTTCGAGCGACTGCGCCTCGTCCACGATCACGAAGGCGTCGTGGAGGGAGCGGCCGCGGATGTGGGTGAGCGGCAGCACCTCCAGCATGCCGCGCTCGACGACCTCGTCGATGACCTCGGAGCTCGTCACCGCCGAGAGGGTGTCGAAGACGGCCTGGGCCCACGGGCTCATCTTCTCCGCCTCGCTGCCCGGCAGATAGCCCAACTCCTGCCCGCCGACCGCGTACAGCGGCCGGAAGACCATCACCTTGCGGTGCTGCCGGCGCTCCAGGACGGCCTCCAGGCCGGCGCACAGCGCCAGCGCGGACTTGCCCGTGCCGGCCCGGCCGCCCATCGACACGATCCCGATCTCGGGGTCGAGCAGCAGGTCGAGCGCCACGCGCTGCTCGGCGCTGCGGCCGTGGATGCCGAACGCCTCGCGGTCGCCGCGCACCAGGCGCACCGAGCCGTCGGCGCCCACCCGCCCGAGGGCCTTGCCGCGCTCGGACTGCAGCACCAGGCCGGTGTGCACGGGCAGTTCCGCCGCCTCCGCGACGTGGATGAGCTCGGCGGCGTAGAGCTCGTCGACCTGCTCGGCGGTGATGGTGAGCTCCGCCATGCCGGTCCACCCGGAGTCGGTGATGGCGAGCTCCGCGCGGTACTCCTCCGCGAGCAGGCCGACCGCCGACGCCTTGATCCGCAGCGGCAGGTCCTTGGAGACGACCGTGACGTCGTACCCCTCGGCCTGGAGGTTGCGGGCGACCGCGAGGATGCGCGAGTCGTTGTCGCCGAGGCGGAAGCCGGCGGGCAGTATGCCCGTATCCGAGTGGTTGAGCTCGACCCTGAGCGTCCCGCCCAGATCACCGATCGGAATCGGGGAATCCAGTCGGCCGAATTGCACCCGGTACGCGTCCAGCAGACGCAGCGCCTGCCGCGCGAAGTAACCGAGCTCCGGATGGTGCCTCTTGGCCTCCAACTCCGTGACCACCACCACGGGCAGCACGACCTCGTGCTCCTCGAAGCGGGACATGGCGCCTGGATCGGCCAGCAGGACGCTGGTGTCGAGGACATAGGTGCGCCGGTCGTTCTCACGGCGCTTCTTGCTGGTCACCACGGGTGGACGAACCCCCTCAGGGAGGTCGGGGCGCGACGGCGTCGCCGGGGAATGGGCCGGGATCGGAGCCCTTCGAGGGCCCGGCTGCGGCCCTCCGCGGGCGGCCGCGCGGCCTGACAGGGCCGCTCGGTCCGCACGGTCGTCGTCCGTGTGCAAAGGGCCTCCCGGGCGGGCGGCCCCATGCCGCCCGCTGGCAGAGCGACGGTCTTAGGACAGACCGTCGGCCTGGAGGGGATATTCCCGCTGGACCGCTTGACCATGCAACGGCATATGCGGCGGCGTGGTGAGCCGCCGGTCCGTCAGGAGCCGTACCCGTGGTGCCGGAACCTACTGTGGTACGGCTCCGGGAGCCCTACGGCCGCAAAGGTCGGGAACCGTACCGCCGGTGCCGCGCCGCACAGCGCCATGCGGGGGATAACCCCCGCGCCCCCAGCCGGATCCGTTCGCGCAGCAAACGCCTCAGGAACCGTACCGCCGGTGCCGCGCCGCGTAATCCCGCAATGCGCGCAGGAAGTCGACCTTCCGGAAAGCCGGCCAGAAGACTTCGCAGAAGTAATACTCCGAGTGCGCGCTCTGCCAGAGCATGAACCCGGACAGGCGCTGTTCACCGCTGGTGCGGATGATGAGGTCCGGGTCGGGCTGGCCGCGCGTGTAGAGGTGCTTGGTGATGTGGTCGACGTCGACCTGCTCGGCCAGTTCCTCGTAGGACGTGCCGTTTTCGGCCGCTTCGAGCACCAGCGACCGCACCGCGTCCGCGATCTCCTGCCGGCCGCCGTAGCCGACGGCCACGTTGACCAGTATTCCGCGGGTGCCGATCGTGTCCTGCTCGGCCTCCTTGAGCACCTGCTGCGTACGGGCCGGCAGCAGGTCCATCGTGCCCACGTGGTGGACGCGCCAGCGGCCGTCCGCGGCCAGGCCGCGCACCGTGTTCTCGATGATGCCGAGCAGCGGGTTGAGCTCCACGGCCGGGCGGTCGAGGTTGTCGGTGGAGAGCATCCAGAGGGTGACGACCTCGACGTCGGTCTCGGCGCACCAGCCGAGCAGCTCCGAGATCTTGTCGGCGCCCGCCTGATGGCCCTGCTCGGTCGTGCGGCCGTCGGCCCGCGCCCAGCGGCGGTTGCCGTCGAGGATGACACCGATGTGCTTGGGCACCTGCGCATGGTCGAGGCGGCCTTCCACCCGGCGTGCGTAGAGCCTGTACACCAGGTCGCGCAACTTCACGTTTCCAGCCCCTCCAAGCCACGGCGGTCGCCCCGAGGGCGCCACATTACTGCCCGCGTGTCACGGGAACCCAACTCGGTCTGTCACAAGACCGTGATAGTCAGATGCACATGACCGATTCCACACATTCCGCTCACTATCGAGCGGCCGATAACCGCTACGACACGATGGAGTACCGGCGCACGGGCCGCAGCGGCCTGAAGCTGCCGGCCATCTCCCTGGGACTGTGGCACAACTTCGGTGACGACCGCAGCCTGGAGTCGCAGCGCGCCATTCTGCGCCGCGCCTTCGACCTCGGGATCACGCACTTCGACCTGGCCAACAACTACGGCCCGCCGCCCGGCTCCGCCGAGCTGAACTTCGGCAAGATCTTCGCACAGGACTTCCGGCCGTACCGCGACGAGATCCTCGTCTCGACGAAGGCGGGCTATCTGATGCACCCCGGGCCGTACGGCGAGTGGGGCTCGCGGAAATACCTGCTGTCCTCGCTGGACGCGTCGCTGCGCCGGATGGGTGTCGACTATGTCGACATCTTCTATTCGCACCGGTTCGACCCGGAGACCCCGCTGGAGGAGACGATGGGCGCGCTCGCGTCCGCCGTCCGGCAGGGCAAGGCGCTCTACGCGGGCGTGTCCTCCTACAGCGCCGAGCAGACCGCCGAGGCGGCCCGGCTGCTGCGCGAGATGGGCGTGCCGGCCCTCATCCACCAGCCGTCGTACTCGATGATCAACCGCTGGACCGAGGACGACGCCCTCCTGGACGCGCTGGAGGCGGAGGGCATGGGCTGCATCGCCTTCGCGCCGCTGGCGCAGGGCCTGCTGACCGACAAGTACCTGCACGGCGTCCCGGAGGGCTCGCGCGCCTCGCAGGGCAAGTCCCTGGACCCGGCGCTGCTGACCGAGGACGTGGTGGGCCGGCTGCGGGGCCTGAACGAGATCGCCGGGCGGCGCGGGCAGTCGCTCGCGCAGCTCGCCCTGAGCTGGGTGCTGCGCGACCCGCGGATGACCTCGGCGCTGATCGGCGCGTCGAGCGTGGCCCAGCTGGAGGCGAACGTGGCCGCGCTGGGGGCGCCGAAGCTGACCGAAAGAGAGCTGGCCGAGATCGATGCCCTCGCGGTGAGCACCGAGGGCGTCAACATCTGGGCCCGCCGCGGCTGACCCCGGGTCCGGAGGGCCCGGGTCGCACGGATCGTCACCCAGGGTGATGACGGGGAAAGAAAACGGGCCGGTCCGTGGGGGGGATACGGACCGGCCCGAGGGGGGGTTTCCACCTTAACCGGTCTGAGGCCGTGCTCGTTGCACCGACAAGGGTGACGACCCTCGGGATGCTGACACTCGGTGACTTTTTGATCATGGATGGGCGGGTCCGGCCCGGTGCGGCCGGAGGCCCCGGGGGCCCGCCAGTACTGGGCCTACGGCGTAGAACCAGCCATTCCGCGGACAACCCCGGCAGCCTCTTGGGCACACTTCGATAACGTCCGGAAAAATCACGGCCGACTTGACGCGGCGACGGTCCCGGGCGCGTCGGAGAGCCGTTCGGGGGACGCGGCCGGGGACTCCGGGGCGGCGGCAGCGACGGGGGCGGCCGCGGGAGCCGGGCCGGCCGCGGCCGGCTTCCGGCGGGCGCGGGTGAGCTCGGGGACGAGGGTGAGGAGCCCCACGACGGCCAGGGCGGCGCCGAGCCACAGCGGGGCGCGCAGGCCGGAGGCGTCGACGGCCAGGCCGCCGGCCGACGAGCCGATGACGATCCCGAGGGTGATGCAGGAGGAGTGGATGGTGTTGACCAGCGGGCGGGCGTTGCCGGCGCGCTGGACGCGGGTGACCATCGCCGGGTTCATGGTGACGCCGACCAGCCCCATGCCCACCGTGAACGCCACCGCCGGGACGGGCAGGTGCGCGGTCAGGGCGAAGCCCGCGAGGAAGAGGGCGTTGAGCGCCAGTCCGCACAGCAGGACGGGGACGGCGTGGCGGTCGGCGAGGCGGCCCACGACCCAGTTGCCGGCGACGGTGGCGGCCCCGTAGGCGATGAGCAGCAGGGGGACGGCGCCCGTGGAGAAGCCGGTGAGCCCGGTGAGGACCGGGTTGAGGTAGCTGAACGCGGAGAACGTCGCCCCGATCACGAACGTGCTGGTCGAGAGCGCGAGCCAGAGCTTGCGGCGCTTGAAGACGGCCAGTTCCTTGCGGAGGCTCCCGCCCTCGGCGGCGCGCTCCACGGCAGGAATGCCGGCGGCGGTGCACAGCGCGGCGAGGGCGGCGAGCGCGGAGATGGCCCAGAAGGCGGCGCGCCAGCCGAAGCGCTCGCCGACCAGCGTGGACAGCGGGAGGCCCAGCAGCGTGCCGAGCATCAGGCCGTTCAGGGCGACGGCGGCGGCCCGGCCGCGCAGCTCGGGGCGGGTGAGCTGGGCGCACAGGGACAGGGCGACGCCGAAGAAGGCCTGCGAGGCGACCCCCGTGACGATCCGCGCCGCCAGCATGGCTCCGTACGTGGTCGCGGTCGCGGCCAGCACGTTGCCGGCGAGGAAGACGGCGAACAGCACCAGCAGCGCGGTCTTCGGCCGCAGCCGCATCACGGCCACGGTCAGGACGGGGCCGCCGAAGGCCATGGCGAGCGCGAAGGCGGTGATGAGGTAGCCGATCTCCGGGATGGTGGCGCCGAGCCCTTCGGCCATCTGCGGCATCAGTCCGGCTACGACGAATTCGCTGGTCACCATGGCGAAGATGCCGAGGGCCAGGAGGTGGACGGCGCGGGGCATGGTGGGGTGCTCCTTGCAGGGGGATGGACCGGCCGGTTTGGCTCGGCCGGTTTTGGGTCGGCTGGTTTGGATCAGCTGGTTTGGATCAGCTGGTTTTGGATTGATCGGTACAAAATTGGGGCACGCAAAGGCGCACCCGAGTGCCGAACGGGTGTCACCCGGAGCGGGGAAGCCGTCAGACGGCGTCGAGCGTCGTGCGCACGATGCCCTCCAGCGCCTCGCGCCCGACACCGGCCCGCGCCGAGACGCGCATGCCGCCGATGGCCGCGATGACGAAGTGCGCGAGCGCGCCGGCGTCCTTGGCCCGGTCGATGTCGCCGTCCCGCTGCCCGGACTCGATCGCGGCCTTCAGCGCCTCGAACCGCCGCCGGTAGTCGCGCTCCAGCACCCGGGCCACCTCGGCGTCCCTGGCCGCGAGCTCGACGCAGGAGTTGACGACCAGACAGCCTCGGCCGTCCTCCGCGTAGAGCCCCTCCTCCTCGACGATGACGTCGAGGAGCGCCCGGAGCTTCTCCCGGGCGGGCAGCCCGCTCTCCAGGACGGCGTCGATGTTCGCGTTCTTGCGCTCCATATAGCGGAGCAGGGCGCGCCGGAAGAGGTCGTGCTTGCTCTTGAAGGTGTTGTAGATGCTGCTCCGGCCCAGGCCCGTGGCCTCGCACAGGTCCTGGGTCGAGGTCGCCTCGTACCCGGCGGTCCAGAACGCCTCAAGCGCGGCGTCGACCGCCCGCTCCTCGTCGAACTTCCTCGGTCGGGCCATGATCCGACCGTAGCAGTTTTGGATTGATCGATCCAATAGTTCGGGCGGGGTCGTACTTGATGTATCTGCTGCGTCCGTATCCGCTGCGTCTGCATCTGCTGCGTCCGTATCCGCCGCATCTCGCCCCCTCAGCCGGCCGCCGCCCCTCCGGTCAGCACCCCCAGCCACGCACCCGCGATCATGAACGGCCCGAAGGCCAGCGCCGTCCCGCTCCCCGCCCGCCGGGCCGCCAGCAGCGCCACCCCGTACAAGGACCCCAGCAGCAGTCCCGCGAAGGCCCCCAGGAACAGCACCTGCCAGCCGTACCAGCCCAGCGCGCAGCCGAGCCCCACCGCCAGCTTCACGTCACCGAACCCCATCCCGGCCGGGTGGATCAGGAACAGCGTGAAGTACCCGCCGCCCAGGGCCGCCCCGCCGAGCAGCGCCCCCGGCCACGACCCGGCCGCGCCGGGTATGAGGGCGGCCGCGCCGAGCAGGACCGCCGTCCCCGCGGCCAGCGGCAGCGTCAGGACGTCCGGCAGCCGCCGCACCGAGCGGTCGACCACGGCCAGCAGTACGGCCACCGGCGCGGCCAGCAGCCACACCGCGAGCTCGGGCCGGGCCCCGACCGCCGCCGCGAGCGCCCCGCACACCAGGGCCGTCACCACCACGGGCAGCAGCGCCCCCGGGCCGTACCCCTCCTCGCACACCCCGCACCGCGCCCGGCCCAGCCACCCCGCGACCGCGTGCCCGCACGGGCCCGCCGACCGCCAGGGCTCCTCGGGCTCCACGCTCAGCCTGTACCCGGCGCGGGGCACCAACTGCCCGGCCACGGCCCCGTAGACGACCGCGGCCCCGGTCAACAGCCCTTCCCCGCCCCCGAGATCCATGCCCCGAGATTACGGACATCCGCACGTCCCCGCCCGGGCCTGTGGATAAAGTCCGGGCATGCCCCGCAGACAGGACGGCACGGCCCGGCTGCGCGTCCCGGAAGGCCCGCCGGTCCCCCTGGAGATCGCCGCGTCCTACCGCGCCCGCACCCGGGGGCTCCTGGGCCGCGACGCCGTCGACGGCGCCCTGCTCCTCACACCGGCCGCGAGCGTGCACACGTTCCGGATGCGCTTCGCCATCGACGTGGCCTATCTGGACCGCCACTTGACGGTCCTCGCGGTCCGCACCATGCGGCCGGGCCGGCTCGGCCTGCCGCGGCTCCGCGCGCGGCACGTGCTGGAGTCCGCGGCGGGCTCCATGGAGGGCTGGGGCCTGCGCCCCGGCGCGAGGGTTCTTTTCGAGGACGCGTCAGCCTGAGGCAGGGGGGCGCGCGCTTCGAGGACGCCTCGGCCTGAGGCGGGGGCGCTTCGAGGACGCGACGGCCTGATGCGGGTCCGGCACCGCCGGGGCTGCGCCGCCGTGGCGGATCACCGCTGCGGCGGAAAGAAGAGGAGGGGACGAGCCGTACGTCACTCCCCCTGCCGACGCGACCGCCGCCGGGCCACCAGCGTCCAGCCCGCCAGGCCGGCCAGGAGGGCCGAGCCCGTGCCCACGCCCGTGTAGCCGATGACGCGCAGCCGCACGTCCCGCCCCTTTTCCCCGGCCGGGACGCCGCCGGAGACCGGCTTCGGGGCGAGGGCGGCCGGCCGGGCCGCGGCCACGTCGACGTCGAGCGTCACGGGCACGGCCGCCGCCGCGGACGCCCCCGTTCCCGAGCCCGCCCTGGGGCTCAGGCTGGCCTGGAGGTAGTACCACCCGGCGAACCGCATGCCGCGCACGGCGTCCCCCACCGCCACGCCGCCGCCGTACGCGGCCGGGGGCGTGGCCAGGGAGACCACCGCGGCCTTGCCCTGGTACCCGGTGGTCCGGTTCATCACGTAGCCCCGCGCGGTGTTGTTCAGCCCGAGGCGGACCCCGCCGGACACGTACGGGGATGCGCCGCCGCTCGGGGCCGCGCCGAACCGGGCGCGGGCGAAGAGCTGGCGGCCCGCCGTGACGGCGACGCGGTAGAAGCGGGTCTCGCCGGGGCGGAGCTCGTCCTTCCAGGAGCCTGCGCCCACCTCCGCCGCGTCGTTGAAGCCGGACCCGCCGGTGACGGCCTTGCCCGGCCCGTCCGGCATCCGCGGCGCCTGCGAGGCCCAGGTGCCGCCCTGGGACGACGGGCCGCCCTGACCGCCCGGGTCCTCCTCCCCCGGCGGAGCCGTGACGTACTGCAGCTCCACCGGCACCGCCGCGCCGTCACCGCCCGCCGCGTCACCCCGCTCCAGCACGAACCGGTACGTGCCCGCGGCCGCGCAGGCGCTGCCCGCCCGGGGCACGCGCTCCGCGTAGTCGGCGACGGGGTAGGCGCCCCCGGCCGACAGGAACGTGCGGTGCCGGCCCGCGCCGCACGGCGTCCCGTCCGGCGTCTCCAGGGTCACGTCGATGCCGTCCCTGGGCCCCATGGCACTGCCGGGCTTCGGGGCGGCCACGGCGGAGACGTACGCGTTCGACGTGCCGTCCAGCTCGACCGTGTAGTGCTTGCGCTCACCGGGCCGGACGGAGTCCTTGTAGGTGTGCGGGCCCGGTCTCAGCAACGGCCCGCCGTCCCTGGCGAGCGCTCCTTCGATCACCTGGGCGCCCGGGGCCATCGCGTACCCGGTGAGGGCCCCGGCCTCGCCGGCCGCCCCCGCCCTTCCGGTCACCGCCATCAGCAGCCCCAGCACCGTCACCCCGACGACCCCGCCCCTCGCCTTCCCGCGGCCCCTCATCCCACGCCTCCCTCACCACTCCCCCGGCATCCGCGCCGCCCCATCCTGCCGTGCCCGCCCGGGAGTTCGCGACCGTCCGGTCCCACCCGCGCAGGTCGTCGAGCGCCCGCCGGACGGTGCGGACCATGAGCCGGGGGCGGTGGAAGACGTCGTCCCTGGTGAAGCGGAGGATGCGGCGGATCCCGGCGCAGCCCGCGAGGTCGTTGAAGCGCATCGTGTCGTTCTGGTGGGCGGCCCTCGTGCCGTGCCAGGTGAAGCCCTCGATCTCGATGCCGAGGCCCTCCGCCCGGAAGAGGAAGTCCAGCCGCGCCGTACGCCCGCGGTCCGTCGTCACTTCCGCCTGGGACTCCGGGCGCAGGCCCGCCGCGGCCATCTCCAGGCGGGCCTTGGTCTCCGCCGGGGAGCCGCTGGCCGGGTCGGCGAGGGCGAGCGCCCGCCGTGCCGCCCGGGTGCCCGGCCGGCGCGGCGCCTCCTCCAGTGCCCGCGCGACCTCCTCGCGGTGCACCAGGCCGCGGGAGAGCGCGGAGTCGGCGGCGATGACGGCCTCGTCCTCGGGCAGGGCCCGCAGCAGGTCGCACAGCGTCCGCACGGCCGTGGTGACGCGGACGCCCGAGACGATGGTGACCTCGCTGTCCGCGAGCGGGATCCGGTGGACGACGGCCCCGGCCCCGCGCTTGCGCCCCCGGACGGACGTGAACTCGGGCCTGCACGGCCGTATCAGCACGATCCCGTGCGCGGCGGCGGCAGCGCTGTGGCTGGCGACCAGCTCGGGGTGGTGCAGCTGCGCGGCCCGCAGGCGCAGCCGCAGACCGGCCTCCCGGCCCGGCTCCGCCCACGCGCCCGCGTGCAGCCGGGACCAGCCCGCCCGGCGCAGCGAGCGGGCGGCCGCACCGCGGGAGAGGCCGACGGCCACGGCCTGCGACGTCAGCACGACTCCGCCCTGCACGGCGGCCAGTTCACGCAGGCGCGCGTGAGGACCGTGCGGGCGCGGTTGGGCCCCGCAAGCGCGCGGGTGGTCAGCCTTCACGCATCGGTGATCGCCCTTCATGCGCGGATGGTCGGACTTCACGCATCGGTCATCGGCCTTCATGCATCAAGGACAGCCGATCACCGCCCGTACGGCGACCCCTGTGGATAACCCGGCGGCGAGGCCGGAAGACCGGTGGGTCCCGTATCCCCCACCCCCGCCGCCACTCCCGCCACTGCTCCCGCCGCTACCCCCGCCGCGGGAAGCTGACCTCCACCCTCCGGTTCTTCGTGCGCCCTTCCTCCGTGGAGTTGTCCGCGATCGGGAACTGCTCGCCGTACCCCCGGATCTGGTACGCGA
Organism: Streptomyces sp. XH2; assembly: GCF_049725035.1. Classification (NCBI taxonomy): domain Bacteria; kingdom Bacillati; phylum Actinomycetota; class Actinomycetes; order Kitasatosporales; family Streptomycetaceae; genus Streptomyces; species Streptomyces sp. XH2. The sequence continues at coordinate 67,370 of NZ_JBMMMZ010000008.1, read as the reverse complement.
CCGAGGACGAGCCGATCTCCTCGGCGAGCTGACGCTGCACCGCGTCGGCCCGCTCCTTCGACAGAGCGAGGCCGTGCTCGGCGGAGCCGAGGTTGTCGGTGAAGCCGAAGACGCGCAGGGTGCCCGCCTTCTGCTTCTTCGCCTCCGCCGCGATCGCGCTGATGCGCTTGCCGGCCTCGCGGCTGAGCCGCGCGCTGTCCTTGTCGAAGAGGACCTCGGCCTGGAGGGCGAAGGTGACGTCCACGTTGGTGTCCTCGCGCCGCTCGTCGCCGCCCTCCGTCTCGACCACGGACTTGATGTCGAGGACCCGCCCGGCGGCGAGCTTCGCGCCGGAGCGCAGCTTCAGGTCCGGGTCGGCGCCGTTGATCTTCACGGGCGGGGTGGTGTTCGCCGGGCCGCCGGGACCGGAGCGCCCCTGGGCGGCCGCGGGCGGGGCGGCGGGCGGCGAGGCCACCGCGAGGAGCACGGTCAGCGCGGCGGCCAGAACGGTGGCGCAGCGGGCCCGGAGCGTCGGCACGGCGCGCTCACCCCGAGATCTTCACGTGGACGGACGGCATCGTGGGCAGCTGGAAGTCCACCTCGGTGACCTCGGCCGGGGGCGCGGGGAACTGCGCGAAGACCGGGCGGCTCTCGCTGGGCTTGATGTTGGTCAGGCCCGTGCTGCACAGGCACTCGCCGTCGGTGTCGCGGAGCACCAGGTAGCGCTTCTTGCCCGAGGCGTCGACGAGCGAGGCGCCCGAAATGGAGGAGCGGGACTTCATCTCCGTCTCCTTCGACAGCCAGTGGATCGCGTTGAACGACCGGGAACCGCGGTTGGTGAGCGTGCCGTTGACCGTCACGAAGCCGCCCTCGTCCCGGACGACGGAGGTGATGGCCAGGGCTATCCCGTCCGGTCCCTTCATCTCCCCGACGGCGTCGGACGGCGCCTGGTCCCGGGGGCGGTTCTTGGCCTCGCCGCGCTGCGCGGACGCCTTCCCGGAGGCGCGGGCACCGGCCCCGTCGCCGTCCGCCTTCCCGCCCCCTCCGCCGTCGTCCCCGCAGCCCGCCGCGGTCAGGGCCATGACGGCCGCGAGCACGGCCGCCGCGGCGCCCCTGCGGGCCTTCGTCGTGTGCCGCATCCTCATGGTCGTGATCCTTCGTTCGTCGGGCGGGCTCCGGTCGGCCCGGCTCCCGTTCGTCGGGCGGGCCCGGACCGGGCCGGCTCCGGTCGCCGGGTTCACGCGCCGTCCGCCAGCCGTACGGTGAAGAGCGTCGCCGCCCTCACCAGGGCTCCGGGCCGGTCGGGCTCGATGCGTACGGTCTCGCCGTCGCAGACGATCTCGACGGCGGGCTTCCCCTGCGCCGGCGCTCCGGTGCCCGGGCTCGCGGACGGCTGCGGGCCGCCGGAGGGCGACGGGGCGGGCGGGGTCTGCGGGGCGGGCGGCGGCCCCCAGCAGCGCGGCTCGACGACGGCCCGCGCCGTCGCGGTCGCGTGCCGGTCCTCCGTCCCCGGGACGACGGACTTCCCGACCGCGGCGGCGGACTCGACCGTGACCGTGAACGAGGCCGGAAGCGGGCCCCCGGAGGCCGTGCAACGCCCTTGGACGTGCGCTCCGTTGGCCTGGGCGTAGGGCTCGGCCCGGCCGCAGGCCGCCTCCGGATCGCCCAGGCGGCCGGCCAGCCAGTCGGCCCACGGGCCGCCCGTGCCGACGGCCGTCAGCAGGCCCGTACGGAGCTGGTCCCGGTACGTCTGCGCGGCGGCCAGGGCCGCGGCGTCGGCGGCGGTCTGGGCGCCGTTCTTCGTGGCACCCGCCCGGCCGACGGCGAAGAACGCCAGGGCGAGGAAGAGGAGCGCGGCCACGGCGGTGAGGTAGATAGGGAACGCCTGCCCCCGGTCGCGCCCGCAGCCGCTCCACCGCCCGGCCGGCACCCGGGCCGACCGGCCCGCGGACACCCGGGGCCACCGCCCCGCCCGCACCCCGGACCGCCGCCTCGTCAGCCCCCGGACCGGCTCCCCGGTCAGCCGCCCGTCACCTCGGTGATCTTGTCGGAGATGGCGCTCGCGATCGCGCTCCCGAAGTCCGTCCGGGTCAGCACCAGGACGATCGCCACCACCACGGCGATGATGCCGAGGTACTCGATCGCGGTCTGCCCCCGGTCGTTTCCCAAGAAGCGCTTTCCCATCACGTTTCCCTCCGTCGGCGGCCGGCCCCGTACGGGCAGGCGGGCGAGCACAAGAAAAGTACGCCGGAACAGCCGTAGCGGAACAGACCATCCGCCACCATTCACCCTCTGTTAAAGGGAGTTGAGACCCCTGCGGCAACCCCTGCCGCAACCTCCGCAGCACCCCCCGCCGCAGCCCCTGCAGCCCCACCCGCACCGAGGTCACCTCCCCACCAGGTCCCCGAGGTCCGTGCCCGACCCCAGGAAGAACCCCGCCACCAGGAGGATCATCGTGGCCGGGACCATGAACGTCGTGATCACCACGGTCGCCTTCGGCACCGCGCGCGCCGCGCGGCGGCGGGCCAGCTGGGCGTCGACGCGGCGCATGTCGCCGGCGATGGCGATCAGGGTGTCGACGATGGGGGCGCCCAGCTCCTCGCCCTGCTGCAGCGCCGTGACGAACTGGGCCACCTGCTCCGAGTCGTTGCGCCGGCGCAGCTCCTCGAACGCCTGCCGGCGGCTCACACCCATGTCCATCTGGCGCAGCGTGATGCGCAGTTCGTCCGCCCAGGGCCCCTCGTAGCGCTCGGCGACGCGTTCCAGGGCCTGCCGGAACCCGAGGCCGGCGCTGACCACCACCGCGAGGACGTCGAGGAAGTCCGGCAGCGTGCGGTCGATCGCGGCCTTGCGCTCGCGGACGGCCGCCCAGATGCCGACCTCGTTCCAGAAGAGCCCGAAGGCCACGAGCAGGAGGGCGAGGAGGAGCTGCCCGTCCGCGGCCATCACCAGCGCGCCGCCGAAGCCGAGGGCGCCGTAGACGGCCCGGCGGGCCGCGTACCGGTCGACGGTGAGGCCGCCGGGGTTGCCCGCCCGGTCGATCCGGCTGCGGACCCTCGCCACCCGCTTGCCGCCCATCATCCGCAGCACCAGCGGCGCGTAGCGCATCCCGAGCCGGTCCACGGCCGAGCCGACGACCGTCGTACGGGTCGAGCCGACCTCCAGGGCCAGCGCCAGGTCGTCCGGCAGCCTGGCCTCGCTGCGGCAGAGGACGACGCCCGCAACGACGCCCGCCACGGACAGCGCGGCCAGCAGGCCCAGCAGGATTCCCAGCAGTCCCATGTCCGTTGCGCCCCGCTCCTCAGACGTCGATCCTGGACAGGCGGCGGATGACGAAGAACCCGAGCCCGTAGAGCACGAAGGCGGTGACCACGGCCGCCTGGCCCAGGAACGACGAGGTCATCCGGTCGATCGAGCCGGGCGCGATGCGGTCCGTGAGCAGCAGCGTGCCGAGGCCCATCAGCGGGACGACGTACGCCGTGACGGTCACCTGGGACAGCTGGGTGCGGACCTCGCGCCGGGTCTCCTTGCGCTCCTCCAGCGTCCGCGTGAGGTTGCGCAGCGAGCTGACGACCGTGCCGCCGGCCCGGTTGGACAGCACGAGGGTGGTCACGAGCACGACCAGCTCGCGGGAGGGCAGCCGGTCGGCCAGCTCGCCGAGGGCGTCGTCGACCGAGTGCCCGACGGCGAGCCGGTCGGCGACCTTGCCGAGCTCCTCGCCGGCCGGGGCGTCCATCTCCTCGGCGGCCATGCCGAGGGCGGTGCGCAGCGCGAGCCCGGCCTGGGTGGCGTTGGCGAGGATGCGCGAGAGCTCGGGGAGCTGGTTGATGAACTTCTCGATGCGTTTGCGGCGCTGGCGGGCGAGGAAGCCGGACGCGCTCCAGACGGTGACCGCGGCGGCCAGGGGCCCGAAGAACGGCGCGAGGGCGCCGGCCGCGACCAGCCACAGCCCGGCCGCCGCGCCCAGCGTGCCGGCGGCGAACTCGGCGGGGGTGACGTCCAGGCCGGTCGCGGCGAGCCGGCGCTCCAGCCGGCGCCCCGCCCGCGTGGCGCGCAGCCGCCGGTCCAGGCGCGCGAAGCGCCGGGGGCGCCCGGCCGGCGGCAGGGCGGGCGCGTCGGCGAGCCGCTCGGCCAGGGCGCGGCGCTGCGCCTTCCCCGACGCGTACAGCTGCAGGCCCGCGATGCCCAGGACCCCGGCCAGCAGGGTGGCCCCGACGGTCAGCGCGACGAGCTGCCCGAGATCGTCCATGGTCCCCCTCCCCCTACCTCTGTCCCGCTTCGCGGACCGTCAGCTCGGCGGGGAACGCGGCGACGCCGAAGGCCGGCGGCACGGACTCCCCGGCGAGCCGCAGCCGGTCCGCGACCCGCTCCGGCACCGGGAAGCAGCGGAAGGCGCCGCGCACGACCCTGTCCGCGTCCACCGGCAGGGCCTCGAAGCGGCTGACGGTGGCCAGGCGGTAGTCCTCGTGGCCGCGGGAGTCGAGCAGGGCGACCTCCGCGACGCGGCGGGAGCCGTCGGCCTGCCGGGTGAGCTGGATGACGCAGTCCACGGCGCTGTTGATCTGGTCGCGCAGCGCCTCGTAGGGGACCTTGACCTCCGACATCGAGGCGAGCGTCTGGAGCCGCATCAGCGCGTCCTCCGCGCTGTTGGCGTGCACGGTGGCGAGGGAGCCGTCGTGGCCGGTGGACATCGCCTGGAGCATGTCGAGGGTCTCGCCGCCGCGCACCTCGCCGACGATGATGCGGTCGGGGCGCATGCGCAGCGAGTTGCGCACGAGGTCGCGGATGGTGATCCGGCCCTTGCCCTCCACGTTGGGCGGCCGCGATTCGAGGCGGATGACGTGCGCCTGCTGCAGCTGCAGTTCGGCGGCGTCCTCGACGGTGATGATGCGCTCCCCCTCCGGGATCAGCCCCGAGAGGGCGTTGAGCAGCGTCGTCTTGCCGGAGCCGGTCGGGCCCGACACCACCACGTTGAACTTCGCCCGGACGAGCGCGGAGAGCAGCATCAGCATCCGCTCGTCCAGCGTGCCCATGCCGATGAGCTCGGTCAGGGTGTACGCGCGCGGGAAGCGGCGGATGGTCAGCGTCGCGCCGTTGAGGGCCAGCGGCGGGATGATGACGTTGACGCGCTCGCCGCTGGGCAGCCGGGCGTCGACCATCGGGTTCGACTCGTCCACGCGGCGGTTGACGGTGGAGACGATGCGCTCGATGGTCTGCATCAGCTGTTCGTTCGACGCGAAGCGCACGGGTACGGGCTCGACGCGGCCCGCGCGCTCGATGAAGATCTGGTCGGGCCCGTTGACCATGATCTCGGTGATGGAGGGGTCCTCCAGGAGCGGTTCGAGGACGCCTAGGCCGAGCGCCTCGTCGACGACGCGGCGGATGAGCCGGTCCCGCTCCGCGGTGGACAGGACCGGGCCCTCGCGGCTGATGATGTGGCCCAGGACGCGCTCCAGCCGCGTGCGGCGCTCGGAGGCGGCGAGCGCCGACATCTCGGCCAGGTCGATCTCTTCGAGCAGCTTGGCCCGGTAGACGGGGACGAGATGGCCCGGCTCCCGGCCTTCGGCGGCCGGTTCGGGGGCGGTGATGCGGGCCCGCAGGCTCATGGCGCGCTCCTCGGGGGCGGGTAGGTGCCGGCGCCGGGGGCCGCCGGGCAGGGCATCGTGGCCCGGCGCGTCACGGACCGCTCGCCGAGCAGCGGCAGTACGGCCGGGATCACGACCGTGACCTCGGCCGTGGTCTGCGGGGCGCCGCCCCCGCACGGCGCCGCGGCCGGCGCCCCGGACGTCCGCAGCCACCCGCTCATGGCGGCCCGCCCGGCCGCGGCCGGCGACACGCGCGGGTCGTCCAGCGACGCGGTCCGCGCCGCCGCCCGGGCCGCGCTGCCGGCCTGCTGCGCGGCGTACGCGGCGAGCCCCAGCTGGATCGCGGCGAGCCCGACGAGCAGGAGCACCGGCAGGAACCCGATGAGCTCGATGGACATCGACCCGCGGTCACGGCGGCGGACGACACCGGAAGGACGCGCCGCCCCGGCCCGCCCTGCAGCACGCCGCCCGGCCGCCGCAGGCCCCGCCACAGCCCGCCCGGCCGCGATCCGGCCCCTCGCGTCGCGTCCCGCGCGCCGCGCCAGGCTCACCGCTCCTCCTCCGCCGCGCCCGCCGAACCCGTCACCGTCCACGGCCAGTTCACCAGGCCCGGGAACAGGGCGGGCACCTGCAGGGAGACCTCCGCGCGGACGACGCCCGTGCCGCGCCCGCCGCACTCCGGGCCGCCGCGCCACGCTCCCGGCAGGTCCGCCCGCGCGGCCGCCGCGCAGTCGCCCCCGGCCGCGGCCGCCCGCGCGCCCTTGTCCGCCGCGTTCCCCGCGAGCGCGTACGTGTAGCCGACCAGCACGCACTGCCACACCACCGCCAGCACCACGAGGATCAGCGGCAGGATGCCCAGGAACTCCACGGCGACCTGCCCCCGGTCGCCGCCCCCGCGCCGCCGGAAGCGGCCCATCGGCACGGGGGAGAGCTGATCCGCCCCGGTACCGCCGCCGCTCCCTATGGCCCGCCTGCGCCGTGCGCCACCGGTGAGCGACCGGCTCGCATGGGCGGCGGCGCCGCGTAAGGGCCCGGCACCCGCGCCCGGGGCGGTGATCAGGCCGAGCTCCCCCGCGAGGGCCCACAGGGCCTGCCGCACCCCCGAGCGGGCGTCGAGGTCCTGCATCCGCCCCGAGTCGACGGCGGGCTGCAGCTCCTTGTAGCCCGCCGGGACCGTCGTCCGGGCGGCCCGCGTGCCCGTCGTCCGCTCCACCAGGGCGGGCTGGATCTCGCTGTGCCGGGTGTGCCGGTTGAGGACGGTCACGGTGTCGGCGGCCTTGCGGACCTGCAGCCGGTCCCACAGCCGCACCATCCGCTTCGCGGCCCGTACGGACACCACGTCCGGCGTCGTCACCAGCAGCGCCACGTCGGCCGTCTCCACGACGGCGGCGCCCGCGGCCGTCATCTGCGTGCCGCAGTCGGCGATGACCAGCTCGTAGCGGCTGCGCAGCGCGGCCGCGATCTGCCGGGCGGCGAGGTCGCCGACCTCCTCGCCGCGCTCCCCCTCGGCGGGCGCCAGCAGCAGCCCGAGGCCCGTGGGGTGCGGGAAGACGGCGTCCTGCAGGACCCGCGGCGAGATGTCGCTGATGCCCGCCAGGTCGGCGATCGACCGGCGGAACTGCACGTCCAGGTACGAGGCGATGTCGCCCGACTGCAGGTCCAGGTCGACCAGTGCCACGCTCCGCCCGGCGGCGCACGCGGCGAGGGCGAGCTGGACGGCGGTGACGGTCGTCCCGACGCCGCCCTTGGCGCCGACCACCGCGAGGAGCGTCCCGCCCGGCCCGCCGCCGGACCCCTCGCCGCCGCTGCCCAGGTGGCGGCGGACGCCGGTCGCCCAGTGGGCGGCGGCCTGGACGCGGGCGCCGACCTCCTCGTACGACAGCGGCAGCCCGGCGAGGCCGCGCGCGCCCACGTCCATGGCCGCGGCGTAGAGCGCGGGCCCCTGGTCGGCGGTCACGAGCACGACGCCGGTCGCCGGGAAGCGCAGGGCCACTTCGCGGATGACCTCCAGCGCGGGCAGGGGGCCGAGCCGCTCGTGGACGAGCACGACCTCGGGGAGCTCGTCCACGGAGGCCGCCGCCAGCACGGCGAGCGTGTCGAGCAGGCGGGCCGAGTCCCCGACGGGCTGCAGCGGTTCGACGCCGGGCAGCTGGCCGAGCAGGCCGCCGATGGCGCGGGCGGCGTCCGGGTCGCCGACGGCCGGGAGGATCCTGATGGTCACCGTTCTCCCCTGCTCTACTTGTCGCCGTCGAGCGTGTAGGTGCGGTCGCTGCCGCTGACCGCGTCGTCGCCGCCGGGGGCGACCAGCGCGAGCCGGACGTGGGAGGCGAAGGACTCCGCGTACGCCACCCGCTGGGCGTCCTTGGTGTCCAGCGCGAAGGTGATCGGCACGGCCTCCCCGCCGCGCCGCACACCGGCCGTGCCGCTGCCGCTGTCGCGGTCGAAGGGGGTCAGCTTGCCGACCTGGATGACCTGGGCGTTGGTGACGATCACCTTGGAGACCGGCTTGCCGCCCTGGTCCTTGCCGTCGAAGGTGGCGTAGACGTTGACCTTCGCTCCGGCGTAGATCTTGCCCGCGACGCCCGTCGCCGCGTCGATCATGATGGCGATCTCCTGCTGGCCGGGCCGCAGCGCCGGCCGGGCGACGGCCATGTCCTGCTGGAGCAGCGATCCCCTGCGGAGGGGAGTGACGGAAATCTTGCCGTCGAGGTAGCGCAGGTCGGTGACGGCCGTGGACGGCAGCCAGCGGCGGGGCATCGAGACCTTCTCGAAGCGGTCCTTGGCGTCCTCCAGGTGCTGGTAGGCCGGGATGTCGGCCTTCAGCCGGTACGCGGTGGCCTCGGGGCCGAGCTTGGACTCGGCGTCGTGGACGACCGCGAAGACTCCGGCGAACGCGCCGAGGGCGCAGAGCACCGACAGGAGCAGGAGGATGATCCCGCGTCGCTGACGTGAATTCATGGGGCGGCGAACCTCGTTCGGGGACGTGACCGGGCGGGCGCGGCGGACCGGGCGGCGCCGAGGACGGTGCTCAGCGGCGGGCCGGGACGGCGGAGGCCGCCGGGCGGGCGCGGCCCGGTGGCGGCGGGGCCTGCCCCCGGCCGCCGCCGTCGGCGCGCGGCAGGGGCCCGGTGCAGAACGCGCAGCGGTCGCCGATGAGTTCGAGACCGCACCAGTGGCACTCCTCCCGCCTGACGGACGCCACGAGCTGGTAGAGCACGGACGGGTCCGGGATCGCCGCCGCGAACTCGACGGCCCGCCAGGTGCCCCACCAGCGCCGGGACTCCTCGGGCAGCACGGTCTCCTGGGCGCCCCGGACCTGCCAGCGGGGGGCGAGGGTGCCCAGCACCCAGTCGTCCCCGCGGACGGGCTTGCCGCGGGCGACGGTCATCCACGTGGCGAAGCCGGGGCCGGCCGGGACCTCGCCCCCGCCGACGCGGACGAGCCGCGGGCCGGGGTTGAGGAAGACGGCGAACCGCGCGCCGGGCAGCGCGGACGCGACGTGCGCGCCGAGCCCCACCTCGACGCGGTCGAGCCGGGTGACGCTGGAGAGGAGGGCGCCCGCGTGGATGTAGTGGGCGAGCAGCCGGGCGGCGGAGGCGAGCACGCCGGGGCTGAGGTCGGACACCGACAACTGCCGTAACTGCCGGGCCAGTACCCCCACGGCGAGCGGCGGCAGCGCGACGGGCAGCAGTGCGATCCGCTCGCTCTCCAGCACGGCCCGCACGGCGTGCAGCCGCCGCACGTAGGGCGCGGGGAGCGAGTCGGGGTAGAGGACGACGACGTGGCCGCACCGGTCGAGCAGGACGGACGCCCGGGCGACGGCGGTCTCCAGCGGCTCCTCGGCGGGCGGCCGGAGGACGGCGGCGTCGGGAACCGGCCCGTCGGTCGGTGAGATCACCAGGTCGGGGCTGGTGACTGCTATCGCAAGGGGCACGTCGGCTTCCCGTTCCCTCCGGTGCCGCGGGGCTGCGGCGGATGCAGCTCGACACTGGCTGCCCTGTGCCGGCGCCTCCGCACTTTATCCATGAACGGAGCGGCTGAGAACCGAACCGCGGAGAACCCTTGACGGATGTATTGGCCTAGACCATCTTTACGCCACACGGTGGCTTCCGTACCCCCCATCCCTACCCACCGGCACGGCTTCAACTCCTCTCCCACCAGAGGCCTCTCCGGGTTTCCCCGAAACCCGACGACCCACCGGAGGAAGCAGTGATTCCCCATCGGCAACCCGCACTTCACCGCGGCAGACGCCGCATCCCCGCCCTCGCCGCGGCCTGCCTCGCCCTGGCCGCGCTCCCCGCCCTGGGTTCCGGGCCCGCCGCGCACGCGGCCGGCGGCGGGGCTCCGGCCCGGACGGTCTCCGACGGCAACCTGGCCAGGAATCCCGGCTTCGAGTCGGGCCTGGCCGGCTGGACGTGTTCCGGCGGCAGCGGCGCCGTCGTCCCCTCTCCCGTGCGCACCGGGAGCGGCGCGCTCAAGGCGGCACCCGCCGGAGCGGACAACGCCCGGTGCGCGCAGACCGTCACCGTGCGGCCCGGCTCCTCGTACACGCTGAGCGCGTGGGTGCAGGGCTCGTACGTCCACCTCGGCGCCGACGGCACGGGGACGACGGACGTCTCCACCTGGACGCCGTCCGCGACGGCATGGCAGCAGCTCACCACCACCTTCACCACGGGCCCCGGCACCACCTCCGTCACCATCTACACCCATGGGTGGTACGGGCAGCCCGCCTACTTCGCCGACGACGTCACCCTGACGGGGCCGGGCGGCGGTGACCCCGGGGAGCCGGTGCCCGGCGCTCCGGGCGGGCTCACGGCAGGGGCCGTGACCGCCTCGTCCGTGGCCCTGACCTGGGACGCGGTGCCCGGCGCCACGGGCTACAACGTCTACCGCGACGGCGCCAAGGCACTCTCGGCGGAGGGTCCTTCGGCGACCGTGACCGGCCTCGCGGCCTCGGCCTCGTACCGCTTCGAGGTCACGGCCACCAACGCCGCCGGCGAGTCCCCGAAGTCGGCGGCGGTGACGGCCACGACGGGCCCCGGCGGCGATCCGGGACCCGGCCCGTCGGTGCCCAAGCACGCGGTGACGGGCTACTGGCAGAATTTCGACAACGGCGCCACGGTCCAGAAGATCAGCGACGTGCAGAGCCAGTACGACATCATCGCCGTCGCCTTCGCCGACGCCACCGCGACACCCGGCGCGGTCGACTTCCGGCTCGACCCGGCCCTGAACTACACCGAAGCGCAGTTCACAACCGACATAGCCGCCAAACGGGCGGCCGGAAAGAGTGTCGTCATCTCCATCGGCGGTGAGCGCGGCACGGTCGCCGTCAACGACGCCTCCTCCGCGGCGCACTTCGCGGACAGCGTCTACGCCCTGATGCAGAAGTACGGGTTCGACGGCGTCGACATCGACCTGGAGAACGGGCTGAACCCGACGTACATGACGCAGGCGCTGCGCGCCCTGTCGGCGAAGGCCGGCAGCAAGCTCGTCATCACCATGGCGCCGCAGACGATCGACATGCAGTCGGCGTCGGCGGGCTACTTCAAGACCGCGCTCAACATCAAGGACATCCTGACGGTCGTCAACATGCAGTATTACAACTCGGGTTCCATGAACGGCTGTGACGGAAAGGTGTACGCGCAGGGGTCGGTCGACTTCCTCACCGCGCTCGCCTGCATCCAGCTCGAAGGCGGGCTCGACCCCTCGCAGGTCGGCCTGGGTCTGCCGGCCTCGCCGCGGGCGGCGGGCAGCGGCTACGTGTCCCCCTCGGTGGTCAACAGCGCGCTGGACTGCCTGGCGAAGGGCACCGGCTGCGGCTCCTTCAAGCCGCCGCGGACGTATCCCGGGATCCGCGGCGCGATGACGTGGTCGACGAACTGGGACGCCGCGAGCGGCAGTTCCTGGTCGGGTGCGGTCGGGCCGCACGTGCACGGGCTGCCGTAGGGCCGCCGCAGGGCCGCCCCGCGCCCGTCACCCCATCGCCCGCTGCCGGGCCGGCCTTCCTTCCGGCCGGTCCGGCAGCGAGGCGGGGCGGGGCGGGGAAGCCTCACGGCTTGGGCAGCTCACAGTCCGGGAGACCCAGGTCCAGCTTGTTGCCGGTGGTGAAGCACTTGGCTATGCCGTACGTCTCCTGGGCGTAGTTGATGCCCTGCCGCACGGTCACCTGGCCGTTCTCGTCGACCTCGCACGGGTTGTTCATCGTGCACTGCTCGCCGCTCTCGTTGCCGGTGTTGTTGATCGCGACGACCTTGCCGGTGTTCGCGTCGACCACCGGGGAGCCGGAGGTGCCGCCTATCGTGTTGCACGACGAGGTGTAGCGGAGCGAGTCCTTCCAGGTCCAGTCGGCCTCGCGGAGGCGGTAGACGAACCCGTCGGCGTTGCAGCTGTAGATCTTCTTCCAGAAGCCGGAGACGACCTTGATGGGCGTGCCGGCCACCGGGTGGTCCGGGGAGAGGCTCAGCGCGTCGATCTTGTAGCGCAGCTTGATCTGCGCGTACGTCGTGTTCAGCTCGTAGAGGGTGACATCCGTGTCCGTCATCGTGGCGTATGAGACTTTTGTGGCGCGCAGTGTGGCAACCTTGCCCGCACTGGAGTTCAGCAGGCTGAAGGTCCGGGTGGACGGCCGGTCGGTGATGACCTCACCGGGCCCCGGCATGCCGGTCTCCAGGCAGTGGCCGTTGGTCATGACGAGGCCGGGGTCGTTGTCCGACGAGCCCGGGAAGCGGATCAGGGAGCCTGAACAGTTGCTGAGCGCCACGGTGCCCGCGAAGTCGACCGCCTTGGATCCGCCCTTGGGTCCGGCCTTGGCGCCCGCGGCGCCGTCCGGGGAAGCCGCGGTGGCAGTGCCCGCACCGGCCACGGTCGCTCCCGTGAGGAGCAGCGTGGCGAGCGCACCGACGAGAGGTCTTCTCATGGGGGGTGGTTCCTCTCTGAGCCGAGCCGAAGCCCTGTTCGGTTTTGACATGCGCATTGTTGGTGCCGGTGGGAGTGGGCGCAATCAGCCGGACCGAAGTCGCCGGAGTGAAGGGCAACTTGGCCGGAATCCCTCTCCTCTCTTACGTTGACCCGTTCATGACAGCGCTCGACACTGGCCACGCAACGGCTATACCACCCCCCGCGACACCCCCCACCCGTCGCACGACCGGAACCCCCCAGGAGACCGCATGCGACCCCGTTCGCGCGGCAGATGGGCGACCACCGCCCTCGCCGCCGCGCTCACCCTGGCCCTGGCCGTCCCCGCCGCCTCCCGCGGCGCCGAGGAGGCCCGTGGGACCACCCACGAGTACGAGGTCACCGGCCCTCGTACCGCCGCCCAGCGCACCGCCGTCGCCGCGACCGGCGTCTCCGTCGACGCCGTGCGCGGCGGCTCGATCGTCGTCACGGGCGACACGGCCCAGGCCGAGCGCATCCGCCGGATGGGCTACAAGGTCAGCCGGCTGCCCGGCCCGCCGGACCGCTCGGGCGGCCGGGCCACCGAGCCGTACGACTTCCCGCCGGAGGACGCGAAGTACCACAACTACAAGGAGGCCATGGCGGAGATCGACGCCGACGTGGCCGCCCACCCGGCCATCATGAGCAAGAAGGTCATCGGCAAGTCCTTCGAGGGCCGCGACATCGTCGCCGTCAAGATCAGCGACAACGTCGGCACGGACGAGGACGAGCCCGAGGTCCTCTTCACCGCGCACCAGCACGCGCGCGAGCACCTCACCGTCGAGATGGCCCTCTACCTGCTCAAGGAGTTCGGCTCCACGTACGGCACCGACCCGCGCGTCACCAAGATGGTCGACTCCCGCGAGATCTGGGTCGTGCCCGACGTCAACCCCGACGGCGGCGAATACGACATCGCCACCGGCTCGTACCGCAGCTGGCGCAAGAACCGCCAGCCCAACGCGAACTCCGCCTACCGCGGCACCGACCTCAACCGCAACTGGAACTACAAGTGGGGCTGCTGCGGCGGCTCCTCCGGCAGCCCGGGCTCCGAGACCTACCGCGGCGCGGCGGGCGAGTCCGCGCCCGAGGTGAAGGTCGTCGCCGACTTCGTCCGCAGCCGGATCGTCGGCGGCAAGCAGCAGATCAAGTCGGGCATCGACTTCCACACGTACAGCGAGCTGGTCCTGTGGCCCTTCGGCTACACCTACGACGACACCGGCCCCGGGATGAGCCAGGACGAGCACGACGTCTACGCGACCCTCGGCAAGTCCATGGCCGCCAGCAACGGCTACAAGCCCGAGCAGTCGAGCGACCTCTACACCACCGACGGGACCATCGACGACTGGCTCTGGGGCGACCAGCGCATCTTCTCGTACACCTTCGAGATGTACCCGAACGAGAGCGGCTCCGGCGGCGGCTTCTACCCGCCCGACGAGGTGATCGACCGGGAGACCGCGCGCAACCGCGACGCGGTGCTGCAGCTGCTGGAGGCCTCGGACTGCATGTACCGGGTCATCGGCAAGGAGGCGCAGTACTGCAAGCAGCAGTAGTCCGCGCGCAGTACTGCAAGCAGCAGTAGCCCGCCGCACGAGCGGTCCCGGCGGAGAGCCGCCGGGACCGCCTCACGGGACCACCGCGCTCAGGGCCGCCGCCACCGCGAACCCCGTCACCGACAGCACCGACTCCAGGACCGTCCACGACGCCAGCGTCTCCCGCTCCGGGATGCCGAAGTACGTGGCCACCATCCAGAAGCCGCCGTCGTTGACGTGCGAGGCGAAGACCGAGCCCGCCGAGACCGCCACGACGACCAGGGCCAGTTGCGTCTGCGAGTGGCCGCCGCCGGCCAGCAGCGGGGAGACGATGCCCGCCGTCGTCACGATCGCGACCGTCGCCGAGCCCTGCGCCACCCGCAGGGCGACCGCGATCAGCCACGCCAGGACGATGACCGGCAGCCCGGCGCCGGCGAACGCGTCGGCCAGCGCCCGGGCCACCCCGCTGCCCTTGAGGACCGCGCCGAAGACGCCGCCCGCGCCGACGACGAGCAGGATGTTGCCGACGGGCTTGAGCGAGGCGGTCGAGACGGCCTCCAGCGACGCGCGGGACCAGCCGCGCCGCACGCCCAGCAGCCAGTACGCCAGCAGCAGGGCGATCGTCAGGGCCACGAACGGGTGACCGAAGAACTCCGCCACCGAGCGGCCCGTGCTCGGCGCGAACGCCACCGAGGAGAACGTCGCGAGGAGGATGAGCAGCAGGGGCGTGCCGATGACGGCGAGGAGGGTGCCGAGCGCCACCGGCTTCTCCGGGGCCGGGCCCTGCGGCGCCGTCGCCGCCCGCTCCGCCTCCTCGGCCCGCTTCACCTCCTCGGCCCGCTTCACCTCCTGGGCCCGTTTCGCCTCCTCTGCCGCGGCCGCCATCTCCTCGGGGACGGGGACGAAGACGCGGCGGCCGATCCAGGCCGCGTACGCCCACGCCGCCAGGACCGCCGGCAGGCCGGCCGCGGCGCCCATGAGGATCACCCGGCCGAGGTCCACGTGCAGCAGCCCGGCCGCGGCCACCGGGCCCGGGTGCGGCGGCAGGAAGGCATGGGTCATGGAGAGGCCGGCCAGCAGCGGCAGCGCGTACAGCAGAATCGATTTCCCACTGCGCCGGGCGGCCGCGTACACGATCGGCGCCAGGACGAAGATGCCGACGTCGAAGAAGACCGGTATCCCGAAGAGCACACCGGTCACGCCCATCGCGAGGGGTTCGCGCCGCTCGCCGAAGAGGGCGAGGAGCCGGCCGCTGAGGGCCTCCGCGCCGCCGGAGACCTCCAGGACCGAGCCGAGCATCGTGCCGAGCCCGACGATGACGGCGATGTGGCCGAGGGTGCCGCCCATGCCGGCCTCGACGAGCGAGACGGCGCCGGACTTCTGGACCGTGCCGAAGAGCTCGGTCACCGGCAGCCCGGCGCCGAGGCCGACGGCGACGGAGACGGCCAGCAAGGCCACGAAGGGCTGCAGCCGGGCCTTGATGATGAGGAAGAGGAGCAGGGCGATTCCGAGGGCGGCGACGGTCAGCAGACCGCCGGTGCCCGGGACGAGGGCGAGCAGCCCTCCGGTGCGGCGCTCGGCCGCGTACGTGACGGATGCGACGGATGCGACGGGCACGCCGGACACGACGTCCACCCCCGGCCCCGGGACGGCCGTCAGCCGAGGACGGCGAGCGCGTCGATCTCGACGAGCAGGCCGGCGGGCAGGCCGACGTAGACGGTCGTACGGGCGGCGGGGACGGACTTCAGATCGGCGAAGTAGGCGTCGTAGATCTCGTTGAACTCGGCGAAGTGGGCGGTGTCGGTGAGGTAGATCCGCATCATGATCACGTCCTCCCAGGCGGCGCCGCCCTCCTCAAGGACCGCCGCGACGTTGGCGAGGGTCTGCAGGGTCTGGGCGCGCAGGGTGTCCCCGGCGGGCGTCGGCGGCTGTCCCTCCACCGCCGGCAGGAAGCCGACCTGCCCGGCGACCTGCAGGATGTTGCCCTTCTTCACGCCGTGCGAGAACTTCGCGGGCGGGGTGGTGTGGGTGGGCGGCGTGACGGCGGTCTTCTCGGTCATGGCTTCGCTTTCTGCGCGGGTGGCGGTGTCGTACCGGAGTACTCCGCGCTGATGGCGTCCGCGGTGCGGCGCAGCAGCGGGAGGAGTTCGAGGAGCTCGGACGTGCCGACGACGACGTTCGGCGCGGAGACCGAGCAGGCGGCGACGGTGCGGCCGTCGGTGCCGCGGACGGGCGCGCCGATGCAGTTGATGGACTCCTCGTGGCCGCCGAAGTCGGTGGCCCAGCCCTGTTCCCGCACGGTCGCGAGCTCGTCGAGGTACGCGGCGGCGTTCGGCGTCGAACGGGCCGTGTAGGCGGGGTAGTCGAGCCGCTCGGCTACGGCGCGCCGCTCGGGTTCGGGCAGGTCGGCGAGGAGCAGCTTGGCGACGGCGGCGACGGTGATCGCGACGGGCTTGCCGATGCGCGAGTACATCCGTACGGGGTAGCGGCTCTCGACCTTGTCGATGTAGAGGACCTCGCCGTCCTCGTACACGGCGAGGTGCACGGTGTGCCCGCAGCGCTCGTTGAGCGCGGCGAGGTGCGGGTGGGCGATCTCGCGGACGTCGAGGTTCTCGGCGGCCTGCTGGGCGAGGGCGAACAGGCGGGTGCCGAGGCGGTAGCGCTGGTCCTGCTGCCGGTAGACCATGCCGTGCTCGTGGAGGGTGCGCAGCAGGCGCAGCGCGGTCGACTTGTGGACGCCGAGGCGGGCCGCCACCTGCTCCAGGTTGGCCGGCCCCTCGGCGAGGAGCGGCAGGATCCGCAGGGCGCGGTCGACGGTCTGGCTCATGGGGTGCGTTCCTTCGCGCTGGCGGGGGCGGGGTCCGTGGGGTTTCCCGTGCCGGGGGCGGGGTCCGTGGTCCAGCCGGGGCCGAGTCGCAGTCTCCCCCACGCCTCGGGGCCGAGGGCGGCGAGCCGGTCGGCGTGGTCGCGGCGGGGCGGGGCGGCGAGGTCGCCGGGGGCGGTGAGGGCGGCGGCGGCCATGAGGTGGCCGTGGCGCAGGCACTGTCCGGGGGTCAGCCCGCGGAGCGTGCCGGAGAGGAAGCCGGCGGCGAAGGCGTCTCCGGCGCCGACGGGGGCGACGACGTCGACGGAGAGGGCGGGGACGGAGACGACGGCGTCGGCGAGGGGGGCGGGGGCGGGGGCGGCGTCCGGGGCACCGACGGTGCCTGAGGCACCGCCGGGCGCAGGCCCGCCGGGCGGGAGGCCGGCACGGAGGCGGCGGTCGGGCCGGTCCGCGGCGGCGAGTGCGTCGTCCGTAGCCGGCCCGCCCGCGGCGGCGAGCACGGCCCCCGTCCCGGACCCGTCCGCGGCAGCGCGCACGTACACCGTCGCCCCCGCCGCGCCCCGCTTCACGACGAGGACCCGCGGCTCGGGCAGGGCGGAGCGGATCGCGGCGGCGCCGTGGAGGCCCCAGGCGGCCCGGGCCTCGTCCTCGCCGACGAAGACGATGTCGCTGCGGCGGGCGAGGGAGGCCAGGACGGCGGGCCCGTCGGGGGCGTTCCGCCACAGCGCCACGCGGTAGTTGACGTCGAAGGAGACGAGGGGGCGGCCGGGGCGGGGCTCGGTGAGGGCGCGGAGGAGGGCGAGGCAGCCGGCGGAGAGGGCGGCGGTGATGCCGGTGAGGTGCAGGACGCGGCCGGACCAGGCGGTGGCGCGGGGGACCAGGTCCGGCGACATGGCGGAGGCGGCGGATCCGGCGCGGTAGTAGAGGACTTCGGAGAGGGGCGGCCCAAAGGGGCCGGGCGGGGCGGGGAGGCCCACGGACCGCTCCCCGGCCGTGCGGAAGTACACGCCCGTCGGCCGGCCGGGGTCGCGCTGGACGGCGGAGACGTCCACGCCGTACGCGGCGATCGCGGCCACCAGGTGGTC
Organism: Streptomyces sp. XH2; assembly: GCF_049725035.1. Taxonomy (NCBI): domain Bacteria; kingdom Bacillati; phylum Actinomycetota; class Actinomycetes; order Kitasatosporales; family Streptomycetaceae; genus Streptomyces; species Streptomyces sp. XH2. The sequence continues at coordinate 49,435 of NZ_JBMMMZ010000008.1, read as the reverse complement.
GCCGAAGGCGTCCGCGCCGACGCGGCCGACCCATTGCGTACGGTGCCCGGCGGCGGCCAGGGCGCAGGCGACGTTGGACTCGGCGCCGCCGATGCCCCGGGCGAAGGTCGCCGCGTCGGCGAGCGGCGCGCGCTCCGCCGCCGGGCGGAAGGCGACCATCGACTCGCCGAGGCACACGGCCTCGGGGGCGGGGCCGGGGGCGGGGGCGGCGTCCGGGGTGCTCGGGTCGGCTGCGGTCACGGTCGGCCCTCGCTCCTCGGTCGGGGTTTGTACGCGTCCTGTCACGGTCGCGGCCGGGGCGTGAGACGACCGTTGACCCGGTACTTGGCGGGATGTTAGACAGCATTCAGCGCAATGCGCAACGGCTGTTGCACAGAGCGCAACGGCGCCACACTTCAGACACCCCGGGAGGCTTCATGGCCACCGCCGACGCGACCACCGGCACCGCCGGCATCGCCGGCACCGACAGGACCGCCGATGCCGTCGCCCGGCTCGCGGACACCCGCGTCGACCACCGCTTCAAGGGCCTGCCCCCGGACGCCGACGGCCTGACCGTCGGCGCCCTGGCCGCCGAGCGCCGCTCGCTCTTCACGGGCGGCTTCACCACGCCTGTGCTCGCCCTGTCGGCGGAGGCGCTCGACCACAACCTCGCCCTCATGGAGCGCTGGTCCGCCGGGCACGGCCTGGCCTTCGCCCCGCACGGCAAGACCACGATGGCGCCGCAGCTGCTGGAGCGGCAGATCGCGCACGGCGCGTGGGGGATCACCGCGGCGACCGTCTCCCAGGTCCGCGTCTACCGCGCCCACGGGATCCGCCGCGTCTTCCTCGCCAACGAGGTCGTGGACGCCGCGGCCCTGCGCTGGCTCGCCGCCGAGCTGGACGCCGACCCGGACTTCCGGCTCTTCACCTACGTCGACTCCGTCCGCGGCGTCGAGCTGATGGACGCCGCCCTGCGCGCGGCCGGGGCCCGCCGCCCCCTCGACGTCGTCGTCGAACTGGGCGCCGCGGGCGGCCGTACCGGCGCCCGCACCGAAGCCGACTGCACGGCCGTGGCCGACGCGGTGGCCGCCGTGAGCACCCTGCGGCTGGCGGGCGTCGGCGGCTACGAGGCGGAGATCCCGGGCGCGGACGGCGAGCTCGTCCGCGCGTGGCTGCGCCGGCTGACCGCGCTGGCCGCCGGGTTCGACGAGGAGGGCCGGTTCGCCGGTGTGGAGGAGGTCGTCGTCAGCGCGGGCGGCAGCGCGTGGTTCGACGCGGTCGCCGAGGTCTTCGCGGAACTGCCGGCGCTGTCGGTGCCGGTGCTGAAGCTGCTGCGGTCGGGTGCGTACATCACCCACGACGACGGGGCGTACCGGAAGAAGACCCCCTTCAACCGCCACCCCGAGGAGGGCGAACTCCGCCCCGCGTTCCGCCTCTGGGCCCAGGTCGTCTCCCGCCCGGAACCGGGCCGCGCCTACCTCAACGCCGGCAAGCGGGACGTGCCGTACGACCTGGACCTGCCGGTCGTACGGGCCGTGCGGTCGGCACGGGACGGCTCCGTGCGGGGCGGCGACGGCATGACCGTGATCGGCCTCGCCGACCAGCACGCGTTCGTGGAGCTCGCGGAGGGCACGGAGATCGAGGTCGGCGACTGGGTGGGCCTGGGCCTGTCGCACCCGTGCACGGTGTTCGACAAGTGGCAGCTGATTCCGCTGGCCGCGGAGGACGGCACGGTCACGGATTACATCCGCACGTTCTTCTGACGGCCGGCCGCCCGGCGACGGGTCCCGCGCCACGAGCGGGCCGCGGCGGCCACCAAGACGGCTTGTACGGCACCGCCGGAGCGCGCCGTCGTGGCGGATCGCCGCGGCGGCGGGGGTGAGAGGCTCAGCCTCTCGACACAGCCCGCCGTCAGGCGGACGGATCCCGCCACGGCGGTGGCCCCGGCCCCGCGGCGGAGTCCGGAGGCCCGGCCTCTCCACATGCCCCGCCGTCAGGCGTAACCTCCCGCCGCAACGGCGAGCAACCCCGACGGCGGAAACCGGCGGTGCCCGACCCGGCCAAGGCCCGTACGGCAACCGCCGGAGCGCACCGCCCTGGCTGACTCCCGCCGCGGCGGGAGTGAGAGGCCCGGCCTCTCGACACAGCCCGCCACCGGGCAGAAAGACCCCGCCGCGGCGGCGCGCAACCCCCACCGGACGCACCCGGCGGTGCCGGGCCGTCCTCGACTCCGGGAGTGCAGTCAATGGACACCGTGTTCCGCGACGCCCGCGTCATCGACGGCTCCGGCGGGCCCTCCTACCGGGCCGACGTCGCCCTGGCCGGAGGCCGCATCGCCGAGATCCGGCGCCCCGGCACCGGCCCCCGCCCCACCGCCCGCCGCGTCGTGGAGGCGAGCGGCCTCGCCCTCTCCCCCGGCTTCATCGACATGCACGCGCACAGCGACCTCGCCCTCCTCCGCGACCCCGCCCACACCGCGAAGGCCGCCCAGGGCGTCACCCTGGAGGTCATCGGCCAGGACGGCCTGTCGTACGCGCCGGTCGACGACCGCACCCTCGCCGGCGTCCGCACCCAGATCGCGGGCTGGAACGGCGGCGCCCCCGAAGACGCGTCCATCGACTTCACCTGGCGGACCACCGGCGAGTACCTGGACCGCCTCGACCACGGCTTCGCCGGCGAGGGAATCGCCGTCAACGCCGCCTACCTCCTCCCCCAGGGAACGATCCGCGCGCTGGCCGTCGGCTGGGAGGACCGGCCGGCGACACCGGCCGAGACGCAGCGGATGAGGCGACTCGTCGCCGACGGCTTGGAGCAGGGCGCCGTCGGCCTGTCCTCCGGGCTCACGTACACCCCCGGCATGTACGCGACCGACGCCGAGCTCACGGAGCTCTGCCGCGTCGTCGCCGCGTACGGCGGCTACTACTGCCCGCACCACCGTTCGTACGGGAAGGGCGCCCTCGCCGCGTACGAGGAGATGATCGCCCTGACCCGCCGCGCCGGCTGCGCCCTGCACCTGGCCCACGCCACCATGAACTTCGGGGTGAACGAGGGCCGCGCCCCCGAGCTGCTGGCCCTGCTCGACGCGGCGCTCGCCGCGGGCGCGGACATCTCCCTCGACACGTACCCGTACACCCCCGGCTGCACGACGCTCGCCGCGATGCTGCCGAGCTGGGCGGGCGAGGGCGGCCCGGAGGCGGTGCTGGCGCGCCTGCGCGACGACGCGACGGCCGGGCGCATCCGGTACGCAATGGAGACCGAGGGCGCGGACGGCTGCCACGGCGTGCCGATCGACTGGGAGGCGATCGAGGTCTCGGGCGTGGCCGATCCGGCCCTCGCCTCCTCCCACGTCGGCAGGACGATCGCCCGCGCGGCCCGCGAGCGCGGCGAGGAGCCGTGGGCGACGGCCCGCCGCCTGCTGATCGCGGACCGGCTGGGGACGGCGATCCTGCAGCACGTGGGCCACGAGGAGAACGTCCGCACGATCATGCGGCACCGGGTGCACACGGGCGGCAGCGACGGCATCCTGCAGGGCGCGAAGCCCCATCCGCGCGCCCACGGAACGTTCCCGCACTACCTCGGCCGGTACGTGCGCGAGCTGGGCGTGCTCTCCCTGGAGGAGTGCGTGGCGCATCTCACGTCCCGCCCCGCGGCCCGGCTGAGGCTCCCCGACCGGGGTCTCGTACGGGTCGGGCACCGTGCGGACCTCGTCCTCTTCGATCCGGAGACGGTGGCCGCCGGTGCCACTTTCGAAGCCCCGCGAACCCTTCCGACCGGCATTCCTTATGTCCTGATTGCCGGACGCTTTGTGATGGAAGACGGCCGCCGGACGGCCGTCCTCGCCGGCCGGTCCGTCCGGCGCTCCGCACGGCCGTGATCAGCGGCTTCGCGGCGGCGCCGGCGCCTGCGCAATCGGCGCGCACCCCGTCCCGCACCCCCGTATGGTGGCCGTCATGCAGGTGATCCAGTCAACGAAGCTCGCCAACGTCTGCTACGAAATCCGTGGCCCGGTGCTCGAGGAGGCCATGCGGCTGGAGGCGGCGGGTGAGCGCATCCTCAAGCTGAACACCGGCAACCCGGCGATCTTCGGCTTCGAGTGCCCGCCGGAGATCCTCGAGGACATGGTGCGCAACGTCGGCGACGCGCACGGCTACGGCGACGCCAAGGGCCTGCTCTCCGCCCGCCGCGCGGTGGTCCAGCACTACGAGACGAAGGGCGTCGAGCTGTCCGTCGAGGACGTCTACCTCGGCAACGGCGTCTCCGAGCTGATCCAGATGTCGATGCAGGCGCTGCTCGACGACGGCGACGAGGTGCTCGTCCCCGCGCCGGACTACCCGCTGTGGACGGCCTCGGTCTCCCTCGCCGGCGGCACCGCCGTGCACTACCGCTGCGACGAGCAGTCGGACTGGATGCCGGACCTCGCCGACATCGAGCGCAAGGTCACCGACCGCACCAAGGCCCTCGTCATCATCAACCCGAACAACCCCACGGGTGCGGTCTACGACGACGAGATGCTGCGCGGCCTGACCGAGATCGCCCGCCGCCACAACCTGATCGTCTGCTCCGACGAGATCTACGACAAGATCCTCTACGACGGCGTCACGCACACCCCGACCGCCGCCATCGCCCCCGACCTGCTGACGCTCACCTTCAACGGCCTCTCCAAGGCCTACCGGGTGGCCGGCTACCGCAGCGGCTGGATGGCGGTCTGCGGCCCCAAGGCCCACGCCGACAGCTACATCGAGGGCCTGACGATCCTCGCCAACATGCGCCTGTGCGCCAACATGCCGGCGCAGTACGCGGTGGCCACCGCCCTCGGCGGCCGGCAGTCGATCAACGACCTGGTGCTGCCGGGCGGCCGGCTGCTGGAGCAGCGCGACGTCGCGCACGAGCTGCTGACGCAGATCCCGGGCGTGAGCTGCGTGAAGCCCAAGGGCGCGCTGTACGCCTTCCCGCGCCTCGACCCCAAGGTCTACAAGATCAAGGACGACCGGCAGATGGTGCTGGACCTGCTCCGCGCCGAGAAGATCATGGTCGTCCACGGCACGGGCTTCAACTGGCCGGAGCCGGACCACTTCCGCCTGGTCACACTGCCCGGCGCCAAGGACCTGGCGGACGCGGTGACGCGCATCGGGAACTTCCTGGACGGCTACGGCCAGCCGTAGGCGCACCGGCCTGACGCACCGACCTGACCGACCATCCCTGTAGACAGGACAACTTTAGACGCCGTCTAAGTTAGGATGGCCTTCTGAGGCATTCCCAGGAGGCCATCCATGTACGAGCCGATCCGGACGCAATCGGTCCACACCATGGCCGCACAGACCTGCAGCATGCGCGGCCTGCACCGCTCCCGCGGGGAAGAGCTGGACATCCGGCTCGCGGGGCACCTCACCGCCCTGCTGACCATGACCGACGAGCTCCGCGCCCTCACGCCGTCCCGCGCCCTGGACGACGCGGCGGACCGGCTCGCCGACCGCATCACCCGCATGCGCGGCCACGCCCCGCTCCGCGCGGCCCCCACGGCGGGCCGCGCCACGCCCGCCCACATCACCGCCCTCCACCAGCGCGCCCACCAACTGGCCGGGCAGGCGCTCGTCGTCGCGACCACCGCCGGGGACACGGCGGGCGAGGACCTCGCCGCGGAGCGGCTGGCCGCACACGCGGCGGCACTGGGCATCGCCGGGCCCGGCCACTAGGACCGTCCCGGTCAACTCCCGCTGACCAAAAGGCGGTCGGGGGCCGGAAATCCACCTTCCGGCCCTCTTTCCGCATGCGTACGGTGCTGCCCCGTCTCCAACACGAGAGGGGCACGATCGTGAAGGCCATGGACAGACGCACCGTGCTGCGCGCGGGAGCGGGGGCGGGGCTCGCGGCGGGGTTGTGGGCGCCGGTGGGGCAAGCGGCGGCGGCACGGAAAGACGCCGACTGGGCAGGCCTGAAGAAGCTGCTCGGTGGCCGGCTGTTCCGCCCGGGTGACCGGCAGTTCTGGCCCCTGAACCTGCCGGCCAACCCCTTCTACGCAGACCGGGTCCCGGGAGGAATCGCCTACCCGCAGACCCCCGACGACGTGGCCACGGCCGTCAACTGGGCCGGGGAGAACGGCGTCAAAGTCGTCCCGAGGAGCGGCGGGCACAACTACGCGGGCTACTCCACGACCGACGGGGGGCTCCTGGTCCACCTGGGCGGCATGCGCGACGTGAAGGTGAACGGCACGACCCTCACGGTAGGGGCCGGCGCCCGCAACGCCGACGTGTACGCGGCGCTCAAGGACACCGATCTGCTGCTGCCCGGTGGACGCTGTCCGGACGTCGGCGTCAGCGGCCTGGTACTGGGCGGTGGCATCGGCCTGGCCACCCGGAACCTCGGACTCACCTGCGACAGCCTCACGGGAACGACCGCCGTCCTGGCCGACGGCTACACCGCCACCTGCCACGAGAACAGCAACTCCGAGCTGTTCTGGGCGTGCCGTGGAGGCGCGGGCGGCAACTTCGGCATCAACACCTCCTACACGTTCCGCCTGCACCGGGTCCAAGGGGTCGTGACCTACGACCTGTCATGGGACTGGAAGGACGCGAAGTCCGCTCTGAAGGCGCTCGCGGGCCTGATCGCGGAGTCCCGTCACCGAAAGACCCTCGCCTGCCAGTTCGGCCTCCGCACCAGCGGCAACGCACGGGTCTACGCCCAGGGGCTGTACTTCGGCCCCCAGGAGACGCTGATGTCGCTCATCGGCCGGCTGCCGAGGCCGAAGAGCCGGGCCGTCAAGCGGGCCGGTGTCTGGGAGGGCATGAGCCGCTTCTACGAGACCTCGTCGGGCGACCCCTACGCGTCCGGTTCGATCGTGGCCAAGCAAAATCTCGCCACCCCTGTGATCGAACAGCTGGTTGACGCGTTCAGCGGCTGGAAGTCCGTCACTCCCGCCTCCCGGGCGACCGTGTCCTTCTTCGCCATGGGAGGCGCGGACACGGCGCTGCGCCCCACCGATACGGCGTACGTCCACCGTGACGCCACGTTCATCGTGGACCTGGCCACGTACTGGTCGGACGGGGACCCGGACCAGGCGGCCGCCGGCAACAAGCAGGCGCTCCAGCGGCTCTACGGCATGCTCAGCGCCCCGCTCGGCACCGGCGCCTACCAGAACTTCCCCGATCCCGATCTCCAGGGCTGGCAGGCCGCCTACTACGGCCGGAACTACGCGGGGCTGCAGAGGGTCAAGAGGACCGTCGACCCCGACAGGCTGTTCACGTACCCGCAGGGCATCGTTCCCGCCCCCTAGCGGAAGCGTTCACCAGCGGGAGCGTCCACGCACGGCCCCCGGACCGAAGCCGGGGGCCGTCCTCCGTCATCCGAGGCGCCGCACCAGCGCCCGGTACTCGTCCCACAGCTCCTTCGGCGTGTGCTCGCCGAAGGTGTCCAGGTGCCCGGGGATGAGCGCGGCCTCCTCGCGCCACACCTCCTCGTCGACCGTGAGCAGCAGGTCGAGGTCGTCGTCGGAGATGTCCAGACCCCGGGTGTCGAGCGCCTCGCGGGTCGGCAGGATGCCGATGGGGGTCTCGACGCCCTCGGCGCGGCCGTCGAGGCGGTCGACGATCCACTTCAGGACGCGGCTGTTGTCGCCGAAGCCCGGCCACACGAACCGGCCGTCCGCGTCCTTGCGGAACCAGTTGACGTAGAAGATCTTCGGGAGCGCGGACTGGTCGCGACCCTGACCGACCTTGATCCAGTGGCCCATGTAGTCGCCCATGTTGTAGCCGCAGAACGGCAGCATGGCGAAGGGGTCGCGGCGCAGCTCGCCGACCTTGCCCTCGGCGGCGGCGGTCTTCTCGGAGGCGACGTTGGCGCCGAGGAAGACGCCGTGCTGCCAGTCGAAGGACTCGGTCACCAGCGGGACGGCGGAGGCGCGGCGGCCGCCGAAGAGGATCGCCGAGATCGGCACGCCCTTGGGGTCCTCCCACTCGGGCGCGATGATCGGGCACTGCGAGGCGGGCACGGTGAAGCGGGCGTTCGGGTGGGCGGCCGGGGTCTCCGAGGCCGGGGTCCAGTCGTTGCCCTTCCAGTCCGTGAGGTGGGCGGGCTGCTCCTCGGTCATGCCCTCCCACCACACGTCGCCGTCGTCGGTGAGGGCGACGTTGGTGAAGACGGAGTTGCCCCAGAGGGTCTTCATGGCGTTGGCGTTGGTGTGCTCGCCGGTGCCGGGGGCGACGCCGAAGAAGCCGGCCTCGGGGTTGATGGCGTAGAGGCGGCCGTCCTCGCCGAAGCGCATCCAGGCGATGTCGTCGCCGATGGTCTCGACGGTCCAGCCGGAGACGGTGGGCTCCAGCATGGCGAGGTTGGTCTTGCCGCAGGCGGACGGGAAGGCGGCGGCGACGTACTTGGAATCGCCCTGGGGCGGGGTGAGCTTCAGGATGAGCATGTGCTCGGCGAGCCAGCCCTCGTCGCGGGCCATCACGGACGCGATGCGCAGGGCGTAGCACTTCTTGCCGAGCAGGGCGTTGCCGCCGTAGCCGGAGCCGTAGGACCAGATCTCGCGGTCCTCGGGGAAGTGCGAGATGTACTTGGTGGTGTTGCAGGGCCAGGGGACGTCGGCCTCGCCCTCGGCGAGCGGCGCGCCGAGGGTGTGGACGGCCTTGACGAAGAAGCCGTCGGTGCCGAGCTCGTCGAGGACGGCCTGACCCATGCGGGTCATGGTGCGCATGGAGACGGCGACGTAGGCCGAGTCGGTGATCTCGACGCCGATGGCGGACAGCGGGGAGCCGACCGGGCCCATGCAGAAGGGCACGACGTACATGGTGCGGCCGCGCATGGAGCCGCGGAAGATGCCGCCCTCGTCGTCCTTGCCCCGGAAGACCTCCCGCATCTCGGCGGGGGCCTTCCAGTGGTTGGTCGGGCCGGCGTCCTCCTCCTTCTCGGAACAGATGAACGTGCGGTCCTCGACGCGCGCCACGTCGCTGGGGTCGGAGGCCGCGTAGTACGAGTTGGGGCGCTTGACCGGGTCGAGTTTCCTGAAGGTGCCCTTGGCGACGAGCTCCTCGCACAGGCGCTCGTACTCGGCCTCGGAGCCGTCGCACCAGACCACGCGGTCCGGCTGGGTGAGGGCGGCGATCTCGTCGACCCAGGAGATCAGCTCCTGGTGCTGGGTGGGGGTGGTGGGAGCCGCACTGATGCGCGCCACGATCGCTCCGTCCCGCCGGAAACCACGCTGCCCCGGCGTAGAGATTTGAGGGTTGAACGGGCCTGCCCGGCGCTCGGCGCACCAGGAAGCCCGCTTCGTCGTTGTCTGCCCCTTGGGGGCTGCGACCCAGACGCTTCGTGACCGCTCATCCGGTGCCGCCCGCACTCATTTGATCATCCGACTCCGTTTACATTCTGTCCAGGGGGCGCTCCCGTGACCATCGCCACGTGATACTGATCCGTAACTTACGGTGGCGTAGGTAGCATGTCGGCCATGACTCCCGCGCCCGACGCAGCGCCTCCCGCGCTCCCCGCGCCCGCCGGCGCCGCGGCCGCAGCTGCCCTCCCCACCGATGCTGCCCACTCCGCCGCCACCCCGCTCGCCGAGCCGCCGATCCCGGCCAAACCGCGCCTGCGCGGCTGGCTGCACGCGGGGATGTTCCCCGCCGTGCTGATCGCCGGCGTCTTCCTGACCGCCCTCGCCGACAGCACCCGCGGCCGGATCGCCTGCGCGGTCTACGTCCTCACCGCGGGGTCCCTCTTCGGCATCAGCGCCCTCTACCACCGGGGCGACTGGAGCCCGCGCGTCAACGCCGTGCTGCGCCGCCTCGACCACGCGAACATCTTTCTGATCATCGCCGGTACGTACACTCCGCTGACGATGCTGCTGATCCCCGGCGGCCGGGGGCAGGTGCTCCTGTGGGCCGTATGGGCGGCCGCGGCGGCGGGCATCGCCTTCCGCGTCTTCTGGGTGGGAGCCCCGCGCTGGCTCTACACCCCGTGCTACATCGCGATGGGCTGGGCCGCGGTGTTCTTCCTGCCCGACTTCCTGCGCAAGGGCGGCATCGCCGTCCTCGTCCTGGTGGTCATCGGCGGGCTGCTCTACAGCGCGGGCGGCGTCATCTACGGCATCAAGCGGCCGAACCCGTCACCGCGCTGGTTCGGCTTCCACGAGGTCTTCCACTCGCTCACGCTGGCGGCGTTCATCGTGCACTACGTCGGCATCTCGCTGGTGGCGTACTCCCACGCCTGACCCCGCCCCGCCGCACAGGACGGCCGCGACCGCAAGGTCGCGGCCGTTTTCGTGCGCACCACCCACGGCCTTGCGGCCTGCCGCCCACGGCCCGCACGGCACCGCCGGACTCCATGGTCGTGGTTGCTCACCGCGGCGGCGGATTCAGGGGCCGGCGAGCCCTTGACCCATCCGGGGGCGCCGCGAACCAGCCCTACCCTTCCTTCCGCCGCGGCGGCGACCGGCCCGGACGGCGGTATCCGGCGGTGCCGGACTCACCTCGGCCCGTACGGGATTCACTCAGCTCAAGCGCAGCGTGAGCGTTCCCGGGTCCGTCGTCGGGGCGTCGCAGACGAAGCCCCGGCAGACGTACGCGACCGCGCGGCCGTCCGCCAGGGGCCGGTTCGCCAGCAGGGGCACCTCCACGGCGGTGGGCTCGCCCTCCGGCGGCGGCGCGCCGACGGCGACGGCGAGGCCGGGTGCCGTGGACAGCAGGGCCGTGCGGTGGAGGGCGGCCGTGGCCGGGTCGTCGGGCAGGCCGACGACCGCGACCTCGCGCGGCCCGTCGAGCAGCGCCTCGGCCACCGCCAGGCCCCAGCTGATGAAGCGCGGCGCCCGCGGGCCCAGCGCGCGGACCACGCCGAGCGCCCGCTCGGCGGCCTCGCGGTGCACGGTGCTGCCGGTGTACGCGGCGTACGTCAGCAGCGCGCCGCACGCGGCGGTCCAGCCCGACGGCGTGGCGTTGTCCGTCGGGTCCTGGGGGCGCCGGATGAGGGTCTCGGCGTCGTCGGCGGTGTCGAAGAGGGCGCCGTCCGGGCCGGTGAAGCGGGCGAGGACGGTGTCCAGGAGGAGGCCCGCGAAGTCCACCCACACGCCCTCGCCGGTGACGGCGCCGAGCGCGAGGAAGCCCTCGGCGACGTCCGCGTAGTCCTCCAGGACGCCCGCGTGGGCGCCGGCCGTGCCGTCGAGGGAGGTGCGGAAGAGCCGGGCGTGCCAGTCCATGTGCGTACGGACGAGCAGGTCGGCGGCGTCGGTGGCGGCCTGGACGAGGTCCGGCCGGTCGAAGTAGGCGCCCGTCTCGGCCAGCGCGGCGATCGCCAGGCCGTTCCAGGCGGCCACCACCTTGTCGTCGCGGCCGGGCCCGGGCCGCTGCTCGCGCGCCGCGAGGAGCCTGCGGCGCACCGAGTCGAGCTTGCCGGCGTCCAGGAGCCGCTCGGAGTCGGGGAGCTGGAGGACGGAGGCGCCCTCCTCGAAGGTGCCCTCCTCGGTGACGCCGAAGTGGGCCGCCGCGAGCAGCGCGTCCTCCTCGCCGAGCACCTCGCGCAGCTGCTGCGGCGTCCACACGTAGTAGGCGCCCTCCACGTGCCGGCCGCTCCCGTCGTCGCTGTCCGCGTCCAGGGCCGAGGCGAAGCCGCCCTGGTCGGTGCGCAGCTCGCGGACCAGGAAGTCCGCCGTCTCCAGCGCGATGCGGCGGGCGAGCTCGGAGCCCGTGGCCCGCCACAGGTGCGCGTAGGCGCGGCACAGCAGGGCGTTGTCGTAGAGCATCTTCTCGAAGTGCGGCACCACCCACTCCGCGTCGACGGAGTAGCGCGCGAAGCCGCCGCCCAGCTGGTCGTAGATGCCGCCCCGGGCCATCGCCTCGCAGGTCGCCTGCGCCATCTCCAGGGCGCCCTCGGAGCCCGTGCGGGCGTGGTGGCGCAGCAGGAACTCCAGCGTCATGGACGGCGGGAACTTCGGGGCCCCGCCGAAGCCTCCGCGCACCGCGTCGAACTCGCGGGTCAGCCCCAGCAGGGCGGCGCCCAGGTCCGCGGCACTGGGCGGCTGCGCGGGCGCGTCCTTCTCCGCCGGGACGCCGAGGGCGAGCGTGCGCTCGGAGAGGTCGCGCACGATGCGGCCCGCGACCTGCCCGACCTCGTCGCGGCGGTCCCGCCACGCCGCCCGCACGCCCTCCAGGACCTGCGGGAAGCCGGGCATGCCGTGCCGGGGCGCGGGCGGGAAGTACGTGCCGAAGTAGAACGGCTCGGCCTCGGGCGTGAGGAACACCGTCATGGGCCAGCCGCCCTGGCCGGTCGCGGCCTGGACGGCCTCCATGTACACGGCGTCGACGTCGGGCCGCTCCTCGCGGTCGACCTTGACGGCGACGAAGTGCTCGTTGAGGAGCGCGGCCGTGCCCTCGTCCTCGAAGGACTCGTGCGCCATCACGTGGCACCAGTGGCAGCTGGAATAGCCGACGCTCAGCAGCACCGGCACGTTCCGGCGCCGGGCCTCGGCGAAGGCCTCGGCCGACCACGGCCACCAGTCGACCGGGTTCTCGGCGTGCTGGAGGAGGTAGGGGGACGTCTCGTGCGCCAGGCGGTTGGGCATGGGCCCATCCTTGCGCACGGGGCGCCCTCCCGGGCGGGTGGCCGCGGGGCCGTGTCCGGCCCGCGGTGAGGCCCGGCCGGCCCGGCACGGGCCGGCGGCGGTGCGGCCGGGCAGGGCTGGGCGGCCCGGCGCGGGCGTCCGCCGTGCGGCCGGGTGGGCCCGGTGCACCATCCGGTGGCAGGCGCGGTCCGGCACCGCCGGACCGGCCGGTCAGTGGCTGCGCACCGCTGCGGCGGAAAGGCATGCGAGCGCGCACCCTCTTCTCCGCGGCGGAGAACAGCCGCAGCGGTGCGTCCCGGCGGTGCCGGACCGGCCTGAGCCGTCAGGAAGTCTTCGCCGTCAGGACGTCTTCGGCGCCTGAGCCGAGGACGCCGGCGCCGCGTCGGCCGCCGGATCCTCGACGAAGTCCACCCGCTTCATGTGCCGGTTCATGCTCTTCATCAGGAACCACACCGCCACGCCGATGACGGCGAAGACGATGAAGCCGAGGACACCGGGGGTGACCTTGTTCTTGTCGAGTTCTTCGGCGAGCGGCACCAGCTGCGTGGCGGCGAGGGAGCTCATCATGGGGTCAATTGTTGCGGATGCCCGCGAAGAGGTCGTCCTCGGGGAGGGACGTGCCGACGAGAGACTTCGCCAGCTCGTACTCCTCCGTCGGCCAGACCTCCCGCTGGAGGTCCAGCGGGACGCGGAACCAGCCGCCGTCCGGGTCGATCTGCGTGGCGTGCGCGATCAGCGCCTTGTCGCGGATCTCGAAGAAGTCGCCGCAGGGCACGTAGGTGGTCAGGGTGCGCTCGCGGCCCATGGTGTGCCAGCGCTCCAGCCACTCCCCGTACGGGGACTCCATGCCGCGCTCCAGCAGCGCGTCGTGCAGCGCCTGGGTGCGCGGCCGGTTGAAGCCCTGGTTGTAGTAGAGCTTCAGCGGCTGCCACGGCTCGCCGGCCTCGGGGTAGCGGGACGCGTCGCCGGCCGCCTCGAAGGCCACCATCGAGATCTTGTGCGTCATGATGTGGTCGGGGTGCGGGTAGCCGCCGTTCTCGTCGTACGTGGTGACCACGTGCGGACGGAACTCGCGGATGAGCTTCACCAGCCGCCCGGCCGCCTCCTCCACGTCCTGCAGGGCGAAGCAGCCCTCCGGCAGCGGCGGCAGCGGGTCGCCCTCCGGCAGGCCGGAGTCGACGAAGCCCAGCCACTCCTGCTTGACGCCCAGGATGTCGCGCGCCTCGGCCATCTCCTTGGCGCGGACCTCGTGGATGTGCTCCTCGATGTAGGGGTCGCCCTGGAGCTTGGGGTTGAGGATGGAGCCGCGCTCGCCGCCCGTGCAGGTGGCCACCAGCACGTCCACCCCCTCGGACACGTACTTGGCCATCGTGGCCGCGCCCTTGCTCGACTCGTCGTCGGGGTGGGCATGCACGGCCATCAGTCGCAGCTGCTCAGTCAAGGCTCGATCCTCAGTCACTGGTCATGGCCCGTCTTATCGGTGTGTCGGGGCGCCTCCTATAGTGACCGAAGCGGGAGGGCGTTTCATTCCTGTTCTCCCGAGCGGCACCGACCCGGAGGAAAGATCATGGCTGCGGCACGCGAAGGGCTGCCCGAGGGTCGCTACGGCCGCTCGGCGGACGCACGCGCGGACCGCAAGCTCAAGATCGTCGGTGCGGTGCTGGGCGCCGGACTGCTCGGCGTGGTCGCCTGGTCCGGGATCCACTACATCACCAAGTCGGACGTGACCGGCCAGCTCCTCCGCTCGCAGCCGGTCTCGGACGACACCGTGCAGGCCGTCGTGGAGATCCGCAAGGGCAAGGACCAGACCGGCGTGTGCACGCTGCGCTCGCTCGGCGCGGACGGCTCCGAGGTCGGCCGCAAGGACGTCACGGTGGACCGCCGCGAGGAGCACTTCACCGAGTTCATCGTCATGCGGACGACGCAGCACGCGGCGGCCACGGAGCTCGAAGGCTGCCGGGCGGCGTCGGGGCGCTGACAGGCACGGGCCGCGGGGCGCTGACACCGCACGGGCGGCGCGGGTGCCCTGAAGCGGGGGTTCCGCAAGGCCGGGCGCCACGCGCCGCAGCTGATCGGATACGCCATGCAGTCACCTGCCTGACCTGCATTGACGCGATTCTTGCGTGATTTCTCCCGTTTACTTCTTCCCCCTCTCCGGACCCAATTGTTAGGCTCGTGGTTTCGCCCCGCTTTGAAGGTGCACCCTTCTGAGTAGGGCGTTCATTTGTTATCGCGATGTATCCCCAAGCATTCCCCCAGTACCGACGAGGAGCACCTGTGACCCAGACCAGCGACAACGTCACCTGGCTGACTCAGGAGGCGTACGACCAGCTCAAGGCCGAGCTGGAGTACCTGTCTGGTCCCGCTCGCACCGAGATCGCGGCCAAGATCGCGGCCGCCCGCGAGGAGGGTGACCTGCGAGAGAACGGCGGGTACCACGCGGCCAAGGAGGAGCAGGGCAAGCAGGAGCTCCGCGTGCGCCAGCTCACCCAGCTGCTGGAGAACGCGAAGGTCGGCGAGGCCCCGGCGGCCACCGGCGTCGTCGCGCCCGGCATGGTCGTGACCATCGCCTTCGACGGCGACGTGGACGACACCCTGGACTTCCTCCTCGCCTCCCGCGAGTACGCCAGCTCGGACATCGAGACGTACTCGCCGCAGTCCCCGCTGGGCTCCGGCGTCAACGGCAAGAAGATCGGCGAGGACGCCGAGTACGAGCTGCCGAACGGCAAGAAGGCCATGGTCCGCATCCTGGAGGCCAAGCCGTACACCGGCTGACCGGCTTCACGGGCGGCTTCACGGCCAGCTTCGGAGGCTGACCGGCCGGGTCGCGCCGCACGCGCCGCACGAAGGCCCTCCCGCCCCTCTCCAGGGGCGGGAGGGCCTTCGCCGTGCCCGGGGCCGTCCGCCGCGCTCAGGCCGTCGCCGACCGGAACTTCCGCACCGCCAGCGTCCGGAACAGCCCGATGATCAGCACCGACCAGATCAGCGACGCCCACACCGGGTGCTGCATCGGCCACGCCGACGGCACGGGATAGCCCGCCGGCAGGTTGCCGAAGAGCTCCCGGGCCGCCTGCACGGTCGCGCTGAAGGGGTTCCACTCGGCGATGGTGCGCAGCACGGTGGGCATGTTGTCAGCGGGCACGAAGGCGTTGGAGATGAAGGTGAGCGGGAAGAGCCAGATCAGCCCGCCCGAGGTGGCCGCCTCCGGGGTGCGCACCGACAGCCCGATCAGCGCGCCGATCCAGGAGAAGGCGTAGCCGAGCAGGAGCAGCAGCGCGAAGCCGCCGAGGGCCGCCAGGACGCCCTCGTGGATCCGCCAGCCGACGATCACGGCCACGATCGCCAGCACCACGAGCGTGAGCGTGGTCTGGACGAGGTCGGCGAGCGTGCGGCCGGTGAGGACGGCGCCGCGGGCCATGGGCAGGGACCGGAAGCGGTCGATGAGCCCCTTGTGCATGTCGTCGGCGATGCCCGCCCCGGCGCCGGCCGTGGCGAAGGTGACCGTCTGGGCGAAGATGCCCGCCATCAGGAACTCGCGGTAGGTGCTCGGGTCCGTGCTGCCGCCGACGGTGATCGAGCCGCCGAAGACGTAGCTGAACAGCACCACGAACATGATCGGCTGGATCAGCCCGAAGATGACCACCTCGGGGATGCGGATCATCCGGATCAGGTTGCGCTTGGCGACCACGAGGGAGTCGCGCACGGAGCGGCCGATGCCGCCGTGGACACGGAGGGCGGCGGCCCTGGAGGCGGGGCTTCCGATGACGCTCATGCCGTGACCTCCTGCTGCGCGCCGGATTCCCCGGCCGGCCCGGCCGCCTCGTCGGCGCCCGCCTCCGCGGCGTGCCCGGTGAGCGAGATGAAGACGTCGTCCAGGGTCGGGCGGCGCAGGGCGATGTCGTCGATCTCGATCCCGCGGCCGTCGAGCTCCCGGATGACCTCGGCGAGCAGCTTCGCGCCGCCGGAGACCGGCACGGTCACCCTGCGGGTGTGCTGCTCGACCGAGGACGCGCCCTTGCCGAAGCCGCGCAGGACCGCGTCGGCGGAGGCGATGTGCTCGGGGCTGCGCACGACGACCTCGACGCGCTCGCCGCCCGTGCGGGCCTTGAGCTGGTCGGAGGTGCCGCGGGCGATGACCCGGCCGTGGTCGACCACGCAGATGTCGTGCGCGAGGTGGTCGGCCTCCTCCAGGTACTGCGTGGTGAGCAGGAGGGTGGTGCCGCCGGCCACCAGCTCCTGGATGACCTCCCACAGGGCCTGCCGGTTGCGCGGGTCGAGGCCGGTGGTGGGCTCGTCCATGAACATCACGGGCGGGCTGACGACGAGGGCGGCGGCGAGGTCGAGGCGGCGGCGCATGCCGCCGGAGTAGGTCTTGGCGATGCGGTCGGCGGCGTCGGCGAGGTCGAAGCGCTCCAGCAGCTCGCCGGCCCGCGCCTTCGCGTCACGGGCGGACATCTGGTAGAGCTGGCCGACCATCCGCAGGTTCTCACGCCCCGTCAGGTATTCGTCGACGGCGGCGAACTGCCCCGAGAGGCCGATGGAGCGCCGGACCTCGTCGGGCTTTCTGAGGACGTCGATGCCCGCCACGGAGGCGGAGCCGCTGTCGGGTTTGATGAGCGTGGTGAGGACGCGTACCGCCGTGGTCTTGCCGGCGCCGTTGGGGCCGAGCAGTCCTAGAACGGTTCCTTCCGGTACGTCGAGATCGACGCCGTCCAGAGCTCTGACGTCGCCGAAGGTCTTCACCAGGCCTTCGGCGTAAATGGCGCCTGGCATGGAAGTTCTCCCCGCTGGGTGACGTATTACCTGATTTTACGTTCGGTGGTGTGATCCCGCCCTGTGAATGCGGTTCCCCACTTGTGGAGGGAAACACGGGCAAGGCAGTCAATTCGCGCAGGGCACGGAAAGGCAACCCCCTTTTCCCGCGGGGCAGTCGAACCGCGTAGGGCCGTCGAAGCCGGTGGCGGCGCAGCACTCTCACCCGGCCACCCGGTACCCCGCCTCCCGCAGCGCCGCCGCCACCTCGTCGCAGTGCGCGGGCCCCTTCGTCTCCAGGTGCAGCTCCACCTCCGCCTCGGCCAGGCCGAGCCTCGGGTCGGTGCGGACGTGGCCGACGTCCAGCACGTTCGCGTCGGCCGCGGAGAGCACTTCCAGCAGCGCGGCGAGCGCCCCCGGCCGGTCGGTCAGCCGCAGCCGCAGGCTCAGGTAGCGGCCCGCCGCCGCCATCCCGTGCCGCAGGACGCGCTGCAGCAGCAGAGGGTCGACGTTGCCGCCCGACAACACGGCGACCAGGGGTCCCTCGAACGAGTCGGGTTCGCTCAGCAGCGCCGCCACCGGGCCCGCGCCGGCCGGTTCCACGACCATCTTGGCCCGCTCCAGGCAGAGCAGCAGCGCCCCGGCGAGGGCGTCCTCGGAGACCGTACGGACCCCCTCGACCAGCTCCCGGACGATGCCGAAGGGCACGTCCCCGGGGCGGCCTACCCGGATGCCGTCGGCCATCGTCACCGGCTCCGCGACCGCCACGGGCCGGCCGGCGGCCAGCGACGGCGGGTACGCGGCCGCGCCCGCCGCCTGCACGCCCACGATCCGGACGTCCGGCCGCAGCGCCTTGACCGCGGTCGCGATCCCGGCCGCGAGCCCGCCGCCGCCCATGGCCACCACGATCGTGCGCACCTCGGGGCACTGCTCCAGGATCTCCAGGCCGACGGTGCCCTGACCGGCGATGACGTCCGGGTGGTCGAAAGGGTGAACGAAGACCGCGCCCGTCGCGCGGGCGTACTGCCGGGCCGCGGACAGCGCCTCGTCCAGGACCTGCCCGTGCAGGCGCACCTCGGCGCCGTACGCGCGGGTCGCGGCGGCCTTCGGCAGGGGCGCGCTCACCGGCATGAACACCGTGGCGCGCACGCCCAGGAGCGCGGCCGCCAGGGCCACGCCCTGCGCATGGTTGCCCGCGCTGGCGGCCACGACCCCCGCCGCGCGCTCCCCCTCCGGCAGCCCGGCGATGCGGGTGTACGCGCCGCGGACCTTGAAGGAACCGGTCCGCTGGAGGTTCTCGCACTTGAGGTGGACGGGGGCGCCGATCAGGCCGGAGAGGTGGCGGCTGCCTTCCAGGGCCGTGACGCGGGTGACGCCCGCGAGGACCTTCCGGGCGCGCAGGACGTCGTCGAGGGTGACAGCGGGGACGGCGGGCAGGACGGGCCGGTCCGCCGCGCGTACGGCCATGAGGCCAGTGTGGCAGCCGGGCGGGCGGCCCGCGTACGGCCCCGGGCGCCCGGCTCCACCGGGCCTCCGCGGCTCGTTGCGGAGATCGCCTCGGACCCGGTTTCAGCTCGCTTGCGGCTCGTTTACGTAACGACCTTACGTAACGACCGTCGTGGCCGACGCATATCGTCCGGCCGATTCCGGTGCGCATCGCAGTGCATATCCATGCATACCGAGCGGATTGTCAGGCACCGCTCCAGCGGATTGTCCGCCACCGGCCCAGGGGCCCTCCGGGCCGCGTACTCTGTCCCCCAATCTTCCCTGCCCGACGCACGAAGTGAGCCCCAGGCCATGCCCACCCCTTCGGACATGACGACCGACATCGCCCCAGGTGTCCTCGACGCGCTCCAGCACCAGGTTGCCGTCTTCGCACGCCGCGCCGAGCAGACGCGGCTCGGCGGCGTGGGACAGGTCCGCAACTCGATGGACCGCGCCGCTTATCTGCTGCTCAACCGCCTCGACCAGGAAGGCCCGATGGGCGTCAAGGCGCTCGCCGCCGGCATGGGCATCGACTCCTCGACCGTCACCCGCCAGGTGGCGCCGCTGGTCGACACCGGCCTGGTCAAGCGCACCTCGCACCCCGAGGACGGCCGTGCCGTGGTCCTCCAGCTCTCCCCGCGCGGCAAGGCGCGCCTGGAGGAGGTGCGGGCCTCGCGGCGCGCGCTGATGGCGCTGGTGACGGACGGCTGGAGCGAGGACGAGCGGGACGCGTTCTGCTCGCTGCTCACGCGCTTCAACACCGCGCTGTCCGAGGTGCACAACGCCCTGCCGCCGGTGACGCCGACGGCCTGACCGCAGGCACCGAAACGGCTGAAACGCACTGAAACGCACTGCGCCGGGCGGGCCGCGATATGCGGCCTGCCCGGCGCAGGGGAAAAGCGAAGGGCTGGCGGCTAGCCCAGCGCCTGCGTGAGGTCGGCGAGCAGGTCGTCGACGGACTCGATGCCCACCGACAGGCGGACCAGGTCCGCGGGGACCTCCAGCTGGGACCCGGCGGTCGACGCGTGCGTCATCAGGCCCGGGTGCTCGATCAGCGACTCCACGCCGCCGAGGGACTCGCCGAGGGTGAACACCTCGGTGCGGTTGCAGATCTCGACGGCCTGCTCCTGGCCGCCGGCCACGCGGAACGACACCATGCCGCCGAAGGCCTTCATCTGCTTGGCGGCGACCTCGTGCAGCGGGTGCTCGGGCAGGCCCGGGTAGTAGACCTGGGTGACCTTGGGGTGGGAGACGAGCAGCTCGGCCACGCGCTCGGCGTTGGCGCTGTGCCGGTCCATGCGCACGGCGAGGGTCTTGATGCCGCGCAGCGTCAGCCAGGAGTCGAAGGGGCCGGCGACGGCGCCCATCGCGTTCTGGTGGTAGGCGAGCTCCTCGGCGAGGCCCGCGTCCGCGGTGATCAGCGCGCCGCCCACGACGTCGGAGTGGCCGCCCATGTACTTGGTCGTGGAGTGCACGACGACGTCCGCGCCGAGCGCGAGCGGCTGCTGCAGGTACGGGCTCGCGAAGGTGTTGTCGATGACCAGGCGGACCCCGGCCGAGTGCGCGACCTCGGCGAGGGCGGCGATGTCGCTGATGCCCAGCAGCGGGTTCGACGGGGTCTCGACCCAGATCGCCTTGGTCGAGGGCCGCAGGGCCGCGCGCACGGCGGCCGGGTCGGAGGTGTCGGCGACCGACCACTCCACGCCCCAGCGGCTGATCACCTTGGCGAAGAGGCGGAACGTGCCGCCGTAGGCGTCGTTCGGGATGACCACGTGGTCACCGGGCGCCAGGAGCGTACGCAGCAGGGTGTCCTCGGCGGCCAGGCCGGACGCGAACGCCAGGCCGCGGACACCGCCCTCCAGCGCCGCCAGGTTCTCCTCGAGAGCGGTACGGGTCGGGTTGGCGCTGCGGCTGTACTCGTAGCCGCCGCGCAGGCCGCCGACCCCGTCCTGCTTGTACGTGGACACCTGGTAGATCGGCGGCACGACGGCCCCGGTCAGCGGGTCCGGCTCCTGCCCGGCGTGGATGGCCAGGGTTTCGAAGGCATGCTGATCGCTCATTTTCCCGAGCCTAGTACTCCGCACACCCGAACACCCGTGTTCACTTGTAACCGCAGGATGAACGATCCGCGGATCCCGCGCGTTGTTCCTCACATAGCCGTACGCTGCCCCATCCACGTTCAGGACCGCTCATGGAGTTTCTGCTCATCATGCTGGCCGTCGTCGCGATCGGCGCCGTCCTCGCCGGGCCCGCGCTGCGCCGCCGGCGGGCGCGCGCCGTGCCGGCCGGCGGACCTGCCGGCCCCGGCCCGGCCGACGCTGCCGCCGCGTACGGCTTCCTGCCGCCCGAGCAGCTGGACGTCCGCCTGCCCGGCCCCGACCCCGAGCTGCTGGGCGCCGTCGAGGAGGCCCGCCGCACGCAGGACTGGAAGCCCGCCGCCGAGCTGCTCTCCCGCACCCGCGACCCGGAGCAGCGCTGGCAGCGCGTGCAGACGCTGGCGGGCGCGGCGGTCCGCGAGCTGGCCGACGCGCCGGGCACGGGCGGCCTGTGGCTGCGGCACTGGCGGGTGGTCGCCCCGGAGGACGCGGGCGGCGCGGCCGTGCAGGCCGAGTTCCTGGTCCAGCAGGCCCTGCGCGACCCGTCCTCGCAGGACTACCGCATGATCCTGGAGGAGGCCCGTACGGTCTGCGCGGAGGCCGCCCGGCTGGCCCCGGAGGACGTGGTGCCGCTGATCGTCGAGCTGGGCGTGGCGCGCGGCATGGGCGTGGGAGCGGCCGAGTTCCAGTCGGCGTGGGAGCGGGTCGCCTCCCGCGCCCCCCAGCACATGGGCGCCCACCTGGCCGCGCTGCGCTACTGGAGCGCGAAGTGGCACGGCTCCCGCGAGCAGGCCGACGCCTTCGCGCAGCGGGCGGCCGCGGGCGCGGCGAAGGGCAGCCTGCTGCCGGCGCTGCCGCTGTTCGCCGTCCACGACCACCTGCCCGACGTGAACCTCGTCCAGGGCCTCTACCGCAGCGAGGTGGTCACCCGGGCGATCGAGGCGGCCCAGTTCGCCGCCGTCCACGCCCCGTCCGACCACCCCGTCCTGCCGCACGTGCGCCACCTGCTCGTGTGGTTCCTGGTCAACGCCGAGCGCTACCCGGAGGCGATCGAGCAGCTCCGCCGGGTGGACGGGCACATCGGGGCGGTCCCGTGGTCGTACGAGGCGGATCCGGTCGCGGCGTACGCGGCGTACCGGGCGGTGGCGCTGGCGGGCGGGGAATCGCCGGGAGCGGCGAACCGTTGGCTGTAAAACCGCGCTGCTACCGACATTCGGAGGCCTGAACATGCTCTTCCCCACCCGAGAACCCCGCCTCCCCACGCCGGAGGAGGCCCTGAAGGGCCGCCCGGAGCCGGAATTCCCCCTCCAGGAACGCCACACGGTCCTGGGCACGCCCCTGGGCGGCCCCTACCCCGCGGGCCTGGAGGTGGCGGACTTCGCCCTGGGCTGCTTCTGGGGCGCGGAACGCAAGTTCTGGCAGACGGAGGGCGTCTGGACCACCCTCGTCGGCTACCAGGGCGGCCACACGCCGCACCCGTCGTACGAGGAGGTCTGCAGCGGCCTGACGGGCCACACGGAGGCCGTCCGCGTGGTCTTCGACCCGGCGAAGGTCTCGTACGGAACGCTCCTGAAGCTCTTCTGGGAATCCCACAACCCCACCCAGGGCTTCCGCCAGGGCAACGACCGCGGAACGCAGTACCGCTCGGCGATCTACACCCACTCCGCCGCCCAGCAGTCGGCGGCCGAGTCCTCCCGGGACGCCTACCAGCAGGTCCTGACGGGCTCGGGCTACGGCCCCATCACCACGGAAATCCTCCCGGCGGGCCCGTTCCACTTTGCGGAGCCCTACCACCAGCAGTACTTGGACAAGAACCCGTCGGGCTACTGCGGCATCGGCGGCACGGGCGTCTCGTGCCCGATCGGCGTGGCGAAGGCCGAAGGCTGACCTCCCCGTACGGCACCTCGCCGACCCGCACGCCCGGTTCGGCACCGCCGGCTCCTGGGGTGGAGAGGTGACGGCCGGGTCGGGCGACACGTGCGGCGGCCGTCACCGGTTGCAGGCCGGTGGCGGCCGCTACGCGGATTTTCAGCCGTGCCAGAGCTGGGTGGCACCGCCGTAGCAGTCCCACTGGTTCACGACGGTGCCGTTGGTGCGGCTCCACACGGCGTCCAGGCACTTGCCGCTGTCCACGTTCACGACTTCGTACCCGTTGTTCACCTGCCGCAGCGTCCACAGCTGGGTCGCGCCGCCGTAGCAGTCCCACTGGGTCACGGCAGTGCCGTTGTTGTGGCTCCACACGGCGTCCAGGCACTTGCCGCTGTCGATGTTCACTATCTCCTGGCCGTTCCATCTCCATTGCTGGGTCGCGCCGCCGTAGCAGTCCCACTGGGTCACGGAGGTGCCGTTGCTGTGGCTCCACACGGCGTCCAGGCACTTGGCGCTGTCCACGTTGACGAAGTAGCCACCGCTCGCGGCAAGGGACTGGCCGCCGGGCCTGGCTTCGGCCTCGGCCGGGACGGCCGTTGCGAGGCCGCCCCCGATGAGGAAGACGACGCCGACCGCGAGAGCGGACAGACGCTTGCCGTGATTCCGCGCCATGATGTGATGCTCCTTCGCTGATGCCCATGGTGTGGTGCTCGGAGAGACCGGCTGCGGTCTCCGGTGCCAAAGTCCCGGATGGTCCGGCATGGGGCGAGGAGCCTTTTGGACGATCCTGGGCGTTCTCGGACAGGGCGTCACCGGTGCCGGGATCACCGTGCCGGCGGAACGCCCGGCGATGGCAACCGGTTCCCGTCCCTCCGGCCGCAATGACCGGGGCCGTCTTCTTGAGCCGGGTGCCGAGCTGCTGCTCGTACTGGGACGACGCGGTCCTGCGCCATGCGGTGGACCGATTGCCGTACGCGGTCTCGACCGCGCCCGCGACGCCACCGACCGGGGCCGGCCGGACACTTGGCTCAGCCGCGTCACGGCGGTCGCCCGCTCTCACGCGGCCCCCGGTCTACGGATACGGTCTCCTCACGCTCGCGCATCCGTGACGGCGGCAGTACGGCGTCCGGCCTCCCGCCGGCAGCGCAGTTCGACTAGTGGAACCGCACCCCGCCTGTCCCCGTTCGGCGCCCGAGGTGAGGCGGCTGGTTCAATCCGGGGATGACGGAATCTCTGTGGGGCAGGCTCTCGGACGAAGCGCGTGCCGAGGTCGACGACTTGATCACCAGTTGCCGGAACATTCAGGCGATCGTGTCGATGCGGGAGCTCGCCGGCACGCCGGTACCCGGGCTCCGGGAGTGTGTCGAGCTTCTGGCTGAACGCAGCACTGCGCTCTCGGCGGAGGCAACGCCACCGCAAGAAGGCTGCCGCTGACGCTGACGCCCCGGCGGTCAGTGGCAGCGGAGGAGGCTCAGGTCGCTGGTGGGGTCGAGGACCGGCAGGCGTGTGCCCGGAGAGGATCGGGGGTAGGCGGGGGTATGCGCAGCGTGACGTTTGTCGTCGGTTCGGGGCGGAGTGGTTCCACCGTCCTGTCCCGGATCGTGCGGGCTCATCCGGACGTGCTCAGCCTCAACGAGTTCTGGGCGTCGGTCGGCACACGGGCGTTGCCCGGCCGGCCCGTCGACGGGGCGGAGTTCTGGCGGCTGGTCGCGGATCCGCATCCCGCCTTCGACTCCATGGTCCGCAGCGGGATGCCGATGGCCGAGTTCCTGCACCCGCGCGCGGCGAGGCGGGATGAGGGCGCGGGGATCCCCGCGCTGTCGCTCATGGTGCTGCCTCATCTCACGGACGACCCGGACGGGTTGTTCGAGGAGCTCAAGGGGGTGGTCGTCACGTGGCCGCGCCGTACGGCCCCCGAGCACCATGAGGAGTTGTTCGACGTGCTGTGCGCGCGGTTCGGCCGGACGGCCGTGGTCGAGCGTTCCGGCTATTCGGGGCACAGGGTGCCGCAGTTGCACGCCGCGTTCCCCGCGGCGAAGTTCGTGCACATGTTCCGCGACGGGCCGGACTGCGCGCTGTCCATGAGCCGGCATCCGGGCTTCCGGCTCATCCTCCTGCGGCGCGAGATCCAGGCCCGTACGGGTGCGGCGCATGCCGACGACGTGCTGACCGAGGAGCAGGTGCGGTCCCTGCCCCCGGAGCTGGCGGGCCTGCTGAGCGTCCCGTTCGATCCGGCGCTGGTCCTGGACCGGCCCCTTCCCGTGGTGGAGTTCGGCGCCCTGTGGTCGCAGATCGTCACCGAGGCGGCGGCGCACCTCGGCCGGTTGCCCCAGGAACAGTGGATTCCGCTCGCGTACGAGGAGCTGCTCGACGCACCGCGCCGGCAGCTGAGCCGCATTGCGGCGTTCTTCGGCGTCGAGCCGCTGCCGCAATGGCTGGACACGGGGTGCGCGATGCTCGACGGAAGCCTCCGGGGCGCCTCGCTGCGGCTCCCGCCCGCTGAACTCGCCGCGCTCCGCCGGCGGTGCGCTCCCGGCACGCGGGTGCTGGAGGCGGCAGGCGGACCGTCCTCGGCCGCAGGCTAGAGCTGCTTCTCCAGGAGGGTGACCGCGTACGGGCTGCCCGGGCCGCCGTTCTTCGCCCGCTGTTCGCCGACGACCGTGTAGCCCGCCGCCTCGTAGTAGTCGCGCAGCCGCGCGTTGCTGCTCAGGCAGTCCAGCCGGCACAGGGCCCGGCCGGCGGCGGCGATGCGGCGTTCGGCCTCGGTGAGCAGGTGGCGGCCGGTGCCGGGCGGGGCGGTGCGGCGGTCGGTCATGAGGCGGTGGACGTAGCCGGCGACCGGGGGCTGGGGACCCCAGGCCGCCGGGTCGTCCCACCACAGCTCCCACGCTCCGGCGACGGGGCCGCCGGGGCCGTCGGTGGCCATCCAGACCTCGCCGTCCTCCAGGCGCGCCCGGAAGTGGTCCTCGCCGAGCTGTCCCGGCTTCCACTGGTCGATGCCGCGGCCGATCTGCCAGCGTGCGGCGTCGTCGCGGAGGCGGGTCAGTTCGGTCAGGTCGTCCTCGTCCGCGCGGCGGAAGGTGAGGTTGTTCATGATCGGGAACCTTACGACGTGCTCAGGAGAAGTCAGGAGAAGAATCAGGAGAAGAATCAGTAGAAGAAGAGGTGCAGGTCCTCCAGCGAGCCCGGGCCCGTGAAGAAGGCCTCGGCCGCCGCCAGTTCGCTCTCAAGGCGCGGGTGACGTGACCTGATCTCCTGCATCAGCGGCTGCCCCCGCTGCAGGGTGCGCACCGTGGTCAGGAGGAGTTCCTGCCACCGTTCGCCCTGTTCGGCGAGCGCGTAGATGCCGGACAGCAGGTCGGCCATGCCGGCGGGGCGGGTGAGGGCCGACGGGTCCCGGCCCGTCACCGGGGAGAGCTCCCAGCCGCCGGCGCGTGCGGCGAGGCGGAGGGCTCCGGCCCAGTTGGTGATGCGGCCGATGCGGACGTACAGGGAGTCCCCGGTGTGGGGCGGCAGGCTGCCGCCGTGCAGCGCGTTGGTCGCGGCGATCAGGTCGGCGAGGACGCGCCGCTCCGTGTCGTCCATCTTCCAGTCGCCGTCCTGCTGGGCCCCTATCGCGGCGTCCAGCCAGTCGGTGGCGGCGGTCAGGCGGGCGGCGAAGTCGGCGTCATGAGGCATCCCGCCAGTGTGGCCTCCCATCCGCAGCCCCCCACCAGCGGCCCTGCGCGCGCCGTCCCCTGTGCGGCACGCGCAGGGCAGCTCATGAGCCGGCTCTACGGTCTCCGCCCGCCCCCGTCGACCACCCGGCAGGTCATCGTCCTCAGTCCTCCACGCCCAAGTCCCGCCTCATCACCTGCTGCATCTCCGTCAGCCGGGGCTTCGCCTCCTTGAGCGCGACGAGGACACTGTCCGGAGTCTCGCCCTCCAGGGCGCGGCCGCGGTCGATCCGCTTCGCCGCCGCATCCGCCGCCGCGAGGACGCGGTTGACGTCGCGCGACGCGATCATGACCGCTTCCGGGACGATCATCAGCGCCTCGGCGTACCGGTCGCGGTGGTCGAGCCGGGCATCTTCCAGTTGAGCGCGGTCCTGGTCGGCGTAGACGCCGTCGCGCAGGCGGTGCAGCGTGTCCTTGAGGAGGGTGTGGAACTGCCGTGAGGCGCGGTTCATGGCCGTGTAAGCGGCCCGGCGCTCCTCGAAGCGGCGCCGCTCCGCCTCGGCCACGGCCTCCACGTGGCGCTGACGCTCCGCCAGCCGCTGGGACAGCAAGGGGGCGAAGAGGGTGCCGAGGACACCGACGACAGCGGTGACCATGGCGGCTATGGCGGCGCTCACGTACCGACCTTAGCCCCGCAGCCGCCTCACTTCCGCGCCACGAAGCGGAAACTCCCCTTCCCCACCGTCACCGTGCACTCCTCGAACCCCGCCATCCGCAGCCGCGCCTCCAGCGTCTCCGGCGGCACCGGGACGCACGTGTCACCGACGTGGATCAGCCGGAAGCCCCAGTTGCTGAGGGCGTCGCTGCCGGTGAAGACGCCGCCGGGGCGCAGCACGCGGTGGGCCTCGGCGAAGAGGCGGTCCTGTGCGGTGAGCGTCGGGACGTGGTGGAGCATCGTGAAGCAGGCGACCGAGTCGAAGCGCCCGTCCGGCAGCGGGATGTCGGCGCCGTCCCCGTAGACGACGTCGACGCGGTCGCCGAACAGCAGCCGCAGCCGGGCCGCGTACGACGCGTCCGACTCCACGACGCTCAGCTTCTCCACCTTGCGCACCAGGACCCGCGTGGTCGCCCCGTAACCCGGCCCGATCTCCAGGCAGTCCTCGCCCAGCGGGACGTTCTCCAGGACCCAGGGCAGGAGTTCGTCCCGGATCGCGCGGAACCATCGGTCGGAGGAGCAGAGGCGGCGGTGGATGAGGTTCATCGGCATGCACCGAGGCTAGGAAGGGGGTGGTGGTGTCGTATACGGGCCAGGAGGTCAACTCATGTCGCCGAACGGACAGAAGAACGGGCAGGAGAGCAGACAGCCGAGCGGTCGGCGGAACGGACCGCTCGCGGGGCGAGGGCCGCTCCCCCACCTCGTCTCCCCTCCCGGCGCCGCCGTCGCCGTCGCCAGCTTCGCCCTCGACGACGGCGAGTGGTTCGGCCGTCACGAGCACGCGGCCCACCAGCTCGCCTGGGCGCCCCACGGCGTCCTCGCCGTACGTGCCTCCGGCCGTACGTGGGTGCTGCCGTCCACGGTCGCGCTCTGGATCCCGGCGGGCCTCCCGCACTCCACCGGCGCGACCTCGTCCGCGCTTCTGCGCAGCCTCTACTTCTGGCCGGAACGCTGCCCGTTGAGCTGGGACGAGCCCCAAGTCGTGCCCGTCTCCGGCCTCTTGCGGGAGCTGATCAACTACCTGGCGCAGGACACCGCCTCCCTCACCGCGGAGCCCCGGCAGCGCGCCGAGGACGTCGTCCTCGACCTCCTCCGCCCGGTCTCCGTGACGACCGTCCGCGCGCCGCTGCCCGCCGACCCCCGCGCCCGCCGCATCGCGGAGGCCCTCCGTACGGACCCCTCGGACGGGCGCACGCTCGCGGAGTGGGGCGCGGTCGTGGGCGCGAGCGCGCGGACGCTCGCGCGGGCCTTCACCGCCGGTACGGGCATGACGTTCGGGCAGTGGCGCACGCAGCTGCGGCTGCAGGCGGCGATGCCGATGCTGGCGGCGGGCGCGACGGTCTCGGCGGTGGCGCGGCGCGTCGGCTACGGGTCGCCGAGCGCGTTCGTGGCCGCCTTCCGCAGGGGCGTGGGCGTCCCGCCGGGCACCTACTTCGCCCCCGCGGAACCCCAACCGTGAACCGGCGGGACCCCGGCCGTAAGCCCGCGGAACCCCGGCCGTGAACCGGTGTCAGCCCGGCCCCGTCCGCCCGGCCCCCGCCCCGTCAGCCCCGCTCCGCCCGTCAGCCCAGCTCCGCCGCGTCCGCCGCCTCCGCACCCCGCGCCCAGCCGTCCGCGTCGCGCCCCCTCAGCCGGTGCGACGTGGTCTCCGGGAAGAGCCGCTCGGCGGTCTCGCCGACCGCGAGGTCGCGCGCGGCGAGCACCGGCAGCACCTCGGGCCGCGCCTCCTGCGCGACGGCCTCCGCGGTCGCGTCCCGCACCGCCGCCGCGAGCCGTTCGCTGATCCGGGACGCGTAGGCGATCAGGAAGGACTCGCGGAAGTCGCGGGTGCGGCGCGAGCGCCCGCCCGCGTGGTGCGCGTCGGCGGCCCGGTTCATCGCGGTGGTGGCCTGGACCAGCAGGGACGTGTACATGAGCTCCACCAGCTCCAGGTCGGCGTCGAAGCCGACGACGGTGGAGAAGCAGTGGTCGGCGGACCAGACCGCCTGGCAGTGGTTCGCACCGGCCACCGCGTCCAGCAGCAGCGCCTTCGCCGACTCGTACGGACCCTCGACGCCGATCCGGCAGGCTCCGGGCCCGTCGCCGACGGCCCCGTCCGCGTGGGCGGCCAGCAGCGCCTCGTCCATGGAGTGGCGGGCCATGAGCTCCTGGGCCTTGGCGGAGAGGGCCTCGGCCTCCTCGGGGAAGTCCGTGGACTCGGCCTTGGCCAGCAGCCCGCGGATCCGGCCCAGGACGCGCGGCTCGACGTGCGCGCCGGGCCGGGCGTACGCGGCGCCGGGCAGGGGCCCGACCGCGCCCGTCCGGGGCAGCCGGGCGGCCAGCCGCAGTGCCGCGAGCGCGCACGCGACCGTCTCGAAGCGGCTGAGGCGCTCGCGCTGCGCGAAGCCCTCCAGGAAGGCCTCGTCGTCGTCCCACCACACCCGCGCCTGGAGGTCGCGCAGCTGCGCGGTCCAGCGCGCGCCGAGGGTGTCGGAGGCGTACCGCCGTGCCTCGGCGGCCACCGCCGCGACGGCGAACCGCACCTCGGCGGGGCCGAGTTCCCGCCGGGCGAGCCGGATGACGTCGGCGGGCTGCCAGCCGCGCTCCCAGCAGCCCCGTACGGTCGCCGAGGCGGTGCGCACGACGGCGCGGCTGAGGGACTCCCAGCCGGCGGGCGCGGCGGCCAGGGCGGAGGCGGCGGCGTAGAGGGCGTCGTCGAGGGTGTCCGGGCCGTGCGCGCGGAGGGAGGCGAGCGCCTCCTCGACGGTCTCCAGCAGGGCGGCGTCCTCGTGCCGGACCTGCTGATCCTGCCGGTCCTGCCGGCGGCTCTGCTGATTGCTGCGTTCGGCCACGGGACTCTCTTCCTTGCATGACGCATGACGGATCACCGCGTCGGACGGGATCACCGCGATGCGGTGCCGGTGCGGCGCCGGTACGGTCCATTGTCCGTGACGCCTGCTGCACCAGGGGTTACCGCCCAGGTCAGCGGGCGGAGGCTACCATTCCGCGGGCTGTCGGGGGGAGCCTCCGGACGAACCCCCGGAGGAACCTCCGGACGAACCTTGGGCGGAGCTCCCGGGCGCCTCCCGGCACGATCCCTCACCCCAGTCCCACAGGGCCTGCAGCACCGGGCCCAGCGCCCACCCGCGCGCCGTGAGTTCGTACCGGACGGCCGGCGGCCACCCGCCCGTACGGATCCGCTCGGCGACTCCGCGGTCCACGAGGCGGGCCAGCCGGTCGGCGAGGACCTTGTCGGAGAGCGCGGGGAGGGCGGCGGCGAGCTCGGAGTAGCTGCGGGGCCCGGGGCCGCGCAGCAGCTCGCGGACGACGAGGGTGGTCCAGCGGCCGCGCAGGGCGTCCAGGGCGATCTCCACGGGGCAGCCGGGCGTGGGCTCGGTGACGGCGGCCAGGGGCGCGTCCGGCAGCCCGGGCCGGGGCGCGGCCGCCCCGCGGCTTTCCGTTCGGTGAGTCACGGAGGCGTCTCCTACGGTCGTCACCGGATCACCGGCCCACCCAGGAGGCGACCCCGCACATGATCACGACCGCCGACCGCAGCCACCCACCGCTCCCCACCACTCCCGACCGGCTGCCGCACGTCTTCGCGGCGCGCTTCAACGGGCGCGACGCCGCGGCCGTCCAAGAGGTGTACGAACGGGGCGCGACGTTCGTTCCGGAGCCCGGCGGCCCGGTGACCACGGCGGAGGGCATCGCCCGCGCCAACGCCCGCTTCCTCGGCCTCGGCCTGCCGATCACGGTCCGGCCGCGCCACGTCTACGCGGCCGGCGACATCGCCCTGCTCGTCGTGGACTGGGAGATCGACGGCACCGGCCCCGACGGGCAGCCGCTGCGCGTCGCGGCCACGGCCACGGACATCGCGCGCCGCGGGCCGGACGGCCGCTGGCGCTACGTCGTGGACAACCCGTTCGGCACGGGGCCCGCCCCGCGCGGCGCCTGAAGGCGCTCCTACGGCATCCGTGCCGGAAACCCGGAACTACGGCATCCGCGCCTGGAAGATCCCCACGGACCGCTCCGGCCGGTAGCCGAGCAGCTTGTTGACCGACCGCATCGGGCCGTTGTCGTCGGCGACGTGCGTGCAGATCTCCCGTACGGGCTCCTCCTGCGCGCGCAGCAGCTGCAGCATGCGGAGCTTGACGGCCCGTCCGAGGCCGAGGCCGCGGTGGGCGGGGGCCACGGCGGTCTCGTACTGCTGGGCGCGCAGGTCGCCGGGCGAGCGCACGCCCACCTCGGTGAGGGCGGCGTACGTGCCGTCGGGCGCGGCGACCGTGACGGTGTACAGCAACCCGCCGCGCTCCACGAACCCGCGCTGGGCGGCGGCGATGCTCTCCGCGTCCCACCGCATGGGCTGCTGGTCGAGTTCGCCCATGGGGGCGTCGGCCATGGCGTTGCGGACCCCGGCGAAGAGGGCGGCGTTGGCGGCGGGAACGGCCCCGGTCCACGCCACGAAGCGGTAGCCGGCGGGGAGCTCGGGCGCGGCGGTCTCGTCGGCGATCCGCTGGACGTACAGCACGAGCTGCAGCCCGCACGTGAACCCGCGGTCCTTGGCGAACTGCTCGCCCACGCTGCCGATTTCCAGCTCCAGGCTCACCGACTCCCGCTGCTCGCGCTCCAGGACCGCCTGTATCTCCCGCCACAGCAGGGTTCCGACGCCGCGGCGCCGCTGGTCGGGCCGGACGGCGAACCGCCCGATCCAGGCGGTCCTGCGGTTCACCTCGTCGTCGAAGAGCCGGAGGAGGGCGACGCCGGCGTATCCGGGGCCGTCCCCGTCCAGTGACGGGACGGCCAGCTTGACGATCCGGCTGCGTGCCGCGGGCACCCGCAGCTGCCCGGCCGTCTCCACCCGCCCCGGCCCGGGCACCCCCGCCGGCATGTCGTGGCGGTGGGCGGCGGTGACGACGGCGTGCCAGGCGTCGGTCTCGGCTTCGGTAGGGGTGCTGCTCAGGCGCTCGACGACGCCCGGTCGCGGATGATCGCTCATCCTGCGCACGGTACGGAGATCACTGACGCTTGTCGTGCGGATTTACGGCTCGTGCGGGTACGGCACCGCCGGTCCGCAACGTTGCGGCTGCGCGCCGTTGCGGCGGATTCTTTTCAGCGGAGCCGATCGCACGAGCGTAAGACACCGCAGGGCGGTGGCCCCCACTCCCGTGGGGGCCAC
>NZ_JBMMMZ010000008.1:0-17177 GCF_049725035.1 Streptomyces sp. XH2 | reverse complement strand
GGTTTTTTTTTCCGCGGGCCCGCCCGCCCTAGGTTACCCCACCGCGGGGGGGGGCCCCCCCCGCCGGGGGGGCCCACCGCCCTGCACATTCCGCTTACCTGCCCGGAGGGATCACGCGCCGGTGGCGCTGCCCGCCACCCACGCGCTCCAGTCCATGTTCCAGCCGTTGAGGCCGTTCTCGGGGGCGATGGTCTTGTCGGGCGAGTTCTTCACCTCGACGACGTCACCGATCTGGGAGTTGGTGAAGAACCAGGCACCCGAGGTGTTGGGGTCGTCCGCGCCCTGCTTGTCCTGCAGGCCGATGCAGCCGTGGCTGGTGTTGGCGACACCGAAGATGCCGCTGCCCCAGTAGTTGCCGTGGATGAACGTGCCGGACGTGGACAGCCGCATGGCGTGCGGCACGTCCTTGATGTCGTACTCGCCCTTGCCGTCGCCCTTGGTGAAGCCGACGGTCGAGCCGTCCATCCGGGTCTCCTTGAACTTCTCGGAGATCACCATCTTGCCGTTGTACGTGGGGTTCTCGGGGCTGCCGGCCGAGATCGGGATGGTCTTGATGGTCTTGCCGTCCCGGACGACCGTCATCTGGTGGGACTTGGTGTCCACCGTGGAGACCTGGGAGTGACCGATCTTGAAGGAGACGGTCTTCTTCTGCACACCCTTGACGCCCGGCGCGCCCTCGACGCCGTCGAGGTCGAGCTTCAGGGTGACGTCGGAGTTGGCCTTCCAGTACTCCTGCGGACGGAAGTCGATGCGCTGGTCACCGAACCAGTGGCCGACGACCTTCTGGCCGCTGCTCGAGTTCACCTCGATGTGCGACTGGACGGCCTTGCGGTCCTTGATCGGCTTGTCGAAGTTGATCGACACGGGCATGCCGACGCCGACGGTCGAGCCGTCCTCCGGCGTGAACGCGCCGATGAAGCTGTTGGTGGGCGAGACGGTGGTGAACGAGGAGTTCTCCGTGGCCTTGCGGTTGGCGGAGTCCACGGCCTCGACCACGATCTTGTACTTGGTCGAGCGCTCCAGCTGCGCCTTGGGCTGCCACGAGGTCTTGTCCGGCGATATCGTGCCCTCGACCGGGGTGCCCTTGTCCGTCGTCATCTTGACGCTCACGAGCGTGCCGTCACTGACGGTGACCTTGGCGTTGTCCGCCGTGATACCCGCGTTGGTCGAGCCGTCCTTCTGAGCGATCTTGATCTGCGCCTTGGAGGCTTCCTTGGCGGCCGCGGCATCGACCTTGTTCTGCTCCTTGCCGCTGCCGCTGCTGCTGGAGCTGCTCTTGCCGCCGTCGTCATCGCCGCCGCAGGCGGCGAGGGTCAGTACACCGCCGAGCACAGCGGCCGCGGCCGCGAGGGCCTTGCGGCGCTTGCCGTACGTCATCACACGCTTCTCCATTGCTCCTGCGGCCCCTATCCCCGAGCCGAACCGTGGGGCAGCACGATTCCCGGCTACTACTTCAGGAACGCCTGCACCGGTTCGTCCGTTCCACACCCCTGGAGAATGTGGGGAAGGCCACGCCTGGCTGACTCCCCTCGGAGGGGCGCCATGATAGCGGTGGAGCTGGTGACGGCGGGGCGGTTGACGTGGCGCGGGGCGGCGGTGACCGACGGAAACCCCGTGGCTTCCTCCTGGCCGTTCGTATCACTACCATCAGGTCACTGACATCGAGTCAGTCCGGGGGAGGCGGCCGTGCCGCGCCCCAATCTCCGCCGCCTCAAGGGGGATTCGTCCGTGACCGCACGCCGACCGCTGCTGACCGCCGTCGCCGCAGGGTCGCTCCTGTGTGCGGTGTGGTTCATGCCGACCGCGAACGCCACGGTCGACCGGGCGGAGCGTCCCGCGCCGCGCCCGGCGTCCGCGGTGCAGCCCGCACAGGCCGCTGAGCAGCACCTTTCCCTCGCCGACTCGGGCAGTGTGGACACCACTCCCTACGTTTTCGGGGGAGTTGCCCTCGTGGCGGCGGGCGGTGCGCTGGTGACGGTCGCCGTGCGCAGGACGCGCACGGCGGACCGCTGACCAACTTTTACCTTTTTTACCTTCGGCTTTTACCTTCGTCTTACGCCAGCGGACCCGTTACGGGTTCAACCGCTTCGACGAGCTTCCCGGCCCGTACGAACTCCTCCGCGCGCGCCAGGTCCGGGGCGAGGAAGCGGTCCGCGCCGGGGCCCTCCACGCCCGCCGCGCGCACGGCCTTGAGCACGGCCTGCGTGGCGGGCGAGGGGGTGAGGCCCTCGCGCAGCTCGACGGCGCGGGTCGCGGCGACGAGCTCGACGGCGATGACGCGCGTGAGGGCGGCCACGGCCGTACGGAGCTTGCGGGCGGCCGACCAGCCCATGGAGACGTGGTCCTCCTGCATCGCGGAGGAGGGGATGGAGTCCACCGAAGCGGGGACGGCCAGCCGCTTCATCTCGCTGACCAGGGCGGCCTGGGTGTACTGCGCGATCATCAGGCCGGAGTCGACGCCCGCGTCGCCGGCCAGGAACGGCGGCAGGCCGTGCGAGCGGTTCTTGTCCAGCAGCCGGTCCGTGCGGCGCTCGGCGATGGAGGCCAGGTCGGCGGCGGCGATGGCGAGGAAGTCGAGGACGTAGGCGACGGGGGCGCCGTGGAAGTTGCCGTTGGACTCGACGCGGCCGTCGGGCAGCACCACGGGGTTGTCGACGGCGGAGGCGAGCTCGCGGTCGGCGACCAGGCGGGCGTGCGCGAGGGTGTCGCGGCCGGCGCCGGCGACCTGCGGGGCGCAGCGGATGGAGTACGCGTCCTGGACGCGCGGCGCGTCGTCCTGGTGGTGCCCGGTGAGCCCGGAGCCGGCGAGGACGCGCAGCATGTTGTCGGCGCTGGCGCCCTGGCCCGGGTGGGGCCTGATGGCGTGCAGCTCGGGCGCGAGGACCTTCTCGGTGCCGAGCAGGGCCTCCAGCGACAGGGCGGCGGTGACGTCGGCCGAGGTGTAGAGGCGGGCGAGGTCGGCGCAGGCCATGACGAGCATGCCGAGCATGCCGTCGGTGCCGTTGAGGAGGGCCAGGCCCTCCTTCTCGCGCAGCTCGACGGGCTCGATGCCGTGCTCGGCGAGGAGCTGCCCGGCCGGGCGGACGACGCCGTCGGGGCCCTCGGCGTCGCCCTCGCCCATGAGCGTGAGCGCGCAGTGGGAGAGCGGCGCGAGGTCGCCGGAGCAGCCCAGGGAGCCGTACTCGTGCACGACGGGGGTGATGCCGGCGTTGAGGATCGCCGCCATGGTCCCGACCACGAGGGGGCGCACGCCGGTGCGGCCCGAGGCGAGGGTCTTCAGGCGCAGGAACATCAGCGCGCGGACGACCTCGCGCTCGACGCGCGGGCCCATGCCGGCGGCGTGCGAGCGCACGATGTTGCGCTGCAGCTGGGCGCGCAGCTCGGGGCTGATGTGGCGGACGGCGAGGGCTCCGAAGCCGGTGGAGACGCCGTAGACGGGGTCGGGCTTGGCGGCGAGGTCGTCGATGACGCGGCGCGACGCGGCAACCGCGGCCAGCGCTTCGTCCGAGACGACGACGCGCGCGGCGCCCCGCGCCACGGCGATCACGTCTTCCGCGGTCGTCCCGGCCGTCCCCACCACCACAGTGTGCATATCCATATTCAGGCACCCTAGAGACTGAATCGCTGCCTGTACATAGCCGATGGGTTGCCTGTCAGGTACAACGCGTAGGGACCCGTTCCGCATGCCGGACCGGGGCGAATATCCGGACTCCCCTCACGGCCGCCGCCCGCGGAACCGCCGCCGCTCGGCCACCGGCGCGGCGGGCGGATGATCGGCGAGCTGGACCACGGGATCGGCCGGGCCCCCGGCCCGCCCGGCGACGACCGGCCCGGCCGCCCGCGCCGCCTTCGCCCGGTACTGCGCCGCGTCGGCGAGCCGGAACAGCCGCCGGGCCGTGGCCACCGGGCCGATCGGGTCACCGGTGGAGGCGATGCCGCAGGAGACCCCCTCGCCCAGCTCCAACGCCGCGGCGCGGCGGCACAGTTCGGCGGCCACATCGACGACCTCGTCCGCGTCCGGACCCACCGTCAGCAGGCAGAACTCGTCCCCGCCCAGCCGCGCCGCCAGCGCGCCCGGCAGCATCGCGCCGCACAGCGACAGCACCGAGCCGAACCTCTCCAGCAGACGGTCACCGACCGCATGTCCCAGGGTGTCGTTGACCCGCTTGAGCCCGTTGAGATCACACACCACGAGACTGACGACGACCCCGTCCGCGAGGTGCCGCTCCACCGCCTCGTCCAGCCGCGCGTCGACCGCGCGCCGGTTGGCGAGCCCGGTCAGCGGATCGGTGAAGGCCAGCCGCCGGACCTCCTCCAGCTGCTCGGTCTGCGCGATCCCCGCCGCCGCCACGGCTGCCAGGACGGTCGCGAAGTCGGCGTCCTGGCGGCCGAAGGCGGGCGCTCCGGGCGGCCGGGCCACGTACAGCTCGCCCCAGGCCCGCCCGTGCAGGACGACCGGCGCGACGACGCAGTAGCCCCGGCCGCGGCGGCGCAGCGCGGCCACCCGCTCCTGCCGGTACGCGCCCTGCCCGCCGCCCGGCTCCGCGGCCCCGTCCATGCTCTCGACCCACGCGCGGGGCTCGGTGCCGCCGCCCGCCCACTCCTCGTGGAGGAACTCCGCGATCTCGGGGAAGTCGTGCACGGGATAGGACTCGTCCTCCGGGAAGCGCTCCTCCCCCGCGGTCAGCTCCCCCGCGTTGACCAGGACGCGCAGCCGCCCGCGCTCACGCTCCCACACGGACACGGCGGCGAAGCTGCCGCCCAGCGCGGTCATCACCCGCTCCGCGGCGGCGGCCACCGTGTCCAAGGGGGTACGCGCCGCCGCCATCGACTGCGCCAGCTCCACCACGGCACGCAGCCGATCGTCGCACTCCCCGCCTGCTGCCACCCGAGCCTCACATTCCGTTGCTGAGCGCAGATTCTGCACTCCAGCCTAAGAATGTCGGGCCCATTCCGCCCCATGACGGCCGTAGCGCCCTTCCGTCACTTCTTCCTCAGAGGGGCGCTAGAACCCGGGCCAGTCGGGCTTCCGCTTCTCGTTGAAGGCGGCGACGCCCTCGGCCCGGTCACCGGAGAAGGCCACGGACCGCCAGGCGGCGTCCTCGACCTCCAGCCCGGCCCGCAGATCGAGCCCGTGCCCGAGCCGCAGGGCGCGCTTGGCGGCGCGGAGGCCGACAGGCGAGTTGGCGGCGATCCGCTCGGCGAGGGCGAGCGCCTCGACCCGGTCCTGCCCTTCGCCGACCAACTGATCGACGAGCCCCAGCCGCTCGGCCTCCACGGCCTCCACCCGCCGAGCACTGAAAATCAACTCGGCAGCACGGGCGGCCCCCACCCGCCGAGGCAGCAGCTGAGTACCGCCCCCACCGGGAATGACACCCACGGACACCTCGGGCAGTCCCACGACGGCCGTGGCGTCGGCGACGATCACATCGCAGGACAGGGCGAGCTCGAACCCGCCCCCGAGGGCGAACCCGTGCACGGCCGCGATGGTGGGCATGGGCAGCTCCAGCACACCCGTGTACGCGGCACGGGCATGCGGCCGCTGCCGGCTCAGATCAGCGTCGGTGAAGGAGTTCCGCTCCTTCAGATCGGCACCCACGCAAAAAGCCCGCTCATGGGTGGACGTAAGAACGACGACCCGCACGGATTCGTCAGCGGCAAGAGCACGAGTCGCCTCACCGAGCCGCCCGGCCAGTTCACTGGAGACGGCGTTCATGGCCTTGGGCCGGTCAAGCACGAGCTCGGCGACATGCCCGTGCCGCCGAACCGCAATCCACTCTCCGAAACGCTGCTCGCTCATGGCCTTCACCCTCCGGGTACGGGTTAACGCTCGTAAACCTGCGGTACCCAGATCATGCCCTGCACCCACCCGGCGGGGCCATACCCGCAGGGAATGCCCTCAGCGCAGCTTCGAACGGGCCCCGCCCGGCCGGTTGCCCCGCGCCCGCCGCCGCACGGCACGGGGCCGACGCCCCGTCAGCCGCCCCTCCGGCGCAGGAGCCACGGCTCCACCATCCCCAGCCCCCGCACCGGCCGCTGCCACATCGGCTGGAGCGCGAACCGGTACCCGTCCCCGGCCCCCTCCTCCACCTCCGCCTCCGCCTTCGGCGCGTCCCCGCTCCGCGTCAGTTCCTCCGCCAGCGCCTGGTCGACCAGCACGGCGTCCTTCGGCGCTATCGACGTCAGCCGCGACGCCAGGTTCACCGTCGTGCCGAAGACGTCGCCCATCCGCGTCGTCACGGTCCCGAAGGCGATCCCGACCCGCAGTTCGGGCATGGTCTCGTCGTGCGTCATGGTCTCGATGAGCCGCAGCCCGATCTCGGCCGCGGTCCCCGCGTCATCAGCGGAGTACAGCACCTCGTCACCCAGCGTCTTGATCAGCCGGCCGCCGTGCGCGGCCACCAGATCCGCCGCCGTGGTCTCGAACGCCTCGACGAGCTCCCCGAGCTCCTCTTCCTCCAGACGCCGCGTCAAGCGCGTGAAACCGACCAGATCAGCGAACCCGACCGCCAGCCGCCGGTCCACCATCTCCGCGTCGTCCTGGGCCTGGACCACCCGCCCCGTGGCCGCCGCCAGCTGCCGCCGCCACACGTAGATCAGGAACTCTTCCAGCTCCGGCAGCAGCAGCTCGACCAGCGGGTACGTGATCTCCGTCCGCGTCATGCCGGGTTCCTGGGGCTCCGTCAGGCCCTCCAGGAAGGAGTCGATCTGCCAGTCGGCGAGCCGGGCCGTCGTCTGCCCGGTCGACCGGGCCACCTGCACGGCCATCGGCTCGCTGAGCAGCCCCGCCTCCACGAGGCCCGCGAGCCGCCGCAGGGCGAGCACGTCCGCCTCGGTCAGGGCCCGCGCCTGCCCGATGTCGGCGAAGCCCATGGCCCGCCAGAAGCGGGAGGCGAGGTCCATGGAGACGCCGGCCGCGCGGGCGGCCTGGAAGGGGGTGTAGCGGCGCTCCGCACCGAGGATCAGCGCTTCGAGCTGCAGCGCGATGGGGTCGCCGCCCTCGTCTCCGCCCTCGTCGCCGTCGTACTCCTCGACGCCACCAGTGGCGGCACCTTCGACCCCGTCGGCGGTCACCGCCCGCCCCCTGTCCGATCCGTGCGCACTGCCCTGCCGATCACTGCTCGCTTAGGTTCCGGGCACAACGATACGACAGGTGTGCCGTAGCTCACTCTTCCGACGGGGCGGAGGGCCCGTCGGCCCCTCCACCGAGCCCCCCACCGGACCGCCACGGGCCCCTCCACCGAACCTCCACCAACCCCTCAGCCGGCCCCTCCGACGGACCGCAGATGAACGATGTCCCCGGCCCCCACGGGCCGCTGCACCCCGTCCCCCGTGGCCAGCACCAGCCGCCCGTCCCCGTCCACGGCCACGGCCTCCCCGACCAGCTCACCGCCGCCCGGCAGTTCGGCCCGCACGTTCCGCCCGAGCGTCGCGCACCCCGCCGCGTACGCCTCCTGCAGCCGGCTCCGCGCCGGATCGCCCCCGGCGTCCCGCCAGAGGCCGTACCACTCCTCCAGCGAACGGAGTACGGCGCGCAGCAGCGGATCGCGGTCGAGGACCTGCGCCCCGGCCAGGGCGAGCGAGCCCGCCGTGGGGACGGGCAGCTCGTCGGCCCGCAGGGACACGTTGAGCCCGATCCCGATCACGACCGCGTCGCCGGTCCGCTCGGCGAGGATCCCCCCGGTCTTCCGTTCCTCCTCCCCCACCGTCACCAGCAGGTCGTTGGGCCACTTGAGCGCGGTGTCGACCCCGGCGGCCCGGGACAGCGCGGAAGCGGTCGCGACCCCGGCGAGGAGCGGCAGCCACCCCCACCGCTCCGCGGGCACGCCCGCGCCGGGCCGCAGCAGCACGGAGAAGAAGAGCCCGGAGCGCGCCGGCGCGGACCACGTGCGGTCGAGCCGCCCGCGCCCCGAGGACTGCTCCTCGGCCACGAGCACGGCCCCCTCGGCCTTTCCGGCGGCGGCGGAGGCCGCCTCGACGAGGTCGGTGTTGGTGGACCCGGTCCGGGCGACGACGTCCAGGGAGGTCCACAGGGAGCCGGGCCGGATGAGCCCGCGCCGCAGCGCGGTGACGTTGAGCGGTGGCCGGTCGAGATCGGACCAGTGGCTTCCAGCAGAAGGAGGGGTCATGGGGCCCACCATAGGAGAGGAAACGGAAGCAATTCGGTGTGGCCAACGACGCACTGTTCCCACGCATCCGCGCGGATACGCTACGGACCGGTAGCAAGGACACCCCCCGGTAGACCAGTAGCCCACCTCTGGACGAGCAGGAGCCGCATCCCGATGTCCGAGCCGGAACACGACATCCACACCACCGCGGGCAAGCTCGCGGATCTGCAACGCCGGATCGACGAGGCCACCCACGCCGGCTCCGCCCGTGCCGTGGAGAAGCAGCACGCCAAGGGCAAGCTGACCGCCCGTGAGCGGATCGAACTCCTCCTGGACGAGGGTTCCTTCGTCGAGCTCGACGAATTCGCCCGCCACCGCTCGACGAACTTCGGCATCGAGAAGAACCGCCCGTACGGCGACGGCGTCGTGACCGGCTACGGCACGGTCGACGGCCGCACCGTCTGCGTCTACTCGCAGGACTTCACGGTCTTCGGCGGTTCGCTCGGCGAGGTCTACGGCGAGAAGATCGGCAAGGCCATGGACTTCGCGCTGAAGACCGGCTGCCCGATCGTCGGGATCAACGACGGCGGCGGCGCCCGCATCCAGGAGGGCGTGGTCGCCCTCGGCCTGTTCGGCGAGATCTTCCGCCGGAACGTGCACGCCTCGGGCGTGGTCCCGCAGATCTCCCTGATCGTCGGCCCGTGCGCGGGCGGCGCGGTCTACTCCCCCGCGATCACCGACTTCACGGTCATGGTCGACCAGACGTCGCACATGTTCATCACGGGCCCGGACGTCATCAAGACGGTCACGGGCGAGGACGTCGGCTTCGAGGAGCTGGGCGGCGCCCGCACGCACAACACCACCTCGGGCGTGGCGCACCACATGTCCGGGGACGAGAAGGACGCCATCGAGTACGTGAAGGCGCTCCTCTCCTACCTCCCCTCGAACAACCTCTCCGAG
The DNA here is from genome assembly GCF_049725035.1 of Streptomyces sp. XH2. NCBI lineage: Bacteria > Bacillati > Actinomycetota > Actinomycetes > Kitasatosporales > Streptomycetaceae > Streptomyces > Streptomyces sp. XH2. The sequence goes on along the minus strand of NZ_JBMMMZ010000008.1, from coordinate 8,109 downwards.
CCGCCGGCCTACCCCGAGGAGGCGGACCTGGAGATCTCGCCGGCCGACGGCGAGCTGGACGCGCTGATCCCGGACTCGGCCAACCAGCCGTACGACATGCACACCGCGATCGAGCACGTGCTGGACGACGGCGAGTTCCTGGAGACCCAGGCCCTGTTCGCGCCGAACATCATCACCGGCTTCGGGCGTGTCGAGGGCCACCCGGTCGGCATCGTCGCGAACCAGCCGCTCCAGTTCGCGGGCTGCCTGGACATCAACGCGAGCGAGAAGGCCGCCCGCTTCGTCCGCACGTGCGACGCGTTCAACGTGCCGGTGCTGACCTTCGTCGACGTGCCGGGCTTCCTCCCGGGCACCGACCAGGAGTACAACGGCATCATCCGCCGCGGCGCCAAGCTGATCTACGCGTACGCGGAGGCGACCGTCCCGCTGATCACGGTGATCACGCGGAAGGCGTTCGGCGGGGCGTACGACGTGATGGGCTCCAAGCACCTCGGCGCCGATCTCAACCTCGCGTGGCCGACCGCGCAGATCGCCGTCATGGGCGCCCAGGGCGCGGTCAACATCCTGCACCGCCGCACGATCGCCGCGGCGGAGACGGACGAGGAGCGGGAGGCGCTGCGCGCGCGGCTGATCGCGGACTACGAGGACGCGCTGCTCAACCCGTACGCGGCGGCGGAACGGGGCTACGTGGACGCGGTGATCATGCCGCACGAGACGCGCCGCCACATCGTGCGGGGCCTGCGGGCGCTGCGCGACAAGCGCGAGGCGCTGCCGCCGAAGAAGCACGGCAACATCCCCCTCTAGATCCCTCCGGGAGGCGTCCGGTGATCAAGGTAGTACGGGGCAACCCGACCCCCGAGGAGCTCGCCGCCGCCCTGGCGGTGGTCCAGGCCCGCGCGGCGGCGAGGAGCGCTGCCGCGCCGGGCGACGGTGCGGACGCGGCCCGCCCGGAGTGGTCGGCCCCGGCCCGCCGCCTGGCGGCGGCCCGCATGGCCAAGCCGGGCCCCAGGGCGTGGCGCACGACGTATTGGCCGTCATAGTCGTACAGGTGCATCTTCGTCCGCCGCTCCCGCCCCGGCCCTCGGGCTGGGGCGGGCCGCGGCCCCACCGGCCGCGGCCGACGGGGGTCCGCGCGAGTGCGAGCGGAAGCCGCTCGACCAGGTCGTGACCCCAAGCTGAGTACGGGTACTCAGGCGGTAACCGCCCCGCTCGCGCCACGATGGTTCCGATGCTGTGGTCAGACCCGTCGAACGAACCCCCCGAGGAGCTGCGCGAGGCGCAGGCGATGCTCCGCCGGGCCGGGCTCGTACTCGCGATCGGCGTGATCGCGGCGTTCATCATCCTCGGCCTGCACTGAGGGCACGGCCCGCACTGAGGACACCGCCCGCACCGAGGGCACGGCCGCACCGAGGGCACAGGAAACCCACAGTTACAGGGATCCTGCAACCAAATCCTCCCCACCCGCATCATCGCTAGTGAAATGCCGCGAACCGGGGAGTGCGTCACACCATGAACAAGCCCGTGCGCCACATATCCGTCTTTGTCGGAGTGCTGGTCCTGGCGCTGCTGATCCAGGCGACCTGGGTCCAGTTCGTCCGCAGCGACGAGCTGTCCAACCACAAGGACAACAAGCGGGTGAAGATCGCCTCCTTCGCCCAGCCGCGCGGCAACATCATCGTCGGCGGCCAGCCCATCACCGGCTCCTCCGAGACCACGGGCGACTACAAGTACAAGCGCACGTTCAAGGACGGCGAGATGTACGCCCCGGTCACCGGCTACTCCTCGCAGCTCTACGGCAACAGCCAGCTCGAATTCGTCAACAACAAGCTGCTCAGCGGCACCGACGACAAGCTGTTCCTGCAGCGCACCACCGACATGCTGACCGGCAAGAAGCCCCGCGGCGGCGACGTGGTGACGACCATCGACCCCAAGGCGCAGGAAGCCGCGTTCAAGGGCCTCGGCAAGTACAAGGGCGCCGTCGTCGCCCTCGACCCCCGCACCGGCAAGATCCTCGCGCTCGCCTCCACCCCCTCCTACGACCCCTCGGTCTTCGCGGGGAACACCCTGAAGGACCAGGAGGCGTACAAGAAGCTGGAGGCCGACAAGGACAAGCCGCTGGTCAACCGGGCGATCAAGGAGCGCTACCCCCCGGGCTCCACCTTCAAGATCCTCACCGCGGCGGCCGCCCTCGAACACGGGATCGTCACCGACATCAACGCCAAGGGCAGCGCCCCCGTCCCGTACCCGCTGCCGCTGAGCACCACCAAGGTCCGCAACGACGTCCAGACCGACGAGTGCGTCAACGGCTCCCTGATGGCCGGCCTCCAGTGGTCCTGCAACAACGTCTTCCTCGACCTGGCCGACAAGCTGGGCAAGGACAAGATGCGGGAGACCGCGGAGAAGTTCGGGTTCAACAACAAGGACCTCTTCATCCCCAACGGCACCGTCGAGTCCATCTACCCCAAGAACCTCGACCGTCCGCAGACCGCCCTCACCGGCATGGGCCAGGGCAGCCTCGACAGCACCCCGCTGCAGATCGCGATGATGACGGCCGCGCTGGCCAATGACGGCAAGCTCATGAAGCCGTACCTCGTCGAGGAGCTCCGCGACCCGAACCTGAACACGCTGGAGAAGCACAAGCCCGAGCAGATGTCGCAGGCCGTCTCCGCCGACACGGCGAAGAAGGTCCAGCAGATGATGGAGAACACCGCCAAGAACGGCACCGGCAAGGCGGCCCTCATCGACGGCGTCACCGTCGGCGCCAAGACCGGCACGGCGCAGCACGGCGTCAACAACGAGAAGCTCCCGTACGCCTGGTTCGTCTCCTACGCCAAGCAGGGCGACGGCTCCCCCGTCGCCGTCGCCGTCTTCATCGACCCCGACGGCTCCGGCATCGACCGCGACGAGATCCACGGCGGCGCGCTCGCCGGCCCGATCGCGAAGAAGGTCATGGAGGCCATCGTCAAGAAGTAGGGGCCCGGGGATCACCCACGGGGTTGTCTACGATGGCGGGCATGACCGCTCAGCGCCGCCGCCTCGTCCTCGGCTCCCAGTCCCCCGCCCGCCTCGGCCTGCTCAAGGCCGCCGGGCTCGACCCCGAGGTGCTGGTCAGCGGCGTCGACGAGGACGCCCTGACGGCCGCCACGCCCGGCGAGCTCGCCCGCGTCCTCGCCGAGGCCAAGGCCGACGCGGTCGCCGCCCGGCCGGAAGCGGCCGGAGCGCTGGTCATCGGCTGCGACTCCGTCCTGGAACTGGACGGTCAGGCCCTGGGCAAGCCGGAGGACGCCGAGGACGCCACCGCCCGCTGGAAGTCGATGCGCGGCCGGTCCGGGATCCTCCGGACCGGCCACTGCATCATCGACACGGCCACGGGCCGCCGGGTGTCGGCGACCGCTTCCACGACCGTGCGGTTCGGCGAGCCCTCCGACGCCGAGATCGCCGCGTACGTCGCGACGGGTGAGCCGCTGTACGTCGCGGGCGCCTTCACTCTCGACGGCCGCTCCGCCCCCTTCATCGAGGGGATCGAGGGCGACCACGGGAACGTCGTCGGCCTGTCCCTGCCGCTGCTGCGCAAGCTGCTCGCCGAGGTCGGTGTCTCCATCACGGAGCTGTGGGTCTAGCGCCTCTTCAGCTCTTCAGCTCATTCGGCTCTTCGGCTCTTTACATCGGCAGGAGGCCGGTCACCGGCGCGAGCAGCCCGAGCACCGGGTCGAGCGCCTGGGAGGCCTGCCCCAGCTGGTTGAGCTGGTTCAGCTTGTTGAGCTGGTTCGTCCCGTCCGGGTAGATGCTCGTCGGCGGCTTCGCGTCCATGCCGTCCGGCGGGGCGATGGGCGGGGCGACGACGCCCCCGGAGTGGGAGACGGGCGGCTGAGGCATCGGAGCCGCCGAGGCGGCAGTGGCGGTCAGGGCGAGGGCGGCGCCGCTGAGGACGGCGACAGAAACGATGCGCTTCATCATGACCGCCACAACGAGGTCACCGCGCCTCGGTCACCATTCCTTCCGCCACTCGGGGGGCGCTCCCCAGAAATGCACGGGCCGTGCTGAGGAGGAGAAGTGTGTGCACGAGCCTGCCGTCGGCGGTGGGTTTGCACCACCACGAGAGCGGCCATGTGGCGCCGTACAGCGCGGGAATGAGCACGTAGTCGAGCCGAGTGACGCCTTTCGGCCATGAGCGGCCGGACGTACTTCCGGGGTTGAGGAGGAAGTACATGGCCTCGCCGCGGTTCGCTTCCGCGATGATCGGACCGGGGCGGCCGCGGGTGAGCATGGCCATGGCATTGGCCAGACGGTGGCCGTCACTGCCGCCGACTCGGACGGCGTCGAAGTGGACGCCGGTTTTACGGAGTTGGTGTCCGGCGCGGGGCAGCCACTCGGTTTCGGTCACATGGACTTGCTGATTCATGTGACGAGCATCACCGGGCCCCGCTAGGTTTTCCATCACGGAGCGTGGACGTGCGCTAACAGTGCGCCGCACTCGAACGCGCCTTGAGTCCAGTTGAGACAAGTGGAAGCCGGGGGTCGGGGAATGGCGAGCCAGGAGAATAAGGACCGGGCGTCGACGGCGGCGCAACTCACGTCCGATATCACACGGTTGCTGCGGAAGCTGGCGGGCATGACACAGGAGGAGCTGGGGGCGCAGATCGGCTACACAGGGTCGGCCATCAGCGCGCTGGAGACGGGCGCACAGCCTGCGACCGAGCAGATGCTGGATGGCCTGGAGAAGGCCATTGGTAGCGGGATGGGCATCTTCAAGGCGGCGAAGAAGTACGTGCGGCTGGACAAGTACCCGACCTTCTTCAAGGACTTCGCCCGCCTGGAACAAGCAGCCCTGACGCTCTGCACGTACGAAACACTCGTGGTCGACGGCCTCTTCCAGACCGAAGACTACGCACGCGCGCTGATCGGCGGCGGATATCCGCCGCTGCCGGAGTACATGGTCGAGGAATTGGTCGAAGCCCGAATGGCACGCAAGGCAGTATTCGACCGCGAGCCGACAGCACTGGTCGAGATGGTCCTGGAGGAGTCCGTGCTGCGCCGCCCGTTCGGCAGCTGGGATGTCCTCCGCGGGCAGCTGAGGCACCTCATTGAGGTCGCGGAACGACCCAACGTCAGCGTCCAAGTGCTGCCTATGGACCGCGGCCTACGAGGTCGGAATGCTGGGGCTCGTGGCCCGATGAAACTAGTGCAGACTCCGGAGCATCGCATGATGGTCTACCTGGAAGTACAGGACACGAGCAGCCTGATCAGCGAACCCGCTGACGTGACACGGCACTTCCATCGCTACACGAAGATCCGCGAGCAGGCCCTCGGTCGCGACGATTCACTGGGCCTCATCGAGCGAGTGATGGGAGAACTGTGAACGCCCCCTTGAAGTGGCATAAATCCAGCTACAGCAGTGACGGCGGCGGCAACTGTCTCGAAGTGGCCTTCGAGTGGCACAAGTCGAGCTACAGCGCCGGGGACGGTGGCGACTGCGTAGAAGTCGGTGCCGACTGGCACAAGTCGAGCTACAGCGACGACAGTGGCGGCCACTGCGTCGAAGTCGCCGCCGACTGGCAGAAGTCCAACTACTGTGACGGGAGCGGCGGCGACTGCCTGGAGGTCGCCAGACGCCCAAACCGCGCACCGGTTCACATACGGGACTCCAAGAACCCCACCGGCCCCACCCTCACCCTCAACCCCTCCACATGGTCAAGTTTCCTCGGACATGTCAAGGTGCATATTCCGGTATAGCCACCGACTCCACCCCCTGAGGAGCGAGGAGCCAGCCATGCCGAGGATCCTGATCACCACCGGAGACGCCGCCGAGGACCTGGAGGTCCTGTACCCCTACCAGCGCCTGCTGGAGGAGGGCTACGAGGTGGACATCGCCGCCCCCACCGTGAAGCAGCTCCAGTTCGTCGTGCACGACTTCGTCGCGAGCTTCGACACGTACACGGAGAAGCTCGGTCACAGCTGGCCCGCGGACGTCGCGCTGGCGAACGTGAACCCGGCGGACTACGCCGCGGTCGTCATCCCCGGCGGCCGCGCGCCGGAGTTCCTGCGGCTGGATCCGGACTTCCAGCGGATCATCAAGTGGTTCTTCACCCACAACAGGCCCATCGCTCACATCTGTCACGCCGTGACCGCCCTGACGCCCCTGGGCGTCCTCAAGGGCCGCCGCACCGCAGCTTGGCCCGCCTGCAGGCCGGACGTCCAGCTGGCGGGCGGCACGTTCGTGGACGCGGAGGCGGTCGTCGACGGGAACATGGTGTCGGCCCGCGCCTGGAACGACCAGCCCGCCTGGATGCGCGCCTTCGTGGAGCTGCTCCGGGAGACCGCACCGGTCAAGAGCTAGCCGCTAGCCGCCAAGAGCCGGCCGCAGGCGCCCTGTGCGAGGCTGGGAGGTCCGTCCGCCCAGCCTCCGAAGGGAACCCCGTACCGCCATGTCCCAGTCCGTGGACCGCGCCCTCGACGTCCTGGACGCCGTCTCCGCGACAAGCGACCCCGTGCCCGCCAAGGCACTGGCCCGGCAGCTCGGCTACAGCCTCTCCACGGTGTACGAGATCCTCGGCACGCTCACGGCCCGCGGGCACCTGGTCCGCACGCCCACCGGCTACGCGCTCGGCTATCGCGTACCGGCCCTGCACCAGGCGTTCCAGCGGCAGATGCGGCTGGACGACGCCGTGCACGCCCTCCTCCTCCGCGCCCGGCGCGAGGCGGGCGCGGACACGTACTTCAGCACGTACCGCGACGGGGCCATCGCCGTCCTCGCGGGGAACGCCGCAGTCCCGTCCACCGGTGGCTTCACGGTGGGCCGGGACCTCGACGGGCACGCCACGGCCCACGGCAAGGTGCTGCTGTCCGCGCTGCCGCGGGCCGCGCGCATGCGCTACCTGACCGGCACCGGAATGCGGGCGATCACACCGCGGACGATCACGTCGCCGGCCCGCCTCGACGCGGAGCTGCTGCGCGTGCGGCGGGAGGGGGTCGCCGTGGAGGTGGAGGAGTGCGCGCCGGGAGTGGCGTGCGTGGCGGTGCCCGTACCGGCCGCGGCGGGAGGCCGCTCCATGAGGGCCGTATCGGCGGCTCTGCCCCTGGAGGACTTCCACCGCCGTCGTGCCCGGCTGACGGACACGCTGCGCCACGTGGCGGCGGAGGCGGCGAAGTTGGCCGCGCATCAGCGCGGGGCGGCGGCCTCCACCGGCTGATTCCAGCGCTCGGGGTCGTACGCCAGCAGCGTGGCGACGATCAGCGCGAGGACGGCCATGACGGCCGCGAACGCGCCCCAGCCGACGACCCCGACGCAGAACGCGCCCAGCAGGCCGTGCACGACGCCGCAGGTGATCAGCAGAATCCTTCCGGCCGTACGGGACGGGCGGTCGCGCAGAGCCGCGCGGAGGGCTACGAAGGCGCAGAGCAGCAGGTAGAGCGCGAAGAGCCCGCCGGCGATCCACGCGGCTAGGGACATCAGCCGCGGATCGCTCCCCGCGAGGGACATCCGCTGGCGGCGGACGACGACGCCGAGGATCCAGTTGATGAGGGCGATGCCCAGGCCCTCGGCGGTGAGGGCGAGCGCGGCGAGGCCGGCGACGGACCGGCGCAAGCGGACGGTCATTCGTCACCCCTCCCCCCACCCCGTGCGGGTGATTGCTGCGCGTTACCGCGGGTACGACGTCATGGAGGACGCTACTCACGGGTAGATCCCGGGGCAAGGGGTGCGGCGGCCGCGCGGCGCGGATCTCGGATCCGCAAACTTTGGCCCACCCGTTCGTAGGGACTCAACAAAGAAAGCTGTTTCCCGCTCCTCGCCGCGGTTCGAGAGCTCTGCCACAACCAAAGGTCGGCGGAGACCCTCATACCCGGCGTACCGTGGGAGAACTGGGGACTTTGGCGCGCACACGGCCTCCGGTTCACGCTCCGTGTGGGCAAGCTCACCTAGGGAGTCGGCTCGGCACAGAGTGTCGCCAGTACCTAAACTCACCTTGTTTCAAGGAGGGAGCCATCGTGCGCAAGGTGCTCATCGCCAACCGTGGCGAAATCGCTGTCCGCGTTGCTCGCGCGTGCCGGGATGCCGGGATTGCCAGTGTGGCGGTCTACGCGGATCCGGACCGTGACGCGTTGCATGTC
>NZ_JBMMMZ010000007.1:413526-439742 GCF_049725035.1 Streptomyces sp. XH2 | reverse complement strand
TAGTGTTTCGGTGGTCATAGCGTTAGGGAAACGCCCGGTTACATTCCGAACCCGGAAGCTAAGCCTTTCAGCGCCGATGGTACTGCATGGGGGACCGTGTGGGAGAGTAGGACGCCGCCGAACAATTTTTAGAGAAAGCCCTGGTGGGAACCTTGAGTTCCCACCAGGGCTTTTTCGCGTTTACCCGCATTCCCGTTTACGCGAGCCTCCCCAGCTCCTCCCTCCGTACTTCTCCCAACAGCCTTTCCCCCTTCACCCACCGCCCCACTTCCTCCACCGCCCACACCCCGAGCCGCCGCCCCTCGCTCCCCTGAGCCCCGGCAATGTGCGGCGTCACCATCACATTCGGCAGCGACAACAATCGCTGCTCCTGTTCCAGCGGCTCCGGGTCCGTCACATCGAGCCAGGCGCTCAGCCGCCCTGATGCGCATTCCCGCTCCAGCGCCGCCGTGTCGACGATCGACCCCCGTGCCGTATTGATGACCGTCCCACCGTCCGGAATCAGCGCCAGGTGCTGTTCATCCAGCAGCCGGCGCGTCTCCGGGGTCTCCGGTGCGTGGACCGTCACGATGTCCGACGCCCGGCAGAGGTCTGCCGGACTCACCACGCGCTCCACGCCCATCCGTTCGGCGTCCTCGCCCGTCACGTACGGGTCGAAGAGCAGCACCCGGTAGCCGGCCGCCGAGGCCCGTAGCCCGGCCATCACTCCGCGGCCGATCCGGGAGGCGCCGATGACACCGACCGTGCGGCCGTCCGCTCCCCGCCTTTCCGTGAAAGCCGGCCAGCGGCCGTTCGCGTATGCCGCGGCCATCGGCAGGGCGCCCTTCGCCGCGAGCGCGATCACCGCGAGGGTGAAGTCGGCGACCGGGCCCGCATTGACGCCTGCCGCCGACGAGACCACGATTCCGCGCTCCCAGACCTCCTCCGTCACCAATTGCTTTACTGACCCCGCCGCATGGACGACGACCCTCAGCCGTGGCGCACGGTCGAGTACGGCTTTCGTCAGTGGCGGGCACCCCCACCCCGTGACGAGGACCTCCACACCCTCCAGGTTTTCCGGCCCGGGGATGTTCCCCCTGCCCTCCCCGCTCTCCCCGCTCTCCCCGCTCTCCCTGCCCTCCCTCGCCTCAACGGCTTTCACCCTCACCGTTCGGCCCGTCAATTCCCCCAGCCGCTCACGCAGATCACCGGGCATCACCACCCCCAGCTCCTCCGCGCCCATGACCACCGCAACACCACCTGCGCGCGCTTCCGTCATGCGCAGCCCTCTGCCCTCCCGGCCGAGAGCGAAAACACATTGCCTGTGCCAACCATCTGGCGCGACGATCAAGGGATGGAGCACATCATCAGGCCTGTGCGCGCGGACGACTGGGAGAAGTCCAAGGAGCTGCGGCTGGTGGCGCTTTCGGATCCGGTGGCGCCCATCGCTTTCCTCGACACCTACGAAAAGGCTTCCGCGCAGCCCGACAGCTATTGGCAGGAGAGGGCTCGGGCGAGCTCCGAGGCGTGCAGTGTCATCACGTTCGTGGCCGAGGCGCCCGACGGAACGTGGGACGGCACGCTCACCGTTCTGGTCGAGCGCCCGGACGCCGACGAGGACACCGTCTTCGGCGGTGTTCCCTCCGTTCCGCAGACGCACATCGTCGGGGTCTTCGTCCGGCCCGAAGCCCGCGGGAACGGGCTCATACAGGCGCTGTTCGAGGCGGCCGTCGTGTGGTCCTGGGCGCTGTCCGAGCCCCGCGTCGAGCGCATACGCCTCTTCGTGCACGAGGACAACGGCCGTGCCCTCTCCGTCTACCGCAACGCCGGCTTCGTGCCCTCCGGCCTCACCGTGGCCATGCCCGACGATCCGCAGGCGAAGGAGTACGAGCTCGAACTCGTCCGCCCCGCCGGCTGAACTCCCCTGATTCTCCGCTCATACTCCAGTCATGCTCCACCGGATCCGGATCCGTAGTCCCTGGGCCGTCGACGCACTGATCACCGCCGTGGTCCAGGTCGCCGTGACCATCCCCTTCGTCGTGCCGCGCTCGGCCGACGTGCCGCCCGCGACCTGGGTGTTCTACGGGATGACCACGTTGTCCGTGCTGCCGCTCCTGTGGCGCAGCCGGGCGCCGCTGACCTGCCTCCTGGCGATCACCCTGGCCGGGTTCGTCTATCTGCCGATGGACGGGCCCGGTCAGCCGATGCCGTACAGCCCGCTGGTGGCGATCTTCACCGTCGCGGCACAGGGAGGAGCCCGGCAGCGGCAGGTGACGATCGCCGCCGGGCTGCCGCTCGTCGCCTTCGCGGTCGCCCTCCGGACCAACACCGCCCGCGAGTACCTCTTCGCGTTCTTCCTCTTCACGATGGTGTACGTGCTGGGTGTGCTGGCGCGGACCAGGCAGGCGTACACGCAGGCCGTCGAGGCGCGGGCCGCCGCGCTGGAGCGGGACCGGGAGCGGGAGGCCGAACGGGCCGCCGAGCGGGAACGCGCCCGGATCGCCCGGGAGATGCACGACGTCCTCTCACACGCCGTCAGCCTGATGGTGGTTCAGGCGGAGGCCGGGCCTCTGGTCGTACGGTCGGATCCCGACCGGGCGGAGGCGGCGTTCGACGCGATCGCCGGGGCCGGGCGGGACGCGATGGTGCAGCTGCGGCGCATGCTCGGCGTGCTCAAGGACGATCCGGGAGAGGGACCGGGGGAGAAGCCGGGAGAGGGGCCGGGTGGGGCCCCAGGACAGGGTGGCGCCCCGCACGGGCCGCGCCGCACGCCGCAGCCCACCCTCGCCGGGTTGGACGACCTCGTCGAGCAGGTGCGGCGGGCAGGGCTCCCCGTGGCCCTGCTCACGGAGGGCGAGCCGCGGCCGCTCGCCGCCGATGCCCAGGTCACCGTCTACCGCGTCGTCCAGGAGGCGTTGACGAACGTCCTCAAGCACTCCGACGCGCGCACCGTGACCGTGCGGCTCGCCTGGGGACCGCCCGGCGGGGACCGGCTCTCCGTCACCGTGACCGACGACGGCTCCGGCGTCCGCAAGGCCGGTGGCGAAGGCAGCGGCAGGGGGCTGATCGGCATCCGCGAGCGGGCCGCCGCGCACGGCGGGACGGCGTCGGCCGGGCCGGGACCGGACGGCCGCGGCTACCGCGTTTGTCTGCGACTGCCGCTCGTGATCTCCTCACGGGCAGAAGTGCCAGAAGTGCCAGAAGTGCCAGAAGTGGCAGGAAGAGCAAGAGTGGTGGCAGAGCCGGGGGAGGCGACGTGACGATCCGTGTGGTGGTGGCGGACGACCAGGAGCTGGTGCGGAGCGGCTTCGCCATGATCCTGTCCGCTCAGCCGGACATCGAGGTCGTGGCGGAGGCCGGCGACGGAGCCGAGGCCGTGGCGGCCGTCCGGCGGCACGCGCCCGACGTCGTCCTGCTCGACATCCGCATGCCGCGCATGGACGGCATCGAGGCGGCCCGCACGATCTGCGCGGAGAGCGGCTGCAAGGCCGTCATGCTCACCACCTTCGACCAGGACGACTACGTCTACGAGGCGCTGCACGCGGGCGCGAGCGGGTTCCTGCTGAAGGACGTGCGCCGGGACGACCTCGTGCACGCCGTACGCGTCGTCGTCGCCGGGGACTCCCTGCTCGCGCCGTCCGTGGCCCGCCGCCTGGTCGCCGACTTCACCAGCCGCGGGCAGGCGGCAGCGATCGCCGCGCCGGTCCTGGGGGCGCTCACCGCGCGCGAGCGCGAGACGCTCGTGCTGCTCGGGCGCGGCCTGTCGAACGCGGAGATCGCGGCCGAGCTGGTGGTCAGCGAGCACACCGTGAAGACCCACGTCAGCAACGTGCTGTCGAAGCTGGGGCTGCGCGACCGGATCCAGGCGGTCATCTGCGCGTACGAGACGGGGCTGATCGCCCCCGGCGGCTGAGCCGTCCGGCCCCGTAATCCCCCGCGAGTTCCCCTCGGCGAATCCCCCGCGCGAGGGAGCCCGGCGGCGGTGGATACCCCTCGCGTCGGCGATTCGCCGGCGCGCGCGGATCGCGAGGATGGATTCCGTTGGGAAGAACCGTCACCACCAGGGGGAACCACCGTGCGCCGCAACAGAATCGCCGTCCTCGCAGCCACCGCTACCGCCACCGCCACGGCCACCGTCATGGCGCTTGGCGCGGTCGCCGCACCGGCCATAGCCACACCCTCCTCCCACACCTCCCGCACCTCCCACGCTTCCGTGCAGCCCGCCGGCAAAGCTGCCGGCAAGGCCGCGGACGAGGCTGCTGAAAAGACTGAGGCTGCTGAAAAGACTGCGGAAAAGGCCGCCGCCCTGCGGAAGGCGATCGACGGCCTGCCGGACGGCGTCGCCACCGCCGCGCAGGTCCGCTACAAGGACAAGGATCTGCGCTGGAGCGGGGCTTCGGGGGAGGCCGATGTGCGCACGCACACGCCGGCCAAGGGCGACGAGCGGTTCCGCGCGGGCAGCATCACCAAGACGTTCACGGCGGCCGTCGCGCTGCAGCTCGTCCACGAGGGGAAGCTCGACCTCGACGGGACGGTGCAGCACTACCTGCCGGGTCTGCTGCCCGCGCACTACCCCGACGTCAAGGTCGGGCAGCTGCTGAACTACACCAGCGGCCTGCCGGGCGGGGACACCCGCGGCACCCCGAAGACCCCCGACTGGGACAAGGGCCGCTACACCACCTGGGACCACCGCGCCCTCGTCCGGGCGGGCTTCGGCAAGCCCATGGAGTTCACCCCCGGCACGCAGCAGCACTACTCCAACATCGGCTACAACGTGCTGGGGCTGCTGATCGAGAAGGTCACCGGGCGGACGTACGAGCAGGAGCTGCGCGACCGGGTCATCAATCGGGCCGGCCTCAAGGACACCTACAGCCCCGGCACGAGCTTCCGCATCAAGGGCCGCCACACGCACGGCTACGAGGCGCTCAAGAACGCCGACGGCACCACCCGGCTCGTCGACACGACCGAGTGGGACCAGTCCGAGACGTGGGCCTCCGGCGACCTCATCACCACGACGGCCGACCTGGACCGCTTCGTCTCCGCGCTCTTCGCCGGCCGCATCGTGCCGCAGCAGGAGCTGAAGCTGATGTTCACCGTGCCGCAGGTCCCGCAGTACGAGAGCGGGAAGCCCGCCGTCTACGGCAGCGGCCTGGCGCGTGTCCAGCTCACCAAGGGCGGGCCCGTCTACTGGGGCAAGACCGGGAGCCGCTACGGCTACCTGAACGGCTTCGCCGCCACGCAGGACGGGAAGCAGTCGCTGATCTACTCCGTCAACTCCACGGACGCGAAGGGGGAGAACATCACGCCGGACTCGCGCGTCGGCAGGATCATCGCGGCGGGCGTCGGGACGCCTGCCGCGTAGGGCCGCCCTCGAAGAGCCGGCCCCGGACGACCACCGCGTCGATCCGGCGGACGGCCTCACGTCGCGCGGCGGGTCCGCGCCCGGGGCCAGGACGACGAGGCCGGCCGTCCTGCCGGGCGCGACCGTGCCGGCGGTGGGGGCGGACCCAGCACTCGCGCGGGCCCGACCATGGCCGCGCGGAGCGCCGCCGCGGCGCCCAGTCCCGCACCGTCGGCCAGCTGCTCCAGCTCCTTGTGGAGGTCGCCGCCCCGTGTGCTGCCCGCGAGGACCGGTACGCCGCGGCGGCGCAGCTCCGCGACCAGGCGCAGGCGGTGGTCGTGGATCCCGCGGAGGTACGCCGCATCCGGCCCCCCGGGGATCGACGTGGGCCGCCAGGGCGCCTGCCGGGCTCTGCCGTCCCGTCCCCCTCCCGGGCCGCTGCGGGTCTCCCCTCGATGACTGCCCGAGTCGCCGGCTGCCCGGCGCGGTGCCTACCCGACGAGTGCGCGGTGCGGCCACCGCGCGCGGGCCTGCTCCTCGGAACGCATGAGCGCGAACGTCGGCAGGCCGAGCGCCGCGCCGTCCGCGAGGAGGTCGGGGAGGGCGGGCACGGGTGCGACGGCGGCGACATCGTCCAGCACCAGGGACAGTGGTGGGTCGAGCCGACCGGCAGATGACCGTCCGGCCATGCCCCGGCCGCGCTCGACCACGCTTGCGACGAGTGCGGTCAGCAGGGGCATCGCACCCGGGCGGGTGCGGGGATCCTCAATCGCCTCACCCACCACGTACAGGGTTCCCCCCTCGGCGACAAATGATTCCCATGCCAGGGAATCGGCCCGGTGCGGATTGCAGGCATCGCGGACGTGAACGGACGACAGTGCGCCCAGCGCACGCGCGGTCAGCTCCTGGGCCACCTCGCGGCGTTCGGGATGCCCCGTGAGCGCCGACTCGAGCTCCCCGGCCGCGCCGCCCGCCGCCTTCACGTGCGTCCGCAGGATCCGTACCGGCTCGTGCGCCGCCGCGCCCTGCGCCCAGCGGAGCACCTGGCGGAACGGCCGGGCGTCCACGGCGGCGGCGTGCAGCCAGCAGCGCAGCAGCGTCTCCGCGACGTCCGCGGTGGCCGAGTCGAGGGCGCTGTGCGGGCGTACGGGGGCGAGCAGGGCGGCCGCGCGGGCGGCGGCGGCCTCCCGGGCCGTGCAGCCCCCCAGAGGCGACCAGCGGAGCCGGTCGGGGGTGTCGAGGAGGTGGCTCGGGTCGAAGACGTGCACGGGGCCGAGCTTGGCGCGGGCGTCCTTCGTGGCCGCCCACAGCGCGGCGTCGCTCGTCGTGACGAGCACGGGGCCGGCAGCCTCCAGGACGGCGCGGACGGCGGTGTCGCCGCGGTCGGCGCCGTAGCGGACGCCGGGGGAGACGGGCCCTGCGGGGGCTTCCGTGGACGGCGGGGCGGGCGTACGGGGCCCGGGGACGGGCAGGGTGTCCGACGGATCGCCCGGGCCCGCCGGGGAGTCCGGTCCGGGGACGGGAAGTGCCTCCCGGCCGACTGCGCCGGCCCCGGGCCGCCCGGCGTCGTCAGCGGCGCGGGCTGCCGCGCTCTCCGCGCCGGGCGGCTGCGGAGAGCGCGGGAGGCCGTCCGCCGGTGGCCCGGAGGGGCTGTTACCGGCCGCGGACCGGTCGGGAGCCGCGGCTTCCGCCGCACTTCCCGTGCCGGCGGAACCGCCCTCCGCGCCGGAGGCACCGGCCGCCCGGCGTCGTGCCCGTACCGCTTTCCAGCGCGCCACCGTGCCGACCACGAACACCCCCAGGACGATCAGCGCCAGCAGCTCGCCGATGAGGAGGCCCCAGAACAGGCCGTAGCCCGAGAGGCTCTCCGCCGGGGTGTCGGGCCAGGCGGCCGGCAGATCGCGCGGCTGCGTCACCAGGTGCCGCACGGCCATGGGCGTACGGGTGAGAGTGACGGCCTCCGGCCAGTCGCCGTGGGCGAACAGCGCCGCCAGGCCCGTCGTCCCCCACACCAGCAGCGTCATGCCCAGCAGCAGCACGATGACCGCCATCAGCAGCCCGTCCGGAATGCCGCGCTCCGGCCGCCGGTCGCTCATCCGCCGTTCTCCCCCCGTTCCCGGCCCTGCCTCAGGCCACCGTCGATTCCGACTCCGGAGACGCGTCCGCTTCCAGGGCCGCGGCCGCCCGTTCCGCGGCCGCGGCCTCCGCCGCGAGCTCGCGCGCGAAGTCGCCGTCCTCGGTCATCGCCCGGTCGGTGTAGACGAGCGGCCGTTCGATGTCGGTGACGAGGTGCTTGACGACCTGGACGTTGCCGTTGACGTCCCAGACGGCGATGCCCGGCGTCAGCGTCGGGATGATCTCGACCGCCCAGCGGGGCAGGCCGAGCACCCGGCCCGTGGCGCGCGCCTCGTCGGCCTTCTGGGCGTAGATGGTGCGCGTGGAGGCCATCTTGAGGATCGCCGCGGCCTCGCGCGCCGCAGCGCCGTCGACGACGTCGGACAGGTGGTGGACGACCGCGACGAACGACAGGCCGAGCCGCCGGCCGAACTTCAGCAGCCGCTGGAAGAGCTGCGCGACGAACGGCGAGTTGATGATGTGCCAGGCCTCCTCGACCAGGAAGATCCGTTTCTTCCGGTCGGGCCTGATCCACGTGTGTTCCAGCCAGACGCCGACGATCGCCATCAGGATCGGCATGGCGATCGAGTTGCGGTCGATGTGGGAGAGGTCGAAGACGATCAGGGGGGCGTCGAGATCGATGCCGGCCGTCGTCGGACCGTCGAACATGCCGCGCAGGTCGCCGTCCACGAGCCGGTCCAGGACCAGGGCGACGTCGAGGCCCCAGGCCCGGACGTCGTCTATGTCGACGTTCATCGTCTCCGCGGACTCGGCCTCCGGGTGCCGCAGCTGCTCCACGATGTCGGTGAGCACCGGCTGCCGGTCGAGGATCGTCTCGATCACGTTCGCGTGGGCGACCTTGAGGGCGAAGCCGGCCCGTTCGTCGAGCCCGCGGCCGGTGGCGACCTCGATGATCGTGCGGAGGAGGGCGAGCTGGCCGGTCGTGGTGATCGCCGGGTCGAGCGGGTTGAGCCGGATGCCGCCGTGCAGGGCGGCGGCGGGGTCGAGCCGGATGGGGGTTATCCCCAGCTGCTGGGCGATCAGGTTCCACTCGCCGACGCCGTCCTCGCCCTGGGCGTCCAGGACGACGACCTGCCGGTCGCGGAACCGCAGCTGGCGCAGGACGTAGGTCTTCTCCAGCGCCGACTTGCCGTTGCCGGACTCGCCGAGGACGAGCCAGTGCGGGGCGGGCAGCTGCTGTCCGTAGAGCTGGAAGGGGTCGTAGATGTAGCCCTTGCCGGAGTACACCTCGCGCCCGATGACCACGCCGGAGTCGCCGAGGCCGGGGGCGGCGGTCGGCAGGTAGACGGCCTGGGCCTGGCCGGTGGAGGTCCGCACGGGCAGCCGCGTGGTCTCCACCTTCCCGAAGAGGAAGCTGGTGAACGCGTCGGTCAGGGAGGCGAGCGGGTCGAGCACGGCATGCCCCTATCGTCGGATGCCGGTCGCGAACGGCAGGGTGTTGACGAAGGCCCGGTGGTGCTCGCGGTCGCACCACTCCAGCTTCAGGTAGCTCTTGCCGGCCGAGGCTCTTATGGTCCGCTTGTCGCGCGCGAGCGCTTCCGGCGAGCGCGACGACACCGTGATGTACCCGACGAGGTTGACCCCGGCCGCGCCGCTGGCGAGGTCCTCGCCGCGCTGGTCGACCCGGGAGTGGTGGGCGACGTCGCGCGGGTCGACGACGCGGTTCATCTTGGCGGCGCGGGAGGCGTCCGCGTCGTCGTTGGTCTTCTCCGTCAGCATGCGCTCGATGGCCACGTCCGTCGGCTCCAGGTCCATGCAGACCGCGACCGTACGGATCACGTCCGGGGTGTGGACGAGGAGCGGCGCGAGGAAGTTGACGCCCACCGGGGTCATGGGCCACTCCTTCACCCAGGCGGTGGAGTGACACCAGGGCGCGCGGGTTGACGACTCCCGGGTCTTCGCCTGGAGGTAGGTGGGCTCCATGGCGTCCAGCTCGGCCGGCCAGGCGTTGCGCTGGGTCATGGCCTGGATGTGGTCGATGGGGTGGTCCGGGTCGTACATGGAGTGGATCAGGGAGGACAGCCGGCCCTGGCCGAGCGGCTGGCGGACCCGGATGTCGGCCTCGGCGAGCCGCGCGCAGATGTCGGTCAGCTCGCGCGCCATGACGACGGCGAGGCCGCCGTCGCGGTCCAGCCTGCGCTTGGCGCCGTCGTGGCGGGAGGCGCGCGCGATGGCGTTGGCCTCGGCGGCCAGCTCGCGCGTGTAGTGCATGCAGGCGACGAGGTAGGCGCGGTGCTGCTCGGAGGAGGTCGACACCATCGACTGCAGCTGGTCGTAGGAGTCCTTGAGCCACTGCGGGGAGCCGGCGTCGCCGCGCCGCTCGACGTCCTTGGCGTGGGCGTCGGGGTCGGCGGGGAGGGTGCGGGCGAGCATCTGGATGCGCGTCACATAGCCGTCGCCGTTGGCGACGTGCTTGAGGAGCGTGCCGAACCGGTCGACCAGCGCCTCCTGGTCCTCCGAGTCGCGCAGCCCCACGCCGGGGCCCTCGATCTCGATCGCGGCGGTGACCGTGCGGCGGTCGGCGTGCAGCAGGACGGCGATCTCGTCGGGGCCGAAGGGCGCCGCGAGCCAGTTGATCCGCCCGATGCCCGGGGGCGGGCCGACCTCGATCTCGCGGCCGTCCATGCGCGTGCCCGCCTCGATGGCGGCGGACCGGTAGGCGGTGCCCCGGCGCAGGGTGCGCTTGAACGAGCGGTTGATTTCAAACCATTTGTAGAAGGTGCGGCCCTTGTACGGGACGTACACGGCGGCCAGCGCCAGCATCGGGAACCCGGTGAGCGTGACGATCCGCAGCGGCAGGACGGGCACCAGCAGGCCGCACATCATGCCGAGGAAAGCCCCGGCGATGATCAGCGCGATCTCCCCGGTCTCCCGGTTCTTGCCGACGACCGCGTTGGGGCGCGCGCGGCCGATCAGATACGTACGGCGGGCCGCGACCGGCTGGGACTGGGCCTGGATCGTCAACTCCGCTCACCTCCTGTGTTGCTGCGGTTCTGGGCGCGCGGCGCAGAGGCGGCGGAATTGCCACTTCCGTTGCCCCTGTTGTCGCCGCTGCGGGCGGGGGGCCGGGTGCTGTGGGCGGCGACTCCGCCCGCCACGGTGTCGGCGGGCCGGTGCTGGTGGCCGCCGCCGGACCCGCCGGAGCCGCGCGCGCTGTGGGCGGTGATGCCCTGCTTGACCAGGGCGGCGGGGGAGGAGATCACGGCGGCGGCCTGACGCGACGCCGCGTCGTTGCTGGCGCTGCGGGTGCTGACGATCTCGTCGCCGAAGCCGGGCACGAAGCGGTAGATCATCGCGCTGGCGAAGATGGCCAGGATGATGATCGCCAGCCCCGAGACGACGGCCGAGAAGGAGTCCGGCCCCTTGCCGGAGGACAGCGCTCCGGCGAGGCCCAGCACGACCACGATGATCGGCTTGACCAGGATCACCGCGATCATGATGCCCGCCCAGCGGCGGACGTGCTTCCACATGTTCTTGTCGACCAGGCCCGCGTAGACGGCGGTGCCGAGGAGGGCGCCGGCGTACAGGAGGGCGGCGCGGATCACCAGCTCCAGCCAGAGGACGCCCGCGGCGAGCACGGAGACCAGGGACACGACGATCAGCATGATCGGGCCGCCGCCGATGCCCGTGCCCTTCTTGAGGGCGTCCGCGAAACCGCCGAAGAAGGCGTCGTTGTTGGCGTTGGTTCCGGTGGCGATCGCCTGTGTGACGGCGTCGGTGGCCGAGACGAGGGTGTAGAGGACGAGCGGGGTGAACGCCGAGGCCAGCACGGTCAGCCAGAGGAAGCCGACGGCCTCGGTGAACGCCTCGGTGAACGGCACGCCGCGGACGGCGCGCTTGGCGACGGCCAGCAGCCAGAGCACGAGCGTGAGCACGGTGGAGGCGGCGAACACCACGGCGTACTGGCGCAGGAAGGCGGCGTTGGTGAAGTCGACGTTGCCGGTGGCCTCGACGGCGGCGGACAGCTTGTGGACGATCCAGGACGCGGCTTCGCCACAGCCCTTGGCGAGGGAGGCGAGGGGGTCGAGGGCGGTTTGGGGGTCGGGCGGGGAGTTCGAGGATTTGTCGCCGGTGCAGATGTCCTTCGCCCTGCCGACGATGAGATCGCAGGCGCTTTTGTCGCCGCCCTTGCCGGGGCTCGACGAAGGGGCTGGTGACGTGGATGGCGACGGAGGGGTGGGCGCGGCGAGGGCCTTCGAGGCCAGTGCGGTCACTGCTACCTGGGCGGACACGACTGCCGCGGTCAGGGAGAACACACGGCGGCGGCTACCTGGCATAAGTGAACCCTCCGTACCCGTTGACCGCGTTGGTGATCTCGTCAGCGCTCGATGCCCGGATGTCGCCGCCGACCGGGGCGGGGCCCTGCTTCTGGTCGGACGCGGCGAGCTTCCAGTCGTCGTTCGTCCAGCGGAGCTTCTGGATGATGGTGAACCAGGTCTGGGCGACGGGCTTGGTCGACCCTTCACCGGCAAGCCCCATCAGGCCCGTGCACCACACTTCGACGGTGGCCTCGGTCTCGTTGAACGCCGTGGTCTTGGTGCCGACGGGAACGGTGCGGGAGACGAACGTCTGTCCCTTGGGGGCGGAGCCGTCGTCGTTGAGGCCGAGGTTTTTGAAGAAGCCGGCGCTGTAGGCCTGGTCCAGCTTGCCCTGGAGGTCGCGCGCGGTGTCCGGCGTGTGGATCGCGTCCACGATGGCGTGCCGCGACGCCTTCTCGAACATCCCGTCACCGCCCAGCGCCACCGCGAAATTCGCCGCCGCGGACTCCGCCCCCTGCTGCGTCCGCGCAAAACCGGAAGCGATCCCCCCGGTCTTCCCTCCCACCGGCTTCACCCCCGAAGGGGCCGTCGCCCCCGCGCTGACCTTGTCCCCGCTCTTCTCCGAATCCCCCGAGTCGGACCCGCCCCCTCTGTTGGCGAAGGCGATGGCCGCGATGAGCAGCACCACGACGCCCACGACCGTGATCAGGTTCCGGTTGGACATGCCCGCGCGGGCGCCCCCGCGGCCGCCCCTGCCGCGGCGGGGGGCGTACGGATCGCCCTCGCCCTCCGGCAGCCGGGTGCGGGTCAGGCCGTGGTCCTCGTCGTAGCCGTCCTCACCGAGACTCATAGCGCGCACGTCCCCTCATACGTCGTCGCCGCTGTGGCACCCGCATATGACGGTAGCGGCGCAAGGGGATTCCCGGGGGAGGAGGACGAGGGGGTGTGAGGGGGCATCAGGTGGCAGCCTCGGGTGCGTGGGTCGCTCAGACGGCCATGCCGTAGACGATGGTGAACAGGGTGCCGAGCGAACCGATGATGAAGACGCCCGTCAGCCCCGCGACGATCAGGCCCTTGCCCTGCTCCGCGCTGAAGGTGTCGCGCAGGGCCGTGGCGCCGATCCGCTGCTTCGCCGCGCCCCAGATCGCGATGGCGAGGCACAGGAGGATCGCCACGGCCATGATGACCTCGATCATCACGCGAGCCTCGTTCCCCAGGCTACCGAACGGCCCCCAGTTAGGGGCGATTCCGCCAATAATGGTGTTGATGTCGCCCTTGCCGGCCGCCAAAAACATCTGCAACTCACCGCCCCTTATGGGTTGTTGTCAACACCCTCACCGCTGGGTAAAGGTCAGGACCTATCTTCGCCGAAGATCGCGCCTCAGCATGTCGACTTGGCGGCATTTCTTGGCGGAACTCGTACGCGTGCTCCCCGTGGGGCCCTGACCTGCGACGCAGGGTGATGTCAGTGGGTGCTCCTAAGGTGACTCTGTGTATCACGGGCATGGACGCCGGGCAACGTTCGGCGGGATCGGGGGTCACGGGGATGGACGGGCGAGAGTCTGTTCGGTCGGTACGCTGTCCCGAGCGCCGTCCGGGCGCCGATCGCGCCCCTGGGCCGTCGGGCCGGCCCGCGCGCCACGGGGGCATCGAGATCAAGGGTGGTACGGGTGCTGGTTGCCGATCGCTACCGGCTGGAGGAGCTGCTCGGCCGCGGCGGCATGGGCGAAGTCTGGCAGGCGCAGGACGAGGTGCTGGGCCGTCAGGTCGCCGTGAAGCTGCTGCTCGGCGACGACGGCGACGAGTCCGCCGCCTCCCGCTTCCGGCTGGAGGCGCAGACTGCGGCGCGGCTGAATCACCCCCAGGTGGTCGCCGTCTACGACTTCGGGTCCTGGGACGGCCGCTTCTATCTGGTGATGGAGCTGGTCAGGGGCCCGAGCCTGGCCCAGGAGCTGTCCGCCCGCGGCCCGCTCGTCCCGCGCCGCGTCGCCAGGATCGCCGCGCAGTCCGCGGCCGGTCTTGCCGCGGCGCACCGCCAGGGCGTCGTCCACCGGGACATCAAGCCCGGCAATCTGATGCTCGACGCCGACGACACCCTGAAGATCGGCGACTTCGGCATCGCCCGGTTCGTCGACGAGACCTCCGCCGCGCTGACGCGCGTCGGCCAGATCGTCGGCACGAGCACCTACCTCGCCCCGGAGCGGGCCCTGGGCAAGGTCGCCGGCCCCGCCTCGGACGTCTACGCCCTCGGCTGCGTGCTCTACCAGCTCCTCGCCGGACAGCCGCCCTTCTGGGCGGACAGCCCGACCGCCCTGCTCTACCTCCATGTGGACACGCCCCCGGTGCCGCCCCGTCAGCACCGGGCGGATCTGCCCCCCGCCTTCGAGGCGTTCCTGCTGCGGATGCTCGCGAAGAAGCCGGAGGACCGGCCGACCGCGCAGGAAGCGGCCGACTGGTTCGCCGGGCCCTCCTGGGAGGAGCCGCCCCGTCCCGTACGGACGCCCATGCCGCAGCCGGTGTTCGGGGTTGCGCCCGCAGCGCCGGTAGGTGCGCCCGCTCGTCCGCCGACGCCGCCGTCCTTGCCGCCTGCCGCCGCCGTTCCCGGCACCCTTGGGGTTCCTGGTGCCCCTGGGGCTCCCGGCGCCCCTGGTGCCCCGCTGGGCGTTCCGGCGCCGGCCCCGGCCGCCGCGGCACAGGGACACCGCAGGTCCTCCGGCGGCAGCGGGAGCTCCCGGAGCTCCCGCAGTTCCCAGGGCGCGGCCGGGCTCAGGGGCTCGGTCCCGGGCGGCGGAGGCAAGGGCATACGCAGCCCCAAGGTGCTGCTCAGTGCCGTGGCCGGCGTCGTGGCTTTCCTGGTGGCGGCGGTGATCGGCGCGTCCGTCTTCGGCGGCTCCGGCAGCGAGACGGGCTCGCAGCGGCCCGACGCGCCGCCGACGGAGTCCGCGGACCGCGCGCCGGGCGGGAATCCCGCGCCGCCCAAGGCCACGCCGTCCCCGTCCAAGAAGTCCAAGAGCAAGAAGAAGTCCAAGGACAAGGACAAGGAAGACGACGACTGACCCCGCGCCGGCCGGGCCGCGGCCCGGCTCACGCCTCGGGGACGTCCTCCACGAAGTGGTCGAACTCCCCGGCCCTGACGCCCAGGACGAAGGCGTCCCACTTGGCGGCCGTGGTGACCACCACGGTCTCGGGCTCGGTGTTCGTCCGGAGGTGCACGTCGCCGTTCTCGGCGAAGGCGATTTCCAGGTACTCCGTCTCGTCGCCCTCGGTCACCGGGATCCAGTCCAGCTCCGGCATCGCTCCTCCTCCTCGCCCTCCTGGCCGGTCCCGCTCACCGTAACGCCTGGCGGCGACGGGGCGGCACTGCACGCCTGTTGACGGATCGATACAAATTGCGGATACGCGGCGGGTCGTTGGGGGAGGATTGCGGGGTGCGGAAGCTCTGGGTGGGCATGACGGTGGGCATCGCGATGTGCCTGTGCTTCATCGGGCTGCTCGTGATCGGCGTGTACACGGCCGCGTCGAACCTGCTCGGGGGCGTCGGCGGAGGCTCCGTGGGCCTGGCCAAGGGTGCCGTGCCGGACCAGTACCAGACGCTCGTGCAGAAGTGGGGCAATCTCTGCCCCGCCCTCAACCCCGCGATCCTCGCCGCGCAGATCTACTCGGAGAGCGGCTGGAACCCGAAGGCCGTGAGCCCGGCGGATGCGCGCGGGATAGCCCAGTTCATCCCGGGCACGTGGGACGCCCACGCGATCGACGCCAACGGCGACGGCAGGAAGGACATATGGGATCCGCAGGACGCGATCCCCTCCGCGGCCGTCTACGACTGCGAGCTCTCCAAATACGTCAAGAACGTCCCCGGCGATCTGTCGGACAACATGCTCGCGTCGTACAACGCGGGTTCGTACGCGGTCATCCAGCACGGCGGCATCCCGCCGTACCGCGAGACGCAGGGGTACGTCCGCTCGATCCGCACGCTGGAGAAGAGCTTCGCCCGGCCCGTCGGCAGGGTCGCGCCCTCCCGGCAGGCCGCCGGGGCGATCTACTTCGCCCAGGGCAAGCTCGGCACGCCCTACCTGTGGGGCGGCGACGGCACCGCCGAGGACAACGGCCGCTTCGACTGCTCGGGGCTCACCAAGGCCGCGTACGAATCGGTGGGCATCACCCTGCCCCGCGTGGCCAACGACCAGTGGAACGCGGGCCCGCACCCCAAGCGGGACGAGCTGATCCCGGGCGACCTCGTGTTCTTCGCCACGGACCTGAAGGACCCGCGCTCCATCCACCACGTGGGCATCTACGTGGGCGGCGGGCAGATGATCAACGCCCCCTACACCGGGGCCGTGATCCGCTTTGACAAGATCGACATGCCGGACTACATCGGGGCCACCCGCGTCACCCAGGATGGCGCGAAAGCGCTGCCCGCGGGCAGCACCGCATGAACGCTCCGGAACGAACTGCGACGATGGGTCACCCTTCCATAACGTCCTGGTGATCATTGGGAGAAGAGTGGAACGCCCGGCCGGAGTGGCGCGTTCCATGAGGAGTGGGAAAGCAGCGCCACTGAGCGGGGGCTCCAGCGACGCACGGACCACGGGGGTCGGCAACTGGACGTAGCGACAGGCGACAGATAAGGGGCCACGGCACATGGCTGGACTCGCGATGGGCTATCCCATGCCGCAGGCCAGGGGCGGGAACCCCGACACCAGCACGCTGTACGACATCAACGGCCTTGCCAAGGACGCCCCCGGCTGGCTCGACCGCACCATGGCATTCGTCGGCGAGTACGGGATCGTCCTCGGCCTCGCCGTCCTCATGGCCCTCGCCTGGTGGAGCCTGCGCCGCCGGCCGGACGCCCCGGCCGCCGTCGCGGCACTGCTGTGGGCGCCGCTCGCGGCCGGCCTCGCCCTGCTCGTCAACGTCCCGATCCGCGGCTTCGTCAAGCGGCCCCGGCCCTTCATGGACCACACCGGCCTGGACGTGCTGGTCAAGGGCAAGACCGACTACTCCTTCGTCAGCGACCACGCGACGCTGACGATGGCCATCGGCGTGGCCCTCTTCGTCGCCAACCGCAAGTACGGGCTGATCGGAATCGGCCTCGCCTTCCTGGAAGGCTTCTGCCGCGTCTACATGGGCGTGCACTATCCGACGGACGTGATCGGCGGGCTCGCCCTGGGCACGGCGGTCGCGCTGCTGCTGGCGCCGCTCGCGATGATGGCGCTGACCCCGCTCACGCGGGCGGTCGCGCGGACGCGCTGCGCTTGGCTCGTCCGGGACGAGCGGGGGGTTGCGGCACCGCCGCTCGTGGCGGCGGAGGCGGCCGGAGCCGCCGAGGCCGAGCGGGGTGTGCCCCGGCACCGGGACAACGACCTCGCGGCGTAGGCCCTTCCGGCGGACCGGGGGCGCGCACGCCCCGGCGCGGGCGGCTCCGGATTCCGCCGGACCCTCGCCGTGGTGGCGCGCCGCGGCGGCGAGCCTTCCTCAGCCTCAGCTGCGATGTGCCACGGCGTGGCGCGAGGCGGCCCTCAGACGAGCGGCCTGGCCTCTCGAATCCGCCGCCGCGGCGCCAGGCCACGACGGCGAGGGTCCGGCGGAATGCGCACGCACCGGCACCGGTACGTACCCCGACCGCCGGTAAGGCGCCGCGCGGCGCGCTAAAGCGCCTGCGGGAAGTCGAAGACGCGGTCCGGGTCGTACTGGCGCTTGAGTTTCGTCAGGCGGCCCTCCGCGTCGCCGTAGTACGCCTTGCGCCAGTCCTTCAGGCTCGCGTCCGCGTAGTTCTGGTAGGCGGCCCCGGAGGCGTGGCGGCGCATCGCCGCGTGCGTGCCGTCCAGCCACGACGTCTGCGCGCTGCCGGAGCCGCCCGCCGCCCAGTGGGCCAGGTACTGGGCCAGGAACCGCGAGCGGCGGTGGACGAACGCCGTCGCCAGCGGCTGGACGCGGTTGACCGCGCCGCCCAGGGCCGTCAGCTGCACCGAGACGCCGCCGCTGCCGCCCCCACGGGCGAAACGTTCCACCTGATCGGTCAGGGCCCGCACCCCCGCCGCGTTCAGCGACCGGTCGTAGAAGTCCGAGCGGGCGCCGTACGTCTCCCGCTCCAGCGTGCCGGACGCCTCGCGGCCGGGCGTGCTGCCCGGCAGGTGGCACTGCGTCTGCGACTTGTCGGAGCAGCCCGCGTAGGCGCGCACCATGTCGAGGTGGGAGCGGCGGCGCAGCCGTACGCCGTTGGACGCGCCGCCGACCTTGCCGGCCAGCGCGTCCAGGGCGTTCTCCAGGTCGCCGTAGCTGCCGAGGGAGTAGGCCGAGACGGAGATGCGCGGCGTGCCGCCCGCCGCGGCCGACAGGTCGCAGGAGGACCAGATCTCGTCGGGCCGGGTCGGCCCCCACTCCTGCCAGGCGCGGATCACGTCGGCGGCCCGTGACCAGGGCCAGGAGACGTAGCCGGTGACGCCGTCCGCCGCCGTGCGGGTGCGGAACCGGAGTT
This sequence comes from Streptomyces sp. XH2, assembly GCF_049725035.1. Taxonomy (NCBI): domain Bacteria; kingdom Bacillati; phylum Actinomycetota; class Actinomycetes; order Kitasatosporales; family Streptomycetaceae; genus Streptomyces; species Streptomyces sp. XH2. The sequence continues at coordinate 421,549 of NZ_JBMMMZ010000007.1, read as the reverse complement.
CGGTGACGACGCCGAAGTTGCCGTTGCCCGCGCCGCGCAGGGCCCAGAAGAGGTCGGCGTTGCGGTCGGCGCTCGCGTCGAGGACCTTGCCGTCGGCGGTGACGAGGGTGGCGCCGGTGAGGTTGTCGCAGGTCAGGCCGTAGGCGCGGGAGGTCACGCCGTGTCCGCCGCCGAGGGCGAGGCCGGAGATGCCGACCGTGGGGCAGGAGCCGGAGGGGAGGGTGACGCCGTGTGCGGCCAGACCCGTCTGGACGTCGATGAGCTTGGCGCCCGCGCCGATCACCGCGGAGGAGGAGTCCGGGGTGCGGACGGTCCGCATCCGGGAGACGTCGATCACGAGCCGGTCGGTGCCGCTGGACCAACCGGCATAGCTGTGGCCGCCGTTGCGTATGGATATCCGGGTGCTGTAGCGGCGGGCGAAGGACAGGCACTCGCGGATGTCCTGGGCGCCGGTCACGTAGGCGATGCCCGCCGGGCGCAGGCCGTCGAAGCGGGTGTTGTAGAGCTGCCGGGCGGTCGTGTAGTCGGCGTCGCCGGGGCGGACGAGACCGCCCGAGAGGCCCTTGGCGAGGGCGGTCCAGTCGGCCGTGCCCGGGTCCGGGCGCCGGGAGGCGGGGACGGCGCGGGCCGAGGTGATCATCCGGGTGGGGCGCTCCAGGCCGCTGCTGTCACCGCACGAGGCCGCCCAGGCGCCGGCGGCGGCCAGCCCGGCGCCTGCGGCGAGCAGCCGGCGTCTCCCCGGGATGCCGCGCGGTCCGCCGTCCGCACGGGCACCGCCCGTGCCCTTCGTCCCGTTCGTTCCGCTTGCGCCTGCGTCAACGGCCATGCCCGCCCCGTCACCCGATGTGCTGCTGGATTCCCCCTGCTGTGAAGACAGATGACGCGGAGGCGGCGGCGGTTCCGCCGGGGCCCGGCGGGCGGCTCAGCCGGTCGCGCCCGCCGCGGCCTCGTGTCCCGCGGCGTCGTCGCGGGCCAGGGAGCGGGCGCGGCGGGCGGGGCCGCGCCAGCCGCACGTGCAGCGGGCCGAGCAGAAGGACCCCTGCTCGCTGGTGCTGGTGAAGTGGGCCGTGGACGGCTCCGCGGATGCTGGCTCGGACACGTGACCACGCTACCGGGCCGTGACGGCCGCGCCCACGCCGTCGTTGGCAGTAACGGGTTCCACGGCGGGTCGGTGGCAGGGGGCTGGCAGGGAATGGTGGCGCGGAGAGAAGGCAGCAGAAGGCACAGCGGACGCGGAGGACACGGCCGTCGCGGTGGCGCGGCCCTCGCCGGGGTGACGGCCGGCGGCATCGTCCTCGGCCTCCTGGTGTCCGGCTGTGCGCTCCGCGGGCCGGCCGCCGCCGAGGCCCCCGAGCTCCGCGACAGCATGAAGAGCCTGAGCGGCCAGGCCCGGCAGGCGGGCGACGAGAGCGACCCCGGGCGGGCGCGGGCCGCGGTGCGCGAGGCCGCGCGGACGCTGGCCCGGGCGGGCCGGGCGCGGGTGCGGACGTCCATGGAGACGGTCAGCGGCGGCACCCGGCTGACGATCCACGGCGCGGGCGGGTACGACTTCGGGCGGCCCGCCGGACGGCTGACGGTGCTCGTGCCGGAGGACGCGGCCGGCGCCGCCGAGCACCGGCCGATCACGGAGCTCTTCTCCCCGGGCGCGCTCTTCATGAAGAACCGGGGCGCGGGCGTGCCGTCCGACAAGTGGGTGCGGCTCGCGACGGCCTCGCTCGCCGACGGGAACCTCCTCACGAACGGCGCCACCGATCCGCTCGCCGCGGCCGAACTGCTCGGCGGGGCCCGCGAGGTGACGTACATGCGGGACGAGCGGGTCGGCGGGGTCCGGGTGAGGCACTACTGGGGCACCATCGACCTCGGCCGGGCGGTGCGCGCCGCGCCGGAGCGGGACCGGGGGCCGCTCGCCACGGCGGCCAAAGGTTTCTCCAGCGGGACGGTGGCCTTCGACGCCTATCTGGACGAGCAGGGCAGGCCGCGCCGGCTGCGGCACCGCTTCAGCGTGGCGAGCACGGGGCCGTCGGCTCCGCGGGCCCCGATGACGGTGACCTCGACGGTCGAGTTGTACGACTTCGGCGCCGATGTGGACGTGGACCTACCCGACGCCGCCGATATCTATGCGGGGAAGGTCGGTTCGCCGCGGAATTGACGCGGCAGGGCGTAGTTGGCCATGGAAATGGTCCTTCTGTGCCATGCGCGCCATGTGTACCGATCACTAGGCTGGTTAGCCGAGGAACGAAAGACCAGCACGACCGGTACGACGAGTACGGCCAGGACAACCGAGGCACGAGTCCGAGACCGAGTCCCGGACCCGAGGCGAAAGACCCGAGGAGGTGAATCACGTGGTTTCGCGACGCGGTTCGTCGGGCGGGCCGGATCCCGTGGCCCTCATCGAGATCGATCTCTACGGTGATTTGATGATCGCCGCGTCCAGTGCGGATGAGGAACGGCTGAGCGCCGATCGCATCGACGAGGTCCTGCGCGTCGTCCCCGCCGGGGGAAAGGGCGAGGACTGACGGTTCCGGTGCGTTCGGCACCGCCGGGCCGGTCGTTTGTGATTGTTCGCCGCGGCGGCGGAGGGAGAGCCGGCGCAGCCGGAGTTTTGCCGCCGCTGCGGTGATGCCGCGGTGAAGCCGCGGTGCGGTCCGGCGGTGCCGGACCGGCCCCGGCCCGTACGGGTCGCGGAAACCGCTACGTCCGCAGCAGGCGCGCGATCGCCGCGCTCGCCTCCGCCACCTTCGCGTCGATCTCGTCGCCGCCCTTGACCGCGGCCTGGGCGACGCAGTGCCGCAGGTGCTCCTCCAGCAGCTGCAGGGCGAAGGACTGCAGGGCCTTCGTGCTCGCCGACACCTGCGTGAGTATGTCGATGCAGTAGACGTCCTCTTCGACCATGCGCTGGAGGCCGCGGATCTGGCCCTCGATCCGGCGCAGTCGCTTGAGGTGCTGGTCCTTCTGCTTGCTGTAGCCGTGCGGACCGGCCGGGGCGCCGGCCTCACCGTGGCAGGCCGCGGCCGCGCCACGGGCCGCCGCCGCGTCGTCGCCGCTGGTCAGCGGGGCTTCCGTGGTCGTCATGGCGTCCGTCCTCCTGCTGTCCGGCGGGCTGGTGGTGCGCGTGTGCGGTGCGCACCCGCTCATATACCCCCAGAGGGTATATGGTACAGAATTTTGCCCGCGGCGGCGGTACCTGGCTTCATGAGCACTCTGCCCGATGGGCGACACTGAGGGAATGCCAGTTAGCTGTGGCTGGATGATGCGCCTAGCATCAACGAGACCGAATCCGTTGCACCCCGAGGATCCCACGTGCGCTTTCGTCTGACCCCCAGGGAGACGAGCTTCTACGACATGTTCGCCGCCTCCGCGGACAACATCGTCACGGGCTCCAAGCTCCTGATGGAACTGCTCGGAGCGGATACGTCCGCACGGGCCGAGATCGCCGAACGGATGCGCGCAGCGGAGCACGCGGGGGACGATGCCACGCACGCGATCTTCCACCAGCTGAACTCGTCCTTCATCACGCCGTTCGACCGCGAGGACATCTACGCCCTCGCCGGCTCGCTCGACGACATCATGGACTTCATGGAGGAGGCCGTCGACCTGGTCGTCCTGTACCAGATCGAGGAGCTCCCGAAGGGCGTCGAGCAGCAGATCGAGGTCCTCGCGCGGGCCGCCGAGCTGACCGCCGAGGCCATGCCGAACCTCCGCACCATGACGAATCTCACGGAGTACTGGATCGAGGTGAACCGTCTGGAGAACCAGGCGGACCAGATCCACCGCAAGCTCCTGGCCCAGCTCTTCAACGGCAAGTACGACGCCATCGAGGTGCTGAAGCTGAAGCAGATCGTGGACGTGCTGGAAGAGGCGGCCGACGCGTTCGAGCACGTCGCCAACACCGTCGAGACCATCGCGGTCAAGGAGTCCTGACCCCCGGTGGACACCTTTGCTCTCGTCGTGACCATCGGGGTCGCGCTCGGCTTCACCTATACCAACGGCTTTCACGACTCCGCGAACGCCATCGCGACCTCGGTGTCCACCCGGGCGCTGACCCCCCGCGCGGCCCTCGCGATGGCGGCCGTCATGAACCTCGCCGGTGCCTTCCTGGGCAGCGGCGTGGCCAAGACGGTCAGTGAGGGCCTGATCGAGACGCCGACGGGCGACAAGGGGATGGGCATCCTCTTCGCCGCCCTGATCGGCGCGATCGCCTGGAACCTGATCACCTGGTACTTCGGCCTGCCGTCGTCCTCCTCGCACGCCCTGTTCGGCGGCATGGTGGGCGCTGCGCTCGCGGGCGGCACGGCCGTCATCTGGTCGGGCGTGGTCGAGAAGATCGTCATTCCGATGTTCCTCTCGCCGTTCGTCGGCCTGATCCTCGGCTATCTGGTGATGGTCGTGATCATGTGGATGTTCCGCCGGGCCAACCCGCACAAGGCCAAGCGCGGCTTCCGCATCGCCCAGACGGTCTCGGCCGCGGGCATGGCGCTCGGCCACGGTCTGCAGGACGCCCAGAAGACCATGGGCATCGTGATGATGGCCCTGGTCATCGGCGATGTGCAGGCCAAGGGCGACGCGATCCCGGTCTGGGTCAAGCTCGCCTGCGCGATCATGCTCTCGCTCGGCACGTACGCGGGCGGCTGGCGCATCATGCGCACGCTCGGCCGGAAGATCATCGAGCTGGACCCGCCGCAGGGCTTCGCCGCGGAGACCACGGGTGCGTCGGTCATGTTCACGACGGCGTTCATGTTCCACGCGCCGATCTCGACGACGCACGTGATCACCTCGGCGATCATGGGCGTCGGTGCGACCAAGCGGGTGAACGCGGTCCGCTGGGGCGTCGCGAAGAACATCATCCTGGGCTGGTTCATCACGATGCCCGCCGCGGCGCTGGTCGCCGCGCTGGCTTACTGGGTGGTCAACCTCGCGTTCGGCTGATCCCGGACCGCCCACGGAGTAGGGCCCGCCCCCTGGTACGAACAGGGGGCGGGCCCTTCGCCTTGCGGCGGCACCGCCATGCAGCGCCGTAAGGCGGTTCGGGGGGAGGCGGCCTAGCCGAAGCGGCCCGAGATGTAGTCCTCCGTGGCCTGCACCGACGGGTTCGAGAAGATCCTCGCCGTCTCGTCGATCTCGACCAGCTTGCCCGGCTGGCCGACGCCCGCCAGGTTGAAGAACGCCGTGCGGTCGGAGACGCGCGCCGCCTGCTGCATGTTGTGCGTCACGATCACGATCGTGAAGCGCTCCTTCAGCTCCCCGATCAGGTCCTCGATCGCGAGCGTCGAGATCGGGTCGAGCGCCGAGCAGGGCTCGTCCATCAGCAGGACCTGCGGCTCGACCGCGATCGCCCGCGCTATGCACAGCCGCTGCTGCTGGCCGCCGGAGAGGCCCGCTCCCGGCTTGTTCAGCCGGTCCTTGACCTCCTTCCAGAGGTTCGCGCCCTGGAGGGACCTCTCCACCACGTCGTCCAGCTCGGCCTTGCGGACGCGGCCGCCGTTGAGGCGGATGCCCGCGGCCACGTTCTCGTAGATCGACATGGTCGGGAAGGGGTTCGGCCGCTGGAAGACCATGCCGACCGTGCGGCGCACGGAGACGGGGTCGACGCCGGCGCCGTAGAGGTTCTCGTCGTCCAGCATCACCTTGCCCTCGACGCGGCCGCCGGGGGTGACCTCGTGCATGCGGTTCAGGGTGCGCAGGAAGGTGGACTTGCCGCAGCCGGACGGGCCGATGAAGGCGGTCACGGAGCGGGGTTCGACGGTCATCGAGATGTCGTCGATGGCCTTGTGGGTGCCGTAGTAGGCGGAGAGGCCGCTGACGTCGATTCGCTTGGCCATGGGGATCACTACTTCTTTCGTGCGGACGACGGTCAGCGACCGGTCTTGGGGGCCTTCCAGCGGGCGATGCCGCGGGCCACCAGGTTGAGGATCATGACGAAGGCGATCAGGACGAGCGCCGCCGCCCAGGCGCGGGCGTAGCTGGCGTCGTTGCCGGCCGCCCACTGCTCGTAGATGTAGTACGGCAGGGAGGACTGGGCCCCGTCGAACGGGTTGTTGTTGATCACCTGGGAGCCGAAGACCAGCAGGACGATCGGGGCGGACTCGCCGGCGATGCGGGCGATGGCCAGCGTGACGCCGGTGGCGATGCCGCCGATGGCCGTGGGCAGGACGACCTTGAGGATCGTGCGCCACTTCGGCACGCCCAGGGCCAGCGAGGCCTCGCGCAGCTCGTTGGGGACGAGCTTGAGCATCTCCTCGGTGGAGCGGACGACGACCGGCATCATCAGGATCGCCAGGGCCATCGAGCCGGCGAAGCCGGAGTAGCCGAAGTCGAGCATGAGGATCCAGAAGCTCAGGATGAACAGGCCCGCGACGATCGAGGGGATGCCGGTCATGACGTCCACGAAGAACGTCACGGCCTTCGCCAGCCGGCCCCGCCCGTACTCCACGAGGTAGACGGCCGTCAGCAGGCCCACCGGGGCCGCGATGGCGGTGGCGATGCCGACCTGCTCCAGGGTGCCGATGATCGCGTGGTAGACGCCGCCACCGGGCTGGACGGTGAGGACACCGGCCATGGAGTGGGTGAGGAAGTTCCCGTCGAGGACCTTGATGCCGCGGGCGACGGTCTCCCAGATCAGGGAGACCAGCGGTACGACGGCGAGCAGGAAGCAGACCCAGACGAGGCTGGTGGCCAGCCGGTCCGTGGCCTGGCGGCGGCCCTCGACGCGCGCCGCGAGGGCGTACATCACGGTGACGAAGAGGCCGGCGGCGATCAGGCCCCACTGGATGCGGCTGCTCAGCGCGGCGCCCAGGCCGATCCCGCAGCCCGCGGCGACCGCACCGGCGGCGACGGCGGCCGGGGCCCAGCGCGGCAGGCGCGGCTGGTGCAGGGAGACGGGGCGCGGCTGCGGGGCGCTGTCGGCGACCAGCGGCTGGTCGATGGTCACGTCGCTCATTCCGAGTACTCCTTGCGACGCGCGATGATCAGCCGGGCCGCTCCGTTGACCAGCAGGGTCAGGACGAAGAGGACGAGGCCGGAGGCGATCAGGGCGTCCTTGCCGATCTCACCGGACTCCTTGAAGCTGCTGGCGATGTTCTGGGCGAACGTGCCGCCGCCCGGGTCCAGCAGGCTCTTGCCGATGGTGAAGCTGGGGGAGAGGACGGTGGCGACGGCCATCGTCTCGCCGAGGGCGCGGCCGAGGCCGAGCATGGAGGCGCTGATGACACCGGAGCGGCCGAAGGGCAGGACGGCCATCCGGATGACTTCCCAGCGGGTGGCGCCGAGCGCGAGCGCGGCCTCCTCGTGCATCTTCGGGGCCTGCAGGAAGACCTCGCGGCTGACGCTGGTGACGATCGGCAGGATCATGATCGCCAGCAGGATGCCGATGGTGAAGAGGGAGCGGGCGGCGCCGTCGTGGTACGCGAAGATGCCGGTCCAGCCGAGGTAGTCGTTCATCCAGCTGTAGAGGCCGCCGAGGTGCGGCACCAGGAAGAGGGCGCCCCACAGGCCGTAGACGATGGACGGTACGGCGGCGAGCAGGTCGATCACGTACGCGAGCGGGGCGGCGAGCCGGCGCGGGGCGTAGTGCGAGATGAAGAGGGCGACGCCGATGGCCACGGGCACGGCGATGAGCATCGCGATCAGCGAGCTGACGATCGTGCCGAAGGCCAGGACGGCGATGCCGAAGACCGGCGGGGTGGCGTTGGCGCTCCACTCGAAGGTGGTGAAGAAGCTGCCTTCGTTGTGGGAGAGGGCGTTGGTGGCCCGGACGGTGAGGAAGACCGCGATGGCGGCCATGATCACCAGAAGCAGGAGGCCGGAGCCGCGGGAGAGGGCGAGGAAGATCCGGTCGCCCGGGCGGGTGGGGCCCTTCGCGGCAGGCTTCGCGGCCGTCGCCGGTGGGCTGCTGTCGGCGGTTGAGCTGGTTATGTCCATGGGGATTTCTCCGGTCTGCGGGGCCGTCTCCCGGCGGGGGAGGCGGCTCCTCGTGCGGCGGTGCACCGGACGGTGTGACGGGGCTCCGGTGCCGGAGCCCCGTCAC
>NZ_JBMMMZ010000007.1:327093-413516 GCF_049725035.1 Streptomyces sp. XH2 | reverse complement strand
GGGGGGGCGCGGGGGGGGGGGGGCCCCGGGCGGGGGGGCGGGGGCGCGGGGGCCGGCCCCCCGCCACCCACGGCTCAGGACAGGCTCGCGACCGTCTCGCGGACCTTCGTGGCGATCTCGGCGGGCAGCGGGGCGTAGCCGAGGTCCTTCAGGACCGACTGGCCGTCCGCGCTCGCGACGTAGGTGAGGAAGGACTTGACCGCGGGGAGGGTCTCGGCCTTGTTGCCCTGGTCGCCGACGATCTCGTACGTGACCAGGGTGATCGGGTAGGCGCCCTCGGCCTTGGTGGTGTAGTTCAGCTTGAGGGCCAGGTCCTTGCCGGTGCCGGCGATCTTCGCCTCGGCGATGGCCTTCGAGGCGTTGTCGGAGGTGGCCTCGACCGGGGCGGAGGCGCCGGTGTTGAGCTTCACCGTCTTGATCGAGCTGGCCGTGGCGTAGGAGAGCTCGAAGTAGGAGATGGCGCCCTGGGTCTGCTTGACCTGCGAGGAGACACCGGCGGAGCCGTCCGCGGACTGGCCGCCCTTGGCCTTCCAGGCCTTCGCGGGCTCGTACGGCCAGGACTTGTCGGCGGCTGCCTTCAGGTACTTGGTGAAGTTGTCCGTGGTGCCCGACTCGTCGGAGCGGTGGAACGCCTGGATCTTGAGGTCCGGGAGCTTGGCGTCCTTGTTGAGCTTGGCGATCGCCTCGTCGTTCCACTTCTCGATCTTGCCGTCGAAGATCTTGGCGAGGGTGTCGGCGTCGAGGACGAGGTTGTCCACGCCCGGGACGTTGTAGCCGATCGCGATCGGGCCGCCGACCATCGGGAGGCTGATGCCCTGGCCGCCCTTGACGACCTCCTTGGACTTGGCGGCCTCCTCCGGCTTGAGCGCCGAGTCGGAGCCCGCGAAGGCGGTCTTGCCCTGGAGGAACTCCTGGATGCCCGCGCCCGAGCCGGTGGGCTTGTAGTTGATCTGGATGTCCTTGCAGGCCGCCATGAAGTTCTTGACCCACAGGTCCATGGCGTTCTTCTGCGCGGACGAGCCCGAGGCCAGGAGCTGGCCCTTGCCCTCGCACTTGATGTTGCCCGCGGCCTTGGTGGAGCCGCCGCCGGTGGAACCGCCACCGCTGTTGTCGTCCGAGCCGCACGCCGTGAGGACCAGGGCGCCGGAGACGGCGATGGCGCCGAGAGCGACGGCGCGGAGCCGGTTCTTGCGCTGAAGCTTCACTTTCGGGTGTTCCTTCCGGGAGCCGCCGCTGGGGCGGCGTGCGAGAGGTGACTGGCGCGGACGCTTCTGCCCGCACCCTCTATCGGCGAAATTAGGCAGATCAGGTGAAGCGGTCGATGGAGGAGAGTGAACGGAGGGTGAACCTCACCCATCAGGGTGGTGGCGCTCAAAAAGATCATGAAACCGGCGCGGAGGGCTCGCGTGGCCGGTCTCGTACGGTCCGTCCGGCGATTGCGGGCCGGACTCCCCGAGTGTGACGCAGATCTCTGTCGGTTTACGGGGTGCCGTGGCAGCATCCCTTCCTCGCGTGACGGTATGTCAGACGTGGGGGCGTTGACCGCGGAGGTGGTCTGTGGGGCGGAACGGCTGGAATGCGGACGCCGGAAACACTGGGAGCATGGCGGTCGGCAGGGGTGAGGGCTGCGGAGGCAGACGCGTGATCTCGGTGACCGCATTGATATGCGTCCTGGCGATGGCCGGGGTGGTGGCCACCATGCCCGGCACCGCGTATGCGGAACCGAAGCCGCCGCGCACCCTGGAGGACGTCCACGAGGAGGTGGAGGGCCTCTACCGGCAGGCCGAGGCCGCCACGGACGCCTACAACGCCGCGAACGAGGCCCAGCGCCGCCAGGAGAAGTCGATCGCCGAGATCGCGAAGTCCGCGGCCGAGGCCCAGGAGCGGATGAACCGCCTCAAGAACCAGGCCGGCTCCCTGGCCCGCGCCCAGTACCGCGACGGCAGCATGCCGCCCCAGGTCCGGCTCCTGCTCTCCGGCTCCCCCGAGAGCTTCTTCGACGGCGCGGCCCTCACTCACAAGGGGCAGGCCGCCACGCGCGGGCTGATCACCCAGGTCGCCGCCGCCCAGAAGGCCATCGACGGCTACGCCAAGGCCGCCGGCGAGCGCTGGAAGACCCTCGACGGCGAGCGCCGCAAGAAGGAGGGCGCGAAGAAGGAGATCGAGGCCAAGCTCGCGGCCGCCAAGGAGCTGGAGTCGAAGCTGGAGGAGAAGGAGCGGGAGCGGCTGCGGCTGCTGGAGGAGGAGCGGGCCCGCCTGGCCCAGCAGAAGTGGCTCTCCTCGGACGAGGTCAAGGGCGCCGGGCTCAAGGGCTCGGGTGCGGCCACCGCCGACGGCAGGCGCGCGGTCGGCTTCGCGACCGCCCAGATCGGCAAGAACTACGTGTGGGGTGCCGAGGGGCCGGACGCGTACGACTGCTCCGGGCTGACGCTGAAGGCCTGGGCGGCCGCCGGACGGGCCATCCCGCGCACCTCCCAGGACCAGTGGCGCCTGCTGCCCAAGGTGGACCTCAAGGACATGCGGCCCGGCGACCTGATCATCTACTTCGGTGACGCGAGCCACGTCGGGATGTACGTGGGCGACGGCGCGATCGTGCACGCGCCGCGGCCGGGCCGGCAGGTGACGATCGCGGGCGCGGGCTCGATGCCGGTGCTGGGGGTCGTACGGCCGGGGTGAGGAGCCCCGGCCTCCCGGTGCCGGGACGGCCATGACCTCCCCGGCGGGCGCGATCTCCACGGTGCGTGTGACGCGGCTCGCACACAGGGACCCCCGTCGGGGTGATGTTTGTCATCGAGCGGTTCTCCCCTTACGTGCCAAATACCGCCCCGGCTAGGGCATATGACAGCGGCGAGTGGCTCCGCTCCATTCCGTTCGAGCATGCCCTGACGCTAGGGTCGCGTTCGGCACCCGCCGGTCGCGGGGGCCGTGCCTCAGGGGGCGGGGGCACCCTCAGCGGTCGCTGGGGGAGGAAGGAAACCGAAAACATGTCCGTACCCGTGCCGAGGTCCGCGGAGCCGGTGACCGCGTCGCCCGACACCGGGCTGACCCTCCTGGTGATCGAGGGCGACCCCGCCGGGCCCCTCTCGATGCCGGACATCACTGAAATGTCGGGCGCCGTGGGCAGCCCGGTCCGCATCCGCACCGCCCGCAACCTCACCGAGGCCGAGCGGCTCCTCACCGACGACGTCCACTGCATCCTCCTCGACCTGGCGGACGCCGGAGCCGTCAACGGCTCCGCCGTCGGCCGGACCGACGAGCTGGACACCCTGCGCCAGGTGCTGCGCCTCGCCCCGCACCACGCCGTCCTCGCCCTGACCGCCGAGGAGGACGCCGAGCGCGCCGCCGAAGCCGTGCGCGTCGGCGCCCAGGACTACCTCTCGCGCGACGAGCTCGACGGGCGCGTCCTCAGCCGGGCCATCCGCTACGCCGTCGAGCGCAAGCGCGCCGACATCACCCAGCGGCAGCTCACCGAGTCCCGGCTGCGTGCCCAGGAGAACGCGCGCCTGGAGCGCGGCCTGCTGCCCACCCCGCTGCTCGCCGGCTCCGGCCTGCGCTTCGCCGCCCGCTACCGGCCCGGCCGCAGCCGCGCCCTGCTCGGCGGCGACTTCTACGACATGGTCCGCACGCCCGACGGCACCGTGCACGCCATGATCGGCGACGTCAGCGGCCACGGCCCCGACGAGGCCGCCCTCGGCGTCGAACTCCGCATCGCCTGGCGGGCGCTGACCTTCGCCGGGCTCTGCGGGGACGAACTGCTCGCCACCCTCCAGCAGGTCCTGGAGCACGAGCGCGCCGACGACGAGACCTTCGCGACGCTGTGCGCGGTCGACATATCAGCGGACGGACGCCGGGCGGGCCTCAGCCTCGCCGGCCACCCCGCCCCGCTGCTCGTACGCCCCGGACGGGCCCCTCGGCTGCTGCCCCAGGAGGACGGCGGCCCCGCGCTCGGCCTGCTCCGGCGCGCCCGCTGGCCGCGCCGCCAGGTCGAGCTCGGCGGCCTGTGGAGCCTGCTGATGTACACGGACGGGCTGATCGAGGGCCGGGTCGGGGCCGGTGCACGGCGCCTGGGCCAGGACGGCATGGTCGAACTGATCAGCCGCGGGCTCGCGGAAGGCCTGCGCGGCGAGGAGCTCCTGGACGCGACGGTCGCCGAGGTGCAGGCCCTCAACGGCGGGGAGCTGACGGACGATCTCGCGGTGCTGCTGCTCGACCGGGGCCGGGTCCCCGCGGAGGGCGACCGGCCCCACTGGCCGGCGGGGCGGGCGGCCGTGCGGCCGGTGCGGACGTAGGCGCTGCGCGGCGTCTTCCCCGGCGGTCAGCGGCCGCCGTTGTACGGCCCGTACGGACCGTCGGAGCTGGAGCCCCGGCCCCGGCGGCGCGGGCCGCGGCCGCCCGAGACCTGCTTGAGCGCCGGCCGGACGTCCACGACGTAGACGATCGTGGCGACCAGGCCGAGGACCGGCAGGAAGCTCATGATCCCCATGAACAGGTTCACGGCCACGGCGACGCCGAGGATGATCAGCCAGAAGGCCTTGGACTGCTTGTCCGCGGCGCGGTAGGCGTCCTCGCGGTGCACGGCGGCGTTGACGAACGCGAACAGGCTGAAGACGAGCAGGCCGATGGAGATCCAGTACATGACCTGCCCGAAGGCTTGCACCAGCACGTCGCCCACCTCGTCCGTCTCGTCCGGGCCCTGACCGCCACCGTACCCGCAGAACGGCCCGGGCACGCCATATGTGCCCGGACCGTCCCCGCAGGGCTGTGACCTGTGCTTACTCGCCGGCCTTGGCGTCGGCCTTCTTCGCCGCGGCCGTCTTCCTGGCGGCCGGCTTGCGGGCGGCGGCGGGCTTGGCGTCGTCGGAGTCGGCGGCCTCGGAGCCCTCGGCGCCGGTCGTTCCCCCGGCGGCCTTGTCCTCCGCCGGCTTGTCGGCCGCCGGCTCCGGCTCGATGGCCACGGCGATGTCGTGGAACTCGTCGGCGGCCTCGCCGCGCCACTGCTTCACGGCCACCCGGCCGCGCTCGGTCAGCTTCTCGAACTGCTCGCCGGCCACCGCCACGTACCCGACGGCCTGGCCGACGCCCTTGAGGGCGAGGTCCTGCGCGGTCTGGCCGAGGTTCTTCACGTCGCTGTCGAGCGAGCCGACGACCTCGCTGAACTTCGCGGCCAGGGCGACCTGGGCCTCCTTGGCCTGCTGCTTCGCCCGCTCGCCCACGGCCTTGGGGTCGGTCTTCTTCAGCTTCTCGAGGCGCTCGGGGGCCTCGGTGATGATCTGCCCGAGCTTCTCCGCGGCGATGTCCGCGGCGCCCGCCGCGGCGTAGGCGGTGTCGGTGGCGGCAGAGAGGACGTCCTGCTTGGTGATGGCCATGGCGATGGATCTCCCGGATCAGCTGGAGGGTTTGCTGGCGTCGTCCGTCGAGAGCCCGTTCTCCTTGCGGAAGGACTCGTAGATCTGCAGCAGCACCTGCTTCTGCTGCTCGTTGATCGAGGGGTCGGCGAGGATCACACTGCGGACCTCCGCCTCGTCCCGGTCCCGCTCGTCGAGGATCCCGGCCTGCACGTACAAGGTCTCGGCGGAGATCCGCAGCGCCTTCGCGAGCTGCTGCAGGATCTCGGCGCTCGGCTTGCGCAGGCCGCGCTCGATCTGGCTGAGATACGGGTTGGACACTCCGGCGGCATCGGCGAGCTGCCGCAAGGTGAGCTGCGCATTGCGCCGCTGCTCGCGCAGGTACTCGCCGAGGTTGCCGACGTTGAGTGAAGCCATGCCCCGATGCTGCCGCACGTTGCTAACTTTTGCAAGCAGGTGCTTGCAAAAGTGTGTGCCCGGTCCTGTGGCCGAGCGTGCCGGCCGGCCGGTGAGCGTTGCGCCCGGCCGGTTGAGTGTGTCGGCTTGTGTGCCAGGGTGGCGGTGGAGAACTCGCGGGTGTGTACATGCATCCGGTCCTGAGAGCGTGGGGAGTCGTGGCGGTGGCGATGCGGGCATATCCGCTGGTGGGTGGGCCGGTGGAGTTACGGGGTGCGCTGGACGTGGAGAGGACGCAGGCGGGGGTGATGCCTCGCCGGTTGCCCGCGTGGACCAAGGAGCAGTATCAGGACCCGTCGGTCCACGGGGTGACGGTGATGCCTTCGGGGGTGCGGCTGGTGTTCCGCACCGATGCGCGTGTGCTGGAGTTCGAGGTGCTCACCTCCACAGGACAGCTCGACACCGACCCCCGGCCTCGCCCGACCGGGATGCTGGAACTGCTGGTGGACGGTGTCCTCGCCGGGCGTCGGCAAGCACCGATGGGCAATGTGGTGCGGATGGCGGGCCCCGGGGCCGCGCAGCGACTGGTCCCGGGGGAGCCGGGGACCGTACGGTTCGCCGGACTGCCGGCCGGCATGAAGAACGTCGAGCTGTGGCTGCCCCAGCAGACCCCCACGGAACTGCTGGCAGTCCGCGCTGACGGCGAGGTGCTGGCACCGTTGCCGGACGGCCGGCGCCGCTGGGTGCACCACGGCAGTTCCATCAGCCACTGCCTCGAAGCCGACGGCCCGACCGGCACCTGGCCGGTGGTGGCGGCGTCGCTCGGGGGAGTGGAGGTGATCAACCTCGGCCAGGCGGGCAACGACATGCTGGACCCCTATGTCGCCCGGACGATCCGCGATATGCCCGCCGACCTGATCAGCCTCAAGACAGGCATCAACATCGTGGGCCTGGCCACCTTCCGGCTACGGACGTTCGGCCCGGCGGTGCACGGGTTCCTGGACACGATCCGGGACGGTCACCCGGACACCCCGCTGCTGGTGGTGTCTCCGGTGAGCTGTCCGGCGCTCGAGACGGCTCCCGGCCCGATCTCGATGGGCCCCGACGGGAAGATCACAGCCCTGGGCGACCCGGCCGATGCGGCCCGTGGGGCGTTGTCGCTGACGGTGGTCCGTGACGAGCTGGCCCGCATCGTGGCGGCCCGGCGAGCACACGATCCCCACCTGCACTATCTCGACGGACGCGAACTGCTCGGCCCGGACGAGGTGGACGACCTCGCCGACGGCCTGCACCCCACCGCCGCCGCATACCGCCGGATGGGCAAACGCTTCGCCGCGCACGCCTTCGCCGACGACGGCCCGTTCCGCTGAGTGACCGGGGCTCCGCACCCGCACCAGGTGCGGAGCCCGAGCGGACCGGCAGCCGCCCTGTCCGCCCGCGCGCTCAACCGGCCGACCGGAGTGCTCAGTCACAGGTCCGTGGCCGGGCGCGGGTGAGTGCCCCGGCCGGTGGTCAGGCGCGGCAGGTCAGGTCCTCGGCCGGGAGCCTGCCCGTGGTCAGGTAGGCCGTGGCGTTCCTGTCCGCGCAGGAACCGGTGTCGAGGCCGAGGGCTCCGTGGCCCTCGCCGCCTTCGACGGTGAGCATCCGGGAGCCGCGCAGGGCCCGGTGCATGGCCCGGGCGGCGAAGAGGGGCGTCTGGGAGTCCCATTCGTTCTGCACGATCAGGGCGCCGACGTCGTTGCCGATCCTGGTCTCCGGCTCGCTGCCCCGCTCCCAGAAGGCGCACGGCGTGATGGCGGCCGCGAAGTCGCCGTACAGCGGATACCGGGCCTTGTCGCGGATCGCGTCGCGGCGGTACTGCTCGGGGTCGCGCGGCCAGGTCCGGGTGTCGGCGCACATGACGGACCAGGCGATCGAGGCGTAGTTGTCGTCGCTGTCGCCGGAATCCTGTGCATGGTCGTTCCGGGCCTGTGCGTTCCTGGTCTGTGCGTTCCCGGTCTGTTCGTTCCGCGCCCGGTCGTTCCGGGCCGCGTTCTTCAGCCCGGCGATCCGTTCGGCGGCTTTCCGGACGTGGAAGAACATGCCGTTGTCGGCGCGGATGCCGTCACCGGTGAGTTCCCGCCCCTCGAAGAGAACGGGCTTGCGGTTCGCCTGCGCGATCAGGTCCCAGAAGGTCTTGCGGACCTCGGCCGGGGTGCCGCCCAGTCCGTACGTGGTGTCTCGCCGGGCGGTCCATTCGGCCCATCGCGTGAAGGCCTGCTCGTCCGCCTTCGCCATGTCCTGGAACATTCCCCGGTAGACGCGCGCGGGGTCGGTCGCGCTGTCCAGGACGAACCGGTCGGCCCGCTGGGGGAACAACTGCATGTAGACGGCGCCGAGATAGGTGCCGTAGGAGATCCCCAGAAAGGAGATCTTCTCCTCGCCCAGCGCGGCTCGGATGACGTCCATGTCGCGAGCGTTGTTGCGGGTCGTGAGGTGCGGCAGCTTGTCACCGGCCGCGGCCCGGCACTTCCCGGCGAATGTACGGGCCCGCTCCACGTCCTCCGCGAAGGTCCCGGTCTTGTACGGGTGGGCGTTGTCCTGCTCGTCCGCGGTCAGGCCGCAGCTGACGGGCGAACTCTGCCCGGCACCTCTCAGGTCGAACCCGATGACGTCGTACCGCCGTTTCACCTCCGCGGAGAGCTTCAAATCCGGGTCGACCGGCAAGCGCAGCCCCGGCGCGCCGGGGCCGCCCGGATTGAGCAGCAGAACGCCGCGGCGTTCCTTCGCGCTGCCCGCCTTCAGCCGGGACATCGCGATGTCGATGGACTTGCCGCCGGGATCGCCGTAGTCCAGGGGCACTTTGACGGTCGCGCACTGAAAGGCGGCGGGAGAGTCCGCGTCGCAGCGCCGCCAAGTGAGCTGCTGCTGCGCGTACTGCCGCAGGGGGTCCCCGGCCGCAGATGTCCCGGGCGCGGAAAAGGCCGTTGCGGGAGCCGGCGTCGTAGTCGGAGTCGGCGCCGGGGCCAGAGCCGATGCGGGGGTGAGGACCGAAAGGGAAGCCGTTGCCGCAATGCCGGCAGCCAGAAGAGGGGCGATGCGTCTGTTGCGCACGTTGATGCTCGTCCTTGCTGGAGAGGGCCGGCCGGTCGGTCAACCGGCCGGCCACGATTCTGTTTTCCGGGCTCCCGGGTGCGCATCGCGGGAAGGCGGGAGAAAGAGCTCCCCCGATCGAGGGAGGTCGCGGGCGGGCCGCCGGGACATACTGGCCGATCGTGATCAGGGGAATCCGGCCGCTGCTGCGCGGCTCCACGTATGCGGGTGCGCTGTTCGCCTATTGCGGTGCGCTCGCGAGCCTTCTGCTGCTGCCCTTCGCGGCCCTGCCGGCGCTGGTGTGGCCGTCCGCCGGCTATGGGGTGCGGGCCGTTCTGACGCTGCTGGTCTGGGCCGTGCTGATCGGCGCGACCGGGCTGGCCCGCACCACGCGGCGGGTGCTGATCGCGTGCGCCCGCCGGATGCTGGGGGTGCCGCTGCCGGACCCCGCCGCGCGGGCCGGCGCCGACCGCCGGCGCACCCCGCTCTGGCTGCTGCTGCACGTGGCGCTGGGATGGGCGGGGGCGCAGGTGAGCCTTGCGCTGTTGTTCGTCGGCCTGACCATCCCCGGGGGGTGGTCCGGCGTCGAGGCGGGGATCAGCGTGAACGGCTGGTCGCTGCGGTCGGAGGGCGGCCGGCGGAGCTGGGTGGCGGCCGCCTGCTGCGTGCTGCTGGCAGCGGTGCTGTGCGTGGCGGTGACGAAGGCCCTGCGGTGGCTGGCGCCCAGGCTGCTGGGGCCGTCCGCGGCCGAGCGGCTCGCGCTGGCCGCCGAGCGGGAGCTGGTGCTCGCCGAACGCAACCGGCTGGCCCACGAGTTGCACGACTCGATCGGGCACACGCTGACGGCGACCACGATCCAGGCCGCGGTGGCGGGCGAGGTGCTCTCCGCCGACCCGGTGGCGGCGCGGGCCGCCATGCGCAGCATCGAGGAGTCGGCCCGGGCCGCGCTGGAGGACCTGGACCACGTGCTGGGCGTGCTGCGCGAGGAGAAGACGGGGGCGGAGCCCACCCGGACCCTGGCCGACCTGCCCGAGCTGATGGACCGGGTGCGGCACGCGGGCGCGCAGGTGGAGGCGGAGCTGTCGGTCGGGCTGGCGCAGGTGCAGGGGGCGGTCTCCCGGGCGGCGTACCGGATCCTGCAGGAGGGGCTGACGAACGCGCTGCGGCACGGGGCGGGCGGGCCGGTCCGCGTCCGGGTGGCTGCCCTGCGGGACGGGCTGGAGCTCAGCGTGGTCAACCGGACCGGAGCGGACGCGGCCACGGGGACGGGACAGCGCGCCTTCCCGACGTCCGGGCACGGCCTGCTCGGGCTGGCCGAGCGCGTGCGGCTGCTGCACGGTGACTTCGAGGCCGGCCCGGACGGGCCGCAGCACTGGCGGCTGGCGGTCCGGCTGCCGGTACGGTTGCCTGCATGATCGGCTCTGACGCGAGCGCGGCCGTTGCGACCGGCACCGGCCTCGCCGGCCCCACCGGCGCCCCCGTCACGCTCCTGATCGCGGACGACGACGAGGTGACCCGCAGCGGCCTGCGCACGTTGCTCGCGGCACAGCCGGGGATCGCCGTCGTCGGGGAGGCCGCAGACGGCGTCGAGGCGGTCGAGCAGGCGCGGCGGCTGCGGCCGGACGTGGTCCTGATGGACGTACGGATGCCGCGCCGCAACGGAATCGAGGCCACCCGGCAGCTGCTGGCCGGGCCGGCCGCACCGCCGAAGGTCGTGGTGATCACCACCTTCGAGAACGACGACTACGTCACCGCCGCGCTCAGCGCGGGGGCGTGCGGGTTCGTGCTCAAGCGGCTGCCGGTGCGGCAGATCGCGGAAGCGGTGCGGGTGGTGGCGGCGGGAGAGGCGATCCTCTTCCCGGCGGCGCTGCGCCGGATGGTCGCCGCACGCCCGCTCGGCTCCGCCGCGGCGCTGCCGCAGGCGGCGCTGACGGGGCGGGAGGAGGAGGTGCTGCGGCTGATGGCCACGGGCCTGTCCAACCCGGAGATCGCGGAGTCGCTGACGGTGAGCCTGGAGACGGTGAAGACCCACGTGGGGAACGTGCTGACCAAGCTCGGCGCGCAGAACCGGACCCACGCGGTGGTGATCGCGTACGAGTCCGGTCTGGTGGTGCCGGGGATCGCCGGCTGACGGGACGTGAGCTCCGCGGCCTCCCGCGCTAGGCCGCCGCCGTCGCAGCCGCTGCCTGCTCCGCCTCTCCCGCATCCTCCGCCTCCAGCAGGGCGATGCGTTCCTTGCCCCAGGCGCTCAGCGGGGCCAGGGCCGCGTTCAGGGCGCGGCCGCGCTCGGTCAGCGAGTACTCCACCTTCGGCGGCACCTGGTCGTAGACCTCGCGGTGGACGATGCCGTCCGCCTCCAGCTCGCGGAGCTGCTGGGCCAGCACCTTCTCGCTGATGCCCGGCAGCAGCCGCTTGGTCTCGCCGAAGCGGCGCGCGCCGGAGTCCAGCGCCCACAGAACGAGCACCTTCCACTTGCCGTCGATGACGTCGACGGCGGCGTCGATCCCGCACTGGTACGGACGCTGCTTCATCCATCCTCCCCTGTCGGTACGGCCGTTCCGGCTGTCAGGCCGTCCTTCAGGCTAAGCGGCGCGCGCCGGCCGTGATTCCCGAATCAACCCCATCCGGGGGTATCTCACGGGCGCTCGCCGGGAGGAGGGTGAGGGAGCAACGCCTGTTCGGCACGACATGCCTGCCACCGGCCCCAACGGGGGTAGGGCCGGGGGCAGGAGTCCGTGTGAGGCGGCCGGTCAGGCGCCGTACGGGCGGGCGGCGCGCGCCTCTCGCAGGGACAGGGCCCACCAAGTGAGCTGGTCCAGCATGACCTTCGCCGCGCCGGCGGCCTGCTCGCCCGCCTCCGCGTCCAGGTGCCGGCCGTCGTCGTCGAACTTGCCCCACGGGCTGTGGAAGCTGACCTGCTCGCGGATGGGCACGGCGTGCAGCTCGGTGAAGACCGGGCGCAGGTGCTCGACCGCGCGCAGGCCGCCGGCCAGACCGCCGTACGAGACGAAGGCGACGGGCTTGGCGCGCCACTGCGTGTAGTGCCAGTCGATGAGGGTCTTCAGGGACGCCGGGTAGCTGTGGTTGTACTCGGGCGTGAGGACGACGTACGCGTCGGCCCGCTCCAGCCGGGGCGTGACCTCGGCGAGCGCGGCGGCGTCCTCGGCGCCCGGCTCCCCGCTGAGCTTGGACGGCAGCGGGTGGAGGGCCAGGTCGATGAGGTCGATCTCCATGCCGCCGTGCTGGGAGGCCTGCTCGGTGAACCACTTGGCGACGGTGGGGCCGAAGCGCCCGTCGCGGGTGGAACCGACGATGACGGCGAGGCGGTAGGTGCTCTCGGACACGATGGGACCTTCTGGGAGTCGTGGGCGGTGATGGTGCTGCGGCGGTGGGTGGGCCCGTGAGCCGTTCCGTTGAGGAAAGTCTGGAACCTCAACGCAGCTTGAGGTCAAGGGCGGTTGGGTGAATCACAGGGATTGCCCGGAAGGTCTCTTTTTGAATGTCATGTTCCGTGCCTGCCGCTGACCTCAGAAGATGTCGGCGCACCAGGGCCGCCGCCCCGTGCGCAGCAGCGCGTCCGCCCGGCCCGCCGCGCCGGGCCGCTGCTCCGTCACCCGGCCGAGCGCCGCGAGCCGCACGGCGGACTCGTCGCCCAGGAAGAGGCTGCCCAGCGCGGCGGCGGGCAGCGTCAGGTCGGCCGGCCGCGCCGTACGGGTGCAGGTGGCGCCGTCGGGCCCGGCGTCCAGCAGGAAGCGGCCGGCGGCCGGACCGGACGGGCCGGAGGAGTTCGCCGAGCTGAATGAGCCGGACGAGCCGCCTGGGCCCGCCGGGTCGGTGACGTCCAGGACGAGCGAGCCGGCCACGGGGTACGTGCGCGCCTCCAGCAACGCCGGTACGTCCAGCGGCCGCAGCCACAGCAGGTCGGCGTGCGTGACCACGCGCGCGGCCCGCGGGTCCGGGAGCAGGTCGGGCAGGAGGTCGTCGGGCGCGCGGTAGCCGGTGCGGACGCTGGTGATCCAGTCCACGGACAGCAGGAACAGCCACAGCGCGCGCTCGGCGGCGGGGGAGACCGCGACGAGGTCCAGCACGGTCGCCGTCTGGTGCGGCAGCTTGGCCTCCCACTTGTCGTCGGAGGTGAAGACGAGCAGGCCGTCGACGGTGCCCCGCGCCGACCGGTAGACCACGGCGGACGGCTCGGTCCAGGGGGCGTCGTCGATCGGGAGCGCGCCGGTGTTCCGCCGCCACCACAGGTCCGTGCGGTCGACGAGGCCGTGCCGGGCGGCCCGTACCCGCTCGTACAGCGCGGGGCCGTGCTCCCGCAGATCGGCGACGTCCACGTAGTCGACGCGCCCGCCGTCGTCCGGGCCCGCGTGGCGCGGGTCCACGCCCGCGCGCGGCACGTCCACCTCCCACTCGATCACCCGGGTGGCCGGGCCGAAGCCGAAGCGGCCGTAGATCGGGTACTCGGCGGCGATCAGCGTCGCGGCGGCGTCACCGCGCTCCGCGGCCTCCCGCAGATCGCGGTCGATCATGCGGCTGAGCAGGCCGCGGCGGCGGTGCGTGGCCGAGACGCTCACGTTGCTGACGGCGTTCGCGGCCACCGAGGCCCCGCCGGGGACGCTGAGCCGCTGCGTGAAGCTGCGGTACGTGGCCACGCAGCGGCCGTCGTCGAACGCGCCCTGGGCGCGTTCGAAGTCCAGGAGCTCCCGGCGGAACGCGAGCTCCTTCTTGCTCACGGCGGGCGACTGGACGTAGCCGGTGCGCCGGGCCCGGATCCAGTTGGGGAGGTCGTCTTCGGTGATCGTGCGGACGGCGATGCTCATGGCCGCGACGCTAGGTGCGCGGCCGTGGCGCCCGCACGCGAATTTCCGCAGGCCGCCGGGCGTGGGTCGCCGGGTGCGGGCCGTCGGGTGCGGGTCGCCGGGCCGTGGGCGCGCGAGCCCGCCGCGTCACGCGAGGAGGTCGTCCACCAGCGCTTCCCCCTCGCGGTACCGGCGGGCGATCTCGGCGCTGCAGTCGTCCGCCGTCCGCTGCAGCTGCTGGCGCCGCACCGACACCTGCCGCTCGTACGAGGCGAGGCGGTCCATGGCCGCGTGCAGCTCGCCGTCCGTCCGGGCGCCCAGGTCCGACAGCTCCACCTCCGACAGCATGTCCTCGGCCAGCCGCCGGTACTCCTCGCTGTGCGGCGTGCCCACGGTCACGTGGCGGGCGGACGAGCGGTGGTCCGAGGGGGCGTCAGCGAGGATCTCCGACAGCCGGTCCACGACGAGGCGGGCCATGACCGGCGCACCCGGCGAGGAACGGCGCGCCAGCTCGGCCCGGAGGATGTCGATCCGGCCCTGGAGCAGCCGCCGCACGTAACTGAGGTCCGCCTCGTCCCGCTGCGCGTCCCGGCGCAGGGCGCGCAGCTCCACCAGGCTCAGCTCGCCGAGACCGCGGCCGGGGACGTCCGCCTGCCGGCCGGAGCGCTGGCTCGGCGGCCGGGGCTGCAGGCTGTCGGCTGCCTTGAGCATGGTGCCGTCCTCAATGGGTGTGGTCATGCGCGTCTTCCGTTTCCCCTCGGGCGGTGTGCGACCGCATCACATGTGCCCGCACAAGGCACCGCCTGCACGCATCGTGCCACTGGGTGAGGCCCGGGCGCAGGGTCTCCGCACCCGAACGGCCCTGGATGGACGCAAGGCATCATGGTCCGTATGCGTGCAGTGGTGCAGAGGGTGGACGGGGCGCGGGTCGTCGTCGACGGCGAGACCGTCGGAGAGATCATCGGACAGGGGCTGTGCGTCCTCGTCGGGGTGACGCACGACGACACCCCGGCGAAGGCGGAGCAGCTCGCCCGGAAGCTGTGGTCCGTACGGATCCTCGAGGACGAGAAGTCGTGTTCGGACGTGGGGGCGCCGCTGCTCGTGATCTCGCAGTTCACTCTCTACGGTGACGCCCGGAAGGGGCGGCGGCCGACGTGGAACGCGGCGGCCCCCGGCGGGGTGGCGGAGCCGTTGGTCGACGCGGTCGTCGCGCACCTTCGCGCGCTGGGCGCGCAGGTGGAGACGGGCCGGTTCGGTGCGGACATGAAGGTGTCGCTGACGAACAACGGCCCGTTCACGGTGCTGGTCGAGGTCTGAGGCGGTTCCGGCACCGCCGGACCGGTCGTGGACGGTTTCGCGCCGTTGCGGCGGAGGGGAATCCCCCTGACCCTCCCCCAGAGGGGGCACCCCCACCTTCCCGAAACCGGGGCAAGCCCCGGGCCCGGGGACCCTGAACCGCCGCCGCGGCGATCAGCCACCGCGGTGCGGCCCGGCGGTGCCCGGCCGGGCCCGGGCCGTACGCCCGCGAACCCCGCCGGACGGCGCTACGGCTCGACGACGACTTCCTGCGTCGCCGCCGTCTTCTCGCCCACCAGCAGCGGCGCGTCCACCGCGACGTTCCGCTTGACCAGGGCCAGGGCGATCGGGCCCAGCTCGTAGTGGCGGGCCGACGTCGTCACGAAGCCCAGCTGGCGGCCCTCCGGGCCGTCGGAGGCCAGCCGCACGGCGGAACCGTGGGGCGGCAGGGACACCTCGCTGCCGTCGAGGTGGAGGAAGACCAGCCGCCGCGGCGGCTTCCCCAGGTTGTGGACGCGGGCCACGGTCTCCTGGCCGCGGTAGCAGCCCTTCTGGAGGTGGACGGCCGGGCCGATGAGGCCGAGCTCGTGCGGGATCGTCCGGTGGTCGGTCTCCAGGCCGAGCCGGGGGCGGTGCGCCTCCACGCGGAGCGCCTCGTAGGCGAGGACGCCCGCGGCGGGGCCGTGCGCCGCCGCGAACGGCTCCAGCAGCGCGCGCGGCAGGAAGAGGTCCCGGCCGTGCGCCGTCTCGCGCGCCAGGACGCCCTCGGGCGCTTCCGTGATCGAACCCGCGGGCAGGTGCACCACGGCGAAGTCGTCCGTACGGTCGGCGACCTCGACCTGGTAGAAGAACTTCATGCTCTCCAGGTAGGCGATGAGCGCGTCCTGGGTGCCGGGCTCGACGTGGGCCCAGACGGTCTCCCCGTCGTCCACCAGGTACAGCGCGTGCTCGATGTGCCCGTGGGCGGAGAGGATCAGCGCTTCCGTGGCCTGTCCCGGGGGCAGGTCGCTGACGTGCTGGGTGAGCAGGAGGTGCAGCCAGCTCAGCCGGTCGGGCCCGGTGACGGTGACGACCCCGCGGTGCGAGAGGTCGACGAAACCGGACCCTCCGGCGAGCGCCCGCTGTTCGCGGAAGAGATCGCCGTAGTGCGCGGCGACCCCTTCGTCGGGGGCTTCGGCGGCGACGGCGCCGGGCAGCGACAGCAGCGGGCTGGCTTTCGATTCACGCGGCATGCGGCCAAGCCTACGGCGCGGCCGGCGGCTCCTTCGAGGCGTGCCCGGCGGCGCACTCCCGGCACCGGCCGAAGATCGCGAAGTGCTTCATGTCGGTCTCGAAGCCGAACTCCGCGCGGAGCCGGTCGGTGAACTCCGCGGCCACGGACAGGTCGGCTTCGACGACGCCCGTGCAGTCCCGGCAGACGAGGTGTATGTGGTGGTGCCGGTCGGCGAGGTGGTAGGTCGGGGCGCCGTGCCCGAGGTGGGCGTGGCTGACCAGGCCCAGCTCCTCCAGCAGCTCCAGGGTCCGGTAGACCGTGGAGATGTTCACGCCGCCGGCGGTGCGCCGGACCTCGGTGAGGATGTCGTCCGGCGTCGCGTGCTCCAGCCGGTCGACCGCCTCCAGGACGAGCTGGCGCTGCGGCGTCAGCCGGTACCCGCGCCTACGGAGGTTGCTCTGCCAGTCGGTGTCCACCACCCCACCAGTCTAGGCAGCGTCACTGCTCCCGTACCCCCTTGAGATAGCGGGCGAGCGCGGCGATGGCGGCGGGGTTGCGGGGGCTCTCGACGAGGTCGACGTAGTCGAGGACGAAGATGCGGTCGTTCTTGACGGCCGAGACGTCCGCGAGCGGCGGGTACGACTTCAGGAACTCCTTCTTCTGCTCGGCCGTCACGTCGCCGTAGTTGTTGATGACGATGACGTCGGGGTTGCGCTCGACGACGGTCTCCCAGCCGACCGAGGGCCAGGTGTCCTTCACGTCCTTCATCACGTGGTCGCCGCCGGCCTTGGTGATGATGTCGTGCGGGCCGGCGAAGGCGCCGGAGGTAGTCGCCTTGTCGCGGCCGTCGTCGTAGAGGAAGACGGTGGGCCGCTTGCCGTCCTCCGGCACGCCGGCCTGCGCCTCGGCGACCTTCTTCTTGAAGTCCGCGACGAGCTTCGCCGCCCGGTCCTCCACGTCGAAGACCTTCCCGAGCGCGGTGAGGTCCGTGTAGAGCGCCTCCAGGGGCGGCATGACGCCGCGCGCCTTGCCCGCGCCGCCGTTGCGGCAGGACTCGGTGAGGACGTACGAGCCGACGCCGAGCTTCTTCAGGGCGTCGGGGGTGAAGCCGCGGCCCTCGGCGAAGCCGTAGTTCCAGCCGGCGAAGACCAGGTCGGCCTTCGCGTCCAGCACGAGCTCCTTGGTGATCTCCTTCTTGGACAGCCACTTCACCTTCTCGTAGCCGTCCTTCCACGGCACGGCCTCGCGGTCGGCGCGGTAGTCGGGGGCCACGTAGCCGGCCATGCGGTCCTCCAGGCCGAGCGCGAACATGATCTCGGCGATGCCGACGTCGTTGGTGACGACGCGCTCCGGCGCCTTGTCGTACGTCGTCTTCACCCCGCAGTTCTCGATGGTCACGGGGTAGTGGCCGGAGGCCTTCTTGCCGGAGGCCTCCGTGTCGCCGCCCCCGGTGACCTTCGCCCCGCAGCCGGTGGCCAGGGCGAGGGCGGTGAGGACGGCGAGGGCGGTACGGGCGGCGAGGGCGGTACGGGCGGTGCGCGGGGCCATGCGGGGTCCTTACGAAGTGGGCAGGCGGTCGAACAGCAGGCGCGTCGCGCCGGTCTCCGGGTGCGGCACGCGGTGGGCCCGCACGCCGAACACGCTGGCGAGCAGCTCGGCGGTCAGCACCTCGTCCGGCGGCCCGGACGCGACGATGCGCCCGCCGCGGATGACGTACAGCTCGTCGCAGTGCGTGGCGGCCAGGTCGATGTCGTGCAGGGCGGCCAGGACCGTCAGGCCCGCGTCCCGCACCAGCGCCAGCACCTCCAGCTGCTGGGCGATGTCCAGGTGGTTGGTGGGCTCGTCCAGGACCAGCACCTTCGGCTCCTGGGCCAGCGCGCGGGCGATCAGCACGCGCTGCTTCTCGCCGCCGGACAGCGTGGGGAAGCCGCGCCCGGCCAGGTGGCCCGCGCCGACGCGCTCCAGCGCCGCCGCGCACACCTCGGTGTCGCGGGCCGTGACCCGGGTGCCGGAGCGCTGGTGCGGCAGCCGGCCCATGGCGACGACCTCGCCCGCGGTGAAGTCGAACTCGCTCGCCGACTCCTGAGGCAGGGCCGCCAGCCTGCGCGCCCCCTCCCGGGCGCCCAGGGCGTGGAGGTCGTCGCCGTCCAGGCGGACGGTGCCGGCGGCGGGCCGCAGCGCCCGGTAGACGCAGCGCAGCAGCGTGGACTTGCCGCTGCCGTTGGGGCCGATGAGGCCCACGAACCGGCCGCTCCCGGCGCGCAGGCGGATGTCCGACACCAGCCGGGCGCCCGCGATCTCGACCGACAGGTCCTCGATGTCCACCTGCATCAGGCGCCTCCGAAGAAGAATCCGGAGCCGGAGTGGGTTTCCGTCCGCATCAGGCGCCTCCGAAGCTGTAGCGGCGGCGCCGCATCAGCAGCACGAAGCAGGGCACGCCGATGAGGGCGGTCAGGACGCCGACGGGCAGCTCCACGGGCGCCAGCAGCAGCCGGGAGGCGATGTCGACCCACACCAGCAGCACGGCGCCCAGCAGCGGGGCGACGGCCAGGACGCGCCGGTGGTCGGCGCCGACGAGCATCCGGGTGACGTGCGGGACCATCAGGCCGACGAAGCCGATCGCGCCGCTGACGGCGACGACGGCGCCCGTCACGGCCGCCGCCAGGACGAACAGCCCGCGGCGCATCCGGTCCGGGTCCACGCCCAGCGCGGCCGCCGTCTCGTCGCCCATGGCCAGCGCGTTGAGGCTGCGCGCCGACCACAGCAGCGCGCCGATCCCGGCCAGCACGACCGCGGCGGCGACCGGCAGGGACGCCCAGGTGGCGCCGCCCAGGCTGCCGAGCAGCCACATCATGGCCGAGCGGGCGGCCTCGCCGCGCTCCGCGGTGAAGATCATCAGGGTGGTGACGGCGGAGAACCCGTAGTACATCGCCGAGCCGGTGAGGACCAGCCGCAGCGGCGTCAGGCCCTGTGGCGTGCGCGCCGCCAGGTAGACCAGCACCATCGCGGCGAGCGCCGAGACGAACGCCGCCCCGGACAGCGCCCAGACCCCCAGCGAGGCCAGCGCGCCGAACAGCAGGACCGCGTTCGCGCCGATCGCGGCGCCCGAGGAGATGCCCAGCACGAACGGGTCGGCCAGGGCGTTGCGGACCATGGCCTGCACGGCCACGCCGACGGCGGAGAGCCCCGCGCCGACGACGGCGGCCAGCAGGGCGCGCGGGAAGCGCAGCTCCCAGACGATGGTGTACGCGGAGACCTCGCCCGGCGTGATCGTCCCGCCCGTGAGCCCCGCCCGCAGGTAGCGCAGCGTCTCGGCCCAGGTGACGCCCGCGGCGCCGAGGCCCGTGCCGCACAGGACGGAGAGGAGGAGCGCTGCCGCCAGGACGGCCAGCAGGGGCGGCAGCGGCAGCCGTGGTGCGCCCGGCCGGCGGCTCGGGGCGGGCGGGTCGGCCGCCCCTGGGGCGCGGGGCGGGGGAACAGTGGTGGCCACGCGGTACGCCTTCGCGTCGGGCCGTGTCTCTCTGCGTACCTGCACCGGCGGCTACCGGTGTATGTACCAAGGAGTGTCCCGGCGCGGTGCTGCCGCGGGGCCCTCCCCTCGCAGTCCACGGCGAGTTGTGCGGGGAGCGTGCGCGCCGTGGGCGATCGGGCTTACGGAAAAGGCCCCGAAGGGCCTTTCCGCCTACCGTTGCGGGTCAGCGCCGGACTTCGACCGGCTTCTCCCACGGGGCGCTGTGGAACGGTGGAGCGGGCGGCTCAGCCGGTGTAGGGCGTGCCGTCCGGGTTGTAGAAGGCGACGCCGTCGGGAGCGTCCTCGGGCAGGCTCGCCGCCCACTCCTGGAGGCTCTTCTGGTCGGCGATCTTCTTCAGGTGCGCCGACATGTAGGGGCGCAGCGGCACCTCGGGGGTGGCCTTCTCGCCGACCCACATCAGGTCGCCCTTGACGTAGCCGTACAGGCGCTTGCCGCCGCTGTACGGGCCGGAGGCCCCGGTGCGCGCGACCGCGTCCGTGGCCAGGTCGATCTGCGGCTTCTGGTCGGCCAGCTCGCCGTACCAGACCTCCGCGACGCCCGCGTCGCGGATCATGACGATCTCGACCTTGCGGTCCTTGTCGATCCGCCAGTAGCCGCTCTCGGTCTCCAGCGGGCGCACCATCCTGCCCTCGCCGTCGAGCACCCAGCTGTGCGACGTGTACTCCAGGAAGTCACGGCCGTCGTGGCTGAAGACGACCTCCTGCCCGAAGTTGCACTTCTCGGCACCCGGGAAGTCGGCGACGCCCGCACCCTCCCACTTACCGAGGAGGAAGGCGAGGGGGACGAGGTCCGGGTGGAGGTCGGACGGAATCTCGATCATGGGCTCAGACGATCTGTGCGAGGACGGGTAACTGGTCGGGTCAGCGCTGGCCCTGGTACAGCTTCTTCCAGGTCAGACCGGCGAACGCGAGAACGCCGACGGCGACCAGCACGAGCAGGGTGGTGAAGACTGCCTCAAGCACGAGCGCGCTCCTCGTCGGGAGTGAGGGTGTGTACGGACCGGTCACGAGTCTAGTCGTCCCCGATTCGCACGGCGCTGTGAGGTGGATCGTGGCCGCCCGCCCTTGCGGCCGCGGGGCTAGAGTGCCTGGCATGGCCAAGAAGCTGGTGATCAAGGTGACGGCGGGCGCGGACGCCCCCGAGCGGTGCTCTCAGGCGTTCACGGTGGCGGCCGTCGCCGTCGCGAGCGGGGTCGAGGTCTCCCTGTGGCTGACCGGCGAATCGTCGTGGTTCGCGCTGCCGGGCCGGGCGGCCGAGTTCGAGCTGCCGCACGCGGCGCCCCTGCCGGACCTCATCGAGGGCATCAAGGCCGGCGGCGGCACGATCACGGTGTGCACGCAGTGCGCGGCGCGCCGCGACATCGAGGAGAAGGACCTGATCGAGGGCGCGCGGATCGCCGGCGCGCAGGTCTTCGTCCAGGAGGCGATGGCGGACGGCGTGCAGGCGCTCGTGTACTAGTCCCGGGGCTAGTACCGCTTCTTGCCGTCGAGCTCGTCCCACCACTCGTCCGACTTCGGGTCGCCGGAGGGGTCGTCCCACCAGCGGTCGTCGGGCCCCCGCCGGTTGGCGACGATGGCGGCGACGGGCGGGATGACCATGGCGAAGAGGCACATGCCCACCGCGGCGGGCACGGACCACAGGCGCACGACGGCCCAGGCCAGGACGAACATCCCGATGCAGACGCCCATCATGGCGAAGTACAGATGACGCCGCCGCGCGTACATGTGTCCACGGTACGGCGACGGCGCGGAGGGCCGCACCCCCCAAGGCGTCCAACCCGGGGTGCGGCCCTCCGGCCGTCGGCGGCGTCCTGCGACGCGTGTCTTCGGACGGCGATGGCGACCTCAGACGGCGATGGCGACCTCGGTCAGGCCGCCCTGCTGCGCCACGACCTTGCGGTCGGCGGTGGTCGCGCCGGGCACCAGCGCGCGCACCGTCCACGTGCCCTCCGCCGCGTAGAAGCGGAACTGTCCGGTCGCGGACGTGGGCACCTCGGCGGTGAACTCGCCGGTCGCGTCCAGCAGGCGCACGTAACCGGTGACGGGCTCGCCGTCGCGGGTCACCGAACCCTGGATCGTGGTCTCACCGGGCTTGGCGGTCGAGGCGTCCGGGCCGCCGGCCTTTGCTCCACACATAAGCGTTCCTTCTGTTGCCTGTTGCAGGGATGCCTGTTGCAGGGGAGACGGGGTCAGTTCGCGCCGAGCTGGATCGGCACGCCGACCAGGGAGCCGTACTCGGTCCAGGAGCCGTCGTAGTTCCGGACGTTCTGCTGGCCGAGGAGCTCGTGCAGGACGAACCAGGTGTGCGCGGAGCGCTCGCCGATCCGGCAGTAGGCGATGGTGTCCTTCGACAGGTCCACGCCCGCGCCCTCGTAGAGCGCCTTCAGCTCCTCGTCGGACTTGAAGGTGCCGTCGTCGTTGGCCGACTTCGACCAGGGGATGTTGCGCGCGGTCGGCACGTGGCCGGGGCGCTGCGACTGCTCCTGGGGGAGGTGCGCCGGGGCGAGCAGCTTGCCGCTGAACTCGTCGGGGGAGCGGACGTCGACGAGGTTGAGCTCGCCGATCGCGGCCACGACGTCGTCGCGGAAGGCGCGGATGGAGGCGTCCTGCGGCTGGGCGCGGTACTCGGTGCGGGGGCGCTGCGGGACCTCGGCGACCAGGTCGCGGGAGTCGAGCTCCCACTTCTTGCGGCCGCCGTCGAGGAGCTTCACGTCCCGGTGGCCGTAGAGCTTGAAGTACCAGTAGGCGTACGCGGCGAACCAGTTGTTGTTGCCGCCGTAGAGGACGACGGTGTCGTCGTTCGCGATGCCCTTCGAGGAGAGCAGCTCCTCGAAGCCGGCCTGGTCCACGAAGTCGCGGCGGACGGGGTCCTGGAGGTCCGTCTTCCAGTCGATGCGGACGGCGGTCTTGATGTGGTTCTTGTCGTACGCGGACGTGTCCTCGTCGACCTCGACGATGACGGTCTTCGGGTCGCCTGCGTCGATGCGGGCCTGTACCCAGTCGGCGTCCACCAGGACGTCACTGCGGCTCATGCTGTTCTCCTCCGGGGCAGTTGCGGATTGCGCAAGCGCTTGCTGGGCGCGCGGCGAGGGGAGCGCGCGGCGCTGCGCAGCGGGTGGGATGGGAGACGAGACGGGGGAAGGATTCCCGTCAGACATGACGACAGAGCATGGCGGCGACGCGGCACAGGTCGACTGCCCGCCGCTTCGTGAGGTCCGCCTGTCGCTTCATGCCCACGATCGTAGGGACGGGGAGTTGGCGTGTCACCGGTGTGTTGGATAGTGAGACGGAATCTTCCGGATCCTGGGACGCGGGAGGGGCTGAGGGGCGCCGGGGGAGCGGCCGCGCGCCCGTTCCGGAGGGGGTGACCAGGTGGGGTTCTGTTTTCCGGACAGCCCCGTCTCGATGTGTGGACGCCCGGCCGGGTCAGCCGGCCAGGTTGACGTTCGAGCCGGTCAGCGTGATGTCGACACCGTCCTGCGTCGCCACGACCTTGTCCAGCTTGAGGCCCTTCGGCAGGCCGCTGATGCGCCGGTCGAAGTCCGTCTTCTGCCGGATCGCGCGCTCCACGCCGGGGAAGGCCTTGGCCTCCTCGGGGATCTGGTCCGCCCGCACCCGGACGGTGTCGCCGTTCACGATCGTGACGGTGGAGACGACGCTGCGCTCGATGGGCATCCCCGCGAGCTCCACCTTGCCGGTGACCTTGACCTGGCTCTTGCCCGCGGTGCCCCGGCCGCCGAAGCCGACCTTCACCGTGGGGTCGTTGGTGGCCTTGCTGAGGTCCTCGTAGGAGAGGTGCGCCGTGCCCGTCGCCCTGGTCGCGACGGCCGAGCTGAAGCTGCTGTCGATCTTCACGTCCTGCAGCCTGGCGTCGAAGCCCGACACCCGGATCGACTGCCCGCCGGAGCTCGCGGTCGCGCCGTCCAGCTTGACCTCGACCTCCTCCAGGGTGGAGTCGGCGATCTGCGTGAGGAAGGGGAATCCCTTGATGGAGACCTCGGGCGTGCCCGTCAGCCCCTGACTGCTGCGGATCTTCTCGGCCGCCTGGTCCTCGGCGAAGTACACCGCCAGGCGGTCGGCGCCCACGAAGAGGGCGCCCAATATCACCGCGATGATCAGGATGATGCGTATCGCGCGCATGCGGATTCTCCAGCTCCCCCGGGTCCCGGTCAGGCCCCTGCACTGACCTTGCAATGCCATGGAGCCTAACCGGACCACTGAGAGGGGAGGGAAGGGCGAGCGGCGGCGGCTCAGCCCAGGACGCGGCCCAGGACGTAGACCGCCGGGGCCGCGGCCGCCAGCGGCAGGGCCACGCCCGCCGTCATGTGCACGAACCGCGACGGGTAGTCGTAGCTCGCGACGCGCAGGCCGATCAGCGCGCAGGCGCCCGCGGCGAGGCCCAGCAGGGCGCCGGAGGTGCCCAGGTCCGTCAGACCGCCGGTGGCGATGCCCGAACCCGCGGCCGCGAGCAGTGCCACGACGGGCGCGGCCAGGGACGGCAGCGGCAGCGCCCGCGCCAGGGCGGTCACGGCCACGGCGCTCGCGCCGACCACGACGGCGTCGGAGGACGCGGCCAGGTGCCCGGCCGCGAGGACCGCGAGCGCGGAGGAGGCGGCGGCCGCCGTCAGGCCGTACAGCCGCTCGTCCGGCGAGGCGTGGCTGCGCAGCTGCAGGACGATGACCAGCAGGATCCACACGCCGAGGGTGCCGATGACGACCGTCGGCGCCTGCGTGCGGTCGGTGGCCAGCATGCCGATGTCGGCGGCCACGCCGCCGAGGAAGGCGAGCGCGATGCCCTGCCGGGCGGGCCACATGCCGTTGAGCCGGAACCAGCCCGCGGCCGTCACCGCCTGCAGCAGCACCAGCGGCACCGCCAGCGCGAACTGGCCGAGCGGCGCCGTGAGCGCGAGCAGCGCGGCGAGCGCCGTCGTCACCAGGGCGGGCTTGAGGCCCGGCGAGAGGATCTGCGCCCGGCCCTCGGCCTTCGCCTTCTCCGCGGCCGTCATCGGCCGCTCGCTGCCGCTGCCGTGGCCGTCGGCGCCGTGGCCGTCGCCGGGCTCGGCGAGGGACGCGGGCTCGTGCACCGGCGCGGGCACGACCGGGGCCGCCGCGCGGGGCACGACGCCGGACGCGGCCGGGCGCTCCTCGGGCAGCGGGCTGCCGGCGGACCAGGACGCGCCGTGGGAGCGGTCCTCCGCCTGCGGGACGGGGGGCTGCTGCCACGTGCCCGTGTCCCACGTCGGCGTCTGCCAGGTCTGGGTGACCGGCTCGTCGTGCGCGGAGAAGCCCCGGCCGCCGTTGGTCGGCCACTGGTACTGCTGCGGTTGAGGCTGCTGCTGGTGTTGCTGCTGTGCCTGCGGCTGCTGCTGGGCGTACGGGTCGTAGGCGCCGTACGCGTCACCGTACGAGCCGTGTGCCGGTGACGGGTCCTGCGGCTGCTGCGCCTGCTGCTGATGCTGGTGTTGCTGCTGTTGCGCGTGCTGCTGGTGCTCGTACGAGCCGTACGCCCCGTCCTGCTGCCCGTAAGACTGCGCGTCATAGCGCTGCGTCCGGGCGTCGTAGGCGTCGTACGAGCCGTACGGGTCCTGCGGGTCGTACGTATGGTGCGGCTGATTGCTCATGCTGCCGGGGTCACCCTCCTGCGAAGGGCGGGAGCACCTCTACGGTGCCGCCCTCGGCCAGTTGGACCGTTGCGTGGTCACGGGTGCCGACCGGGGCGCCGTCCACGAGGAACGAGCAGCGCGTCAGCACCCGGGCGAAGTCGGGGCGCTCCGCGTGCCGCCGGCGGGCCGCGTCCAGCGCCTCCGCGAGCGTTCGCGCAGCGTACGGCTCCTCGGCCGTGCCGGCGGCGGCCTTCGCCGCGGCCCAGTACCGGATGGTGCCCACCGGGCCCGGCTGCCCCGGCAGGGCCGGTTTGACCGGGTGTGCCGGTTGTGTCGTCGCCACGGCGACCCCTTTCCTTCTTCTGCCGCCTCCCATGATGACGGGTGCCGCAGGAGCGGAGCGCCGCCCGTGCAAATACGGAGGCCGCACGGCGAGGCGCTCGCTTAGGCTGCCGAGTGTGCTGGTCCGACTATCACGGGCGTATCTGAGGCCCTACTCCACTTCGATCGCGCTGATCGTGCTCCTGCAGCTCGTCCAGACGCTTGCCACGCTCTACCTACCCTCCCTGAACGCCGACATCGTCGACAACGGTGTCGTGAAGGGTGACACCGGCTACATCCTGTCCCTCGGCGGCGGGATGCTCGCGGTCACCCTGGCCCAGATCGTCTGCGCGATCGGTGCGACGTACTTCGGCGCCCGGACCGCGATGGCGGTCGGGCGCGATCTGCGCGCCGCCGTCTTCGACCGCGTGCAGTCCTTCTCCGCGCGCGAGATGGGGCACTTCGGTGCGCCCTCGCTGATCACCCGCACCACCAACGACGTGCAGCAGATCCAGCTGCTCGTCCTGATGGCGTTCACACTGATGGTGTCCGCGCCGATCATGTGCGTCGGCGGCATCCTGATGGCGCTCGACCAGGACGTGCCGCTGTCCGCCCTGCTGCTCGTCATCGTGCCCGTCCTCGGCGTGATCGTCTCGCTGATCATCTGGCGGATGCGCCCCGTTTTCCGCGGGGTGCAGGACAAGATCGACACCGTCAACCGGGTGCTGCGCGAGCAGATCACCGGCATCCGCGTCATCCGCGCCTTCGTCCGCGACACCCACGAGCGGGAACGTTTCGACAGCGCGAACGCCGGCCTGATGGACGTCTCGCTCAAGGCCGGCCGGCTGATGTCGCTGATGTTCCCGTCCGTGATGCTGGTCGTGAACCTCTCCTCCATCGCCGTGCTCTGGTTCGGCGGTCACCGCATCGAGAGCGGCGACATGGAGATCGGCGCGCTGACGGCGTTCCTCAGCTACCTGATGCAGATCCTGATGGCCGTCATGATGGCCACCTTCATGTTCATGATGGTGCCGCGCGCCGAGGTCTGCGCCGAGCGCGTCCAGGAGGTCCTCGCCACCGACTCCAGCGTGGTGCCGCCGGCGAACCCGGTCACCGCGCTGCGCAGCGGCGGGCACCTGGAGCTCAGCGGCGTCGGGTTCCGCTACCCGGGCGCGGAGGAGCCGGTCCTCAAGGACGTCTCGCTCGTCGCCCGGCCCGGTGAGATCACGGCCGTCATCGGCTCCACCGGCAGCGGCAAGTCCACGCTGCTGGGGCTGATCCCGAGGCTCTTCGACGCGACCGCCGGAACGGTCGCCGTCGGGGGCGTCGACGTCCGCGAGCTCGACCCCGCCCGCTCCGCCGAGGCCATCGGCCTCGTCCCGCAGAAGCCCTACCTGTTCTCCGGGACCGTCGCCTCCAACCTCCGCTACGGGCGCCCCGACGCGACCGACGAGGAGCTGTGGGAGGCGCTGGAGACCGCGCAGGCCCGCGACTTCGTCGCGAGCATGGAGGGCGGCCTGGAGGCGCCGATCGCACAGGGCGGCACCAACGTCTCCGGCGGGCAGCGGCAGCGGCTCGCGATAGCCCGCGCCCTGGTCCGCAAGCCGGACATCTATCTCTTCGACGACTCCTTCTCCGCCCTCGACTACGCCACCGACGCCCGGCTGCGGGCCGCGCTGGCCCGCGAGACGGGGAACGCCACGGTCGTCATCGTCGCCCAGCGCGTCTCCACGATCCGCGACGCCGACCGCATCGTCGTCCTGGACGCGGGCCGCGTCGTCGGCACCGGCACCCACGGCGAGCTGATGGCCGGCAACGAGACCTACCGGGAGATCGTGCTCTCCCAGCTCACCGAGGAGGAGGCGGCGTGACGACCCCGGAGAAACCGGCTTCCCCGGGCGGGGACAAGGCCGCGGGCGGCGGGCCCGCGGGCGGCAAGCCCGGCGCACCCGCCCGCCGCGGGCCCGCCCCCGCCACCGGCATCGCCCGCTTCATGGGCGGCCAGCCCACCGAGCGGTCGATGGACTTCGCCGGGTCCGCCAAGCGGCTGCTGGGCACCCTCAGACCCGAGCGGTCCCTGATCACCGTCGCGCTCGTCCTGTGCGTCGCGAGCGTCACCCTGTCCGTCCTCGGACCGAAGATCCTCGGCCGGGCCACCGACCTGATCTTCGCGGGAGTCATAGGCAACAAGTTCCCCGACGGCATCACCAAGGCCGAGGCCGTCGAGCAGATGCGGCGGCAGGGCAACGGCACCGTCGCCGACCTGCTCGGCTCGGTCGACTTCACCCCCGGCCGCGGCATCGACTTCGACGCCGTGGGCGAGGTGCTGCTGTGGGTCCTGCTGATCTACGTCGGCGCGTCCCTGTTCGGGCTCGTCCAGGCACGGCTCGCCACCACCGTCGTGCAGCGCGCCGTCTTCCGGCTGCGCCGGGACGTCGAGGAGAAGCTCGGCCGGCTGCCGCTCAGCTACTTCGACAAGCAGCCGCGCGGCGAGGTCCTCTCCCGCGCCACGAACGACATCGACAAC
This sequence comes from Streptomyces sp. XH2, assembly GCF_049725035.1. Classification (NCBI taxonomy): domain Bacteria; kingdom Bacillati; phylum Actinomycetota; class Actinomycetes; order Kitasatosporales; family Streptomycetaceae; genus Streptomyces; species Streptomyces sp. XH2. Next base: position 385,409 of record NZ_JBMMMZ010000007.1, on the reverse strand, counting down.
ATCGCCCAGACGCTCCAGCAGACCATGAGCCAGATCGTCACCTCACTGCTGACGATCGCGGGCGTGCTGGCCGTCATGTTCTGGATCTCCTGGCTGCTCGCCCTGGTGGCGCTGGTCACCGTCCCGGTGTCCGTCGTCGTCGCCACGAAGATCGGCAAGCGGGCGCAGCCGCAGTTCGTCGCCCAATGGAAGACCACCGGCACGCTCAACGCCCACATCGAGGAGATGTACACCGGGCACGCGCTGGTGAAGGTCTTCGGCCGCGAGAAGGAGTCCGCGGAGATCTTCCGCAAGGAGAACGAGGACCTCTTCCAGGCCGGCTTCAAGGCCCAGTTCATCTCGGGCGTCATCCAGCCCGCGATGATGTTCATCGGCAACCTCAACTACGTGCTCGTCGCCGTCGTCGGCGGCCTGCGGGTCGCCTCCGGCGCGCTGTCCATCGGTGACGTGCAGGCCTTCGTGCAGTACTCGCGCCAGTTCAGCCAGCCGCTCACCCAGGTGGCCTCCATGGCCAACCTCGTGCAGTCCGGCGTCGCCTCCGCCGAGCGCGTCTTCGAGCTGCTCGACGCCGAGGAGCAGTCGGCCGACCCGGCGGACGCCCCGAAGCCGGGCCGGGTGCACGGCGAGGTGGCCTTCGAGGAGGTCTCCTTCCGCTACGAGCCGGACAAGCCGCTCATCGAGGACCTGTCGCTGACCGTGCGGCCCGGCCAGACCGTGGCCATCGTCGGCCCGACCGGCGCCGGCAAGACCACGCTGGTCAACCTGCTCATGCGGTTCTACGAGGTGGGCGGCGGCCGCATCACCCTCGACGGGACCGACATCGCCGCCATGTCGCGCGAGGAGCTGCGCTCCCACATCGGCATGGTGCTCCAGGACACCTGGCTCTTCGGCGGCACGATCGCGGACAACATCGCCTACGGGGCGCCCGCCGGCACCTCGATGGACAAGATCGTCGCGGCGGCGAAGGCCACGCACGTCGACCGCTTCGTGCGGACGCTCCCCGACGGCTACGACACCGTCATCGACGACGAGGGCTCCAACGTCAGCGTCGGCGAGAAGCAGCTCATCACCATCGCCCGGGCGTTCCTGGCCGAGCCGGAGATCCTCGTCCTGGACGAGGCGACCAGCTCCGTCGACACCCGCACGGAGGTCCTCATCCAGCAGGCGATGGGCCGGCTGCGCGCGGGCCGCACGAGCTTCGTGATCGCGCACCGGCTGTCCACGATCCGCGACGCGGACGTCATCCTCGTGATGGAGTCCGGCCGGATCGTGGAACAGGGCACGCACGACGGGCTGCTGGCGGCGGGGGGCGCGTACGCGCGGTTGTACGAGGCGCAGTTCGCCGAACCGGCCGTAGAGGCCTGAGCAGGTTCTGGCACCGCCGGACGCCGCCGCGGTGGTTGCGCGCCGCGGCGGCGGTCGTGAGAGGCAAGGCCTCTCACATCTCTTTCCGCCGCGACGGCGCCCAGCCACGACGCGGGAGCCCGGCGGTGCCGGACCGGGCCGCGGCCTTGGGAGGGCAGAGCCCTCAAGGCTCTTTCCGCCGCCGCGGTGGCGACTGCGGTGCCGGACTCGCCGTCAGGCGCGAGCGCACACCCAGTGGGCGATGCGCTCCAGAAGCTCGGTGCGCGCCGCGTTCTCCGCATGCCCGAAGCCCCGCTCGATCCACAGCTCCGTGGACCGCGGATCGCCCGCGCCCGCGAGGGCGTAAGGGTGGTCGAGCGGGAAGTACGCGTCCCGGTCGCCGTGCACGATCAGCAGCGGCCGGGGCGCGATCATCGGGACCGCCTCGACGGGCGAGAGCGGGACCGGGTCCCAGTCCTCCGCCTGGACCCGCGTCCCCAGCCCGTAGCGCGCGATCAGCCGCCCCGCGGGGCGTGAGATGGCCCAGTGCAGACGCCGCATGGGTGCGGTACCGCGGTAGAACCACCGTGCGGGCGCACTGACGGCCACGACCGTGTCGGAATGTGCGTCCGTGCGCCCTCCGTGCTCCCCGTGCCCGGCAGGCCGCTCACGGCCGTAGAGCGCGGCGTGCCGCAGGGCCACCGAGCCGCCCATCGAAAAGCCGACGGTGGCCACGCGCTCGTGCCCGAGGGAGCGTGCCCAGCGCACCGCCGCGGCCAGGTCGAGCACCTCGCGGTCGCCGACCGAGGAGCGGCCGCCCGAGCCGCCGTGCCCCCGGAAGGAGAACGTGATCACGGCCGCACGCTGGGCGAACACCTGCGCCGCCCGGCGCAGGCCGGGCCGGTCGAGGGCGCCGGTGAAGCCGTGCGCGAGCACCACCGCGGGGGTGTCGGGAGGGGGGATCCGCGAGCCCGCGCGGGGCTGGTAGGCCGCTTCCACACGGACCCCGTCGGCTGTCAAGAGCGCGATGCGATGACCACTCGAAGTGATCGACGGAACACAAGGTCGTGCAAAATCGTCCGGACCTCGGAAAGTCATGTGGGTTATTCTGCTGGGCAGAGAGGATCCGGGCAGAGCAGCCCCCGGGTCCTTTTGTGCATTCATGAGCTGAACACGTGGTGAACTTGTGCCCTCGACAGGTGCCGGGACACACGCAACCGTACGAAGCAGTGCCGCACTCTCCCCCAGAGCAAGGCCTGGGTGGTACCCCTTCGCAGGGACCGAGGAGGAACCGACGTCATGGGCGAGCGAAGCGCGCGGGTCCGCGAGGACCGTACGACCAGTGAGGCGGGTGGCAGCCGATGAGTTCCCTGCTGCTCCTGACCAATGCCCTCCAGCCCTCCACGGAGGTCCTGCCGGCCCTCGGCCTCCTCCTGCACAGCGTGCGGGTGGCCCCCGCCGAGGGCCCGGCCCTCGTGGACACCCCCGGGGCCGACGTCATACTGATCGACGGCCGCCGTGACCTTCCGCACGTGCGCAGCCTCTGCCAGCTGCTGCGCTCCACCGGCCCGGGCTGCCCGCTGATCCTCGTCGTGACCGAGGGCGGCCTCGCGGCCGTCACCGCCGACTGGGGCGTGGACGACGTCCTCCTCGACACCGCGGGCCCCGCCGAGGTCGAGGCGCGGCTGCGGCTGGCGATGGGCCGCCAGCAGATCTCGACGGACGACAGCCCCATGGAGATCCGCACGGGCGACCTCTCCGTGGACGAGGCCACGTACAGCGCGAAGCTCAAGGGCCGGGTGCTGGACCTCACGTTCAAGGAGTTCGAGCTGCTGAAGTACCTCGCCCAGCATCCGGGGCGGGTCTTCACCCGGGCCCAGCTGCTGCAGGAGGTCTGGGGCTACGACTACTTCGGCGGTACGCGCACGGTGGACGTGCACGTGCGGCGGCTGCGGGCGAAGCTCGGGCCCGAGCACGAGTCCCTCATCGGCACCGTCCGGAATGTCGGCTATCGGTTCGTGGTGCCGGAGAAGATCGACAATCCCGGGGAGGGCAAGCCCAAGGACTCCGCCAAGGCGCGGCGGGCGGAGGAGCCGGAGGCCGCGGAGAGCGGGACCGCTCGCCCGGCCGAGCGGTGAGTGGACCCGCGTAGACTTCCGCGCGTGGCCAAGGTGACGCGGGACGATGTGGCGAGACTGGCGGGGACGTCGACCGCGGTGGTCAGCTATGTCATCAACAACGGACCGAGGCCGGTGGCACCGGCCACGCGCGAGCGCGTGCTGGCCGCGATCAAGGAGCTGGGGTACCGGCCGGACCGGGTCGCCCAGGCGATGGCGTCCCGCCGTACGGACCTCATAGGCCTGATCGTCCCGGACGCCCGCCAGCCGTTCTTCGCCGAGATGGCGCACGCCGTCGAACAGGCCGCGGCCGAGCGCGGGAAGATGGTCCTCGTCGGGAACTCCGACTACCTGGACGAGCGCGAAGTGCACTACCTGCGCGCGTTCCTCGGCATGCGGGTCTCCGGCCTGATCCTCATCAGCCAGGGCCCCAGCGAGCACGCGGCCGCGGAGATCGACGCCTGGGACGCCCGGGTGGTCCTCATGCACCGCCGGCCCGACGCGATCGACGACGTCGCCGTCGTCACCGACGACATCGGCGGCGCCCAGCTCGCCACCCGCCACCTGCTGGAGCACGGCCACCCCTACGTCGCCTGCCTCGGCGGCACCGAGCGCACCCCGACCATCGGCGACCCCGTCACCGACCACGTCGAGGGCTGGCGCCGGGCCATGCGGGAGGCCGGCAAGTCCCTGGAGGGCCGGCTCTTCCCGGCCCCGTACAACCGCTACGACGCCTACAAGGTCGCCTTGGAGCTGCTCTCCGGCCCCGACCGCCCCCCGGCCCTGCTCTGCGCCACGGACGACCAGGCCATCGGCGTGCTGCGCGCGGCCCGCGAGCTGCGCATCGACGTGCCGGGCGAGCTGGCGGTCGCCGGCTTCGACGACGTCAAGGAAGCCGCCCTGACCGACCCGCCGCTGACCACGGTCGCCTCCGACCGGCAGGCCATGGCCCGCTCGGCCGTGGACCTCGTCCTGGACGACTCGCTCCGGGTGTCGGGCACGCGCCGCGAGCGGCTCAAGCAGTTCCCGTCCGCGCTGGTGGTGCGGCGGTCCTGCGGCTGCGGCGGCGACTGACGCCGCAGGGGGCGTGCCGCGCCCGCCCGGGCCGGGGTTGACCTTCACACCGGTGTCAGGCCCTAGCGTCGGCGCGTGGGCAGCCGTTCCCGCGCTGCCGCCCGTACCGCAGGAGTGACACCCATGGCCTCTTCCGTCACCTCTTCAGACCCCTCTTCCCCCTCTTTCGCCGTCCAGCGCGACGGCCGCGCGGCGACCGTCGCGGACCTGGCGCCGCTCGCCTTCGCCGGATACGCCCACTTCACCGCGATGCAGGTGCGCGGGGGCCGGGTCCGGGGCCTCGACCTGCACCTGGACCGGCTGCGGTCCGCCTCGAAGGAGCTGTTCGGCCGGGCGCTGCCCGACGACCGGGTGCGGTCCTGCCTGCGGGCGGCCCTGGAAGGCGGCCCGGCCGACCTCTCGCTGACGGCCACGGTGTACTCGCCGGCGGGGGAGTTCACCGTGGCCGACCCGGAGGCGGAGCCCGAGGTGCTGGTCCGGACCGGTCCGGCCGCGTCCGGCCCGCGGGGCCCGCTGGCGCTGGCGCCCGTCGAGCACGAACGGTTCCTCCCGGCCGTGAAGCACGTGGGGGAGCCGGCCAAGACGCACCTCCTGCGCCGGGCCGCCGACGGGGGGTTCGACGACGCCGTCTTCGTCGACCGCCGGGGCCGGCTCAGCGAGGGCACGATCTGGAACCTGGCCTTCTGGGACGGTTCGGCGGTGGTGTGGCCCGCGGCCGAGATGCTGGCCGGCACGACGATGGGCATCCTCCGCCGGCAGCTGGACCGCCTCGGCGTCCCCCAGCGCGTCCGGGAGATCACCCCGGCCTGCCTGCCGGGGCTGGCCGGGGCCGTGGTCATGAACTCGTGGACGCCGGGTGTGGCGGTGCACCGGATCGGCCCGGTGGCCCTGCCGCCGGCACCGGCCTTCGTGGACCTGCTCCACCGGGCCTACGCGGCGGAGCCGCTCACTTCGCCCTGAGGGCGGGGGCGGGGCGGGCGCCGGCCGGGCCCCCGGCCCTCCGTCAGCTCTCCGTCCGGTACATCAGGTCCGTCTCGTGGATCTGGAAGCCCAGCCCCTCGTACACCGCCACCGCCGCCGCGTTGTCGGCGTCCACGTACAGCATCGCCGTGGGCAGGCCCTGGGCCGCCAGGTGGCGGAGGCCGAGCGTGGTGAGGGACTTGCCGAGGCCGCCGCCCTGGGCGCCGGGGGCCACGCCCAGGACGTAGACCTCGCCGAGGCCCTCCTCGGCGTGGACCTTCGTCCAGTGGAAGCCGATGACGCGGCCGTCCTTCTCGGCGAGGAAGAAGCCCTTGGGGTCGAACCAGTCCGCGGCCTTGCGGTCGTCGAGGTCCCGCTGGACGAGCGAGCCCTGCTCGGGGTGGTGGGCGAAGGCCGCCGCGTTCACGGCGAGCCACTCGGCGTCGTCCTCGCCGGGGCGGAAGGTCCGCACGGTCACGCCCGGGGGGAGCACCGGCTCGGGGAGGACGAGGTCGTGCAGGGGGCGGCGCATCTGGCGGAGCTCGCGGAAGAGGCTCATGCCCAGCACCTGCGCGAGGTGCCGCGCCGCCGGGTGCCCGCCGTGCGCCCACACCCGCAGCCGCTTGCCCGACTCGTGGAGCAGCGCCGAGCCGAGCGCCCGCCCGTGCCCGCGGCCCCGGTGCGAGGGGTGCACGACGAGCTCGCCCGCCGGCGCCTCGACGGGGTCGCTGTCCTCCAGCTGGCCGTAGCCCACGAGCAGTCCGTCGTCCGTCCGCAGCAGGACGTGCCGGACGCCGGGCCGGCGCCCCTTCAGCTGCAGCCGGCCCTGCTCGGAGACGGCGGGCTGCCCGTCGGTCTCCGCCGCTTCGGCGATCAGCCGCAGCACGTCCTGCGCCGGTCCGGGCCCGAGTTCGTCCAGGACCTCGACCGTCCGCTGCCCGTTCGCGTTGTTCGTGACGTCGCTCATGGTGCGAGCCTACGACGCGGGTGACGGCGAATCGGCACAGCCAACCCTCCTGACGTTCTACGCGGGTTGATCTACGCTGCGGCAGACCACTTCGTCCACCTCTCGTACGCAGACATGCACAAAGGGGAACACATGCACGCGACGCCGCCACGCAAGCGCCTGGCGAGACGGCTGACCGCGACCGCCGCCGCGCTCGCCGCCACCGCCGGTGTCCTGGCCACCGCCGTCCCGGCCGACGCCCGTACGCACGGCCGGACGGTTGACGTCCAGCTGCTCTCCTTCAACGACCTGCACGGCAACCTGGAGCCGCCGCAGGGCTCGTCGGGCACGGTCACCGAGGCCCGGCCCGACGGCACGACGAAGGCCATACCCGCCGGCGGCGTCGAGTACCTCGCCAACTCGCTGCGCACCGCCCGCAAGGGCCACGAGTACTCGATCACCGCGGCGGCCGGTGACCTCATCGGCGCCAGCCCGCTGATGACCGGCCTCTTCCACGACGAGCCGACCATCGAGGCGATGAACAGGATCGGCCTCGACGCCACCTCCGTCGGCAACCACGAGTTCGACGAGGGCCGCGCCGAGCTGACGCGCATGCAGCGCGGCGGCTGCCACCCGAAGGACGGCTGCGCCGAGCCGGGCAAGACCTTCAAGGGCGCCCGCTTCCCCTACCTCGCCGCGAACGTCCTGGACGAGAAGACCGGCAAGCCGATCCTCAAGCCGTACACGGTCTGGCAGCACAAGGGCGTGAAGATCGGCATCATCGGCCTCACCCTGGAGGGCACGCCGGACGTCGTCACCGCCGAGGGCGTCAAGGGCCTGAAGTTCGCCGACGAGGTCGAGACGATCGACAAGTACGCCAAGGAGCTCGACCGCCAGGGCGTGAAGTCGATCATCACCCTGGTCCACGAGGGCGGCATGCCGGCCTCCGGCGCGTACAACTTCGACTGCGACACCCCGGGCGCGGGCGCGGGCATCTCCGGCCCGATCGTGGAGATCGCCAAGAAGGTGACGCCCAAGGTCGACGCCTTCGTCACCGGCCACACCCACCAGGCCTACGCCTGCACCATCCCGGACCCGTCCGGCGCCCCGCGCACGGTCACCTCGGCCGCCTCCTTCGGCCGCCTGTACACCGACACCACGCTCACCTACGACCGGCGCACCAAGGACATCGTCCGCACCCCGGTCAAGAAGAGCGCGTACGGCAAGCCCGCCGCGAACAACCCGCGCACCGCGAACCACGTCGTGGACCGCAACCAGTCCAAGGCCGCGGACATGACCGCGCTCATCGACCACTGGAAGAAGCTCGCGGCGCCCGTCGCCGACAAGCCCGTCGGCTACATCACCGCCGACATCAACGGCCGCGGCTCCGAGGAGTACGAGAAGCCGCTCGGCGACGTCATCACCGACGCCCAGCTGGAGGCCCTCGCCCCGGCCGACAAGGGCGGCGCCCAGATCGCGTTCATGAACCCCGGCGGCATCCGCTCCGACCTGGCCTTCAAGGCGTCGGGCGGCGAGGGCGACGGCGTCGTGACGTACGGCGAGGCGTTCACCGTCCAGCCCTTCACCAACATGATGCAGAGCAAGGACCTGACCGGCGCGCAGGTCATCGCGGCGCTGCAGCAGCAGGTCAGCGGCCCGAACGAGGCCCAGCCGAAGATCCTGCAGATCAGCAAGGGGCTGACCTACACCCTGGACCTGACGAAGAAGGGCGCCGACCGCGTCGTGGCCTCGTCGGTCAAGCTGAACGGCACCGCCATCGACCCGGCGAAGACCTACCGCGTCGCGGGCAACGAGTTCCTGATGGGCGGCGGCGACGGCTTCCCCGCCTTCAAGGAGGGCACGAACAAGCGCGTCGGCGCGTCCGACCTGGACGTCTTCAACGCCTACCTGACGGCCCACTCGTCGAAGACCGCCCCGCTGGCCCCGCCGGCGGCCGACCGCATCACGGTCATCAAGTAACCCGCAGGGAGGAGACGGCCCCGGAGTGCGCCGGGGCCGTCCGTCCGTTCCTTCACGACTGCTGCCGGATCAGGTCCTCCAGGGACCCCTCGGGGACCTCACCCGCCGGCGTCAGCTTGTCGACCGCCTGCGGCAGCGTCCGCGCCAGCTCGTCCGCCGCTTCCTCCGGGCTCACGCCCGCCTGCTGCGCCACGTGGTCGAGCGCCTGATAGGGCAGCGCCTGGGCGACCTCGGGCCCGCTGACCTCCTGGTTGGCCCCCTTGCCGACCCACGAGTCGGTCTTCTCCCCGAGGCCGCCCTCCTTGAGCGTGTCCAGCAGCGCGCCGAGCGGATTGCTGCCCGCGCCGTGCGTCCCGGCACCGCCGAGCGAGGTGAGCAGCGCCCCCAGCAGGCTGCCGCCCTTGCCGGCCTCCCCGCCGCCGAGCAGCCCGCCCAGCAGACTCCCCAGGTCATTGCCCATCGCCGCCTCCTCCTCGATCGCCTCGGTCACCTCGGTACGAGAGCCTTACCCCCGGATGTCCGCCCCAGGGGCGCGGCCCCGTAGATTCACCCGTTCACCTGCCCTCCAGCCCGCGGACGATGCCCAGGATCAGGTCCCGGGACGGCGCCTCGCCGAGGGCGACGGACTCCATGCGGTCGAGCACCATGCGGTAGCGGTCCAACTGGGCGGCGGCGTCGACCAGTTCCGAGCCGTGCTCGCGGTCGACGTGCACGGTGTCCAGCTGCGGCACCGGGCCCACCGCGAACAGCGTCGACTGCCCGGAGCCGGGGAACGCGCCCGCGTCGAAGGGGATCACCAGCACCTTGATGTGCTCGCGCTCGCTCATGCCGAGGATGTGCCGCAGCTGCGCCCGTGCGACCGCGGGCCCGCCGAAGCGCATCCGCAGCGCGGCCTCGTGGACGATGGCCGTGTACGGGGTGGGGCGTTCGCGGTAGAGGACGGCCTGCCGCTTGATGCGGTGCGAGACGCGGTGCTCGACCTCCGGCGGGCTCAGGGGCGGCACCACCTGGCGGAAGATCTCGCGGCAGTGCTCGGCCGTCTGCAGCAGCCCGGGCAGGTGGGCGACGTACGAGGCGCGCAGGGCCACGGCGTGGTGTTCCAGTTCGGCGAGGTCCAGCAGCCCGGCCGGGAGGATCTCGCGGTACTCCTCCCACCAGCCGCGTTTGCGCTCGCCGGCCATGTCGATGAGGGCGGCGACGAGGGCCTCGTCGGAGCACGAGTAGTTGCGCGCGAGGGCGCGCAGGCGCTCGGCGCTCACTCCGTAGCGGCTCGCCTCGATGTTGCTGATCTGGGCCTGGTTGGTGCCCAGGAGCCGTCCGGCCTCGGTCGATGTGAGCCCCGCGCGCTCGCGCAGCTTGCGCAGCTCGGCACCGAGCCGGAGCTGACGCGCCGTCGGGCTGTTCCTCACCGGCATCTCTCGCCTCTCCCGCGCGTCACCCACACGGGTGCTTGCTGAAGTAGTTCTGCCGACGCCGCTAAATACCTTTGGCCGAACGGCGTACGGTGGTGAGCCGCGCCACTCACCCGCTCGCCCCCGCTTCGCTCGTCAGAGGAGCCGGCATGGCCACGGTATCGCCGCAGACCCCTTGGTCGTACACGCTCGACCTGCCCGACGACCCGCGGTCCGCCGCCGTCGCGCAGTCCGCCGTCCGCGCCGTCCTGGAGGCGTACGCCCTGGCGGAACTGGCCGATGAAACCGCGGGGTTGGTGGCGAAGCTGCTCGCCCCGGGCCGCCCGGGCTACCGGAGCCCGGGCGCACCCACGTCGCTGCGGCTCACGCAGGTGCCGCCGCTCGGGGTGGGGATCACGGTGTCGTACGGCCGGGGGCGGGAGGTCACCACGGTCGCGTGGTCGTCGTCCCGGTTTCGCGGAGCGCATGACATGCCGACCACGCTAGACGGCCCGCTTGCCCCCACAGGGGCGAAGGATCCGGGAACCGCCGGAAATGATGGTGACCGCACCGGTATTGACGGGCAGGGCCACGCAATCGTGTGTTCATCGGGACTTCATGCAACGCAACCGTAAAAGTGAAGGCCGAAAATTCAATCTACCTTGCAAAAACATGACAGAGGGACAGGTCACACCCTGATCCATTGAACAGACCGTACGGTATGTGCTTGTGTGTGCAACGGCTGCCGTGCCGCGGAGGGGAGCACGGCGGCCCCGCCGACCCGAGGAAACCGTACGGTCATGCAGTCCGCCATGAATGCCGCCATGAAGTCCGCCCTGGCATCCCGGGCGCTCGGCAGCGCCGCGTACTACGTGATCTCGCCGTTCCTCGCCATCTGGCTGCACGGCACCCTCGGGATCCCCGTCGGGGTCGCGGCGGCCGCCGTCGGCGTGCACCTGCTGAGCATGCGGGCCGGCGCGGTCTACATGCAGTTCGTCGTCGTGCGCTTCCGCCTCCGGGCCGTCCTCGTGGGCGGCTATCTGGTGGCGGGCGCGGTCATGCTCGTGCCCGCGGCGCTGCGCCTCGACGACGCCGCGTCCTGGCTCGCCGTCCTGGCCGTGAACGGCACCGCCGTCTCGTGCGCCAACGTCGGCACCAAGGCGCTCATCGCGGGCGGGTGCGACGAGACCACCCGCCTCGCCGCGTTCGGCCGGCTGAACGCGGCGATCAACGGCGGGGCGGCGCTCGGACCCGTGGCCGGAGGCTGGCTGATGTCCGCCACCGGCCGCGCGTTCCCGCTGATCCCGGCCGGAGCGTTCGCCGTGGCTGCCCTGCTGGCCGCCCGCGCGCCGGGCGACGTGACGGCCGCACCGCCGGAGAAGGGCGCGGCACGCTTCGGGCTGCCCAGCCGGCAGGTGCTGCTGTGGTCGTGCGTGACGGCGACGCTGTGGCTCGCGTACGCGCAGTTCGCCAACGTGCTGCCGATGTACGTCGGGACGTCCGTCTCGCCGCGCGTCATCAGCATGCTGTTCCTCGTCAACGCGGTCCTGATCGTGCTGTTCCAGGGCGTCGTGGCCCGGCGCATGCAGAGCCTCGCGAGCCGGCGCGGCGACCGGGCCGTCATCGCGCTCGGCATGGTGCTGCTGGCGGCCGGGCTCGTGCTGTTCGTGCCCGGCCGGGGGCCGGCCTGGCCCGTCGTCTTCGTGGGCGCGGCCGTGTTCACGTTCTCCGAACTCGTGTGGTCGCCCGCGGCGGACAGCATCATGGCCCGCAAGGCCGAGGGGAACAGCTTCGCCGCGTTCGGCTTCGCCGGGCTGGTGTGGGGCATCGCCGAGTCCGCCGGCGGCGCCGTCGGCACGGCCGTGGCGGGCGGCTCGGACAGCGCCTGGACCGGCGGAGCGCCGTTCCTCGTGGCCGCGGCCCTCACGTTGATCACAGCAGTGGCCGTGGCGGCGGCCCCGCGCAGCCGCACGCCCCTTCCAGCGGACCCGACCGTCCGCACCGTCCAACCCCGCCGTACCGATCGAGCCGATCGTGCCGATCACACCGACCCCGTCAAGAAATGAGACCGGCACCATGGCCGATCGAGCAGACCACATCGTCATCGTCGAAGCCCTCACCAGCGGCACCGGCCTGCGCCTCGTCGAGGCCGCCGTCCGCCGCGCCGCCCGCGTCACCTTCGTCACCCGCGACAAGGGCCGCTACGCGAACGACCCGCTGCGCCACCTCCTGGACTCGGGCCCGATCGAGGTCCACGTCCGCGAGACGCGCTCCACGGAGGAGCTGACCGAGCTCTTCCAGGAGCTGCGCGGCAGCGGCGAGTTCACGCTGATCGCCCCCAACGAGCAGTACCTGCTGCCCGCCGCCACCGCGGCCGAGAAGCTGGGCATACCCTTCCTGCCCACCGCCTCCGTACTGCTGACGCAGGACAAGCACGCGTTCCGGCAGGCCTGCGCCGCCGAGTCCGTCCCGGCGCCGCGCAGCACCGCCGCCCCGGACGTCGACAGCGCCCTCGCCGCGGCCGAGGCCACCGGCTACCCCGTCGTCCTCAAGCCCTCCATCAGCACCGGCAGTTACGGCGTGGTCTCCGCCGCGGACGCCGACGAGCTGCGCTGGCACTTCCCCGAGGTGCGCGACGAGTCCGACGGGCAGGGCGGCGTGCCGCTCGTCGAGGAGTTCCTCATCGGCCCGGTGGTCAGCGCCGAGGTGCTCTACTCCGGCGGCGTCCCGCACGTCCTCGGCATCAGCGACCGCATCATGAGCGAGCTGCCGTACTTCATGGAGCTCGCCATCCGCTTCCCGGTCGACCTCTCCCCGGAGGCCCACGAGCGGATCGAGCGGATCTGCGCCGACCTGGCCCGCCTCATGTCCTACGAGAACGGCCCCGCGCACATCGAGTTCGCGCTCACCGCCGACGGCCCCAAGGTCGTCGAGTTCAACCCGCGCTTCGCGGGCCGCAACGTCTCCACGATGGTCTCCGCCGCGCTCGACTGGAATGTCTTCGACGGCGTCATCGCCTCGTACCTGGGCGAGCCCGTCAACGCCCCCGCGCCCGTCGGCGCCGCCGCCGAACAGGCCCTGTACGCCAAGCGCGGCGGCCGCTTCGAGGACGTCGCGGGCCGCGAGCTGGCCGACCGGGTCCCCGGGCTCCGGGACATCCGGATCACCGCGCGGGCCGGCGACGTCCTGCCGGACGCCAAGGACCAGCGGAGCGAGTACGGAACGCTCTGGTGCACCGGCGCCACCGCCGACGAGGCGGGCATCCGCGCGGCGTCGGCCGCGGGGTACCTCCGGCCGGTCTTCGGAGACGACGCGTAACGCCTGACCGGCGGAGCGCGGGATGCACGGCCCCGGACTCCGCCGGACCTCGCCGCAGTACGCGGAAACCGCACGGCCCCACACTCCCGTCGCATCCCTGACGGGTCGTTCCACCGGCGCACACCCCCGCGCCGTCACTCACAGTAACCGCCATCTCGCACGACGAAATGAGTACGTACGTGAGCACCTCCCAGCGCCCCCTCATCGACCTCTACAGCGACACCATCACGCTCCCGACCGCCGCCATGCGCACCTTCATGGCCGAGGCCCCGGTCGGTGACGAGCAGAAGGGGGAGGACCCCAGCGTCAACGAACTCACCGCCGTGGCCGCCGGGCTCCTCGGCAAGGAAGCCGCCGTCTTCCTGCCCTCCGGCACCATGTGCAACGAGATCGCGCTGGCCGTCCACTCCCGGCCCGGCGACGAGATCCTCGCCGACGCGACCGCGCACATCATCAACTACGAGGTCGGCGGCCCGGCCGCGCTCAGTGGCATCAACGTCCGCGCGCTGGAGGGCGAGCGCGGCGTGTTCACGGCCGAGCAGTTCCGCGCGGCCATCCGCACGCCCAGCCGCTACGCGCCCGCGACGACCGGCGTCGTCATCGAGCAGACCTCCAACGCGGGCGGCGGCACGGTCTGGCCGCTGGAGCGCATCGAGGAGATCACGGGCATCGCCCGCGAGCGCGGCATGTGGACCCACATGGACGGCGCCCGCCTGCTCAACGCGTCGGTGGCGAGCGGCATCCCGGCCCAGACGTACGCGCAGCACTTCGACTCGGTCTTCATCGACCTGAGCAAGGGCCTCGGCGCTCCGGTCGGCGGACTCCTCGCCGGCACGAAGGAGTTCATCGACAGCGCGTGGCGGCTCAAGCAGCGCTGGGGCGGCGCCATGCGCCAGGCCGGCGTCATCGCCTCGGCGGGCGTCTACGCGCTCCGCCACCACGTGGACCGGCTGGCCGACGACCACGCCAACGCCCGCCTCCTCGCGACCGAGCTCGCGAAGATCGAGGGCCTGGTCGTCCACCCGGAGCACGTGGAGACGAACATCGTCCTCTTCGACGTGTCGGCCACCGGCCTGACGGCGGCGGAGTTCGGGGCGCGCACGATCGAGGAGCACGGCGTACGGGTGTCGGTCTTCGGCCCGACGACGGTCCGCGTGGTGACGCACCTGGACGTGACGGCGGAGCAGATCCCGGCGGCGGTGAAGGCGATAGCCGAGGTCACGGCGAGCGCGCTCGCGGCCTAGCGACGGCAGGGTCCTACAGCGCCGGCGGAGCCACCGGCGCCCCGGGGAGGCGGACGGACGCGACCGTTCCGCCTCCCTGCGCCGGCCGCAGCGCCACCTCCCCACCCGCCTGCCGCACCGTACGCGCGACGATCGACAGCCCCAGCCCGCTGCCCGGCATGCTGCGGGCGGACGGGGACCGCCAGAAGCGGTCGAAGACGTGGGGGAGCTCGTCCGGCGCGATGCCGGGCCCGTGGTCGCGAACGGTGAGCTCGCCGGTGGTGCCGGAGAGGGCGACCTCGACCGCTCCGCCGGGCGGACTGAACTTCACGGCGTTGTCGAGCAGGTTGACCAGGGCGCGTTCCAGCGCAGCCGGCTCGGCCCGCACGTACCAGCTCTCCAGCCGCACTCGGAACGACAGTCCGGCCCCCCGCAGCCGGGCCCGCTCGACGGCCCGCTCCGCGGCCTCGTGCAGGGCGATGACCTGCACGGGCTCCGTGCCGGGCCCCGCGTCGGGCCGGGAGAGTTCCTGCAGGTCGCCGATGAGGGCGGCCAGCTCGGCCATCTGGGCCCGCACGCTGGCGAGCAGCTCCTTGCGGTCCTCCGGCGGGATCGCGCGCCCGGTCTCCTCGCTCCGCACCAGCAGGTCGATGTTGGTGCGCAGGGAGGTGAGCGGGGTGCGCAGCTCGTGCCCGGCGTCGGCGATGAGCTGCTGCTGCCGGTCGCGGGAAGAGGCGAGGGCGGCGGTCATGGCGTTGAAGGAGCGCGAGAGGCGGGCGATCTCGTCCTCGCCCTCGACGGGGATGCGGACCGCCAGGTCCTCCGTGCGGGCGATGTGCTCGACGGCGCCGGTGAGCCGGTCGACGGGCCGCAGTCCGGCGCGGGCGATCCAGGCGCCGGCGGTGGCGGCGAGGAGGACGCCGACGCCGGCGGTGATCGCGAGGACGACGGCGAGGGAGCCGAGGGGCCGGTCGATCTCGCTGCGGGGCTGGGCGATGGAGACGGCGGTGCCGGGCCGGGGCCCGGGCGAGGTCGCGACGCGCATCTCCGTGCCGTCCTGGGCCTGGGCGTCGTGCAGGGCCTGCCCTTGCTGCCGCTGGGCGACCAGCAGGTCCTCGGTCTCCACCTTGATGGGCGACTTGCCGATCGTGGAGCAGACGAAGCCTTCGCCGGTGATGATCTGCACGGTGTAGGGGCGGAAGAGGGTGGAGGGCCCGCTGGGGACGGATCCGCAGTTGCGCAGCAGCGTCATCACGGTGGCGTCGTCCGCGCGGACGTTCGTCAGGGTGGTGTCGCGCTGGTGCTCCAGTTCCTGCCGGGTGACCAGCCAGCAGGCGGCGGCCGCGGCGGCGACGGCGACGGCGACGGCGGCCGCGGTGAGCAGGGCCAGCCGGGAGCGGAGCGGCAGCCGCTGGAATCTCGCGATCACTGGAATCTCACGATCATTCGGCGCTGTCCGTGCGCAGGACGTAGCCCACGCCGCGCACGGTGTGGACCAGGCGCGGTTCGCCGCCGGCCTCGGTCTTGCGGCGCAGGTACATGACGTACACGTCGAGGGAGTTGGACGAGGGCTCGAACTCGAAGCCCCAGACGGTCTTGAGGATCTGCTCGCGGGTGAGGACCTGCCGGGGGTGGGCGAGGAACAGCTCCAGGAGCGTGAACTCCGTGCGGGTCAGTTCGACGGCCCGGTCGCCGCGCGTGACCTCGCGCGTGTCGAGGTTCATGCGCAGGTCGGCGAAGGAGAGGGTGGCGGAGGCGGCGGTGGGCGCGGCCGTGGCGTAGGAGCTGCGGCGCAGGAGGGCCCGGATGCGGGCGAGCAGCTCGTCGAGCTCGAAGGGCTTGACGAGGTAGTCGTCGGCTCCGGCGTCGAGGCCGGTGACGCGATCGCCGACGGTGTCGCGGGCGGTCAGCATGAGGATGGGCACGGTGACGCCTGAGGCGCGCAGGCGGCGGGCGGCGGTGAGGCCGTCCATGCGCGGCATGAGGACGTCCAGCACGATCAGCTCCGGGTCGTACGAGGCGACCTTCGTGACCGCGTCGAGCCCGTCGACGGCCAGCTCGGTGGCGTACCCCTCGAAGGCGAGGCTGCGGCGCAGGGCCTCGCGGACGGCGGGCTCGTCGTCCACGATCAGGATGCGGGCGGGCTGGTCGCCGTGGTCGGCGGGGCTCATCGGCGGTACCTCACGGGTGCGGTCTTGCTTCGGTCAGGGCGCTTCTCGGCCTTCAGCGTCGCACGGCCGTGTGCTCAGCCGTTGCCGCCACCCGCGCCTCCGGCCCGGAGCTTGGCGAGGTCCGCCTTGACGGTGTCGACGGGGATGGCGAAGCCCAGGCCGACGCTGCCCGCGGACTCACCGGTCCCGCCGCCGGAAGCGGGCGCGTACATCGCCGAGTTGATGCCGATGATCTCGCCGTTCATGTTGATGAGCGCGCCGCCGGAGTTGCCGGGGTTGAGGGAGGCGTCGGTCTGGATGGCCTTGTAGGTGGTCTTGGAGGAGCCGGTGTCGCCGTTGTACTGGTTGCCGCCGAACTCGAAGGGCCACTGCGGGACGCCGCGCTCGCGCTGCTGCCCGCCGCGTCCCTCTTCCTTGGAGACGGTCACGTCGCGGTCGAGGGCGGAGACGATGCCGCTGGTGACGGTGCCGGTGAGGCCCTCGGGGGAGCCGATCGCGACGACCTCGTCGCCGACCTTGACGCTGCCGGAGCTGCCCAGGGTGGCCGCCTTCAGGCCGCTCGCGCCCTGCACCTTGATCAGGGCGAGGTCCTTGTCGGGGTCGGTGCCGACGACCTTGGCGGTCTTCTTGCTGCCGTCGCTGAAGGCGACCTGCACGGTGTCGGCGCCCGCGATGACGTGGTTGTTGGTGATGATCTCGCCGTCGCCGGTGATGACGACGCCGGAGCCGGTGGACTGCCCGCTGGTGGTCGACGCCTTGATCTCCACGATGCTGGGGCTCACGGCCTTCGCGACGGCGGCGACGCCGCCCGCGCTCTTGGACGAGGCGTTCTGGACGGGCGTGGAGTGGCTGGTGCTGTCGCCGCGGCTGGTCAGCTCGCTCACCAGGGCGGCGGACCCGCCGCCCACGATCGCGGCGACGATCGCCACGGCGGCGAGCAGCGTGCCGGTCCTGCGGGCGCGGGGTGCGCCGCCGCGGCCGGGCTCCGGGGCCCCCGGCTGCGGCTCGGAGAACCCGGCGTAGCGGCTCCCGCCGCCGTTGCCACCTCCGGACCCGTCTCCGTCCCCGGGCCAGACGGTCACACCACTGGCCGTGGTGACCGGCTGCCGCGGCGGGTACGCGGGGGGCTGCGGATACGCGTAGGGCTGCTGCGGCTGGGGTTCCTGGGCGCCGTAGGGGCGAGTGTCGTCCGTCATGCCGACGACTCTGGGGCCCGTACATGAAAACTGTCTGAGGGAGCACTGAAAACGGGCCGAGAAGTCTGTTCGGTCGGTATAAGGCTCTCGCGGCGGTTCAGGCCGGCAGCGCCCAGCCCGGCCCGTCCGGTGACCCGAGCCAGACCCGCTGATGGCGGGGCGTGACAGTCAGCCCGAACTCGTCCTGCGGTGGCTCCCCGGCCTTCCGCCACGTGCCGATCGCCTCTTCGACGGCGTCCCACAGCCGCAGCGGGCCGCCCTGGCGGACGAGGTAGCCGTCCTGCCCGTCCGGTACGAGCGTGGCGAACGACTTGCCCGAAAGGTCGACCAGGTGGTCCAGCATCGGGCCGTCGTCCGTGGCCATGCCCAGGTACTGGGCGCCGGGGACGGCGAGCTGAGCGACGAACTGAGGTGTCCAGTCGCTCAGCACCTCGGGCCCGACGCGTGCCGGCCTTTCCTCGGCGGCCTGGACGAGGAGGCCGGAGACCCCGGTGAGCGAGGGCGCGGCCTGCGAGCGGGCGATCATGAATGACACCGTGCCGGGCAGGAACCGGCCCTCGGCCCTGCCGCCGTCGCCGACGGTCAGCCGGACCAGGCCGGAGCCGTACAGCCACCCGGACACGGTCGTCACGATGGTGCCCCCGGGGCGGACCTGCTCCAGCCATGCCTCCGGGATGCTGCGCACCGAGCAGAACGCGATGAGCTTGTTGTAGGGCGCGTTGCCCGGGCAGCCGAGCAGGCCGTCTCCCGTGATGACGGCGGGGTCGTACCCGGCGGCCTTGATCCCGGCGCGGGCGCGTTCGGCGGCGGCCTCGTCGGTCTCGATGCCGGTGACCTGCTCGCTGCTCAGCCGCTCGCACACCAGGGCCGTCGAGTAGCCGGTGCCCACGCCCACGACCAGGACCCGGTCGCCGTTCCGGGGGTCCAGGTCCTGGAGCATGCGCACGAGCAGGCTCGGCAGGGTGGACGACGAGGTCGGGTCACCGAGGACCGGGCCTTCGACGTCCCCGGGGTGCACGTGGCCGTCGAGCTGGGTCACGAGCGTGTGATCGGTGTAGACCTCGTGCAGCCACGCATCCGCCTCGCCGGGTCCGGGGACGACCGGGGCCCACAGGGTGCCCTGGGGCGTCTCGGCGCGGCGGAAGAACGCGCGGGTGAATTCGTGCCGGGGGACGGTCTCGACGACCGCCCGCCAGGCCGCCGACCGCAGGTGCCCGCCGCGTTGCAGCTGCTCGGCCAGCTTCTTGCGCTGCTCGGCGGCGCGGACCTCGTCCACCGCGACGGGGGCGTGCTCGGTCATGCGGGGGTTCCCTTCTCCAGCAGGTCGGCCAGGGCGGCGGTAATGGCCCCGGTCGTGTGGTCATCGACGAACGCCCACTGTCCGTTGGGGTTGCACTCGTAGAAGCGCCACACCCCGTCCCGGCCGAGGGCGAAGTCGAACGCGCCGAAGGCCAGCCCGAAGGCGTGCAGGTAGGTGCGGATGCCGGTCCGGACCGGGCCCGGCACGTCGATGGGGTCGTAGGTGATCCGGTCGTAGTCCCATCGCCAGTCCAGGTGATCGCCGTCGATGGTGATGCGGGTGGCGAACAGCTCGTCGCCGACGGCGGCTATCCGTACGTCGGCGGTCTTGCCGACGACCTGCTGGAACAGGTGGGGGCAGGCGGCCACGCCGTCGCCGATCTCGCCGGCGTCGACGGGACGCACCCAGATCGTGCGCAGCTCGCCGCCCTGGCGGTACTCGGTGGAGCGCAGCGGCTTGTACACCACCGGGCCGTGCTCCTTCGCGAAGGCGCGGGCGGCGCCGGGGTCGTTCGTGATCAGGGTCGGGGGGACTTCGAGTCCGGCCCGCAGGGCGGTGGTGATCTGGCGGGGCTTGTACTCGGCGCCGGAGTTGCGGTGCGGGTGATTGACGTACAGGCAGTGGGGGAGGGCCGCCAGGAGGCCGCCGAGACCGTGCCGGACCTGGGCGGCAGCGAATTCCCGGTCTTGGCCGTCCAGGCCGCCGGGGGCCGTGTAGCGGGACGGGCGCCGGTGGTAGACGGCCCTGGCGTCCCCCAGTTCCAGGAAACGAGTCGGGGTGCTGAGCGGGCCGTGCCAGGTACGGCCGGTGCCCGCGTGGGCGGAGAACGTCACGTCGCCCGGCCTGCCGGGGTCGAGCCGCACGACCGGGACATCCCGGCCGTGCAGCTCGGTGATGACGTGGTCCGCCGTCAGGTCGTCCAAGGCGGTGAGGACGACGACCGGACGAGGAGAGGCCATCGGTCAGTCCTGGTCGCTTTCCTGGTCGTGGCCCTCGTCGCTGTTCGACGGGCCGCTCCCGTCGCCCTGGCTGGTGCGGGTCTTGGTCTCCTTGCCGGTGCCGGTCCCGTGCTTGCCCATCTCCGCGGCCCGTCCTTGGGCGTCCCGGTAGACGGTGGTCTGCGAGATGGGGTCCAGGGCCACGGCAGTGCCGGCGGCGGGGACCAGCGTCGGGTAGGGCTCCATGCGGGTCAGGCCCCACGGCCGGACGGTGCTGTCCATGAGCGCTTCCTTTCCTCGATCGCTTGCGGACTGGTGTCCGTCCCGGTCCTGATCGCGCAAAATCTGTGCGCCTGCCGGGCCGGTACGGCGGGATGTGGCTGATGTTTCCCTGCGGCGGCGCGAGGCCCGTCACTCATACCAAGTCAGCGGGACCACCGGGTTGATCGGCCGCGCTGCGAGCCGCGGGGAGTTGACCCTGACCGACGCACTCAGCCGCTCCGCGTCCGTCGCGGGCCGTACGACCTCCGGGGCGGCTTCCCACTCGCACCCGCCGCGGGGCGGGCGGAGCTGGAGCCGCGGGCCCTCGTGGCCCATCACCTGACCGACTTTGCCCCAGCGGGTGTCGACTACGAACGTGCCCGTCCGGGGTACGTGACCGTCGGAGCGGTCGGATGCGGTCATCGGCGCACCTCGCAGCCATGGGGCCGGGTGAAGAGGTCGTGCATTGCTGGCGCTCCTTGTCCGTGTCGGCCATGCCCGCGAAGCGATTGCGCGGTGCCCGAGTACTTGCACCGTAGAGGCGCTATAACGGTGCGTAGGCACGCGGATTGCGTGCGTTGCGGACCTGAATCGCGAGGGCCGGATGGATACGAGGGGCATCGGTCGGCGCATCGCCTACTGGCGTGGTCGTAGAAACCTGACGCAGACCGACTTCGGCGCGCTCATGGGCCAGTCACGCCGCTGGGTACAAGATCTCGAAGGCGGCCAGCGGCAGCAGGACCCGAGGCTGTCGGTGGTGGAGCGCGCGGCCCAAGTGCTGCGAGTCCCGCTGGAGCTCTTGTTGTCCGATGAGGCCGTCGGCGGTGGCGCGTGCGCCGATGCGGAGGAGATCGAGGCGATCAGAGAGGTTCTTCAACGCCACGAGGTCATCACCGGCACCTGTGCGGACGACGGGCGGGAGCCCTTGCCTGTTGAGGTGCTGCACCGGAACCTGGCCTACGGCCGCGCGGCGTTTCAGGCGGGGCACTTCGCGAGTCTGGGGCGTCTGGTCCCGGAGCTTCTGGCCGACGCGAACCGGGCAGCTGCTCGGCATGAAGGGAGCGAGCAACTTGCCGCCTTCGCCGTGCTGTCACTGTCTCTGGAGCTGGCCGAGGCCGTGGCCGTGAAGTACGGCGACGGAGCCCTGGCGTGGCTGGCCGGACATCAGGCGGTCGCAGCGGCCGAACGGTCCGGTGCGCCGGTCATCATGGCCTCGGCGGCACGGCACCTCGCAGATGCAATGACCCACCATGGGCAAGCGCGAGCGGCCGCTGCGTTCGCGGTGGCCGCGGCCGACCGATTGGAGGCGGAACTCCTCGTCCGCGGACCGGATGGGCTGAGCGTGCTCGGCATGCTGTACCTCAAAGCAGCGATGGCGCTCGCCGCGGCCGGTGAATCCGCCGACCGAGACTCCGCATCGGCAGCCGCGGCTGTTCCCTCGTTGCTCGACCAGGCAGACGAACATGCCGCGCAGCTGGGCAACGACGGCAACGCCGTCTGGACCGCTTTCGGGCCGACCAACGTCCGCCTCTACCGGGTCGCCGCGCACGTCCGTCTGTCCCAGGGGGCCGAAGCGGTGGCTGTTGCACACGGCATCCCCGGCCCGGCTCGGGCAGCTCTTCCGCGTGAGCGCCGTGCCCACCATCTCGCCGATCTCGCCCGCGGCTACACCCAGGCCGGCCGTCGGGAAGAGGCGGTGAACACACTTCTGGAGGCGGAGCAGGAGGCGCCCGAGGAGGTCCGCTGCCGTCCGCACTCCCACGCGCTCGTCGAGGATCTGCGGCTTCTCGGAGCCGGGTCGGCCGAGGGGCGCTTGCGAGCGCTGGCCGGACGTTGTGGACTGCCGGAATGACGAATCGGACGCTCTATCTGATCGCTTGTGCCGCCCCGCCCGCCCGGCGTCTCGACGTCGCCGTCCGGGCCGCCCAGGCCGCCGGCTGGGATGTCTGCCTGATCCTCACCCCGTCTGCCCACCGGTGGGTCACGGAAGACGCCCAGGGAGAATTCGAACGGCTCGGTGAGCTGACCGGCCACCCCATCCGCCACCAGTACAAGTTGCCTTCGCAAGAGGATGTCCTGCCTGCGCCCGACGCGTTGCTCGTCGCTCCGCTGACCGCCAACACCTTCAACAAGTGGGCAGCCGGAATCAGCGACACCCTGGCTTTGGGCCTCATCACCGAGGGGATTGGGCTCGGTCTCCCCATCGTTGCGCTTCCGCACTGGAACGATGCCCAAGGGCGGCACCCTGCTGTCGCTCGTAACGTCGAGACACTGCGGGCGGCCGGTGTCACCGTGCTTCTCGGCGAGGGTGGCTTCGTCCCCCACAAGCCGAAGCAGGGAAACCTCGATGCCTACCCGTGGCAGGCTGCCATCGATGCCCTTCCGGCCTAGCTGCCCGGCAGGGGCGTCAGCAGCGCGCAGCGTAAGGGATGGGCGGAGCGGAACGCCCTGACCAGCAACGTGATTCACCCGGTGGGGGCGGTAGTTGGCCGCAGTGGCGTGTTCGTGCGTGTTTGCGGGCTACGGTGCGCGCATCGGGTTGCTTCGTCAGGAACCGAGGCGACCCCCGGCGGTGCAGCAACACCGGCTCGGGGGTCTACACCCGCAAGGAGAAAGCCGCTCCTAGGAATGCTCAAGCATGCTATCCCTCCTGCGTCCTTCTTCACGCAGGTCTCCAACGAAATCCTCCGCCACCCCCGGCTGTCCTCCGACGCCGTCCGCCTCCTGACCTGGCAGTTATCGCTGCCGGACGGTGCGAACGAACCACTGTCGAAGACCGCGGAGCGCGCAGGGATCAAGAAGATTGCGTTCCTTCGGGCGAAGCGCCAACTCCTCGGCGAGGGTTACCTGCACGAGTGGCGGCTGCAGGGTGAGGGTGGGCGGTGGTCGACCACGCAGCTGGTGTCGAGCGTGCCGTTGTCCGCGGAGGAGGCGCTGGCCGTGCGGGACGGAGGGCGGCGGCCGACGGGCGGGATTCCGGCCGCCGGTGAGCCGACCGGTCGGGCCGTCGGCCGTTCCCCGGAAGACAACAACGGTGAGGACAACTGCCACCCTCCCTCCCCGGCGGTGGAGGAGGCGGCTGAGGGGGCGGTCGAGGCGCGAGGAGCCCGCGCGCTGGCCGCGGTCGTCCGGAACGAGCGGCGGCTGAGGTTGTCGGCGCCGGACGTGGCCCGGCTGGCGCCGCTGGCGGGGGAGTGGTTCCGGCGGGGCGTGCCGATGGCGGAGTTCCGGGAGGCGCTGACCGCTCACCTGCCGCAGGTGGTGCACCACCCGGCGGGCCTGGTCAGGGACCGGTTGCTCCGTAAGATGCCGCAGCCCCCGACGTTCGCCGAGCAGCGTGCCTCGATGCCCCAGGGCGCCGGAGCGGCGCCGTCCCGGGTGGCCGGGATGCGGGAGTGCGGCGGCGATCACGTCCAGCCGAGGCTGTTCCGGCCGGTGGCGGACGAGACCTTGTGCCGGGAATGCTGCCGTGCCGCGGCTGATACGGCAGACCCCGCGGTCGCGGCGGCGCTCCGGGGAGCGGGCGCCGTGCGGGCGGCCCTGCGTGAGGGTGGTGCTCCGGCAGCAGTGAGCCGGGCTCCGTCTGGCAGGCCGTGCCCTGGAGGACCAAGGTGAGCGGGCAGCTGAGCGGCTCCCACGGCCCGCTGATCCCGATGCCGGAGCTGACGCCCGATGCCCTGCGGGCCGCGGTCTCCGAGATCGCCCCCAGTCGTGTCCCCGCCCTGACGCGGCACTTGTTCGAGGCCGCCATCAACGCCCAGAAGACCGGCAGCCTCGCCCCGTTGCGGGCCTTCGTCCACTCCTGGGCCGTATTCGTCGCCATCGAGCGGCAGCCCGAGCGCGCTGCCAGGCTCCGCGAACTGGAGCGGATCGTGGACGAGGGAGAAGCCGACCCCGCCGAGGCGCTCGCCGGGGTCCAAGCCATCCGCGAGACGGCCGAGAGGGAAGCCGGGCTGTGAACGACTGGCGCGTACAGTCGGCTCTCCCAGCCTCCCCGTACGCCGCACAGGCTCCGTTTGACAGGCCGCCGCCCCGTCCCGCACCCTTTCACTAGTCAAGTAGTGAAAGGGGCCCGCGTGGTCGAGTTCCGCATCGACCGGCGCAGTGGGGTCGCCACGTACCTGCAGATCGTCCAGCAGGTCAAACAGGCCCTCCGGCTGGGGCTGCTCGCGCCCGGGGACAAGTTGCCCACGGCCAAGGAGGTCGTCGCGGCCACGGCGATCAACCCCAACACCGTCCTGAAGGCCTACCGCGAGCTCGACCGCGAGGGGCTCGTCGAGGCGCGCCCGGGGCTCGGGACGTTCGTGCGGCGGTCGCTCGCCCGGCCGCAGGCCGCCGCCGGGTCGCCGCTGCGGGCCGAGCTCGCGGACTGGATGCACCGCGCCCGCGAAGCCGGCCTCGAACGGGAGGACGTAGCCGCGCTGCTCGCCTCCGTCCTGGAGGAGGGGTACGAGGAGAAGGACGGCGGGGCCGCGGGGACAGCAGAGCGCGAAGTGAAGTAGCGAGACCAAGTGGGGGAGCGCATGACCGGTCTGACCTTCCAACCCGAGCGGACCGCCCTGGAGGCCGTGGGCCTCGGCGTGCGGTTCCGGCGCCGCTGGGCGCTGCGGGACTGTTCCTTCCGGCTGCCCGCGGGCCGGGTCTGCGCGCTCGTCGGGCCCAACGGCGCGGGCAAGTCCACGCTGCTGTCGCTCGCCGCGGGGCTGCGCCGCCCCACCGAGGGCTCGTTCACCGTCTTCGGCGGCCGTCCCGGCGCCGCGGACGTGCGCCCGCGCGTCGCCTACCTCTCCCAGGACAAGCCGCTCTACCCGCGGTTCACGATCGCCGACACCCTCCGCATGGGCCGCGAGCTGAACCCCGGCCGCTGGGACCAGGCCGCCGCCGAGCGCACGGTCGCCGACGGCGGGCTGTCGTCCGGGGCCCGCATCGGCGACCTCTCCGGCGGTCAGCGCACCCGCGTGGCCCTGGCCCTCGCCTTCGGCAAGCGCCCCGAAGTCCTGCTGCTGGACGAGCCGATGGCCGACCTCGACCCGCTCGTGCGGCACGAGATGACGGCGGCCCTCATGACCCAGGCCGCCGAGCACGCCACCACCGTCGTGATCGCCTCCCACGTCCTCGCCGAGCTCGAAGGGGTCTGCGACTACCTGCTGCTGATAGCCGACGGCCGGGTGAGGCTCGCGGGCGAGGTCGAGGACCTGCTCGCCGCGCACACCGTCCTCGTGGGCCGGCACGAAGGGCCGGACCTGCCGCGGGAGTTCGCCATGCACACCGTCGTCGAGGCCCGCGCCACGGGGCGGCAGCTGACCGCCCTCATCCGGCCCGACGGCCCGGTCGCCGGGCAGTGGCGGGCCGCCGAGCCCTCCCTGGAAGAGCTCCTCCTCGCCCACCTGCGCACCCCCGGCGCGCCCCCGCTCCTCGCCCCCAGCGCCGAACCGCGCCGCGCGCTCGGGACGGCGGCGTGAGCGCCACGACCACCGGCCGTCCCCGTCCTGCCACCGCGTCCGCATCCGCATCCGCGAGCGCCTCGGCCGTACGCCCGCCCCGGGCCCTCGGGCTCGCCTGGGTCGTCTGGCGGCAGCACCGCACCGCCGCCCGGATCGCCCTCGCCGTCCTCGCCGCGCTCTGCGCCGAACTCCTCTGGCTGCGCGGCGCGATGACCGGGTACGTCGCGGAGCACGGCCTGTCCGCCCCCTGCCCCGCCGAGGGCGACTGCACCGCGTACGCGGCCGCCGTCGACGGCTTCAAGCTCCGCTACGGCGACTTCCTCGGCTGCAACGCCCTCCTGCTGGAGTTCCTGCCGCTCTTCGCCGGCATGTTCGTGGCCGGTCCCGTGATCGCACGCGAGCTGGAGAGCGGCACGTACAAGGTGGCGTGGACGCAGTCCGTCTCGCCGCTGCGCTGGTTCGCCGCGAAGCTCGGCCTGCCGGTCGCCGCCCTGCTCGCGGGGGCGTCGGTGCTGTCCGCCGTGTTCACCTGGACCTGGCGGCCCGTGGGGCACCTCGACGACGGCTGGCTGGTGGACGGCACGCGCTGGTACGAGGCGTTCGACGCGCTCGGCCCCGCGCCCGTCGCGGGCGTGCTGTTCGGCGCCGCGCTCGGGGCGCTCGCCGGCCTGCTGGTCAAGCGCACGCTGCCGGCCATGGCCGTGACGGCCCTCGCGTGCCTGCTGCTGTCCTGGCCGCTGACAGCCGTCCGTCCGCATCTGGCGGATCCGCTGACGGAGACCCGGACGTCGTACCTGGAGGTCCGCCCGTTCGCCGGCAAGGACTCCTGGGGTTACGAGCGCGGGACGATCACCGCCTCGGGCAGGCGTCTGCCGGAGGACACGGACTGCCACATGGCCCCCGTGCCCACGGACTGCCTCGCCCGGCACGGTGCTGCCGGCTACTACCTCGACTACCACCCGCCCGCCCACTTCCGGCGCCTGGCATGGACCCAGGCGGGGCTCGTGGCGGCCGCGGCGGGCGCGTGCGCGGCGGGGGCGCTGTGGCGCGTGCGGCGGCTCTGCCCGTGAGGCGGGGCCCCTGAGGTGGGGCTCAGCCCTTGCGCGGCGGCGCCGCGCTCCTGACGCCAGGGGCGCTGCCCCGACACGACGGCTCCGCCGCCCCCGAAGCCGGGCCCTGCCGCCCGCGCCCAGGCGCACTCCCGCCCCATCGGGTGCCCGCGATCCGCCCGCGATCCGCCCGCAATCCGCCCGCAATCCGCCCGCAGTCCGCCGGACAGGACGCCCACACGCCATGTGGACGTTACCCATGATTCAACCGCGGTTGCGAGCCTTGCGGAATGCAGCCCGCTGTGCCCCCCGCACCCGCTCGAAGGCTCCGCGCCGCCCCCGACGCGCCCGGCGTCGACGCGCCCGGCCCGCCTCCGGCGCGGCACCATGGGAACATGACCCAGTCGTCCCGCGCACAGGCTCACGACCAGCAGCACGGCGACCGCAGCGACGACGTCACCGGCCGCCGTGCCCGCACCGGCCGCAGCGACCGCACCGTCCCCGCCGACCGTCTCGCCGAGGCGTACGGGAACCCGCAGCCTTCCGTCGGCTCCATCGCCGCGCACCGGCCCTTCGCCGTCGCCGGCCCCACCGCCTCCCCGGGCCTGGAGCCCGACCTGGACGCCGACCTCGGTCCGTACCCGTACGGCCACGACGTGTACGACGACGACGGCTACGGGCACGACGGTTACGGCCACGACGGCTACGGGCACGACGGCTACGGCTCCCGCCCGGCCCGCGAGCCCGGCCAGGGGGACGCCGGCGACGGCCCCCAGGGCGACGGGCCCCTCCCGCAGGGCCGCTTCCTGGACCGCGAGCGCAGCTGGCTGGCGTTCAACGAGCGCGTCCTGGAGCTGGCGGAGGACCCGGACACGCCCCTCCTCGAACGCGCCAACTTCCTCGCGATCTTCGCGAGCAACCTGGACGAGTTCTTCATGGTGCGCGTCGCCGGCCTCAAGCGCCGCATCGCCACCGGCGTGGCCACCCGCTCCGCCTCCGGGCTGCAGCCCCGCGAGGTGCTGGAGCTGATCTGGACCCGCTCCCGCGAGCTCATGGCCCGGCACGCCGCCTGCTACCAGCAGGACGTCGCCCCCGCGCTCGCGGAGGAGGGCATCCACCTCATCCGCTGGAACGAGCTGACCGACAAGGAGCAGGGCCGCCTCTTCACCCTCTTCCGGCAGCAGATCTTCCCCGTGCTGACGCCGCTGGCCGTCGACCCCGCGCACCCCTTCCCGTACATCTCGGGGCTCTCCCTCAACCTGGCCGTGGTCGTCCGCAACCCGGTCAGCGGGCACGACCACTTCGCGCGGGTCAAGGTGCCGCCGATCCTCTCCCGCTTCCTGGAGGCCTCCCCGCAGCGCTACGTCCCCCTGGAGGACGTGATCGCCGCGCACCTGGAGGAGCTCTTCCCCGGCATGGAGGTGCTCGCGCACCACATGTTCCGCGTGACGCGCAACGAGGACCTGGAGGTCGAGGAGGACGACGCGGAGAACCTGCTGCAGGCCCTGGAGAAGGAGCTCATGCGGCGCCGCTTCGGCCCGCCCGTACGGCTGGAGGTCGAGGAGACCATCGACCCGTACGTGCTCGACCTCCTCGTCCGCGAGCTGAAGATCTCCGACGCCGAGGTCTACCCGCTGCCCGGCCCGCTCGACCTCACCGCGCTCTTCCGCATCGCCGCCCTGGACCGGCCCGAGCTCAAGTACCCCAAGTTCGTGGCCGGCACCCACCGTGACCTCGCCGAGGTCGAGTCGGCCTCCGCGCCCGACATCTTCGCCGCCCTGCGCGAGCGGGACGTGCTCCTGCACCACCCCTACGACTCGTTCTCCACCTCCGTGCAGGCGTTCCTGGAGCAGGCCGCCGCCGACCCGGACGTCCTCGCCATCAAGCAGACGCTCTACCGCACCTCGGGCGACTCGCCCATCGTCGACGCCCTGATAGACGCGGCCGAGTCGGGCAAGCAGGTGCTCGTCCTCGTCGAGATCAAGGCGCGCTTCGACGAGCAGGCCAACATCAAGTGGGCGCGCAAGCTGGAGGAGGCGGGCTGCCACGTCGTGTACGGGCTCGTGGGCCTGAAGACGCACTGCAAGCTGTCCCTGGTCGTGCGGCAGGAGGGCGACACCCTGCGCCGCTACTCGCACGTCGGCACCGGCAACTACCACCCCAAGACCGCCCGGCTGTACGAGGACCTCGGCCTGCTCACCGCCGACCCGCAGGTCGGCGCCGACCTCTCCGACCTCTTCAACCGGCTCTCCGGCTACTCGCGCCGCGAGACCTACCGGCGGCTGCTCGTCGCCCCCAGATCGCTGCGGGACGGGCTCGTCGCCCGGATCGCCAAGGAGGTCGCGCACCACGGCGCCGGGCGCCCCGCGTCCATCCGCATCAAGGTCAACTCGATGGTCGACGAGACCGTCATCGACGCCCTCTACCGCGCCGCCCGCGCCGGCGTGCCGGTCGACGTGTGGGTGCGCGGCATCTGCGCCCTGCGGCCCGGCGTGCCCGGCCTCTCGGAGAACATCCGCGTCCGCAGCGTCCTCGGACGCTTCCTGGAGCACTCGCGGGTCTTCGCCTTCGGCAACGGCGGCGAGCCCGAGGTGTGGCTCGGCAGCGCCGACATGATGCACCGCAACCTCGACCGCCGCATCGAGACGCTCGTCCGCGTCACCGACCCCGCGCACCGGGCCTCGCTCAGCCGCCTGCTGGAGACCGGCATGTCCGACTCCACCGCCTCCTGGCACCTCGGCCCCGACGGCGGCTGGACCCGGCACGCGACCGACAGCGACGGGCAGCCGCTGCGGAACGTCCAGGAGATGCTCATAGACGCCCGGAGGCGCCGGCGTGGCTCAGCGACCCCATGACCCGGCGCCCACGGACACGAGCGCGGATACGGACACGGGCACAGACACAGACACAGACACAGATGTTGACGCGCTTGCCGCGTCCGACGCGCTTACCGCGCTCACGAACACCGCCGCCGGGGGGCAGGACACGATGACGACGAAGTACCCGGCCGTGCGCACCGCCGCCGGTTCAGCCGGCTCAGCCGGTCCGGCCGGTTCAGCTGTTTCCACCGCGACCGGTCCCGCCGGCCCCGCGGGCTCCGCCGACACGGCGACCGCCGGGGACGTCCTGGCCGGCTACCTGCACGGCCAGGCGGTGGAGTTCCTGCGCAGCCTGCGCCTCCACGGCGAGAGCGGCTCCGACGCCGACGAGGCGGGCGAGGCGGCCCGGCTGCTGCGCCGCTCCGCCCGGCGCATCGCCGGCGCCCTCTACGTCTACCGCCCGCTGACGGACACCGACTGGACGGACCAGATCCGTACGGAGCTGGTGTGGCTGTCGGAGCTGCTGGGCCGGGAGCACGCCTACGCGGCGCGGCTGGCCCGGCTGCGGGGGGCGCTGCACCGGCTGTCCGGGCCGGAGGGCGGCGGGGGAACGGGCGCAGGCCTGACGGTCGGGGCCGCCCGGGCCGGCGCCCTGCTGGAACGGCAGCTCACGCTCGCCCGGACGCGCGCCCACTCCGCGGCCCTGCAGGCGCTCGGCACCTCGCGCTTCCACGCCGTCGCCGACGCCGCGGCCCTGCTCGCCTCCGAGGTGCCCCTCGACCCCGGTGCGCGCGGCATTCCGGCCCGCGAGGCCCTGCCCCGGCTCGCCGAGCAGACCCAGCGGCGGCTGGCCGAGGCCGCGGACGCGCTCCCGCTGTCCGTCGCGGGCCACCCGTACAACGCCGAGGCCCTCGCCCACGGCCTCGCCGCCGCCCCGAGCCCCGACGGGCCGCCCGCCGAGGGGCGGCAGGACGCGCCCTGGCACCAGGTGCGGCGGCTCGTACGGCTGCGGCGGTACGCGCAGGAAGTGCTCGACGAGCACCTCCAGACCGAGACCGAGCCCTCCCTCTCCGTACGCCTGCTCAGCGCCGGTCAGGCCCTCGACCGGCACCGCGACGCCGCGGAGGCCGCCGCGGCCGCCGCCGCGGCCGCCCGCACCCCCCGCATCGCCCCGGCCACCGCCTACGCCCTCGGCATCCTCCACGCCGACCAGCGCCACGAGGTGGAGGCGGCGCGCTTCGCCTTCGGGCGGGTCTGGCAGCGGGTCACGGTGGCGGCGCCGTCATGACGACGGAAGCGCCGCTGTACGCGGCGGGCTGCGTGCTGTGGCGGCGGGGACAGGGCGCCGGCCTGGAGATCGCCCTGGTCCACCGGCCGAAATACGGCGAATCGTAGCATCGTCAACTCACGTGCACTACGGTCGAGTTCATGCTGGACACTCGCAATCCGTCGCGCCCGTCCAAGACCTTCTCCCGCTCGTACGTCGCTCCCGCCCTCCAGGCCCATCTGGATGCCGGCGGGAGCGTCGACGAATGGCTCGCCGGACGGACGCCCATCGCATCCATGGCCCGCATCTCCGCGGACAGGCTCACGGGCGACGCGATCGGCGTCGGCCGCCAACACAAGAACAACACCCGTAATGCCGCATTACACAACTGCGCGGTGGTCGTGCATTACGAGGACAACAATCTGACCGCCGCCAAGAGGGAGGTCGAACGTCCCGCATTCCTGCAGATGGTCAAGGACATCACGCACGGCCACGAGGAAGAGACAGGGATCCCGCTGCGCGGATGCATTGCAGTCGAGAGGGAGCGGGTGTACCGCCTTCCTCGGGATTTCATCGCCTTCCAGGACGCGCTGGTCATGGTTGGTGACGGAATCTTCATCGAAGGCAGTCAGATCCTGGATCTGGTCAACGATGACGGGACGTTCATTGCGGGTCTGGTGACTTCCGGGACCGGTGAGCAGGAAGTAAAGAAAATCCGCAAGCGCACCGTGAGGAATGCTGCTGACAGGGCGGAGGAGGGGAAGTCTTATGGCGGTCCCCGCCGGTTCGGCTGGCTCGGGGCGTCCAAGGATCCGTACCGCCTGGGGAACAAACATCGGAATGATGAGGAGTGGCCCTACCTCGTCGAGATGGTCAAGCTTCGCTATGGCGGGACATCGTGGCGGAGTATCACGGCGACGATGAGGAGGAAGGGGGTCAAGACTGCTCGGGGCGGTAACTTTTCGGAGCAGGGGGTGAAGTTCCTGGTCACCAACCCGGCATGGTGGGGCGGGAGGGTCCTGAACGGCGAACTGGTGACGGACGAGTCGGGGGAACCGGTCATCGGTGAATGGGACCACGCCCGTGAGGAGGACGGATGCACGTACGAGATGTGGAAGAGCATCATGGCTGACGTCCGTGCCAACCGGCTCCACCGGGGCATGAAATCAGCCGAGAGCATCACGCCCCCGGCCGAGGAACTCCGCACGCGGTCGTACAAATTCTCCGGATTCCTGCGATGCGGTCGCATCAACGAGCTGGATGAGGTCTGCTACTCCAAGCTCTCCGGGAACAAGGCCACCGGGAAAAACGCCAAATACGGTGACTACTATCGGTGTGGCGATCCGAACTGTAAAGGTGTCGGCCGAAGGGTCGCGCCGGTCGATAAATACCTTGAGGGGCTGATTCTGGCCTACCTGGACAAACACTTCTCCGGCACGACCCCCAAGGTGATTCCGTGGCGCGGTGCGGGGAAGCTGGAGGGTCTGCGCAACCAGCGCAAGAGCATCAAGGATTCGGTCGTGTCCGGGGAGGCTGAATGGGGCGACGTGCACGATATCCTGACGCGCCTGGAGCGGAATATCAAAACCCTCGAAAACGAGGAGCGCCAGCACCTGAAGGCAGAGGCGAAGCGAAACCTGCTGCGCGGCTGGAGCCGCGAGAAGTGGGAGGGAATGGAGTTGGAGGACCGCCGGGCAGTGATTGCCCAGGTCATCACTTCCGTAGTTGTGCTGCCTATCCCGGAGGGTGTCAGCGACAAGGCCCCGTTCAACCCCAACCTGCTCAAGATCTCGTGGCGCAAGGAAAGGCCTGCTACGACTGAGGATCAAGCTCCAGCAGGTGAGCCAGGGTCCGACGCTGCCTGACGCCGATCTCCGGGGCTGAGGCCAGTTGAGCCTCTATCCAGTCGCTCAACGAGACGGTCACCGGCCCGTTCCACGCCTCCGGCTGTGTGCCGGGGGCGTTGGCGTTCCCGCCCTCTTTCAGCGCCACTCCGCCTCGCTTTCCGCGGCCTCCCTGGAGAGGCACCGGTTCTGGGCGAGGTCTTCAGCGATGCCTGCGGCGAGGAGGGCGGCGCCGGGGGTGTGGCCGGAGCCGACGTATCGCCACAGGGCCTCGGTGTCGCCGTCCGGGGTGTCGGCGAGCGGCCCGCGTTGATGGTTGGCACGTTCGGTGCGGAGTGCTGTGTAGGTGGTGGAGTAGGTGCGGGATTTGGTGAGGATGTGGCCGCGATAGCCGAGGGTGTGGGTCCAGGCGCGGAGGCAGAGGGGTGCGAGTTCGGGGAGGCAGCCGAGGCGCCAGCAGGTGTGCATGAGGGTGCGGACGTGCGGGGGCGCGGGTATCGCGTCGATGTCGTCCGGGGTGCGGAGTCGATGGTCGGCGCCGGCTGCGGTGTCGGTGGCGCTCTTGGTGACGTACTTCGCGACGTAGGCGGCTATGGCGTCGTCGGCCAGGCCGTCGGCGTCGTCGAGGGCGGCGCGTAGGGGGCGGGTGTCGAGCTGGGTGCCCCAGCGGAGGTCATGTTCCCCGAGCATCGGGCTGTAGGGCGTCTGGACGGCGATGGAGGCGGCTGCGGTGTGCACGGCGGTCGTGAGTGCCTCGGTCGTGCCCCAGGGCGGGGGTGGGGTGTGAGGTCCGTCGGGTCCGTCGAGGCGTACGACGGCGTGGACGTGGACGGCGGCGCGGCGCTGGTATTCGGCGACTTTGGCGAAGGAAAGCCGGGCGTGCCTCGGAAAGTGAGACTGCGGGATGCCGGCGATGGTGGCGAGGTGTCGGCGGGTGGCGCGGGCGAAGCGGTCCCAGAGCTGTCCGGCGTGCGCGTGCCACAGGACGTGCCCCACATAGTCGTAGCAGGCGGGGCACAGGGGCTGGCCGACGAGGGGTTCGTCTCCGGTGTGGTGGGCGGTGCAGCTCAGGGGCGCCCCGTGGGGGCAGGAACCGGCGTCGCGGCGAGGACGGCAGCGCTCACCGTCGGCGGTGGCTCGGTGGACGGGGCCGAAGCTGGGGGCGGTGAGGGTGACGAAGAGCCGGGGGCGGTCACGTACGTCTTGGGGAACGGTTTTGCCGCCGGTGAGGCCTGCGCGGACGAGGTGGAAGGTGTCGCCGGCGTGGAGGCGGGAGCAGGGCGGGCAGACGGAGGCGCGGCGGTTGCGGCAGCGGACCAGGAGCCGCTCCCCGGGCTCGGTGCGGGTGTCGTAGTGGTGGAGGATCTCGCCGGTCGTGGCGTTGCGGGTGGTGGTGTGGCCGGTGAGGTGGACGGGGTGGGCGCAGCCGCCGGTGGAGGTGATCTGCTCCAGCAGGCGGGGCAAGAGCGGGTCTCCTGCGAGGCGGATGACGTCTTGGTCGACGGTGGGGAGGTGACGTAGGCGCGCCGCAGTGTCGAGTGCGGCGCGCCGGTCAGCGGGGGTGGTGAGGTCGGCGCGGATGGTGGGGGCCTCCCGGGGTGAGCCGCCGAAGCGGCAGGGCGAATGGGGCGTGGTGGGCCGGTGTCGTCCATGGCGTTGGCCTTTCTGCCGGGGGTGGGTGGTTCAGCGGATGGTGCCGGTGCCGCGGCAGCAGCGGCAGCGGCGCCGGCGGCCGGTGCAGGTCTTCTCGTAGCGCTCGCCCTTGCAGGCGGGGCAGCGCACGGGGCGCATGGGCATGGGCGGGGGTTCTCCTGGGGCTAGGTGCGGGTGAAGCCGGAGAGGAACCAGTTCAGGAGGCCGTTGATGGTGAGGATCACCGGGGTCTGTCCGATGTAGATGCCGAAGACGGCGATCAGGACGGCCTGCCACCAGCGCACGTCGCGGGAGCGGACGAGTAGCACGGTGATGGCACCGAAGATCAGGGCGAGGAAGAGCGCGGAGCCTTCACTGACCTCCATCGCGCCCCACCCCCAGCTCGTAGAGGGCCTTGTGGACGTCGAGGAGTTCGGGCGTGAGGTGAGCGTGGGTGACTGCGGCCTTGCGGGCTTCTTCGACCGTGGTCAGGTGCGAGCGCGCACGATCCCACCCGCCATCCGGCCCGGTGCACACAGCCACGCCCTTCTCCTCCGGAGTGATCGATTGAGCAACGGCGACGGCGTCCTTGTTGAGATCGCCGAGGGTCATCTCGGCGGTGCCGGGGTCGTTGACCCGGTGACAGATCCGGCCCGACAGCTGGGCACGTAGGGCGGTAACGCCGGGGCCGAGGTCGGAGCCCATCCGTTGCCCGGCAACGATCAGGTAGAGGCCGAGGGCCGCGCCGAGCTGAGCGATCCGCAGCAGCAGCACCGAGCACCGCTCCGCCTCCGCCTTCCCCTCCCGCGTGCCGTCCGACAGGTACAGCTCGGCGAGCTCATCGACCAGGGTCACGATGGGCACCGGCCGGACCTTCTCCGGGAGTTCCCAGATCGAGCGGACGCCGTGGCTGCGGCAGGCCTCCATGCGGAGCTGCATCCGGGCCACCAGGGCGTCGAGTACGGCGATGGCTTCCTTGCGGTTGGTGGCGAGGGCGGAGAGGCGGACGTCGAACAGGCCGAGCTCCATGCCGCCCTTGCAGTCGATGCCGACCAGGGCGACGGGTTGTGGGGCGAGTTGCGTCACGATCCGCGCAAGGAGGGTGGACTTCCCGGACTGCGTGGCCCCCACGATCAGCCAGTGGGGCACCGTGCGGAGGTTCATCACCCAGGCTCTGCCGGATTCGCAGATGCCCAGCAGCGCTGACAGCAGCGGCACTCGGGCCGAGGCGAGACCAGGCTTCTGCAACGGGTCGCCGGCCGTGGCCAGGAGGTGGACCAGGCCACGCTCCGGTGACGTGACCCGCACGGCGTGCACGCGCCAGGCGTGAGCCAGGGCGTCTGCGGCTTGGATGAACGGGGTTGGTGTCTGGCCCGGGTGGAGCCGGACGATCAGGCTCAAGCCGGTGCGGGTGGCTTTGGGGAAGGAGATCCTTGGTGCCACCGGCCGCAAGGCTTCGCCCTTGACGATCAGGTCACCGACCAGGCCGCGGGCCGGGCGGGGCGAGACGGCCAGGTCGTTGAGGACAGCGACCTTCCGCCAGGTCCGCACGACGCGTAATGCGGTGACCGGGTAGCCGGTGAGGTACCAGAACCACACCGGGTACCGCTCCCGCGCGTACGCCCCGACGACCACGGCCCAGGCGAGGGCGGCGAGGAGGAACGCGAGGGTGAACGGTCCCATCACGCACCGCCCGTCTTGCTCGTCGAGGTGCTCGTAGTGGCCGGTGCTGCGGCGGGGGCGGGGGTGATGGCGGCGGCGCGGAAGGCGATCCCGTGCCGGTCACCCATCGCCCAGGCGAACGCCTCCAGCCCGGTCAGCCGCACTTCGACGCCTTCCACGACGCCCTTCGGTTCGCCGGCCACGGCGACCTCGATCACGGAGACGCGGCGGCCGTCCTGGCGGACCATGACGCCGACGGTGTAGATCGTGTTGCCCTCCCGGTCGCGCTTGACCTCCCTCTTCTCCTCCAGGCCGGTCATCTTCGGCTCGGGTGCGACCGCGCATCGCAGTACGCCGAGCCGGGTTGTGTCCACAGGTATGGACTGCATGGGTTGGGCCTCCTAGGCCACTCAGGGACGCCCCTCGCGATCACGAGAGGACGTCACTCGTCCTTACGAGCTATGAGTGTGGAGCCCTATCGGCCCGCAGCGCAAGTACTTATGCTGACGAGTGATGACGCTCGTGTGATGTCGCTAGCAGGATGAGACGAAAGGCTCGTATATGTCGGAGATTCAGCGCCCCGGGGCGCTCTACCAGCAGGTGGCAGCAGCCATCCGGGACGCGATCCTTGCCGGGGAGTTCCCGCCCGGGGCCCCGCTTCCCTCCGAGGCCCAGCTCATCGAGCGGTACAAGGTCTCGCGCCCGACCGTCCGCAACGCCGTCGCCGCCCTCCGGGCCGAGGGCCTGATCGACGTCCAGCACGGCAAGGGCAGCTTTGTCCGCGCCACCGCCCAGCCCGTCCTGACCGTCGAGCGCCGCATCACCCGCACCAGCGCCGGGCACTTCGCCACGCACGACGGGGCGGAGTGGGAGCAGGCGCAGGAGCCGAGCGTTCACCGCACGCAGACCACCGCCGCCACCGGCCGGATGCTGGGGTTGGGGGAGGGGGAGGAGATGTTCGGGTGCGACCGGACCCTGAC
The DNA here is from genome assembly GCF_049725035.1 of Streptomyces sp. XH2. NCBI lineage: Bacteria > Bacillati > Actinomycetota > Actinomycetes > Kitasatosporales > Streptomycetaceae > Streptomyces > Streptomyces sp. XH2. The sequence continues at coordinate 348,493 of NZ_JBMMMZ010000007.1, read as the reverse complement.
CGACCCCGCCACCGGAACCCGCGCGCTACACCGGGTGCTGATCCCGCTCGCCACCGCCGAAGGCACTCCCCTGGCTCAGGCCCCGGACACCGAGCCGGCCGCCGCCTACGAGCTCCTCGCCGAGGCCGGGCACACGCTGACGTGGACCGAAACCGTCCAGGCACGGATGCCCCTGCCCGATGAGCGCGCCGCGCTGCAGATCCCCGACGCGACCCCGATCCTGCACACCACCCGCATCACCCACGGCACCGACAACCAGCCCTTGCTCCTGGAGGAGCTGCGCGTCAGCGCCGACCGCGCCCAGGTCGCCTACCGCATCACTGCCGACAAGACGCCCGCACGCCGCGCCCGCGGGTGACCCGTTGAGGGGGATCGGTCGAAATCTTCTTCACTTCCTCAAGGGCGCGCCGTTGGCGCGCCGGGCGGCCGGGGGCGCCCCGGCGGGCTGCGGCCTGGCGGCCGGTCCCGCCGGACGCGCCACCGCCCACGCACACCACAGACCCGCCACGGCGTGAAGAGACGGCGAGCACCCCGGGCCCGGCGGCACGACGCCGGGCAATTCGACTTCCCGACGGTTACCAGCCGCGGTCAGCAGGGGCAGACCGGGAGCCGGCCGATCGTCGGCTGCGGACCGCGGGGGCTTCATGGTCGGTGGCTTGGCTCGCTTCGCGTGACACCGCCGTCGCTGTCTGCGGGAGGGGGACAGCAGCATCGCCGCGGAGTCTCGGGCGGTACTGGCCGTGACGTGGGAAAAAAAGACATCGGTAGCTTGGCTGAGACCGGGATATGGCGCAGGTGCACACGTGGCGGGTGATCGTCCGGCCGCCCCGCCATCGTGGCTGACTGTCGGTGGTGCAGGCCGACATGGGCCACGGCAGACGATGTCTTATTGGCATGCATGCTGGGCGCGGCTGCCCTAGGTCAAGGCTACTTTCGGCGGCATGCACCCCTGGTTCATTGGGGCCGGTTCGTCTCTCGGAAGTGGTCGAGACGAAGCCCCGGGCCGGTCTCGGCCGGGGCTTCGAGTCCGCTGGGGTCAGCGGCGGGCGAGGGTGCAGTCGCTGCCGGCGTTCGCCGGGCTGACGTCGGCGGCTTGGGTGAGCAGGAGGTTGCAGGCCGCCTCGCTGACCGTCGGGAGGCCGGTTGCGCCGACCCTGCAGGCGAGGTCCCCGACGCTGGTGTTGCGGGCGGGGGTGGCGGCTGCGAGCGAGTTGGAGCAGTCGGTGCCGCTGGCATGGGCGGCCGGGGCTGCGATGACCGCTCCTCCGGCGGCCAGGACCAGGGTGCCGAGAGCGGCGGCGAGACGGGTGCGGATGCTTACGGCCATGGGGGTGTCCTCACTGAAGTGGGGGCGAGTCCGGAGCAGGTGGCCGGACTGCAGGGCGATCGGTCACGTCCCGGTGGAGTGACGGCAAGGCAACTGTTGTCGCCTCGGGTGGCGAGCGGTGACTCGGTCCGAGCTGCGTTCCGGACGCCTCATCACGTGGGCATGGGCCGGAACAGCACTGACCGGAAGTGCAGATCCTCGCCCTCGCTTTCTCCGGGCTTGAGGGTGACGAGCTTGGCTTCCTTGCAGTCGTCATCCGGGTAGAGATCGGCATAGGTTTGGGTGCCGACGTTCTCCGGGGAGAACCCATAGTTGGTCGATTCGGCTCCGAGGATGTCGAGGAAGACGCACTCGTTCAGATCCCGTTCCTGAATGTTTGTCGAGTGGTTGCCGTCCTTGTCGTGGTAAGAGAACGAAATGCCGGTCTGGGGCGCCGCGTGCGCGGAACCGGGGACGGAGAAGACCAGGGCGAGAGCGCTCGCGAGGGCGAGCAGCGTGGGACGCGCACGCATGGGGGTTCCCTTCGGCGGTGGGCGCGGGCTGCGCCAGGTCCATGGTGCTGGCATCCAGACCGGAAATAGGCCGATAGGGCCGTTCGGGGGATCAATCCACCCGCCAGCGTGAACCTGGGGAGCGTCGAGTCGCGTTGACGTCGCAGAACGCTGGCCATGGCACAGCGCTGTGTACGCCCGTCGGCCTCGGCGGCCCGGGGGGGGGGCACCCGACCGCCAGCGTTGAGGCGCCTTATAAGCCATCCACCTCCACCCGGCCTCGCCGACTGCAGCCCGCTGGGTGGCACGGCTACGCGCAGCGGCATACATGGCGGGTGATCGGCCGACCGTCGGCTTCGTCGTTGCGCGCGTTAAGGAGGCTGGTAGCGGGGGGAGAGGTGGGGGGCGCGGCTTCGGTGGTCGAGCTGTGCGGCCGGTGGGAGGCCGGGCGCCGTACTCGCGCCGTCGCGGATGCGGGAGCGTGAGGAGACCGCGCCTTCCGGCCGTGGCTGATGGGTCGCGGCAGCTGCCGCGATGTGGCTGAGCCCGGCATGGGCGCATTCGCTCAGCTGATCACCATCGCGGCTGAGCGTCCGGCTGCCCTTGGCCGGTGGCTGAGGCTCAAGCCGCCAGCGGTTCCGGACCGTCCCCGCGCACGAGCTCCGCCACCGCGCGCACGGTTTCCGCCGACCACACCAGCCGGACCACCCCCGACCCGTCCGCGGCCGAACGCGCCGTAGCCCGCGCGCCGTCCAGCGGCACCCCAGCCGCGGTCAGCACCGCCACTAAGTCCGCCGCCGCGTCCGTCGCCTCACGCCAGCCGGCTACGTAGTCCACCCCGCGCACCCACGTCACGTCATCCGGGTCGAACTCCTCGACGTCGAACCCCATCTGACCCATATCCCTTCATTGCGAACTGGACTGGCACCACGAGGGGTTCATCGCACTGACACACGGCGACCACCCCGGTACCATCGGCACCGGGGATCTTGATTGGTCTCCTGCCGGACCACCTCAATGCTTTCCAGGCGCGGGGGTGGTCCGGTTTTGCGTTGTGCGGTTGTTGTGCGCGGCCCTGCTCCGGTTGGTCGCTGACAGTGGAGCAGGGCCGCGGGCGGTGAGGCGACCAGCACCGCCTCCCCTCGGGGTGTGGGGGGAGCCGCAGCGCCCACAGCGGACCGGCGAGATCGCCGTGCGCGCCGTCCCCGAGGGAATCAGAGGGCGAAGGCTGCCGGACCCTCCCGAGGTGAGGCAGCCCCCGCCCCGTCTATGGGGGCGCCCGCCCTTCCCGCTCGCCCCGGCCGTTCACGGAGCATCCCGGTACATGTCATCGGCCACGCCGGGATCAACATGGAACTTGATCAAGGCCCATTGGTAGAACCAGTACCAGCTCTCATCCACCCGTCGAAAGACGCGCAGTGCGACCCTTCGGGCTGTCGATGTCAGTGTCATTACGGCCTTCTCCACGTGTAGCCCGTCGCGTGCGGTCCGGCCCTGGCTGCGTACGTCGCTCAAGGCCGGACCACCGGCAGCGGCTGAAGCAGGCAACCGCCTCCGAACCCATCCGAGGCGAGGAAGCCCGCGCCCCGTCTACGGGGGTGCTTGCCCGCCCCGTTGTCGCCGAACTACGCGATCAAGGATCCGCCGCAGCGCGGCTTCGCTCTCCTCCCGCGTCACCGGAGGCAGGCGCAGACGAAGGCCTTTCAGCGTCTCGTCCAGCCCCGGCTCCAAGAGGCGCCTCCGGGCCGCCTTCATCGCCTCAACTGACGCCAGTACGGCGACGTCTCGACTTCGTCCGTCGGCTGCAGGCGCAGGGGAGATCCGGTCTTGAAGACCAGCACGAACTCCGTACCGCGCGACGTCTCCAAGCTGCGGATGTCCTTGATCTCGCGGATGTCGCCGCTGAGGCTCACCATGTCGCCGCACTGCAGCTGCGTCGCCTTCAAGCGTGCCATCATTCGCCCCTCTCGTGAGTGCCGTTGCCGAGGTCGTCAGAGTCGAGATCGAAGCGGCAGACCACGGTCTTCCCGCCCTGCTCCCCGGGCGCCCACCACAGGGCGTCAGCCAGGTTCTGAACCATCAGCAGGCCTCGCCCCGAGTCGGGAAGCACAGCCTCAGGGAGGTCTCCCACCAGCGCAGGGGAGAAGACCTCCCCCATGGGGAGCAGAGGGGGGCTGGAGTCCTCATCGGTCACTTCGATGAAGGTCCACTTGGGCCAACCCCGGAAGGCGACGTCTACGCGCCTCGGGGCACCGGGCTTGGCAAGGCACTCGTCCGGGGTGGTGTGCTGGACGACGTTGGCGATGAGCTCCGAGACGACCGACCTGGCGTCATCCGCCCGGCTGTGCAGCCCCCAGTCCTGGAAGGTGGTCCGCGCCATGTCGCGCGCCGCCTTCGCTGCATCGGGGGACTCGGCGAAGAGCGTCAGCGCCCGGAAGCGCTGCGCGAGTGCGACTGATCTTGTCTCGTTCGAATCGAGTACCGGGAGGGCCCTCGCCGAACGGGACAGCCGTGTTGGGTCCATCACTGGCCTCCGAAGTCACGGAAGTTCGACTGATGGGACCGTAGGACCGGAGGCCTTGAAATGACCCGGAAAAAAATTCCGGGTTAATCGATTAACTTGCCCTGCTCGCCTACTCCTTGACCACGCCGAGCTTCACGGCCAGCTCTCGCATGTCTCGTCGCCGGCTGCGCTCGTCGAGCCTCTGGGCAAGATCACGGGCGAACTCGTGCGCTCGGATCTGTTCCGGGGCCTTCTCGAACGCCCACTTCAGGTGATTCACGGCATCGTCAGTCCGCCCGGCTTCCCCGAACGCCCTGGCGATGTCGAGCCCTAGACGTGCTTGGCGCTCGACGGGCAGGCCAACCCCGACTCCCCTCATGCCGGAAGCTATCTCGACAGCCGCCCCGATATCCTCGAACTCCAGTGCCGTTGCTAGCCGGTGGATCTTGACGTTGGCAGGCCCGAACCCCGTCCACAGCTCATTGTGATCAGCGCCAAGCCGGTCGGCGGCTTCCTGCGCCTTGCCCAACAGTTCTTCTGTGAGCGAGCGGTTGCCATCCTGAGCGAGCCGGGCCGCCGCTACGGCACCGTTCAGGAACAGCGTCCCGTACACGGACAGCGCCAGGGGGGACGTCTTCCACCAGCCCGAGGGAACTTCGTCCGGCGCCGCCAGAGTGACGTTCACTGCATCTTCCGGCAGGCCCGCCCCTAGTTGCACGTGTGCAACTCCGCGCCGCAGAGCCAGCAGGACGGCCGGATCACCCAGCTCACTGGCCGTGATGTCCCCCTGGTCGACAGCGTTCCACGCCAGGTTGGTCTCCCCGAGCTTCCGGAGGTAGACGGCAGCCAGGTGCAGGGTCAGTGCGAACTCACGAAGGGCTTGATCTTTCTGTGCCCCGGTCGAGTAGGTGTGGACCGCGAGGCGTGAGTCAGCCAGGAGGCCGGGAAGCTTGGAGCCGAGGTTGGCGTATTCCGAGGCCTGGTAAAGGTCCCACGCTTGGTTGACCTGCACTGATACCTGTGCGAGGCGGGGAACCTCCCGGTTGTCGAATAAAGACCCGGACAGCCGACGCGACTGCATGAGTGCGGCACGGATGTTCGGCACACTCGCCCGATGCCCGTCGTGGTCCTCCAGGAGGGTCGGTGATCCTTGGAGGTCTTCCACGTGGACCCGCAGGGCTGTAGCGATATCCGTCAACCTCTTGACGCTGTTGACCGTGAGACGGTCAGCTTCAACCCGGTACACCCAGTCCTCGGAGCGATGCAGCAGATGCCCGAGCTCCCACTGGGTCAGCTTCCGCCGCTTCCGGTAGAACCTCACGCGCTGGCCGAACGTGAGGTGATCAGTCATGCCCCGCATCGTCGCCCTCCCCGGCTACGTCGGGTCGAGTGTCACACGCTGCCCCATGCAACGACAGGCGATACCAGCACTCCGAGGCAAGAGGTTGACTCACTAGGCTCACCGCATGACGGAGACAGAGCAGGACCGGCGCCCGGCCCGCCCCCGCATGGCAGCGGGCGCGTTGTTCTTCAACGACAAGGGGCACGTGCTCTTGGTCCGCCCCTCGTACAAGCCCAAGTGGGAGATCCCCGGCGGATACATCGAGGAGGGGGAGTCCCCTCTGGCCGCGTGCCGCCGCGAGGTGGAGGAGGAGCTGGGGATCACGCCGGCTATCGGCTCGCTCCTGGTCGTGGACTGGGCGCCGAACGAGGCCGAGGGTGACAAGGTCCTGTACGTCTTCGACGGCGGCGAACTGCGGCCGGAGGACCTGAAGGCGCTCAAGCCCGACGGTGACGAGGTACTCGCGGCTGAGTTCCACCCAGCCGACGCGGTCGATCAGCTACTCATTCCGAGGCTCGCCCGCCGCGTGAAGCGAGCGATCAACGCGCGGCATGAGGCTCACCCTCTGTACTTGGAGCACGGCGAACAGCCGGCGGGTCAGACGACTCCCGCTGGAACGTCAACGCCCCTGGCCCATTGAGGCGCCAGGGGCGTTCGAGGAGAAGTACTTGATCATCTGATCGGTAGTGCCGCGCCGGCTACGCCGCGGATTCTGTCGGCGCGCCGTTGAACAATGCCGTCAGATTGCCTCGCTGCTCCTGGGTCGGCTCAGGGGCCTTCTCCAGTTCCGCAGAGATCCAGTGGTCCAGCTCGACCGTCGACCGGCCTTCCCAGACGGGTTTGCCCTCTGTGGTCATCAGCTCTCCTCGCTGGTGTCGAGACGGACGGAGTCCAGGGCGGCGATCAGCTTCCTGTCCCGGTCGTGAGTGAGCTTCCTGCCTGCCTCGTCGGGCGCGAGCCAGACCAGTCGGCTCACCTCGCGGTTGGGTACGAACTCACCGCTCACCGCCCGCGCGGCCCAGTAGCGGACCTCCTTCGGGCGCCCCTGCGCGTCGATGTACCGAGCGGTGGGCAACGCGGCTCCGAGCTCGCAGGCCATGCCGGTCTCCTCCAGCACCTCCCGCACGGCCCCGTCACGGGCGTCCTCGCCGCGCTTGAGCTTGCCCTTCGGGAGCGACCAATCTGCCCATTTCGGTCGATAGACCAGGGCGAGCTCGATGCCCTCCCCGTCGGGGGAGTGGCGCCACAGGACGCAGCCTGCAGCCTGGACTGTCGGCACCTCTTCCATGGATCCCATCCTGCCGGACCTCGACAATCGTGGCCCTGACCTGCAGTTTTCTGGATCGTTATTAAAGTTCATACGACGATTGGTCGCATCCGAAAGGCAAGCTCAAGCGCGGCGAGGACGCGCTGCGGGGCGCCCTGCGCGAGGTCCGCGAGGAGACGGGCATGGAGTGCGAGCCGGGTGCGGTGCTCCCCACCGCCTGCTACGTGGTGGCCGGCCGGCCGAAGGAAGTGCGCTACTGGGCGGCGCGCGCCACGGGAGGCACGTTCGTGCCGAACAAGGAGGTCGACCTCATGGCGTGGCTGCCGCCGGGCGAGGCGAGGGAACGGTTGACCGAGCAGCGGGACAAGGAACTGCTGGACGCGTTCCTCGCGCAGACCGGCGCGTCCGGGCGCGGAGCCGGGGGGCCGGCGCACCACTGAGCGTGCCGGTCCACGGGCCCGGGACGGAGCCCCGGTCTCACCCGCGCGGCGCGAGGGCGTCCCACCGAAGCGTGACCTCCCCCTGCCGCCAGCGGCGCACGCCGTCCACCACCGGCCAGTCCGCCCGCAGCGCGGACACCGTACGGATCCACCGCTGCCGGGAGCTCAGCGCGGCGTACGGCGCGGCGGCCGCCCACGCCCGGTCGAAGTCGCGCAGGAACGCGTGCACCGGCTCGCCGGGGACATTGCGGTGGATGAGCGCCTTCGGGAGGCGTTCGGCCAGGTCGGAGGGGGTGTGCAGGGAGCCGAGCCGGGTCGCGAAGGTGACGGTGCGCGGGCCCTCGGGGCCGATCGCGACCCACACGTGCCGCCGTCCTATCTCGTCGCACGTGCCCTCCACGAGCAGCCCGTCCGGCGCGAGCCGCGCCCGCAGCCGGTCCCAGACGGCGGTGACGTCGTCCTCGTCGTACTGGCGCAGCACGTTCGCCGCCCGTATCAGCGCGGGCCGCCGCCCGCCGTCGAGCGGTATCTCGAAGCCGCCGTGCCGGAAGGACAGGCCGTCCCGGGCGTACGGCTGGGCGCCCGCGACGCGCGCGGGCTCGATCTCTATGCCGACGACCTGCGCGTCCGCCCGCACCGTGCGCAGCCGCCCGAGCAGCTCGACCGCGGTCCACGGCGCCGCGCCGTAGCCGAGGTCGACGGCGACGGGGTCGGTGCTGCGGCGCAGCGCGGGACCGTGGGCGTCGGCCATCCAGCGGTCCATGCGGCGCAGCCGGTTCGGGTTGGTCGTACCCCGGGTCACCGCACCGACGGGGCGGCTGGTCTGAGGAGGGGTGCGTACGGCCATGCCTTCGAGCGTAAGCGCTGCTCAGCGCGGACGGTGCCGCGCGGGGGAGGGCAGGACGAGGGCTGGGTCACTCTTTGGCAAAGCGGAAATGCGACTCCGTCCGGCGGCGTTGCACCGTTGACAAGGTGACACACCGCACATACGCCCCGCACACAAACCCCTCACGCTGACGGAGGACACGCACGGTGAGCCAGTACGCATCCAGGCTCGGCGCCCGCCGCGGCCGCGCGCTCGGCAACCTCGCGGGCACCCCGCTGCGGCGCCTCGGCGCCTCGCGCAAGCCCCGCCGCATCGCGATGCTCAGCGTTCACACCTCGCCGCTCCACCAGCCCGGCACCGGCGACGCCGGCGGGATGAACGTGTACATCGTGGAGCTGGCCAAGCGGCTCGCCGCGATCAACATCGAGGTCGAGATCTTCACGCGCGCCACCACCGGCGCCCTCCCGCCCGCCGTCGAGCTGGCGCCCGGCGTCCTCGTCCGGCACATCGACGCGGGCCCGTACGAGGGGCTGGCCAAGGAGGAGCTGCCGGCCCAGCTGTGCGCCTTCACGCACGGCGTGATGCAGGCGTGGGCCGGCCACCGGCCCGGCCACTACGACCTCGTCCACTCCCACTACTGGCTCTCCGGCCACGTCGGCTGGCTCGCCGCCGAGCGCTGGGGCGTCCCCCTCGTCCACGCCATGCACACCATGGCCAAGGTCAAGAACGCCGCCCTGGCCGCGGGCGACACGCCCGAGCCCGACACGCGCGTCATCGGCGAGACCCAGATCGTGCGCGCCGCGGACCGGCTCATCGCCAACACCGACGGGGAGGCGCAGGAGCTGGTCCACCACTACGACGCCGACCCCGGGAAGGTCGCCGTCGTCCACCCGGGCGTCAACCTCGACCGCTTCCGCCCCGCCGACGGGCGGGCGGCGGCCCGCGAGCGGCTCGGCCTGCCCGCCGACGCCCTCGTCCCGCTCTTCGCCGGCCGCATCCAGCCCCTCAAGGCCCCCGACGTGCTGCTGCACGCGGTCGCCGAGCTCCTCGACCGGCAGCCGGCGCTGCGCTCGCGCATCGTGGTGCCGGTGGTCGGCGGCCCCAGCGGCAGCGGGATGGCCAAGCCCGAGGGGCTGCAGAAGCTCGCCGCCCGGCTGGGCATCGCCGACGTCGTCCGCTTCCGCCCGCCGGTCGGCCAGGAGCAGCTCGCCGACTGGTACCGGGCCGCGTCCGTCCTGGTCATGCCGTCCCACAGCGAGTCGTTCGGACTGGTCGCCGCCGAGGCCCAGGCCTGCGGCACGCCCGTCCTCGCGGCGGCCGTCGGCGGTCTGCCCGTGGCCGTGCGGGACGGCGAGAGCGGCTTCCTCGTCGACGGCCACGACCCCGCCGACTACGCCGCCGTGCTGGGCCGCTTCGCCGGCGAACCGGGACTGGCCGGGCGGATGGGCGAGGCCGCGGCCCGCCACGCGCGCCGGTTCGGCTGGGACACGGCCGCGGCCGCCACGGCCGAGGTGTACACCGAGGCGATGGCCGAGCGGCGGCGTCGCCTACGCTCGTCGCATGTCTGACGCGAAACCCGACGCGAAGTCCGTCATCGAGCAGACGTTCCACGAGGCCGGGCTCGAATGGGAGAGCCCGGCCGACGGCACGTACGTGGTGAAGCTGCCCGGCACGCGCAAGCTCTCCACGACCGTCTCCCTGGTCGTCGGCAAGCACTCCCTCTCCGTCAACGCCTTCGTCGTGCGCCGCCCCGACGAGAACCACGAGGGGGTGCACCGCTGGCTCCTGGAGCGCAACACCCGGCTGTACGGGCTGGCTTACGCGATCGACCAGCTGGGTGACATCTACCTGGTCGGCCGGCTGCCGCTGGCCGCGGTCACCCCGGACGAGATCGACCGGCTCCTCGGCACGGTGCTGGAGAACGCCGACGGCAGCTTCAACACGCTGCTGGAGATGGGCTTCGCGTCCGCCATCCGCAAGGAGTACGCGTGGCGGACGGCGCGCGGGGAGTCGACGAGAAACCTGGAGGCGTTCGCCCGCTTGACGTCGCATCAGCCGGAGGGGGAGGCCGGGGGAGGGCCCACGGACTCGTGACGCCGCGCTGCCCGCTCCGCTGACCGGGCGCCGGGAAGTTCTCCGCCGCGACGGCGGGCCTGGCCGGCGTCGACACCACGACGGCGCACCCGGCGGTGCCGGCCTACGCCGCGGTGACGGGCGCTCTTTCCGGCGACCCGCCGGGGGTTTCTCCCGCCGCGACGGCGGAAAGCCACCGCGGCGCAGCCCGGCGGTGCCGAACCGCGCCGCCCCCAGCCAGGGCCTACGCCGACGCCCCCGCCGGATCCGCCGCCGAGGCCCGTACGCCGGGCTCCTCCGGAGCCGCCTCCGCAGCCGCTCCCGGAGCCGCTTCCGCAGTCGCCCCCGGAGCCGGCTCCGCCGCCGTGTCCGCCTTCGCCCCCGTCGCGAGACCCGCCGCCGGAACCCTCCGCATCAGGAGCCAGTACCCACCCGCAGTCACCGTCCCCACCACCGCGCACCCCGCCCACAGCGCATCCGCGCCGAAGCGGTCGATGACCGTGCCGCCCGCGACCGGCGCGATCAGTGAGGCGGTCGCCCACGACAGGGTGTACATGCCCTGGTAGCGGCCGCGCCCGTGCACCGGCGAGAGGCGGGCGACCAGGCCCATCTGGATGGGCGAGTTGATGATCTCCGCGAGCGTCCACACGCACACGGTCAGCATGTACACCGCGAGCGAGCCGGCGAAGGCGGTGAGCCCGAAGCCGTAGCCGCCGAGGAGGGCCGCGAGGACCATCAGCATCCGCTGGTCCCGGTGCTCGATGAAGCGGGTGACGGGGATCTGGACGGCGACGATCAGGACGCCGTTGACGGCGATGGCCATGCCGAAGTCCTTCGTGGAGAACCCGCCGTCCGCCATCGCCACCGGCAGGGCGACCTGGGACTGCAGGAAGACCACGGCGAGGAGGAAGGACAGGCCGACCACGGCCATGAAGCGCCCGTCGCGCAGCACGGTGCCCATGCTGACGGCCGGCTCGCCGGCCTTCGCCGCGCCGCCGCCGTCCGCCGCGGCGTCCGGCCGCGTCTCGGGCAGCTTCACGAAGACCAGCACCGCGCAGAGCATCGTCATCGCGGCTTCGCCGAGGAAGCCGATCAGGTAGCTGTACTCGGCGACGAAGCCCGCGGCGACCGACGAGATCGCGAAGCCGAGGTTGATCGCCCAGTAGTTCAGGGCGAAGGCCCGCACCCGGTCCTCGGGGGCCACGATGTCCGCCATCATCGCCTGCACCGCGGGGCGGGAGGCGTTGCTGGCCATGCCGACGACGAACGCGACGACCGAGATGGCCACCGGGTCGGTCATGAAGCCCAGCACCGCGACCGACACGGCGGTCGAGGCCTGGGCGATCAGCAGGGTGGGCCGGCGGCCGAGCCGGTCGGTCATCACCCCGGAGCCGATGGACGAGACGACGCTGCCGAGGCCGAGCAGGGCGCCGACGAAGCCGGCGAACGAGGCGGAGTGGCCCTGGTCGGCGGTGAGGAACATGGCCAGGAAGATGGAGACGAAGGCGCCCAGCCGGTTGACGAGGGTGGAGGCCCACAGCCACCAGAAGGCCCGGGGCAACCCCGAGACACTCTCCTTCGCGGCTCGTCTGACGCTCGCGACGGACATTCCGGATCCCCCCATGTGTAAGTGTCGAACGCGCTAAGCGCAAGTTACACACACCTGAGGTGCACCTGCCATCGGATTGCCGTTCGCCGTCAATCGACGGCGGTCCCGGCCGTGCGCACGGCAGCGCGCACGGCACCACCCACGCGGTCGATTACGCTCATGGGCATGGCCGACGCACCGTACAAGCTGATCCTCCTCCGCCACGGCGAGAGCGAGTGGAACGCCAAGAACCTGTTCACCGGCTGGGTGGACGTCAACCTGAACGAGAAGGGCGAGAAGGAGGCGGTCCGGGGCGGCGAGCTGCTCAAGGACGCCGGTCTGCTCCCCGACGTGGTCCACACCTCCCTGCAGAAGCGCGCCATCCGCACCGCGCAGCTCGCCCTGGAGGCCGCCGACCGCCACTGGATTCCGGTTCACCGCTCCTGGCGGCTGAACGAGCGCCACTACGGCGCCCTGCAGGGCAAGGACAAGGCCCAGACCCTGGCCGAGTTCGGCGAGGAGCAGTTCATGCTCTGGCGCCGCTCCTACGACACCCCGCCGCCCGCCCTCGAGGACGGCTCCGAGTTCTCCCAGAGCGAGGACCCGCGCTACGCCTCCATCCCGCCGGAGCTGCGCCCGCGCACCGAGTGCCTCAAGGACGTCGTCGTCCGCATGCTGCCGTACTGGTACGACGGCATCGTCCCGGACCTCCTCGCCGGCCGCACGGTCCTCGTCGCCGCGCACGGCAACTCGCTGCGCGCCCTGGTCAAGCACCTGGACGGGATCTCCGACGCGGACATCGCGGGCCTGAACATCCCCACCGGCATCCCGCTCGCCTACGAGCTCGACGCCGACTTCCGCCCGGTCACCCCCGGCGGCACGTACCTCGACCCGGAGGCCGCCAAGGCCGCCATCGAGGCCGTGAAGAACCAGGGCAAGAAGAAGTGACCCCGGCCCCCTGACGGGGGCTCATGGGACGGCAGGCCCCCTGCCGGCGTGTAAAAGCGCTGGTGGGGGGCCTCTTGCTGTGGCGAACGGGTTGCCTGGTCACCGAATGGAGCAAGACGGATACGGTGCGGATGCGGCGCGCGGGTCTTCAGGTGAGCCTCGGAAGCAAGGAGGTAACACCATGCATTCAATCCGCTCCGCCATATGCGGTGCAGCCACTGTCGTCGCCGTCGTTGCGGCGCCCGTCGTCCCCGCCTACGCCCTCGGGGGCAGCATCGCCCCGACGACGGGCGAGGCCGCCGCGGTCCCGGCGACGGGCCACTGCGGCGACGACGACCACGGTCGTCACGACCATGACCACGGCCACGGCGGTTGCGGCCGCCACGACCACGACGGCTGGGGCGACCACGACCACGGCCGCGGCGACCACGACGGCCGTCACGACGACGGCTGGGGTGACCACGACGACGGTTGGGGTGACCACGACCACGGGCGCGGTGACCACGACCACGGCCGGGGTGACCACGACCACGGGCGCGGCGATCACGACCACGGCCGGGGTGACCACGACCACGGGCGCGGTGACCACGACCACGGCCGGGGTGACCACGACCACGGGCGCGGTGACCACGACCACGGCCGGGGTGACCACGACCACGGGCGCGGCGATCACGACCACGGCCGGGGTGACCACGACCACGGGCGCGGCGATCACGACCACGGCCGGGGTGACCACGACCACGGCCGGGGCGACCACGACCGTCCGCACCACTCCTCCCACGCGGGTGGTGGCGCCACGGCGCTCGCGGCCTCCACGGAGTCGACGGACGCCCCCGTGCTCATCCTGGCCGGTACCGCGACCGCCGGTCTCATCGGCGGCATGATCTGGTACCGCCGCCGCGCCGCCGGCGCCGTCAAGTAGTGACGGGGAGCGAACGGGCGTCATGTCAGAAGCGCGTGCAGGTGGCCGTAACCGCCTGCTGACGAGGGTGGCCTGGGCAGCCTTGCTGGTGGTCCTGTGCCTGATCGGCAACGACAGGGCCGACGAGCCGGAGCCCCCGGCCCCGAGCCGCCACAGCACCGCGGCCAAGAGCCACCCCCACGCGCACGGCCTGCCCCCGGCACACGATCCGTTGCCGGGGGCCGGCCCCCAGACCCTGGAGGTCAAGGTCCTGGGCCTCAAGGCCCCGGTCGAGAGCCACGGCCTCGACAAGCTCGGCGGCGTCGAGCTGCCGCCGTACGAGCGGGCCGACGCGGTCGCCTGGTACAAGGACGGCCCCTCGCCGGGCAGCGAGGGCCCCGCCGTCATCGTCGGCCACGTCGACACCGAGAAGGCCCCGGCCGTCTTCGCCGGGCTCAGCGTCCTCAAGCGCGGCGCGAAGATCCACGTGACGCGTACGGACGGGATCGTCGCCGAGTTCACGGTCGAGGACATCGCCGTCGTCCCCAACGACCCCTTCGACGCCGACAAGGTCTACGGCCCCCTCGACACCGACCGGGCGGAGCTCCGGCTGATCACCTGCGGCGGCGACTACGACCGCAAGAAGCACCTCTACAGCGCCAACGTCGTCGTCAGCTCGTACCTGACCGGTGTGGCGCAGGCACCGCAGCCGCAGCAGACGCCGCAGCAGCAGCCGCCCCAGCAGCAGCCACCACAGCAGCCCCAGCCCCAGGAGCAGCCGCAGCAACAGCAGCCGCCGCAGCAACAGCAGCCGCAGCAGCCGCCCCAGCAGCCTCAGGCTCCCACCCAGAAGCCGAGCCCGGCCGCCCCGGCGCCCCCCGGCCCCGGAACCGGGGAAACCGGCGAGACGGGCGAGAACGAAGCGGACCCCGAGGAAGAGTGAGCCGCGGCAGCGCGAGAGGACCCCCGGCCGGAGCACCGGCCGGGGGTCCTTCCCGTGAGTGACATGCAGGGTGAGGAGCTAGCTGCAGCTGCCGCCGCACTGGCAGGAGCCGCCGGACTGGCAGCCGCAGCTGCAGCCGGGGCCGCACTGGCAGCCCGAGGCCGGTGCCTGAGGGGTCTGGGTCATGTGCGCGTACCTCCTCGAAGGGTGGTTGCCTGCCCCCAGTCAATGGCCGCCCGATCCGTCCGTCAATGCCCCTCGCGTACGTACGTACGGGCGCACGGAGGGCGCGTGGAAGCACTCGGGGCGGGTCGCCCGACCGGGTGCACACGCCCCCGCTCAGGCGTCGCCGTCCCCGCCCGTCCGGCCCTCCGACTGCGTCAGCTCGTCCGCGTGCTCGCCCGTGACCAGGTAGACCACCCGCTTCGCCACCGACACCGCGTGGTCCGCGAACCGCTCGTAGTAGCGGCCCAGCAGCGTCACGTCGACCGCCGTCTCGATGCCGTGCCGCCAGCGGTCGTCCATCAGGTGCTGGAAGAGCGTGCGGTGCAGCAGGTCCATCGCGTCGTCGTCCTGCTCCAGCTGCAGCGCCAGGTCGACGTCCTTGGTGATGATCACCTCGCCGGCCTTGGCCATCAGCCGCTGCGCCAGCTGGCCCATCTCCAGGATCGTCGCGTGCAGGTCGCGCGGCACCGCCGTGTCCGGGAAGCGCAGCCGCGCCAGCTTGGCGACGTGCTGGGCCAGGTCGCCCGAGCGCTCCAGGTCCGCGCTCATGCGCAGCGAGGTGACCACGATCCGCAGGTCCGTGGCGACCGGCTGCTGCCGCGCGAGCAGCGCGACGGCGCGCTCCTCCAGGTCCCGCTGGAGGTCGTCCACCTTCGCGTCCGCCGCGATCACGGACTCCGCGAGCTTGAGGTCCGCGTCCAGGATCGCCGTGGTGGCGCGCCCGATCGCCGACCCGACGAGCCGGGCCATCTCCACCAGGCCCTCGCCGATCGAATCCAGCTCCTCGTGGTACGCGTCCCGCATTGCCTGACCTTCTCTCTGCCGAGTGAAACAGTGGGCCGAGCCGTATGGCCGTCCACGCTCCCACGTTCTGGCCGGAACGCGACGGCTGCGGCGCCCTGGAGTGAACCGGTACCGACGCCAAGGTGAACTCTCGGCAACGTGTGTTCGAGGCGGCACCCATTTGGCTGTGGACGGTCCGCACCACCCGCATAACCTGGACTCATGAACGTGGACGCGGCCCTCGCCGCAGCGGCAGCGCTCGCCGGACTGTGCACCGGCGTGATCGCCATGCTCGCGTTCCGCTGGAGCGAGCGCGACCAGGCCCGCCCGACCCGCAGCTCCCTGCACACCGACGCGGTGCTCCCGCCCGGCGTCGACACCGTGCTCTCGGTGCTGCGCTCCTCGGCCGTGGTCCTGGACGAGGCCGACGCCGTGGTCAAGGCCAGCTCCGCCGCGTACGCCCTCGGGCTCGTCCGCGGCGGGAAGCTGGCCGTCGAGCCCATGCTGCAGATGGCCCGCGACACCCGGCGGGACGGTGAGATACGCCAGGTCGAGCTCGACCTGCCCCGGCGCGGCACCGGCCGCGGCGAGGCCCTCGCGGTCTCCGCCCGCGTCGCCCCGCTCGGCTCCCGGCTCGTCCTGCTGCTGGTGGAGGACCTCACCGAGGCCCGCCGCATCGAGGCCGTCCGCCGCGACTTCGTCGCCAACGTCAGCCACGAGCTCAAGACGCCGGTCGGCGCCCTCTCCCTGCTCTCCGAGGCCGTCATGGACGCCGCCGAGGACCCCGAGGCGGTCCACCGCTTCGCGGGCCGCATGCAGATAGAGGCCACCCGGCTCACCAACCTCGTCCAGGAGCTCATCGACCTCTCCCGGGTGCAGAACGACGACCCGCTGGAGGACGCCGAGCCCGTCCGCGTCGACGAGCTCGTCGCCGAGGCCATCGACCGCTGCCGCCACCAGGCCTCCACCAAGCAGATCACCATGGCCGCCGGCGGCACCGCCGACCTGCACGTCTGGGGCAACCGCGGCCAGCTCGCCGCCGCCCTCGGCAACCTCGTCGAGAACGCGGTCAACTACAGCCCCGCCCGAACCCGCGTCGGCATCGCCGCCCGCCACATCGCGGCGCCCGGCGGCGCGCTGATCGAGATCGCCGTCACCGACCAGGGCATCGGCATCTCCGAGAAGGACCGCGAGCGGATCTTCGAGCGGTTCTACCGCGTGGACCCGGCCCGCTCGCGCGCCACCGGCGGGACCGGCCTCGGCCTCGCCATCGTCAAGCACGTGGCCGCCTCGCACGGCGGGGAGGTCACGGTCTGGAGCGCCGAGGGCCAGGGCTCGACGTTCACCCTGCGACTCCCCGAGGCGGGCGCGGTCCGTGACCGCGACCGCAGCCCCCACCATCCCGTTGTCGAACACCTTCCCGCCCCGGAGGTCCTTCCGTGACCCGAGTGCTCGTCGTCGAGGACGAAGAGTCCTTCAGCGACGCGTTGTCCTACATGCTGCGCAAGGAGGGGTTCGAGGTCGCCGTCGCGGCCACGGGGCCCGACGGGCTGGACGAGTTCGAGCGCAACGGCGCCGACCTGGTCCTGCTCGACCTCATGCTGCCGGGCCTGCCCGGCACCGAGGTCTGCCGGCAGCTGCGCGGCCGCTCCAACGTCCCGGTCATCATGGTGACCGCCAAGGACAGCGAGATCGACAAGGTCGTCGGCCTGGAAATAGGAGCCGACGACTACGTCACCAAGCCCTTCTCCTCGCGCGAGCTCGTGGCCCGCATCAGAGCGGTGCTGCGCCGCCGCGGCGAGCCGGAGGAGGTCACGCCGGCCGCGCTGGAGGCCGGCCCGGTCCGGATGGACGTCGACCGGCACGTCGTCACGGTCTCCGGCGCCAAGGTCGACCTCCCGCTGAAGGAGTTCGACCTCCTGGAGATGTTGCTGCGCAACGCGGGCCGCGTGCTCACGCGCATGCAGCTCATCGACCGGGTCTGGGGCGCGGACTACGTCGGCGACACCAAGACCCTCGACGTCCACGTCAAGCGGCTCCGAGCCAAGATCGAGCCGGACCCGGGGGCGCCCCGGTACCTGGTGACGGTCCGCGGCCTCGGCTACAAGTTCGAGCCGTAAACGCGTACGAGCCCGGTGACCGCGCATTCCGCCGGACCCTCACCGCCGTGGTGTCCCGCCGCTGCGGCGGGAGAGAGTGTGCTGCCGCACGGTCTTTCTTCCGCCGCGACGGCGCTCAGCCCGAGCGGCGGAGTCCGGCGGTGCCGTGCCGGGCTCACCCGTACGAGCGAAGGGCCCGGAAGCGTTTCGCTTCCGGGCCCTTCGTCCTGTGGTCAGTGACCGGCGGGCTGCTGGGCGCCCTGGGACGCCTCGCCCGAGGGCCGGCCCGCGGCGCCGCTCGGCTTGCCCGCCGCGCCGGACGGGGTGCCCGCCGGGGCGGAGGGCTCCCCGCTCGGCTTGGCGCCGCCCGGCTTCGCGGCCGGCGTCGGCGCGGCCTCGCTCGGGCCCCAGTCCTTGAAGTAGCTCGTCGCCGGGACGACGAACGCCCCGATCCGCACCTCGCCGGTGTTGCTGAAGTCGAACGCCAGGCGCTGCTGCTCGCCGTCCTTGATGGCCTCGCGGCCGTCCGGCAGGACCGCCGAGGCGTTGCCCTTGCCGCCCAGCAGCACGGAGCCGCCGGCCGGGACGACGACGTCGCCGGAGCCCTTGGCCGCGGTGAGCTTCACCTTGGCGCCGTTCTTGCCGGGCAGGGTGATCGCGCGGAGCGTCTGGTCCTTGCGGCCGTTGTTGAAGACCTGGCCGGTGATCACGGCCGGGCCCTTCGCGGTGAGGTCCGGCTGCGTGATCACGTTGACGTTCTGCAGCTTGATGTCGCCGACCGAGGTGGCGGCGTTGTCCGGCTTCACCTCGAGCGTCTGCGCGCTGTTGCCCGCCGCGCAGGCGGAGAGCGGGGCGATCGAGAGCACGAGGGCGGTGGCGGCGAGGGCGCCGCGTCGAAGGCTGCTGCTCACGGCGGCGGCATCTCCTTGGACGATGAGAGGTGTAAGCGGTGCAAGCGGTGTAAGCGTGGTGTCAGCGCGCTTAGGTTACCGACCCCCTCGGAGGCGGCCGCACCCGACCCGCCCCCATGGTCAACTTCGGCCCTGTCCGGCGCACGGCCGAATATCGACGGTGCGCGCCCCGCGCGGATGTCCGCGGGCGCCGGTGCGCATTATCGGTGCGGAATGCGCGGGCGTGCGGAAGGCCTTCCTGAATTGATCAAGTTCGCGGTGATCAATTCCGGATTCCGGTCGGTGAACGCGCCCGGCACCCCGAACGGAGTAGCGGAAGTCGGCCGGGCGGAGCCCGGCAAAACGGGACGTTCGACCGCTCGCGAGCGGCTCTCCACGCGTGTAACGTGCCCGTTTCGCCTTGCCCGAAGAACCGCTCCCACCTGCGAATACCCGCTTCCGGAACCCCTCCGCAGCACGTCCCGGTTGCTGTTGTCAAGCCCCGAGATATGCCCTGACCTGCGAAAACGCCATTCAGAACGGGGAGTTCCCGTGTTAGACTGGATAGCCACGGAAGGGGTACCTGTCACATGACGTTCAAGGTTGGCGACACCGTGGTCTATCCCCATCACGGGGCCGCGCTGATCGAGGCCATCGAAACTCGCCAGATCAAAGGCGTGGACAAGACCTACTTGGTGCTGAAGGTCGCCCAGGGTGACCTGACGGTTCGGGTGCCGGCGGACAATGCGGAGTTCGTCGGTGTGCGCGATGTGGTCGGCCAGGATGGGCTGGACCGGGTCTTCGAGGTGCTCCGCGCACCGTATGCGGAAGAGCCGACGAACTGGTCCCGCCGCTACAAGGCAAATCTCGAGAAGCTCGCGTCGGGCGACGTGATCAAGGTCGCCGAGGTCGTGCGCGACCTGTGGCGCCGCGAGCGCGAGCGCGGTCTGTCCGCCGGTGAGAAGCGCATGCTGGCCAAGGCGCGCCAGATCCTGGTGAGCGAGCTCGCCCTCGCGGAGAACACCAACGAGGACAAGGCCGAGGCCCTGCTCGACGAGGTCCTCGCGTCCTGAGGCCGTTACGAGCCGACGGCCTGCATGCCGATGCCCTCGCGTCCCGACGCACAGGTGCCGGACGTGAAGACCGTACGTACGGGATGCACCGGACGTAAAGAAGTGCCGCGGTGCCCGCGCGGTGACGCAAGTCATCCGCCGGGCGCTGCGGCATCTCTGGATGCGGGCACGCGCACCCGCCGTGCTGAAGAGTGCCGGGCCCGGGCAGCCGGCCCGCCCAGCTGTCACGGAAGGGGCTGGTCGGGGCTTGTTGCCCGGCACTCCCCAGGCCATACCCAATCCGGCCGAGGAAGCAAACCTGAACGCGAACGCAATGTCTGATCGAGCCCCTGCCGTCACTCCTTCGCGCACCGCCGCCGTGATCCCCGCCGCAGGCCGCGGGGTCCGGCTCGGCCCGGGCGCCCCCAAGGCCCTGCGGGCCCTGGGCGGCACCCCCATGCTCGTCCACGCCGTCCGGGCGATGGCCGCCTCCCGCGCCGTCTCCCTCGTCGTCGTGGTCGCCCCGCCGGACGGCGCCGCAGAGGTCCGCGCCCTCCTCGACGACCACCCCCTCAGCGGCCACGACCGCGCCGAGGTCCTCGTCGTCCCCGGCGGCGGCACCCGCCAGGAGTCCGTCCGCCTCGGCCTCGCGGCCCTCCCGGCCGACGTCACCACCGTCCTCGTGCACGACGCCGCGCGCCCCCTGGTGCCCGTCGACACCGTCGACGCCGTGATCACCGCGGTGCGCGAGGGCGCGCCCGCCGTCGTCCCCGCGCTGCCGCTCGCCGACACCGTCAAGCAGGTCGAGCCCCGCACGGGCGCCGCGGAGGGCGAGCCCGAGCTCGTCACCGGCACCCCCGAGCGCGCGCTCCTGCGGGCCGTGCAGACCCCCCAGGGCTTCGACCGGCGCACGCTGGACGCCGCCCACGAGAAGTTCGCCGACCTGGAGGGCGAGGGCGCCACCGACGACGCCGGCATGGTCGAGCGCCTCGGCGCCCCCGTCGTCCTCGTGCCCGGCCACGAGGAGGCCTTCAAGGTCACCCGGCCGCTGGACCTCGTCCTCGCCGAGGCCGTACTCGCCCGCAGGAGGGCCAACGATGGCTTCTAGCCCGCTCCCCGCCCTGCCCCAGGTGGGCATCGGCACCGACACGCACGCCTTCGAGGAAGGCCGCGAGCTGTGGTGCGGCGGCCTGCTGTGGCCCGGGGAGACCGGCCTCGCCGGCCACTCCGACGCCGACGTCGTCGCCCACGCCGCCTGCAACGCCCTCTTCTCCGCCGCCGGCCTCGGCGACCTCGGCGCCCACTTCGGCACCGGCCGCCCCGAGTGGGCCGGCGCCTCCGGGGTCACGCTGCTCACCGAGGCCGCCCGCATCGTGCGCGAGGCCGGCTTCGTCATCGGCAACGTCGCCGTCCAGGTCGTCGGCGTCCGCCCGCGGATCGGCAAGCGCCGCGAGGAGGCCCAGAAGGTCCTCTCGGAGGCCGTGGGAGCCCCGGTGACGGTCTCCGGCGCCACGACGGACGGCCTGGGCTTCCCGGGCCGCGAGGAAGGCCTCACCGCGGTGGCGACGGCCCTGGTGGTCCGGGCCCAGGCTTACTGAGCCCAAGAAACGAAAAAGCCCGTCCGGCGTTCGAGGACACCGCGCGTCAGCGCGCCTCCGCCTGGTGACGCCGCGGAAGGTCGTGGGGTCAGATCGACCCCACG